>JACDGV010000007.1 GCA_013821425.1 Nitrosospira sp. | reverse complement strand
AAACCCCCCCCCCCCCCGCCGCCCCCCGAGCAGAAGCCGCCCGAGCCCGTAGTGAAGGAAGAAATAAAGCTGTCGGAGCCCGAGCCCGAGCCAATGGATCAGGCCGACGAGCCCCCGCCAGGGCCGGATCTGGGCATTGATGCCGAAGGAACGGGAAGCGGCGACGGTTTTGGCCTCGTCGGGAAAAAAGGTGGCGCAGATCTGATCGGCGGCTCCAGAGGGAATCCTTGGGCCTGGTATGACGGAATAGTAAACGAGGCGGTGAATGCCGCGTTTCAGGATGCGCTGGCGCGTGAGCGAGCGCTCAAGGACAAGACTTACAAGGTGATAGTGAAAGTCTGGATTGATGCTGGCGGAAACGTGGCGCGAGCTGAACTGGCTGACCGCACAGGTGATGAGAAAGTCGATGGGTTGCTCAAGGGTGTGCTGCAGAATTTGCGGACCGTCCGCGAGGCTCCCCCGGCGGATATGCCGCAACCGCTGAAAATACGCGTGACGTCGCGGGCCTGATGTCGGAGAAACGTAACGAAATGAATATCTGTTTGATGCTCGTGGCTGCCATCGTGGCGGTAACATTTGCGCCTGGCGCACAGGCGAAAATCGACGAGCGCGAGAAAGTCGAGATCCTTTATGAGACGACGTTAAACCTGATTCATCTTCTGGTTGAGCAGGGCGTGATAAAGCAGGAAGTGGCGGATGAAATGATCCGGAAGGCTGAACAGAAAGCAAAATCCTCCCAGCGGCAAGCCCCGGAAAACACCGCGCAACCTGAAGCCGGCGAGCCTCAAAAGGGCGAGGTAAGGGTGACTTACGTACCCGAGCACATAAAGAACGAAATCCGGGATCAATTGCGCGAGGAGGTCGTGGGCCAAGCCAAGCAGGAACGCTGGGGGGACGTGAACGCGGTTCCGGAATGGACAAACCGCTTCACCATGGAGGGTGACATCCGGTTAAGAGAACAGGCCGACTTCTACGCCAGCAGTAATGCTCCCGCGGCCAACTTTCTGGCGAACGGCCAGCAGATAGGCAATACCACGGAGGACAGCTATCATCGGGAACGGATACGCATGCGCCTCGGAATCAATGCCAACGTCACCAAGGGGGTGGACCTCGGGCTGCGCCTGACCACCGGTAATGTCAATGATCCCGCGACAACTGGCCAGATACTGGGCTCCCCGATCTCCATCGGATCCCCGACATCCACTCTGCAGACTTTCGGGACTTTCAACAGCAAGTTCAGCTTCGTGCTCGATCAGGCTTACCTCAAGCTATCTCCCTCCGATTGGTTCACCGTTACTGGCGGGCGTATTCCCAATCCTTTCTTCGTAGGCACAGTCGGTAACATTTACACGGGCACGCTCAGGGAGGGGCCACATACCATACCGGCGGCTGGCGTCGTGCATACCGATTTGTTATGGGACGTTGACTTGAACTTTGAAGGGCTGGCTATCAATCTCCACCCCTGGTTGGACCACGACCGGGTTATCAAGCCGTTTTTTAACGCAGGGATATTCCCCTTGCAGGAAATCAATCAGAGTGAGACCGTCAAGTCCAAGGACAAATGGTTTTACGGGGCACAGGCCGGAGTGGAATGGGCTCCAGAAGATAGCGATACTACGGTCCGGGTGGGTGCTGGGATTTATGACTATCGCAATATCAGCGGCGTCCGCAACCCTGCTTTTGGCGATACTCTGTTCAACCAGACTGCTACTCTATTCCGTCAAAAAGGCAACAGTCTTTTTAACATTGATAATGATGGCAACCCCACCACCAACCTCTGGGCTCTGGCAGCTGATTACCGGATCGCGAATTTGACGATGGTTGCGGACTACGCTGGGTTCAGGCCCATTCACATCATTGGCGCGCTTGATTTCGCTCGCAACGTGGGCTACAACGAGGACAAAATCCTCGCGCGCACGGGGCAGAACATCAAGCCGGAAATCAACGCGTATCAGGCGCGCCTCACCATAGGCCACCCCATCATTTCGGAACGGCACCAGTGGCAGGTGCTGGGCTTTTATCGCCGGTCGGAGCGCGACTCGATGCTGGATGCGTTTACCGATTCCAACTACCTGCTGGGGGGCACCAACCACAAGGGCTACACCATCCAGGGTTTATATGGCGTGGCCAACAACACCTGGCTGGGTCTTCGCTATATGTCATACGATCAAGTGAGCGGCTTGCCCTTGGCCATCGATACGGTCAATCTCGACTTTAATGCGAGGTTCTGACCTCATGGTGCGTTTTTTTAGCCATGTCCCGTTGCGGATAACCCTGGTGCTCCCGATGGCAGGGTGCAAGGTTTCGGTATGAGCCACAGCAAAGAAAAGATTTTGCGGTGGTTGTGCCGGTGGGCGGTGGCGGCTTTTCTGGTGAGTTCCGTGCCGCTTGGCATCGTGGCAGCGGAAGCCGCCAGCAATAAGGATCAAAAGAGGGAGCGGCAGGCACTGCGCCGCGTGCAGCAGCAGTTGAACGAGATTCAGCAGCAGAAAGTTGCGGTGGATCAGGAAAAAACGGAACTCGAAGAAGCGCTGGGAAAAGCCCATGACGAAGCAGAATCCCGCAAGCGATCTGCAGCAAGTGCTGCAGCCAAGGCTTCCCGGCTTGAGAAGGAGATAGACGCGGCAAACACCGAAGCGGCCGATTTGCGTTCACGTCTGCACGAAGCAGTTAAGCAAAACGAAGAATTATCCGCTCAGCGCAAACAACTGGAACAGGATATTAGGGATACGGCAGCCGAAGGTGCAAAGCAGAGCGACCAACGAAAGCTTTGCGAAACAAACAACGATGAGCTTTACCGGATAGGGCTCGAACTGGTCGATTGGTACGCCACTAAGGGCGCCTTTAATGCCATTTTGGAGGCTGAGCCATTCACGGGGATGAGGCGGGTCGAAATGGAAAATCTACTTGAAAACTATCGTGAGAAGCTTGAAGGCCAGCATCCCGGAAATATGATCAATTAGCTGTCCCGTACAGGAGTAGTGGATACGATTGCGAATTACACAAAAGAACAATTCGGTGTTCTAGTACTGCAGCCATCGCAACAGGATGTGAAGATTTCTGTACGGGATGATGGCGGGCCACTTTGCTTACTTTTCGCCAGGTTCATTTTAATGTCATTAAGAAGGGGGGCGACCATATAGAAGGGGGGCAACCATATCGTAATGAGCAAACCGGCATCAGCAGTGATCCCGGTAACGGCTGCGTAAAACGTATCGTACGGTTTTTATGGTCTATACTATTCTATTCACCAATTTGTTCCGACATCCGGGAGGAAAAGATAATGACAGCAACATCACGAAAGCAGCCCGCAAGAACGAAGATCAAAGGGGTGGAAGAGGCGGTGACGTCGACAAAAGCGACGAAAGATCTGGTGGCTGCCCCAATACGCAAAGTGCGTAAAGAGGAAAACCTGCCAGCCCCCAAGACTCCCGAACCGCTGGGCTCAGCCAAAATATCACTAGGCATTCAGGAGAATGAGAAGCCGCGGCAACATGCGACCCGGAGGAAGTCAGAGGAAAAAACGGATAAGACGGTCAAGCTCGCGAAGCAAAAAAAAATTAAACTTGTGCGCGATCGTTATTCGATTCCCGAAACCGAGCACAAGGAAATCGCTGTACTTAAGCAACGCTGCATTGATCACGACAGGCAGATAAAAAAGAGTGAATTACTGCGCGCCGGTCTCCGGGTGTTGGTCCTGATGGATGACGACGAACTGCTTGCCGCCGTCGCGCGTATCAAATAGATCGCATCCGAGCCTTCTCTGGCCCGGGAAGGCGATTCAGTGACAGGATGTAAAAAGCAGCTTTCCTCAATGGCCGCTTATCCTTCTTCAGAGATCGCTAAACACGCTTAGCATGAGGGCCATGATTGTTAGGCACAACCCGCCCTACTGGTCTTGTTCAAAAAGGCCTTGAGCGAAGGTCCTGTTGTTTTGAATCTTTCATTCCTCTTGCCCGCCCGATTCCGAGAAGGGATAATACCGGTCCCAACGTTCCTGTCAGGACTCGCAACCCCAGACGAGTGACAGGGCAGTAGAAGAAGCAGATTTTTCGGCTGATTGCTCGCGCATAAATTCATACATGCTGTTGATGATAGACAATTACGATTCCTTCACCTACAACCTGGTGCAGTATTTTGGTGAACTGGGTGAGGACGTGATCGTATTCCGCAATGATGAAATTACCCCGGATGAGGTTGTGAAGTTAAAGCCCGCGCATATCGTCATTTCTCCGGGCCCCTGTACGCCAAGCAGGGCAGGCATATCGGTACCGCTGATTGAGCTGTGCAATGGCCGGGTTCCCATACTGGGTGTCTGTCTCGGCCACCAGAGCATAGGGCAGGCTTTCGGCGCCAATATCGTGCACGCACGGAAACTCATGCATGGTAAGACATCACCCATTTTTCACACGGGGCAAGGAATGTTTCACACTCTGCCCAATCCCTTCACTGCCACCCGTTATCATTCTCTCGTCATTGAGCCGGAAAGCCTTCCCGGTTGCCTCGAGGTAACCGCCTGGACGGAAGAGGGGGAAATCATGGGTGTGCGCCACAGAACCCGCGCTGTCGAGGGCGTTCAGTTTCACCCCGAATCCGTGTTTACCGAGCACGGACACCGTATGCTGCAGAATTTTCTGAACCAGTGACGTTTCCAAATTCGGATTAAGGTCTGGTGAAGGGAAGTAAGCGGCGGATGCATTGTAGAAAAGGGATGGCAGAATGAAACCACAGGAAGCGCTGGCGCGCATCATCGAACACCGTGAAATTTTTCATGACGAAATGCTCTCGCTCATGCGTCAGATCATGCGGGGAGAGTTGTCGCCCGCACTGATGGCTGCCATCGTCACCGGGCTCCGTGTGAAAAAAGAAACCATCGGCGAGATTACAGCCGCCGCCCAGGTGATGCGGGAATTTGCCACACCCGTGGAAGTGCACGACGACCGGCATCTGGTGGATACCTGCGGTACCGGCGGAGATGCGGCTCACACTTTCAATATTTCTACCGCGGCGGCTTTTGTCGCGGCCGCTGCCGGGGCGCGAGTTGCCAAGCACGGCGGGCGTTCGGTATCCAGCAATTCCGGAAGCGCGGATGTGCTTGAACTCCTTGGTGTCAACATCAATCAGACCCCAGGTCAAATAGCGCAGAGCATAAGAGAAACGGGACTTGGTTTCATGTTCGCTCCCAATTTTCACAGCGCCATGAAACATGCCGCGCCGGTGCGGCGCGATCTCGGTGTACGCACCCTGTTTAATATCCTTGGCCCGCTGACCAATCCTGCCGGCGCAAAAAATCAGTTGCTGGGCGTATTTCAACCCGATCTCGTCGGTATTCTTGCATATGTGCTTCAGCGGCTAGGCAGCCATCACGTAATGGTGGTGCACGGCAGGAACGGGCAGGGAGGGCTGGACGAAATAACCATAGCCGGTGAAACCTGTATAGGTGAACTCAGGAATGGAGAGGTCAGTGAATATTCCATCGCGCCAGAAGACTTCGGCATGAAGACTGCTCCTATCGAAACAATACAAGTGCACGATAGCGCCCAATCCAGGGAGATATTGCTGTCCGTGCTGGATAATCAGGCAGGTCCCGCATTGAACATCGTAGTGCTTAACGCGGGAGCCGCCATCTATGTGGCCGGAGTGGAAAAGTCACTGGAACAGGGCGTTGAAAAGGCCCGGTCGGCGGTGGAAAGCGGCGCCGCGATGGCAAAGTTACAGGAACTGGTCGAGTTTTCGAATCGGGACAACGCGGCTCTGGTTTAATCAATGGCCAATACCCTGCATAAAATTCTGGCCTCCAAGCTACAAGAAGTTGCTGCTTCAAAGTTGGCAAAGCCATTACCCGCACTGTTTGCCGAAGCCGAGGTTGCACCCCGGCCGCGCGATTTTGCCGGAGCGCTCCAAAAAAGAATTAACGCCGGGTTGCCGGCCGTTATTGCGGAAATCAAGAAAGCCAGCCCCAGCAGGGGCGTGTTGCGCGCACAGTTCGACCCGGCTGCTATCGCCGCGGCCTATGCGCGTCATGGCGCTACCTGTCTGTCGGTATTAACCGACGTGCAATTTTTCAGTGGCGGCGCGGAACACTTGAGACAGGCAAGGGCGGCTTGCAATCTGCCCGTGTTGCGCAAGGATTTCATGCTCGACGAATATCAGGTGGTTGAGTCCCGGGCGATGGGAGCAGACTGCATTCTGATTATTGTCGCCGCTTTCGGCGGATCTTTTTCTCCGACGAAAGCTCGCGGGCAAGAGGAGAAACAGGTCGCGCGGATGCTCAGGCTGGAATCTCTCGCCCACGAGCTGGGGATGGCGGTTCTAGTCGAAGTCCATGATGGCGCTGAGCTGGAGCTCGCGCTGCAATTAACTTCCCCATTGATCGGTATTAATAACCGCGATCTCCAAACTTTTGAAACCCGGCTGAATACAACCCTGCAATTGCTTGACCGCATCCCCCGGGGGCGCACGATAATTACGGAAAGCGGCATTCTGGCCTCCGCTGACGTCGCGGTGATGCGCGAGCATGAGATCAACGCTTTCCTGGTGGGAGAGGCTTTCATGCGTGCCAATGATCCGGGGGAGGAGCTAAGTCGTTTATTCGGCCCAGCTGGCACTGATACAGTCCGGACCTGAGTGCGCGTGAATTGCGCCACGGCTTTTCTCCCCAAATCGCAGCCAGGATGTTTTGTTGTAAAAAAGCAACACATCCCGCATCCATATCTCGAAACTCTTGTTATTTCCTTGCTAGGCGTTGCCGCGTTAGGCACAATCTCTCAACCCTCTCATCCAGAGAGGTCCAGGCAGCGGGACAAACTTCACCGAAATAGGGTCGGTGAGAGCCCCCCCACCGTTTCAACTTTAAAGGAGATATCCACATGAAAAAGAAACTGATTGCGCTGGCGGTTGCCGGTTCACTCGCCGCCCCCGTGGTTGCATCCGCTCAGGGGACAAATGTCACGATTTTTGGCCGGGTACAAGCTGAATACAGCCTCGTCGACTTTGCAAGTCAGCCCAGCCAGGGCGCGCTCCAGGATAACTCCCGCTCCTCGCGTTGGGGCCTGCACATCACCGAGGATCTGGGAATGGGGCTGAAAGCCAACGCTCGCTTGGAGATGGGCCTGAATGCCGGTTCCGGTTCCGCCACTACTCCTCGTGAACAATGGGTGGGCTTGTCAAGCGGTCAGTGGGGGGATATCAAATTCGGTCGTGTTCAGTCCCCCTTCAAGGACTTTGCAGGCGGCATGACGATTGACCCATTTGCCTATACCACCCTGCAAGCCAACGGCGCTGGCGGTACGATGTCCGGAGCCGCCAACGGCCTGGGGTCAGGCGCGAACAGCTTCGTCAACAGCGCAATCCGCTTTGACTCCGCGGTTATAGGCGACCTGCAGGGTTTCTCCTTCGCCGCCTTGTTCATGCCCGGTGATGCGAACACGCTTAATCCGCTTCAAGAGGGTAGCGTTGTATCCGGTTTTCTGCCGGGAGGTTTGGGCAGCAATGGCAACACCGGTGGCAGAAACGGCGAATTCGATGGCCAGGCCGCGGCCAAATACAGTTTCGATTACATGGGCATGGGATTTGATGTCTTCGGTGGCTACTCCAGGGACAACGCCAATAATATTCAGAGGGCCGCAGGTCTTAGAACCGAAGAAGTGTGGCGTGTTGGTGGAGCATTGAATGTTCAAAACTTTAAGCTGGCCGGCCAATATGAGGATATCAACAACGCCATCGGCGCGGCAACCTGTACCACGGCTGCTTCCTTGACCGCAAACCCGCTTGATACCGGCCTTGTCTCCGGGCAATGCAATTCCGCGATGAACTGGGGTGGTGATGGCAACATGTGGCATGCCAGCGCGCAATACCGGATGGGTAACACCACCTTGGTGGCCCAGGGTGGCATGACCAACGCGCATGCGGGCGGTGTAAACGCGGCAGCAAGACGCAATGTTGACAGCTTTACAGTGGGCGCGATTCATAACCTGAGCAAGCGCACCAGCCTCTTCGGTGGCTATCAGAAGGTGTATGTGACCAACCCTAATGGCGCGGACGTTAATGACTTGGGCGGGACTGTGTCCTACGCTGCACCAAATTATGTCGCCTCTGGCGCCAATCGCTCCACCTACACAATTGGTGTCCGTCACAACTTTTAATTTAGCACGCAGTTAGGCATGGGGCGCCTCGGCGCCCCATTTTTTTAGCTTGTTTTTTTACGCCGTGCCAGTCAGAAATTTGTTCAAACTGCGAAATCCGTCCAGGGAAGGAGCGTATTAATTTCAGGCTTTTGGTTATCCTGCGCTCCTTGACCAGGAAGTGGTTATGTGTTTAGTTTATTAGACTTACGTGCTAATATCCTTACTCTTCGTTGTCTGATTCAGGATAAATGGATAATTGGGAGATGCTCTGTCAGGTAACATCCTATATCTCCGGGAAGGATGCAAGCAGCGTTTACAAGTGTGACTAATGCTGATCAGTTGACTAGTGAAATAACGCGATTCACTTTTGTTGAAGCTGTGCATCGGGCAGGAAGTGTATCTGTATATCAAGTCCGGCTTAAGAAGCGACAGGGAATCAGACCAGCGCTCATTTGCCTAGACTAATCAGTTATTGAAGTTTTTTGGAGGGTTTGACATGGGAGTTCCTTTACGTCAGCAGCTGGCTGTTGGCACCTATCTCCTGAAGCAGAAGCTGGGGGGAGTAAAAAAGTATCCTATGGTTCTGATGCTTGAGCCTTTGTTCCGGTGCAACCTGGCCTGTGCGGGGTGCGGCAAAATTGATTATCCCGACCATATTCTTGACCAGCGCCTTACATTTGATCAGTGCATGGAGGCCGTTGACGAGTGTGGCGCGCCAATGGTGTCCATTCCAGGTGGCGAACCGCTGATACACAAGGAAATGCCGCAGATCGTTGCCGGCATTGTCGAGCGAAAGAAGTATATCTATCTATGCACCAATGCGGTTTTGTTGAAAAAGAAGATGGACGATTACACACCATCTCCCTATCTAACTTTTTCCATCCATCTGGATGGCCTGAAAGCGAGGCATGATGCCTCGGTTTGCCAGGATGGAGTTTTCGACCGCGCGGTCGAAGCCATAAAACTGGCGGTAGCGAAAGGGTTCAGGGTCACAGTAAACTGTACGCTATTTCAGGGCGAGACCCCGGAAGACGTGGCCGAGTTTCTGGATTACGCCATGGAGCTGGGTATCGAGGGTGCAACCATCGCGCCCGGATTCAGTTATGAGCGGGCGCCAAGGCAGGATATTTTTATCAAGGGAAAGGATACCAAGAATTTGTTTCGGGGTATTTTCAAGATAGGCAAGACGCGCAAATGGAAGTTGAACCATTCCTCGCTTTATCTTGATTTTCTTGCTGGTAACCAGAACTATCAATGTACCCCATGGGGTAACCCGACTCGCAACGTATTTGGCTGGCAAAAGCCTTGCTATCTTCTGTCGGATGAGGGTTATGCAGCTACTTTCCAGGAACTGCTGGACGACACGCCGTGGGAGAAATATGGCAACAGCAGCAATCCCAAGTGTGCGCAATGCATGGCGCATTGTGGCTATGAGGCGTCGGCGGTTGAAGACATGCTACAGCATCCGGTCAAGGCATTGCTCACCTCAATCCGGGGTCCCAAAACAACCGGTCCAATGGTAGCCGAGGCGACGCCCAAATGGGTATCCGAAGAATCGAAGCTTCCAAAAACGCTCGCTGGAATTCCCGTGAAGGTCGAACGCTAACAGCGCGGACGGTCTTGCCTTGGAGCCTTGCCGGTATAGCAATTCGACAAGGCCTTTGATGGTAGTCAGCGCACTTGCTATGAAGGTTCCCGATATGAAGGCCCTGAGGGCAATCAAGTTCCTATTACAGTTCCAGATGGTGGGGGTCATGCTGCTGGCCGTGCCTGGATCTTCAGCTGAGGATCAGGTGCGTGCGGGCCCGGAGCAGATTGTAAGCGAAGTGCATGACGCATTGACCAGGGCGATGCGCGAAGGGCCGACACTGGGATACAAGGGCCGCTTCGAGTTGCTGGCTCCCGTGGTAGACAAAACTCATGAACTGGATTTTATCGCCCGCACGGCGCTTGGAGCTAACTGGGCTCAGCTGGATGCCGGGCAGCAGCGTACCTTTACTGACGTATTCCGGAAGCTCAGCATTGGCAGTTACGCGGGGTGGTTCAAGAGTCATGAGGGTGAGCATTTCGAAATCTTGGAGCAACAATCCTTGCCGAGAAATCAGGTCATGGTGCGCAGCAGGCTGGTTCGGCCGAGGGGTGAGCCCGTGCGCTTTGACTACGTCCTGCGCCAGGCGCCGGATGGATGGCGAATTGTCAACGTCCTGGCGGACGGAGTCAGCGATCTGGCGCTCAAGCGGGTTGAGTACCGCGCCATCCTGCAACGTGACGGTTTTCCAGCGCTCATCGATATGCTCAGGGAAAAGATCGCCCTGACTGAAAACGGTTAGCGAACCTCCAAACAATTCTCGCCCGCGGCACAACGGCGATCGTTCCCCTCCTGAAGCATGACTACGCCCATCCAAGCCTCTCGCGGCCTCATTTACCGCTTTTTTTCCTGCTGGGCGGCTACTAGTTATCGTTTCGCGGGATGGGTTTTACTCGCGGCGGCGCTGATCGGAGCCGCCTGTGCTGTATATACGGCGCGCAACCTCGGCATGGACACTGATACCACGGACATGCTCTCCGAGGATCTGCCGTTTCGTGCCAATGACGAGCGCTACCGCGCGGCGTTTCCCGAGGACGCCGATATCCTGTTATTGGTGCTGGAAGCACCGACGCCCGAGCAGGCTCAAGCGGCCGCCGGGCGCCTGGCAGCGCGGCTGGAACAGGATAAGAATTTTCACGATGTCTACGCGCCCAACGTGGACGAGTTCCTGATCCGGAATGGACTGCTGTACCAGGATGTTCCGGAGTTGGAGCGGATTACCGACCGCCTGGCTGCGGCCCAACCGCTGATAGCACGAATTGCCGAGGATCCCTCGCTTGAAACCTTCGCTTCCGTGCTGACGGAGGCGGTAGATGAGTTGCGCAAGGGACGCAGCCTTGAACTACGGCCCGTCTTCAGTGGCGTGGGTGCCACCGTGGCGGCTCGGCTCGGGGGCGAGGCGAGGCCGTTATCGTGGCAAACCCTCTTCAGTGGCGAGCCGCAGAAAAGCCGCTACCGGCAGTTGATTATGGTGAAGCCCGTGATGGACTACACTGAACTGTTCGCCGCAGAACAATCTATTGCCTCACTACGTGCGACGGCACGGGAACTTGGCATAACGGAAGACAGCCCGATGCGCCTGCACGTTACCGGTGAGGTTGCGTTAGCCTACGAGGAGCTTAACAGCGCACTAAGCGGCATGGAATATGCCGGCATAATAGCGCTGCTGATGGTGGCTGTCGTGCTCTACATTGGCCTGCGGGCAGTCAGACCGGTAGCGGTGCTGTTGCTGAGCCTGATATCCGGCCTGCTTCTTACCGCCGCGTTCGCCACGGCTGCGGTTGGTCACCTGAATGTAATTTCGATAGCGTTTGCCGTGCTCTATATAGGTCTCGGGCTCGATTTCGCGACCCATTTTCTCATGCGGCACCGAGAGATACTGGGGCGGGGCCTGTCCGCTGCCGATGCAATTCACGAGGCGGGCGGCGAGAGTGGCGGTGCGCTGTTTGCCTGTGCACTCACAACGGCCCTCGCCTTCTATGCGTTTATGCCAACCGCTTACCGTGGTGTTGCTGAGCTTGGGCTGATCTCAGGTACGGGAATGCTGATCAGCCTGATGGTTACTCTCACCCTGGTGCCGGCCCTGCAGCGGTATCTGCCCACACCGCGCTCCGCGATTCCCGGTGCCGAAAAACAACCTCTGGGAAAGCTGCTTGAGTTCACGCTGAGGTGGCGCAAGCCCGTGTACGTTATCACCGTAGTGGGGTTTATCGCCGCCGCTGCGATTTTGCCCCGGGTAAAGTTTGACTACAACCTGCTGAATATGCAAAATGCCGAGGGAGAAGCGGTGCAAGCCTTCCGCATCCTTCTTGCCGATACCGACAGCTCCCCCTGGCATGCCGTTGCGCTGGTTAATAACCGCGATGAGGCGGACCTTCTGGCCCAGCGGTTGAAGAATCTGCCTGCTGTGAGCAGGGTAGTAACGATTCTTGATTTCGTGCCCGGTGCGCAGGATGAAAAACTTGCGCTGATTGAAGAGATGGCGCTGACGATGGGGCCGGTCGCGCTGTCCACCCGGACCCGTGCGGCCGGGGAGCAGGCATCCGTGGAGCAACATGCCGCGCTGAGTTTGCTTGCGGCCTCCCTGGACCGGTTCCTTGCCGAGCGCCCGGATCATTCCGCATCCGTAAGCGTGCGCAACCTCAAGGCTTCTCTCACCGGGTTGCTGGCTCAGCTCGACGCGGCCAGCGGGGGTGAGAAAGCCCGGCTGCTGCAGCTTGTCGAAGGGGATCTGCTTGCGACGCTGCCTGCGGCCTTGCATGGTTTACGGACTTCCACTGAAGCCGCTTCATTCGATGAACACGACCTGCCGGCAAAATTGAGCGGCCGTTGGCATAGTCAGTCGGGGGAGTACCGGGTGGCAATTTATCCAGCTGAGGACATCAACGACAACCAAGCGCTGCGGCGGTTTGTGCGAGCGGTGCAAAAAGTGGCCCCTCAGGCAACGGGAGCGCCCATGGTGAGTCTCGAGGCCGGGGAAGCCGTCGTGGAGGCTTTCGTTCAGGCTTTCACATTGGCAATTGCGGGAGTAGTGATAGTGCTCCTGGTTTTGCTGCGCAGTGTCGTATACTCATTGCTGGTACTCGTTCCGCTTATGCTGGCGGCCATCTTTACCACGGCCTTGACCGTTGTGCTGAACGTTCCCTTCAACTTTGCCAACATCATCGCTCTGCCATTGCTGCTGGGTATCGGTATCGATAGCGCTCTTCATATGGTGCATCGAAGCCGCCGGGGCGGATCGATTCACGAAAACCTGATCCATACCAGCACCACGCGCGCAATCTTCTTCAGCTCCCTGACTACGTTGGCTGGTTTCGGGAGTCTCACGTTCTCGTCGCATCCGGGCACCGCCAGCATGGGTATTCTACTCACCGTGGGGTTGATTTTTACTCTCATCTGCACACTTGTGATACTTCCCGCGCTAATGCGGGCTTCAACCCATAGGCCGAAATCTTGATTTCATCAGAACATCAGAACAGCATCGGGACTGCCTTCAGTGCGCGAACGTGCAGGAATGCCGTGCCTCGCCTGAATCCGTGAAATATTCCATGCATCCTGATGGGAAATGCTCAACGGCCGCCCAATCTCCTGACAGGGTTAAACAGCGCAAAGCTACGCGCCAAAGCCGCAGTTATTGTTTATACTTCGCACCTTTGAACGTTTGCCGTCCTGAAAGATGCCGCAAAGCCAGAATACCGCGCTACCAGAAAAGTTAAAGCACCGCACGGACATGGTGCATGCGCGTTCAGCCGTGCTGTTGTTGTCATGCGCATTACTGTTTTCGGGTTGTGCCACGATGCGCGCCAGCGATCCGGGAGCAGACCCGATTGATCCTAATGAGCAAACCAATCGCAAGTTCTATGACTTCACGGATAGAGTCGACCGCGCTATTCTGGCGCCGGTTGCGGATGTTTATGTAAAATATGTCCCCGGAGCCATGCAGCGCTCGATTGGGAACTTCTATGATAACCTTGCCTATCCGAACGTCATTCTAAACGGGTTTTTACAGGGCAAGGTACGTCAGGGATTCCAGGATAGCCTGCGTTTTGTCGTCAACACGACTATTGGGCTGGGCGGGTTATTTGACATGGCGGGACCCATGGGCTTGCCGCAGCATGACGAAGATTTTGGACAAACATTGGGCGTTTGGGGGGTCGATACGGGGTCTTACCTGTTCGTGCCCTTGATCGGACCCAGCAGCTCACGCGATGCGCCGGGTATTCCGGTCAGCGTTGTCAGCAATCTTTTGTTTTATGCCGGTTCTGTCGCAAGTACCGCAGTTGTCGCTCCGGTCGCCGTTTTAAGTATAATCGACAGACGAGCGCGGCTGTCCGGCCCCATGCGTCTTCGCGACCAGGCCGCGCTGGACCCTTATCTCTTCGTGCGCGAGGGATACTTGCAACAACGCAAGCATCTGATTTACGATGGTGACCCGCCACCCGAGAGCTACGACGATCCGCTTGATGATGATTCCTTGCAGTACGAAATTTCAGAAAAGCCGCGGGCCGAGCCGCTAAACTGAGAATCAGCAGGATGAAGCTATAGTGTATACGATCGAGACGCGGTGCACGTTCCGGTGAAAACTTTTTCTCCGGCCAGAGTTTTCCGGTTTGGCTCCATAGCTACGTAAAACGTAACTCTCCATGCGGAACCCGCTTTTATTGATGCGAGTGGTTGCCCTACTGATTATACGGATGGCACATCCCGATTTACCCCGGGAATTTCGGTAAAGAACAAATGAAACGATTTGACGGTACGGCCAGATTATCATCGCAAGACCGATATCCAGATTCAACCGGTGCACCGACGGTGGAAGAAGGATTAACCGCAGCGCGTCAAGCCCTGCTGGCTCTGCAAAAAGACGACGGCCATTGGTGTTTTCCGCTGGAAGCGGATTGCACCATTCCAGCCGAGTATGTGCTGATGATGCACTTCATGGATGAGGTGGATGTAGACCTGGAAGTCAAGCTGGCGCGATTTATCCGCGAAAAGCAGGATTTCACTCATGGTGGCTGGCCATTATACTACGGCGGGCACTTCGATTTAAGCTGTACCATCAAGGCTTACTATGCGCTAAAAATTACGGGCGATTCGCCGGACGCCCCTCATATGGCTAGGGCTCGCGCCGCCATTCTTCAACATGGAGGCGCGGCTCGCGCCAACGTATTCACGCGGATATTGCTCGCGATGTATGGCCAGATTCCCTGGCGCGGCGTCCCGTTCGTGCCAGTGGAGATCATACTGCTCCCCCGGTGGTTTCCTTTTCACTTGAGCAAAGTCGCGTACTGGTCTCGTACGGTCATGATACCGCTCTCCATTCTGTGCAGCCTGAGAGCGCGAGCCGCAAACCCGCGCAACGTCGGTGTCCATGAACTGTTTACGGTGCCGCCGGAGGAAGAGCGGAACTACTTTCCCGTACGCACTAGCCTCAACCGTTTGTTCCTGCTTCTTGAACGTACTGGTGCTTTTTTAGAGCCACTCATTCCAACGGCACTGCGCCGTGTTGCGTTACGCCGGGCGGAACGCTGGATCGTGGAGCGGCTTAACGGCGATTCCGGTCTTGGCGGAATTTTTCCCGCAATGGCCAATGCCGGCGAAGCGCTGGCGCTTCTGGGCTACCCCTTCGAGCACCCTTACCGGTCTCAGTGTCGTGAAGCTATGCGTGGGTTGCTGGTAGATGAAGGCGATCGTGTCTGGTGTCAGCCGTGTGCGTCACCGGTGTGGGATACCGTCCTTACATGCCTTGCTTTCCAGGAAGATGTTGACTTCGATCAAAAGCCTATCCGGAATGCCCTCGATTGGATGATCCCTAACCAGATACTCGATGCGCCAGCAGACTGGCAGGAAGACCACCCTGACCTTCCGGGCGGCGGCTGGGCATTCCAATATGCCAATCCCCATTACCCTGATCTCGACGACACCGCGGCTGTGGCATGGGCCCTGCAGCAGGCTGACGCGGAGGGTTATCGCAAAAATATAATGCGAGCCGCAGACTGGCTCGCCGGAATGCAGTCTCGCAACGGCGGTTTTGCGGCTTTCGACAGTGACAACACCTATTTTTACTTGAATGAGATCCCATTTGCCGACCACGGTGCACTACTCGACCCTCCAACGAGCGATGTAACGGCCCGTTGTACCGGTTTCCTCGCAATGATTGGCGAGTCCAGGCACAAGGAGGCCGTCGCCCGCGGCCTCGCCTATCTTTACAGGGAGCAGGAGCCCAGCGGAGCATGGTTTGGGCGCTGGGGATCCAATTATATTTACGGTACCTGGTCCGTACTCGAGGCTTTTCGCTTGGCTGGTCTTGATTCCGGTAATCTCGCCGTTCGCCGCGCGGTGCAATGGCTGAAGTCAGTACAAAGGGACGACGGAGGCTGGGGTGAAAGCAACGATACCTATTCTGAACCCAGGCAGGCTGGGCAGTTCGCGACGAGCACGTCTTTCCAGACCGCCTGGGCGCTGCTGGCGCTGATGGCGGCGGGAGAGGGATATAGCAATGAAGTACGCCGCGGCATCGCATACCTGCTGGAGACGCAGGGCGCTGATGGCCTGTGGGACGACCCATGGTTTACCGCGCCCGGTTTCCCGCGAGTTTTCTACCTTAAATATCACGGCTATGCGAAGTATTTCCCGCTCTGGGCCTTGACCCGATTCCATGCGCTGAGCCGGAAGACCTCTGTGTGAGGGGAGTTGGTATCGTCACGGCAATGAGAATGGAGTCTCGTTGCATTACGCGTCTCCGCCTGCCTTTTAATCAACGTTTCAGCCTTGGGGAAAGTGCCGCGATATGGGTTTGCGGCATGGGTGCGGAAGCAGCCCGGGAAGCTGCGGAAGGGCTGAAAACAGGGGGCGCCTCCGCGCTGATGAGTTTCGGGTTTGCCGGCGCACTGGAGCCCGGTCTGCGCCCTGGAGACCTGGTATTGCCCGAGTCGATTCATGCCGGTCGGTTACTGGGAGTTGACTTGAGCTGGCGTGCCAGCGTGCGGCTGCAACTGCCTGGTCATCTGAGTGTCGTGGGCGGTGTCCTGGCTGCCAGCGGCGACGTGCTGACCTCGCGTGCGGCAAAATGTAAACTGGCCCAAGCTACCGGCGCCTGCGCGGTAGATATGGAAAGCGGTGCGGTGGCAGAGGCCGCCGCACGTGCGGGTATCCCGTTTCTGGCGGTGCGGGCAATCTCGGACCCCCTCGGGTTTTCTCCCCCCCCGGCTTTGCTCGGCGCGGTGCGCGCCGACGGGAGCGCCGACCTGGCGCGGGTTCTACCACTACTGCTGCGGCGCTCTGTGAGTCTCGGCATTCTGCTGCGTCTTGCGGCGGACGCGCGGTCTGCCTGTTCCACTTTGTCTGCGGTGGCCCGGCATGTACGCATGGAAATGGGGATTGCCTCGAATTAGCAAGCGAATCCCCCTAAGGAAGCCCTGAACAAGTCCTTCGGGGAGCGCCCGCGAAGGACTTGTTCAGGGCTCCCCTAAGCCTTTACGCCCGGCGGGTTCATGGTTGACCTGCGTCCGCTTTTTCCTGCTCTGGCGCGCCAGCGGATTTTTGGGGTACTGCCGCAATACACGCAGTGAGCGCGAAATAAAGTTATAACATTACTTGAGGATGGGCCATGTTAAAGAGTAAAATGTCGCCCTTTCGCACTAGGCGTAGGGAGAGTAGGCATGGCAGTCACAACCGATCAAAAAGCACAGGTGGTGCGCGACTATCAACGAGTCGATGGAGACACGGGTTCTCCCGAAGTGCAGGTCGCTTTATTGACCGCCCGTATCAACGATTTGGCGGGTCATTTCAAGTCGCACGTCAAGGATCACCATTCCCGCCGCGGTTTATTGCGTATGGTCAGCCGGCGCCGCAAGCTGCTTGATTACCTGAAGCGTGGTAGCTCCGAGAGTTATCGGACTCTGATAGAGCGTCTCGGATTGCGCAAATAACATAGTGGTTCCCGGTCGGGCCGCGGCGGAATAAATACAAGACACCTTTCCGCGGGGACAATGAGGGGTTTGCCTGTGTCGATTGACTCGAGGTCGACCGCAATGTTTTTATCGAAAAGGGTAGTTAATTGAAAATCAAGAAAAGCATTACCTATGGGTCTCATCAACTAACGTTTGAAACCGGAGAGATAGCGCGGCAGGCCCACGGAGCAGTAATGGTAACCATGGACGATACCGTGGTTCTGGTTACGGTGGTGGGTGCGAAAAACGCCAAGCAGGGGCAGGATTTTTTCCCTCTGACAGTGGACTATCAGGAGCGGACCTATGCCGCCGGCAGAATACCCGGTAGTTTTTTCAAGCGCGAAGGCCGTCCCTCCGAGAAAGAAATACTTACCTGTCGCCTGATCGATCGCCCGATTCGCCCGTTGTTTCCTGATAGTTTCTACAATGAAGTACAGATTGTGGCTACCGTTTTATCTTCCGATAATGAAGTGGATCCGGATATACCAGCCATGCTGGGTGCCTCTGCCGCGCTCGTTCTTTCCGGCATTCCCTTTGATGGCCCCATCGGGGCGGCCCGCGTCGGCTACATCAATGACGAATATGTTCTGAACCCCGCCACAACCGCCTTGAAGCAGACTCAGTTGAATTTGGTGGTGGCGGGTACACAGCAGGCTGTTCTGATGGTTGAGTCCGAGGCACTAGAGCTACCTGAAGACATTATGCTGGGCGCCATTGTCTACGGTCATCAACAAATGCAGGCAGCGATCGATGCTATCAACGAGTTGGCCGACGAAGCGGGAGTTATCGCATGGGACTGGGCACCGGCAACCCGTAGCGGCGCTCTGGCTGAGAGAATTTCGGCTCTGGCGGAAAACGATTTGCGCGCCGCTTTCCAGCTAAAGCAGAAACAGGCGCGATCAGAAAAGATAGACGATATCTGGAGACGAGTTTTCGCCGAGGTCGGGGCCGAGGTAGAGGATGAGCCCGATCCGCAAGCGATAAAGGAGGCCTGCTTTGCTCTGGAGTCAAGAATTGTGCGCTCCCAGATTCTCGATGGCGAGCCTCGAATAGACGGACGTAATACGCGCACCGTTCGCCCCATTACGATTCGCAATGGTCTGTTGCCGCGAGCGCATGGCTCCGCTCTTTTTACTCGGGGGGAAACTCAGGCACTGGTCGTTGCAACACTGGGCACGGGCCGGGATGAACAAAAAATTGATGCACTGCAAGGAGATTACTCCGAACGGTTCATGCTTCACTACAATATGCCGCCTTATGCCACGGGGGAGACCGGTCGCGTAGGGACACCAAAGCGCCGGGAAATCGGGCATGGACGGCTTGCCAAGCGCGCTTTGGTTGCCGTACTGCCTTCGCCCGAAGAATTTGGTTATTCGCTGCGCGTAGTATCTGAAATCACGGAATCGAATGGCTCCAGTTCTATGGCATCGGTTTGCGGTGGGTGTCTTGCGTTAATGGACGCGGGGGTGCCACTAAAAGCGCATGTGGCAGGCATTGCCATGGGATTGATCAAGGAGGGTAACAGATTTGCTGTGCTGACCGACATTCTGGGGGACGAAGATCATCTGGGCGATATGGATTTCAAGGTGGGTGGTACTGAGAAGGGTATAACCGCGCTACAAATGGATATCAAGATCCAGGGCATCACAAAAGATATTCTACAAGCCGCGCTGATACAAGCCAGGGAAGGACGCCTGCATATTCTCCATATTATGAAAGAGGCTATGCCAGCTACGCGCGAGGATATTTCGGAGCATGCACCGCGTATCATTAAAATGAAAATCAACCCTGAGAAAATTCGGGATGTGATAGGGAAAGGCGGCGCGGTAATCCGTGCACTGACTGAAGAGACCGGCACGACTATCGATATCACGGACGATGGCACCGTAATGATTGCGTGCATTACCGCCGAAGGCGGCGAATTGGCAAGGAAACGTATCGAAGACATCACTGCCGAGGTTGAGGTTGGAAGAATATACGACGGAACAGTTTTGAAGCTTCTCGATTTTGGTGCGATTGTTAGTGTCCTGCCGGGCAAGGATGGGCTGTTGCACATCTCCCAGATTGCCAACGAACGCGTCAATAATGTTGCCGATCATCTAAAGGAGGGCCAGGCGGTGCGGGTGAAAGTCCTGGAAGCGGACGATAAGGGCCGCCTCCGCCTGAGCATGAAGGCGGTTTCCACTGAAGTGGCGGATCCGGCCACATCATAGCCTGTGCTGACAGAAAACCGAAAGGCTGGAATGGAGCAGAAAATCAAGTTCTAATTGAGAGGTTTCCTAATAAAAACAGAAGTCCCTATCTTGTGGTAGGGGCTTTTTGTTTTTAAAACGACAGAATCAGTGTACCTGTGGGAAAAGCCAAAACACGTTTATTTGGCCACCTGTTTTTCTCGTATCTCGTCGAGGGTTTTGCAATCTATGCAAAGAGTGGCTGTCGGACGGGCTTCCAGGCGCTTCAGGCCGATTTCCACCCCGCAACTTTCACAATAACCATAATCTCCTGTATCTATTTTTGCGATAGTCTCGTCTATTTTCTTGATTAATTTGCGCTCGCGGTCCCGGTTGCGTAATTCCAGAGCCATATCCGACTCCTGACTGGCACGATCGTTAGGGTCGGCAAAAATGGTAGCTTCATCCTGCATCGTATGCACCGTCCGATCTATGTCATGTCCCAACTCAACTTTAATGCCTTCCAGAATACTGCGGAAATGCATAAGTTGCTTGGAACTCATGTAGTTTTCTCCCTTCTTGGGCTTGTATGGGATGACTTGTTTATGCAGTTCTTGCGGCATGTTTAGTATTCCTCTTCCATTTCTGGTTACGTATGTTGACGCTTATCGGAAAATTATAATACAGTAACCGATCTGTCGTTCCTTTTAGATGTCGGTCTAAAGCCGTTTCGTCCGCGGACTCCCGTCTTCAGCTTAAAACACTTCAACCAAAATTCCGGAAAGCCCGGTCCTTGGTCCGGGCCCTCGGATATCGTTGAGGGGATGCAGCATATCAACAATTGCCGAGATTCTCCGTTATTCTTTGCGATTTACAGGCAGCCCCCGCAAGGCAGCACGAATTCTTGCAGAATTCTGGTCGCTTGAATACCCCCGGACAAAAAATAAATACAGCGTTCATACGATGTGCGAAACGATTGCAATCTCGCGGTATTGCCGGCTCCAGGTAGCGTTGAGGAGGTTCGGCAGAATGTCGGTGAGGCGCGCCGCAGGAGCGTGTTAGAGGCACTCAGGCTGGCGGGGATTCAAGCCCCCGCTCCTGCCAAAGTGTGACATAATATTTTTTCCAAAAAGTGAGGAGAAAACACTGTGCGCAGGAAAGAACCCATGATTTCAATTGCCATTGGCTCGGCCATTGCCATCAGCTTAGGCGCCGCTCCGGTTTCCTACTCGGCGGACCAACCGACGGGTGTAGCCGATCCTTTCGCTATGAAGACGCTGGAGGAGGGTTACATGATAGCCTATGCCGACAGGGTAGACGCCAGCAATTATGCCCCGGGAGCAAAATCCGCAGAGGGAAAGTGCGGCATGTCGGCGGCGGACGCCAACAAGGATGGTAAAGTCACCAAGGAAGAATTTATCAAGCATCACGAAGCGATATTCGACAAAATCGATGCCAACAAAGATGGTGTCGTCGACAAGGCGGAAGCGGATAACTTCGCCGGGGCTAAATCCAGCAAAGGATCTCACGGCCAGATGAAGAAATAAGTTTACGCCATGGAACCCTTGCGCCTTATCAGCGTGGGGCTGGGCTTCCGACGAGAATTGATTCCAGCGCTACTAGCGGACGTTCCAGCGGCCATCGATTTCTTCGAGATCGCTCCGGAAAACTGGATAGATCTCGGCGGTATCTCCGGACGGCGGTTACGCACCCTGACCGAGCGCTATCCATTCGTTTGTCATGGCCTCTCGCTTTCGATTGGCGGTCCAGCACCCCTGGATGAAGTATTCCTGCACAAGGTCCGTCAGTTCCTCGATCAGCATCAAATTCGCCTTTATACCGAGCATCTTTCCTACTGCTCGGACGAGGGCCACTTATACGATCTGCTTCCGATACCCTTTACTGAAGAAGCGGTGAAATATGTTTCCGCGCGCGTTCGGCGCGTGCAGGATATTCTTGAGCGCCGCATCGCGCTGGAAAATGCCTCGTTTTACGTGCGGGCGCCTATCGCGGATATGAGCGAAGCGGATTTCATACGCGCAGTCGTAACCGAAGCGGATTGCGACCTGCACCTCGACGTTAATAACGTCTATGTCAACAGCGTTAATCACGTTTATGACCCCATCGAATTTATCCGCGCCATGCCCTCCGAACGCATTGTGTACATGCATGTGGCCGGTCATCACAATGAATCCGAGGGCCTGATTATCGACACGCACGGGGCGGATGTGATTGACTCCGTCTGGTCACTGCTGGATCAAACCTACCGCATCCATGGCGTGAAGCCCACCTTGCTCGAGCGCGACTTCAATATCCCCCCCCTGGATGAACTGATGCGTGAAGTCGAACGCATTGGGAAGATGCAGACTCGGCATGTCGGTCAAAGCCAGGTCCTCCGTGCCACTTCCTGAATTTCAGCGGTTTCAGTACGCTTTTACGGCACATATCCGTCAGCCGAGGATCAATCCCTGTCCGCGCGGCGTCGAAGCGCGGCGCATGGGGATTTACCGGAGGCTGGTCTACAACAACCTCGAAAGTTTCCTCCTGATCTGTTTCCCCGTGCTCAGGAAGGTGCTGGGAGCACGCCGGTGGGCGCGGCTCGTGCGCGGTTTCCTTGCGAGCCATCGCAGCCACTCTCCGTTATTTCGCCAGATACCCGAGGAGTTCATCCGATTCCTGCAGGGCCAGGAGGCAATGCTCGCAGCTTATCCGCAATTTATATTGGAACTTGCGCACTACGAATGGATAGAGCTGTCGCTTTCCACTTCAATTCTTGCGCCAGGATGGGAGATGATCGATCCGGAAGGCAGCTTCCTGGAACAGCGCCCGGTTTTAAATCCGGTACTCGCTAATCTGGTTTATATTTGGCCAGTGCATCGTATCGGGCCGCGCGTTCGCGTTGTACCAGCGGAAACCCATCTACTGGTATTCCGCAATGCGGACGACCAGATTCAATTTATTGAAATCAACGCATTCACTTCGCGTCTAATAGATCTCCTCACGCCTGCCGAGCATACCGGCCAGGCGGCGCTCGAAATAATCGCCGCAGAGAGCTGTCACCCGTCGCCGGAAGTCGTAATTCAAGGGGGACTGACAGTCATGCGTGATCTGCAGGCGCGCGGCGCGCTACTGGGCGTCCTGGCCAAATGCTGATCCAGGCAACGTTTGCAGATTTTGCTGACGCTGCTCCGAAGTCTTATGCGCTGCTTGCCGAGCGTCTCCAACCACCCGGTACCAGGAGGATTTCCGTTTGCCCGATCTCAGAAAAATTTCCGAGCTGACGCTGTCCAGCTATAACGGCTGCGCTGGTGCTTTTTGGGAAGGGACTAAAGATCATGACGTCAGCCAGAACATCGCAGTATTGCTGCGGCATATCAAAAGCGTCCCACCATACCATATACTGGATTTCGGCTGCGGACCGGGGCGTGACCTGAAGATTTTTTCGGAACTTGGGCACCGTGCGGTGGGGTTGGACGGGGCGATGCGTTTTGTCGAAATGGCGCGTAGCTATAGCGGCTGCGAAGTATGGTGCCAGGATTTTATTGAACTCGATCTGCCGGACAAACACTTTGATGGCATATTCGCCAATGCTTCCCTGTTTCATGTTCCCGCCCGGGAATTGCCCCGCGTATTGAAAGAACTGTCGGCAACATTGAAACCGGGCGGCGTGTTGTTCAGTTCCAACCCCCGGGGAAACAACGAGGAGTGCTGGAATCGGGGGCGTTATGGTGTCTACCACGATATCGAAGGCTGGAGGCGCCACATGGCCACCGCTGAGTTCGTTGAAATAACCCACTACTATCGGCCAGAAGGACTCCCGCGCGAGCAGCAGCCCTGGCTCGCCAGCGCGTGGCGTAGACCGTCTTCATGATGCCGGTGTCCGCCCCATACCGACGCGAGAAATGGCAGTGAAAAAAAATGTGGTAGTGATCGGTGCGGGCGCGGCGGGAATGATGTGCGCGATAGAAGCAGGCAAGCGCGGGCGCTCGGTGCTGCTGCTCGATCACGCAAGCAGGCTGGGGGAAAAAATTCGCATTTCCGGCGGAGGCCGGTGTAACTTCACCAACCGTTATACCACCCCCGAAAACTTCCTCTCACACAACCCGCATTTCTGCCGGTCTGCGTTGGCGCGCTTCCCTCCCCAACAATTTATTGCGCTGGTGGAAAAGCATCGCATCCATTATCACGAAAAGAAGCTGGGCCAATTATTTTGCGACGGCCGTTCGCAGCAGGTCATCGACCTGCTGCGGCATGAATGTGATAAAGCGGGCGTCCAGTGGCAAATGCCCTCCCGAGTGAACGGTGTGGATCTGGCCAGTGCCAGTACCGGAGGATTTACGCTCGATACCGACCGCGGTGCTTTGTCCGCCGATGCGCTGGTGATTGCAACCGGTGGCCTCTCGATTCCACAAATTGGCGCAAGCGCTTTCGGCTACCGTATTGCGGAGCAGTTTGGCATCAATGTGACGCCCCTGCGTCCCGCCTTGGTTCCGCTGATTTTTGCGCCGGAGCAACTGGCTGGTTTTTCAAAACTTGCCGGCGTTACGCTTGACGCCGAGGTTAATTGTAACGGTGGACGCTTCCGCGACAACGTATTGATTACCCACCGTGGTTTAAGCGGCCCGGCGATATTGCAGGTTTCTTCATGCTGGCGCCCAGGACTCCCGATTCATATTGACCTGTTACCCGGTGTCGATGCAGTCGACTGGCTGCTCGGACACAAACATGACCCTATGCTTCTATCCAATCTATTGACGCAACATCTGCCGCGGCGGTTTGCACAAACCTGGGCCGACGCAATTACCGGAAATCCCGGCCTTCCGGTAAAACACCACAGTGATAAAACTTTGAAGCAGATTGCCGCGCAATTGCATGACTGGCGAGTGACCCCCGACGGTGACGCCGGTTACAGGAAGGCGGAGGTCACGTTGGGCGGGGTGGACACCCGGGAGCTGTCATCCAGAACCATGGAGGCGAAAAAAGTCCCGGGGCTTTATTTTATTGGTGAAGTGGTGGATGTAACCGGACATTTGGGCGGATTCAACTTCCAGTGGGCTTGGGCATCCGGGTACGCGGCGGGGCAATCAGTTTAGTTCAGTTCCATTCACCAGGAGCGCACCGTCGCCTTTCGTCGCGTATCGAGCCATGCCGATAATCTTTCGCCTAACGGAATCGAGTCTCCTGAAAATGCACCACGCCTCATGTCTTCAGCAGGAGCTGGATTTATCTCACTCCCTGCGTCACCTGTGACGACAGTTCCCTGTCACTTCATCATCCACGAACGGGAACAAATGGGATTAAGCGTTGCACTCCTTGGCATCGTAGACCAAGCTACGACCTGTGTCGTGCGCTTTGTGTGCATCCCGCGATTTTGCCAGCAACGCGCTCCGCCGAGGACTTGTTCAGGGCTTCCTTAACGGCCACGTCCGCCTGAACGGTGCGGCGCAGGCCTGCTTCTGGCGGCCTGTCCCGCAAGCATGCCGGCACCGGGTTGGGAGCCTGACCGCCCTCTTTGTTGACCATGACGCTGTCTTCCAGTTGATTCGGACACCATCCCCCGTCTCCCGCCGTTGCTCCCATTTATGATCGGTTCGGCTCTAATGTCCGGGTCGGGCTCGAAACCGGCAATAAGGTGGTGAGTCAATTCACACTTGATTACCCTTTCAATCTCGGTTAACAACTTAAGCTCATCCACACATACTAACGAAACCGCCTCGCCTTTTGCACCCGCGCGCCCCGTGCGCCCGATACGATGGATATAATCCTCAGGTACGTTAGGGAGTTCAAAGTTGACCACATGGGGCAGTTCGGTAATATCTATTCCGCGAGCGGCGATGTCGGTTGCCACCAGCACTTGCAGACGGCCGGTCTTGAATTCAGCCAATGCGCGAGTTCGTGCCGACTGGCTTTTGTTGCCATGAATGACCAGAGACGGGATATCGCTCCTGACCAGATATTCGGCCAACTTGTTCGCCCCGTGCTTGGTGCGGGTAAATACCAGTACCTGCGCCCAATGCTGTCTTTTGATGAGATGAGCAAGCAGATCGCGCTTTCGTTCGCGATCCACCGGATGCACTATGTGAGTCACGTTCTCTGCCGTAGCGTTGCGGCGAGCGGCTTCGATCCTGACCGGTTTATTGACCAAGCCGGCGGCCAGCGTTTGAATTTCGTCGGAAAAGGTTGCCGAGAACAGCAGATTCTGCCGCGACTCAGGCAGGAGCGCGAGTATTTTTCTGATTTCGCGAATGAAACCCATATCGAGCATGCGGTCTGCCTCGTCCAGTACCAGGATTTCAACACGGGAGAGGTCCAGGGTGCGCTGCTGCACGTGGTCCAATAGCCGTCCAGGGGTTGCGACCAGAATGTCCACGCGGCTTTTAAGGCGGGTGATCTGGGGATTGATGTTGACCCCCCCGATCATGATCATGGAATTCAGCTTTAGATATTTCCCGTACTCACGTATGCTTTGCTCCACCTGTGCGGCGAGTTCGCGCGTGGGAACGAGGATCAGCGCGCGTACTGCGGGGCGGCCGCTGGATGGGCCCTTGACACTCTTATCAGACAAGCGATGGAGTATGGGCAAGGTAAATCCGGCGGTCTTGCCAGTGCCCGTCTGCGCCCCGGCCATCAAGTCGGCGCCGGACAGCACGGCTGGAATCGCCTGGAGCTGAATGGGAGTGGGATCGGTATAGCCGCATTCAGTAACGGCACGAATAATTTCATCGGATAGACCGAAGATAGAGAAAGACATAAAACTCCAGGGGTAACGTCGGTCTGTCGCTGGGTTAGACAGCCTAGCTCAGGCAGACCGCTAAAGGTCGGAAAACAGGAATGGGCGGCGTAAAGACGTGGAGTGAACGCCGAAGACTGCAATTATAACAGATCGCATTCGGGTGCGACGTTTGGCTGACGTAGCCTACCTACTAACGAAATCTGTACTAAGGAAGCCCTGGCCTGGGGTGGGGTGCCTACAGCAGCACTACGGCGCGGCCTTACAGCACGTAGCGTGCCAAATCCTCGCTTTGGGACAAGCTGTCGAGCCGTGCGTTCACATACTCGGCATCGATCACAACGGTAGTTTCACGATGTTTTTCGGCATCAAAGGAAACCTCTTCCAGAAGTTTTTCCATAGCGGTATAAAGGCGTCGCGCGCCGATATTCTCGGTTCTATCATTCACGGCAAACGCAATCTCCGCCAAACGTCTCACAGCCCCGGGCGTAAACTCCAGCCGGATTCCTTCAGTTTCCAGTAGTGCCTCGTATTGGCGTGTCAGGCATGCATCCGTATTAGTGAGGATTTGCACGAAATCATCGGCGCTAAGACTGGTGAGTTCGACCCGGATGGGAAAGCGTCCCTGCAGTTCGGGAATTAGATCGGAGGGCTTGGCGAGGTGAAATGCGCCGCTGGCGATGAACAGGATATGGTCCGTCTTGATCATGCCGTATTTAGTCGAAATCGTGGTGCCCTCCACCAGGGGCAGGAGGTCGCGCTGCACCCCCTGACGCGAGACATCCGCGCCCGAACTTTCGGAGCGGCTTGTAATTTTATCGATTTCATCCAGAAACACGATGCCGTTCTGTTCTACATTCTGTACGGCGCGAAGCTTAAGTTCCTCATCATTGACAAGCTTGGATGCTTCTTCATCAATGAGGAGTTTCATCGCCTCGGGAATCCTCATCTTGCGGGTTTTTTTCCTTTCACCCCCCAGATTCTGGAACATCCCCTGAATTTGCGTTGTCAGTTCTTCCATTCCCGGTGGAGCAAAAATCTCCATGTGCGCAGGTGTTGCCGCCACGTCAATCTCGATTTCCCTATCGTTCAGCTCGCCCTCGCGCAGTTTCTTGCGGAATTTCTGTCGAGTCGCGCTTTCGCCCTCGTTTGCGTCCCCCTGTGACCCCATTTCCCTGGCGGATGGAAGCAGCACATCCAGGATACGCTCTTCCGCATGGTCTTCAGCGCGAGCCCGCATTTTTTGGGTTTCCCGCTCGCGGGATTGCTTCACAGCCGACTCTACCAGGTCACGAATGATCGCATCGACATCCCGCCCCACATAACCCACCTCGGTAAACTTCGTCGCTTCTATCTTGATGAAGGGCGCGTCGGCAAGCTTCGCGAGGCGGCGCGCTATTTCGGTCTTTCCAACGCCGGTAGGGCCGATCATCAGGATATTTTTAGGCGTGATTTCCTGCCGCAGCGGGTCCGTCACCTGTTGTCTGCGCCAGCGGTTCCTGAGGGCTATGGCGACAGAACGTTTGGCGGAGTCCTGTCCGATGATGTGCTTATCCAGCTCGTGGACGATTTCCCGTGGGGTCAGTTGAGACATAATACGGTCAGTGAGCAGTGCTAATGGCAGTGGTAAAAATTAGAAGGTCGAAGGTAGAAACTGCTGTTAAATACGTGATGCAAAACCCCCCGTTGCCCGTGGGGATAACCTGTTTTTCCTTCCCCGTGCTATCAGGGGGTTGCTTGTGTATTACCTCATTTCGCCGATACGGTTCTTGTCATCACTCCAGAACTTCTATGACGTGATTCTGGTTGGTATAAATACACAGATCACCCGCGATGGTGAGCGCCTTTTTCACGATTTCCTGTGGAGTCAGGCTGGTGTGCTCGAGAAGAGCACGCGCGGCAGAGTGAGCATACGAGCCGCCGCTGCCAATTGCAGCGAGCCCTAACTCAGGCTCGATTACATCCCCCGAGCCTGTAATGATGAGAGTGATGCTGGAGTCCGCTACCACCAGCATCGCTTCCAGTCGCCGCAGGATTCGATCAGTGCGCCAATCCTTGGCAAGTTCCACAGCCGAACGCATGAGATGGCCCTGATGTTTTTCGAGCTTGCCTTCAAACCGCTCAAACAGGGTAAAAGCGTCGGCAGTTCCTCCCGCGAACCCTGCAAGGATCTTCTCGTGATACAGTCTGCGCACCTTGCGGGCACTTGCCTTGGCAACGACAGTGCCCAGAGTCACCTGACCGTCGCCTCCCAGTGCGACCTGGGTTCCGCGCCGGGCAGAAAGTATGGTTGTGCCACGAAATTCTGGCATGAAGGGAGCACAAGATAATAAGATCGAGGATTATAACGCTGATTTGCGGAGAAAATACAAACTGTATCAGCGCTCCTTTTTTTTCCTGGCTCGCGGATGAGCCGCGTCGTAGACTTTCGACAAATGCTGGAAGTCAAGATGAGTGTAAATTTGCGTGGTACTGATGCTGGAATGTCCCAGCATCTCCTGCACGGCCCGCAAATCGCCACTGGATTGAAGCACGTGCGAGGCGAACGAATGCCGCAATATGTGAGGGTGCACATTGACGTTGACTCCTTGCCGCATGGCCTGAATTTTCAACCTCTGGGCAATGGACCGGCGACTGATATTTTTTCCATACCGGGACAGGAATAATGCATTCGCCCCCGGTCTGACCAGGCTTTCCCGCTGCTTCATCCATTGCTGCACGGCTTGTGTGGCTTGGGTGCCGACCGGTACGATGCGGGTTCTGTCACCTTTCCCGGTGACGCGCGCCGTGCCATCGGAAAGGTTCAAATCCTCTGGCTTAAGGCCCGTGAGCTCTGCCAGGCGCAATCCGGACGAATAGCACAGTTCGAACATGGCTTTATCCCGCAATGCCATCAGGTCGTCGTTGACGGATAACTCGAGCAGTTGTGCGGCTTCGTCAGGTGAAAGCATATGTGGCAATGGCCTGGGCGATTTTGGTGCGCGGACCCCCGAGCAGGGATTGCAACCACAGCCATGATCACGCGCCAGGTATTTATAGAAGCCGCGCCATGCCGACAATATTCGGGCCAGGCTTCTGCCGGAAAAACCACTGCCGTGGAGCTGGGCCGTAAACCGGCGGATGTGATGAATTTGCAACTGATCGAGCGGCGTGTCCTGCGCAAATTTTAGCAAGACCGTAATATCCCGCGCGTAGCTTTCGCAAGTTAGCGGGGACAAACGCCGTTCCTGCGCGAGATGGGAAAGGTAGGCTGAGGCGAGTTCGAGGCTGTCAGGAGATGGCATGCTGGCGCTGTGCGGATATTTCCAGGCTAACCGTCAGTCAGGGCGGGACGCCCCAGCGCGGCGCTTACGAGCTCACCAAGCCGGGTCAGGTAAATTGTTCCCATTTCGGGATAAAACCGTTGGGGATCTTCGCTGCCCATTACCAGTAGACCGATTGTTCGCTCGGCCCGCAAGGTCACCATGGCAAATGAGCGCAGACGAGCGGCATCTTCCCTGAACCATTCCCTGATCTCGTCCACTATATGGCAACCGCAATAAGGGTGTACCAGGCTTTCCGCCACGATTTGAATATCAGCGCTCGCCGGAGCAAATTCCTGCAGCGAGGAGTCCTCGGCAGATATATTCCACAACCGCAGCGCCATGTGCGGTACAGAAAAATCCTCACGCAAATGAAACTTCAATCCATATAACAAACCGCTCAGATGGTGGGATGTGAGTAGTGCTACGGCCAGGCGGTGCATTTTTTCCGTGATAGCCCCGTTTTCCTCGCCAAATCTGATCAATTCGCCCAGTCTTTCCTGCAAGATACGGTTCTTGTCCCTAAGGGCGGCGATTTGGCGCTCATTAATGGGAATGGCTCTACCGCCGTGAGGATCCGGGACCTGGATCTCCGCCAGCATATCCGCATATTCCTCGAAGAACTCCGGGAACTGGCGCAGGTATTGGGCTACTTCTTCCGCATCGAGCTTCATAGTGGTTTCCCGTCTTATTCTATAAATCAATCTCTCCGTCAAACACCGTGGCTGCCGGTCCGGTCATCCAGACCGGTTGATCTTCACCTTCCCAGCGTATGACCAGCTCGCCGGCCGCAAAGCCGACCTTCACGGACGGCGCCAGCAGCCCCCGCTGTATGCCCGCCACTACTGCCGCACATGCGCCGGTTCCGCACGCGAGCGTTTCACCCGTGCCGCGCTCATATACCCGCAGCCGGATGCGATGTTTATCCACCACCTGCATATATCCGGCGTTCACTCGTTGTGGAAAACGAGGATGCCGTTCGATCAGCGCGCCTTCCGTCAATACCGGGGCGTAATCGATGTCTGGCACCAATTGCACAGCATGAGGGTTGCCGAGGGATAGCGCACTGATTTCCACCTTTTTATCGCCCATGTCGAGTAGATAGGTCGGGGCGCGCGCTTCAGCGATAAAGGGAATTTCGGACGGTTCAAATCTCGGCACTCCCATATTGACGGTTACTTCACCGTTGCTTTCCAGTCTCGGAATGATAGGGCCGCCAAGGGTCTCAACCCGAATTTCCCTTTTCGTTGTCATTTCGTGATCGTGCACGTAGCGGACAAAACAGCGCGCCCCGTTGCCGCACTGCTCTACTTCACCGCCATCGGCATTGAAAATCCGATAACGAAAATCCGCTTCGCCTTCCGCTGCTTCTATTAGCAGGATCTGGTCGCAGCCAATACCGACGTGACGGTCAGCAAGCCGCCGCAACTGTTGCGGGTCGAGAGAAATCCGCTGGTTTACAGCGTCAATGACAATAAAATCGTTGCCCAGGCCGTGCATTTTGGTGAACTTGAATTTCATGGATGGGCCGTCCGGGGGGAACGCGGCGCGGAACTGAAAGCTATATACACCGTTATTCGTCTTCTTAAGCCGCGCTTAATTTGGTATTCTACAGGTCTTTTCAGACTATAAGCGGATGGGGGAACATGAACGAATATCTTTTTACTTCCGAATCCGTTTCCGAAGGCCATCCAGACAAGGTGGCCGATCAGATTTCTGATTCGATCCTGGACGCGATCCTGGCTCAGGATCCAAACGCGCGGGTAGCCTGCGAGACGCTCTGCAGTACAGGCCTGATCGTGATGTCGGGCGAAATAACCACTCAAGCCAACGTCGACTATATGCAAATCGCGCGAGCGGCAGTCAAGCGTATTGGATACAGCAGTTCCGATATCGGATTTGATTACCGAACCTGCGCGGTGCTGACCGCCTTCAATAAGCAATCCCCTGATATTGCCCAGGGGGTCAACCGCAACAAAGAAGAGGAAATGGATCAGGGAGCCGGAGACCAGGGACTGATGTTCGGCTACGCCTGCGACGAAACCCCGCAATTGATGCCGATGCCGATTTACTATGCCCATCGTCTGATGGAACGGCAGGCGGAACTTAGAAAGGACGGCCGCCTGCCGTGGCTACGCCCGGATGCAAAGTCGCAGGTATCGGTGCGCTACCGGAACGGCAAGCCGCAACGAATCGAAACTGTTGTGATATCGACCCAGCATCATCCGGATATTTCGCACGCCCAGTTGAGCGAGGCGGTAATCGAGGAAATCGTCAAGCCGGTTCTTCCCAGGAGAATGTTGAAGGGGGAAACCCGTTACCTCATCAATCCTACGGGACGCTTCGTCGTGGGCGGGCCGATGGGAGACTGTGGTTTAACCGGCCGCAAGATCATCGTTGACACGTATGGCGGTACCGCGCATCACGGCGGCGGCGCTTTCTCGGGCAAGGACCCCTCCAAAGTGGACCGTTCCGCAGCTTATGCCGGTCGTTATGTTGCCAAGAATATCGTCGCTGCGGGCCTTGCCAGCAAGTGCGAAGTGCAGATAGCCTACGCCATCGGCGTTGCACGCCCCGTGTCGTTGATGGTCGAAACGTTCGGAACGGGAAAAATCGCTGACGAAAGAATCGTCCAGCTGATCGAGCGCCATTTTGATCTGCGTCCCCGTGCTATTATTCACGCCCTTAACCTGCTACGTCCAATTTACCAGAAAACCGCAGCATATGGCCATTTCGGGCGCGACGAACCGGAATTTACCTGGGAAGCTACCGATAAAGCGGCGCAATTGAGCGCCGACGCCGGAATAGAAACGCTCGAGAAAGAGACAATAGCGAGTCTGCAGGTTTAAGTTTTACGTATCGTTTCAACCCCTCCCCAGTCGAGGAGCGCTGCAACGGGCAAGTCCCGCGAGGCTCGGCCGGGGAGAATCGTAACAACGGCGCTCGTTCATTTTCAGGAGACAACACATGAACGCTGTGCTTAGCCCCGCGTCCGTCGCGTCCGCCTCTGGACGTATGGATACCGAATTTACCGATTATAAAGTCGCCGACATGTCCCTAGCGGTTTGGGGACGCAAGGAAATCGCCATTGCCGAAACCGAAATGCCCGGCCTGATGGCGCTGCGTGAGGAGTACGGAGCCGCCCGCCCGCTGGCCGGCGCGCGCATTGCCGGTTCCCTGCACATGACCATTCAGACGGCCGTCTTGATCGAGACGCTGATCAAGTTGGGTGCGGAGGTGCGCTGGGCCTCGTGCAATATATTCTCCACCCAGGATCATGCCGCGGCAGCCATGGTGGCGGAAGGCATCCCGGTATTTGCCTACAAGGGCGAGTCTCTGGAAGATTACTGGAGCTTTACTCACCGTATCTTCGAATGGCCCGGTTCCGGTTCGTCTGCTGAAGATAATGCTCCGAACATGATTCTGGACGATGGCGGCGACGCCACGCTACTGATCATCCTCGGCAGCAGCGCAGAGAAAGACTCCTCAGTTGTAGCCAATCCCACCAATGAGGAGGAATACGCCCTGTTTGCGGCGATCCGGAAACGACTGAGTACCAGTCCCGGGTGGTATTCCGCCAAATTAGCCCGTATCCGCGGCGTAACGGAGGAAACCACTACCGGCGTGCACCGTCTGTACGAAATGCAGAAAGCGGGTGAATTGCCGTTTCCGGCCTTTAACGTTAACGATTCGGTAACCAAGTCGAAATTCGATAACCTTTACGGCTGCCGCGAATCGCTGGTTGACGGCATCAAGCGCGCGACCGATGTCATGATTGCCGGAAAGATCGCGCTGGTTTGCGGCTATGGTGATGTGGGCAAGGGCTGTGCCCAGTCACTGCGGGGCTTGGGAGCAACCGTATGGATAACGGAAATCGACCCCATTTGTGCGTTGCAAGCGGCGATGGAAGGCTATCGGGTCGTTACCATGGACGACGTCTGCGATCAGGCTGATATTTTCGTCACTGCCACCGGGAATCTTCGAGTCATCACCCACGACCATATGCTAAGGATGAAGGACCAGGCGATTGTTTGCAACATTGGCCATTTTGATTCGGAAATAGATATTGCTTCCATCCAGAACTACCAATGGGAAAACATCAAGCCGCAGGTGGACCATGTTATTTTTCCTACGGGCCGGCGCATCATCGTGCTTGCAAAGGGCCGTCTGGTGAACCTGGGTTGTGGTACCGGACATCCCTCCTTTGTCATGTCCAGTTCATTCACCAATCAGGTATTGGCCCAGATGGAGCTTTGGCAAAACGGCGCGAGCTACCAGAAGAATGTCTATGTGCTGCCCAAGCATCTGGATGAAAAAGTAGCACGCCTGCACATTGGAAAGCTAGGTGTCAAACTCACGGAGTTGACTGGAGAACAGGCGAACTACCTAAACCTGGATAAAAACGGACCGTACAAGCCCGCAATATATCGGTACTGATTCTCAGGTTTGGAGGTGCTCGGAGAAAACTTAAGAGGCGGACCGATGCCGGTTTTCTCCATGTCTGGCTGTAAAGATGGAATCGCAAAAAAAATTCGCCCCCAACTTCAGCTTCGAGTTTTTTCCGCCACAAACGCCGGAGGGACTCGAGAAGCTGCGGGCTACCCGCAGGCAGTTGGCGCAACTCAACCCCAAATTTTTTTCCGTGACTTTCGGCGCCGGTGGGTCGACACGTGACCGCACCCTCGAGACGGTGCTGGAGATTCAGGCAGAGGGATACGCGGCTGCGCCCCATCTTTCCTGTATCGGCGCCACCAGTGAAAATATCCGGGCTATATTGCAACAATATCGCGACTCCGGCATCCGCCATATCGTAGCATTGCGGGGGGATCTGCCTTCGGGGATGGCGCAGGGGGGCGAATTCCGTTATGCGAATGAGCTTGTGGCGTTCATCCGCAAGGAGTTTGGCGATACGTTCCATCTCGAAGTCGCTTCGTACCCGGAATACCATCCTCAAGCCAGTTCCGCACAGGAAGATTTGCGCAACTTCAAACGCAAGATCGAGGCAGGAGCGAATTCCGTCATTACCCAGTATTTCTACAATCCAGATGCCTACTTCAGTTTCGTTGACGCCTGCGAAGCAATGGGTATAAATATCCCTATCGTCCCGGGCATCATGCCGATCAATAAATTTTCCCAGCTGGCGAGGTTCTCGGACGCATGTGGCGCAGAAATACCGCGCTGGATCAGAAAACGGCTGGAAGGTTATGGCGACGACAGCGCGTCAATACGCGCATTCGGGTTGGATATCGTAACCGATTTGTGTGATCGCCTCCTGAACGCCGGTGCCCCGGGATTGCATTTTTACACGCTAAACTCGGCGGGGTTGACAACCACCATCTGGCAACGGCTGGGGTTATGACTTGCCACCTTCGTGCCGGTTCCTCAGTTTGTCACTGTTGCCTTCTTCGCTTGCGCTGCGCTTTCGCACTGCCCTCGGAAATAGCTCATCGCTGCGTATCATTATCCTGACATGGTATGAGATGGCGCCTCAAGCGCGGGCCAGTCGCCTTTTCCTCGGACGCACATCCAGAGTGGAATGAGCGCACTCAACAGCCGCATTCCTGCAACGCCGGGATAATCGATTTTCTTTCCCCCGCATTTGAAGGGGAATTTAATTTGGAGGGTGAGAAGCTTGACTGGCGGCAGAGACCTTGGGCGCGCACCCTATTAATCGGTGGGGTGCGCGGATGGGGTTGCGCTGCGTCTTCCTTCGGCAGGGGCTTCTGAAGATTAACTCAAGCCGCTTTCGCGGCAGCCTTGCTTTCGACCGGCAGAGGATTGGCCGCATAAGCGTGATGAGCTGCGGATTCTGCCGTTCCATGGTCGATCTTCATGCCCATATCGGACAATACCGTTTCCAGCGCGCCCAAACAAAGCATGACATTTTCCATTCTGCTCGAGTAGCCCATCAGGCCGAAACGCCAGATTCTGCCCGACAAGTCACCCAGGCCTGCCCCGATTTCGAGGCTATAGTCGGAGAGTAACCTGCGGCGCACTTCCTTCTCATCGATACCCTCCGGGACATGCACTGAATTCAACTGCGGCAGGCGGGCTTTCTCTTCTACCAGATACTCAATGCCGAGGGTTTCGAGCCCCGCCTTCAGTGCCATATGGTTGCGCTGGTGACGTGCCCACGAATGTTCCAGACCCTCCTCGTAAAGCATCACCAGCGATTCGTGCAATGCATATAGCGCGTTTGTGGGAGCGGTGTGATGATATGTGCGAGTCGTTCCCCAATACCCCAGCAGCAGGTTCAAGTCCATGAACCAGCTTTGAACCTTTCCTTTACGGTTCTTGACCAGGTCCACCACGCGATCCGAAAAGCTGATGGGGGACAGACCGGGCGGGCACGAAAGGCACTTCTGGCTACCGGAGTAAATTGCGTCGATCTTCCATTCGTCAACCTTCAGCTGAGAACCGCCCAGTGAGGTGACCGTATCGACAATGGTGAGGCAGTCGTGGCGATGAGCAATCTCGCAAAGCGTTTTTGCGTCTGACAATGCACCGGTGGATGTCTCCGCATGAACAAACGCGACAATCCTTGCATCGGAATTGCGTTTCAGTGCGTCTTCCACTTTCTGCGGATCGACCGGTGCGCCCCACTTGTCTTCCACTATCACCGCAGTGCCCCCGCACCGTTCTACATTCTCGATCATGCGTCCACCGAATACCCCGTTCCTGCATACGATCACCTTATCACCCGGATTGACCATATTGACAAAGCACATTTCCATGCCGACCGAGCCAGGTCCGGAAACGGGAAAAGTCAGCAGGTTGGATGTCTGAAAGACATAGCGCAGCAGGCTTTTCAGTTCCTCCATCATATCCGTGAACACTGGATCAAGATGGCCCAGCGTGGGCCGCGCCATGGCGGACAGCACGCGCGGATGGGTATCCGACGGCCCCGGCCCCATCAGGACGCGTTGCGGAGGATAGAATGTGCTGATTTTTTTGGCTGGGCCGAAGTGTGCGGTCATAATTATTCCTGAATTGTAATGACTGAATTAAATGAGGAGAAGGGCCGATTCTATCAAGGGCGCGTGAATTTGGCTATCCACCCCAGGTCTCTCCCCTCCACTGCCATGCCGGCTTGCATACCAATGGCTGATAGTTTTGTTTACCTCCTGCGACCCATCAGCGCACCAGCAGCATCGGTTTAATGGAAAGGCTCTGTGCGATCCTATCGGCTGCCTGCCTGGCAACAGCATGGTCGGGATAAGGCCCTGCATGGACCTTGAACAAGCCGTCTTTCGCGACGATGCCAAGGAGGACTTCGATCGAGGGAAATTCGTTGCGCAGACGGGCGAGAAAATTATCGGCATTATCGTAGGCACTGAACGCTCCCAGTTGCAGGTAGATTCCGCCGGCGGTGGTGCTGGCCGTATCGACGGCACTGGAAATCTGCGCGTCGGATTGCTCCGGCGGGTAGCCAGCTTCGAACAGTTCCGGTCTGGGCCCGGATTCCTGTTGTTCCACTGCGAAAGAAAGCGGCGCGCTTTCGTTTTCCCGGGCGTGTCCGAAAGAAGAAGCGGGCGCGGCCGCCACCTGCATTGGGGGCTCTGTACCCGGCAGGATGGTTTCAACTTCCACCCAGGCGCTGCCGCCAGCCAGTACATCCAGCTTGTAGGCAGCGGTGTAGGAGAGGTCGATGAGGCGTTCTGAAAGGAAGGGCCCGCGATCATTGACGCGGACTACCACGGACTTCCCGTTACCGATGTTGGTGACGCGGACATAGCTGGGCAATGGGAGGATGGGATGCGCGGCAGTCATGCCGTACATGTCGTACACTTCACCGGTAGCGGTTTTCTGCCCGTGATAACGGCGGCCGTACCAGGAAGCGATTCCGCGTTCCCTATACGATTCGAGGGCGGTCATCGGCGTGAAGGTTTTTCCTAGCGCAACGTAAGGCCGCATATTGGCCGGGCGTAGCGGTTCATCACGCGGAACGGCATCGGGAATGGAGGCCATATCCGCCGGTGGATTATCTCCGGGGCCATCGTCGAGATAATAGGCGCCTCTTTTTTCCGCGCCCGATGTTGCCGGGGGTAAGGTGATTTTCCCCGGGGTATCGCGTTTCAGTACGCTGCCGCAACCAGCCGCAAGCATGAGGAGAGCCAGCCCCGCGAGCCGCGAGAGTGGTAACGAGTTAGCGGACCAGAAATGTGACACGCTGACGGGATACGAATTGAGGTTGCTCACGTCTTCACCAGTTTGGGATGCATCTGTATGCTCATCAAAATACCAAATCCCAGCAGCATTGTCACCATGGATGTGCCGCCGTAGCTGATCAGCGGCAACGGGACTCCAACCACGGGCAGGATGCCGATGACCATGCCGATGTTTACGAATACATAGGTAGAAAATGTGAGCGTGATCGAACCGGCTATAAGACGTGTAAACTGGGTGGAGGCATTGGCGGCGATGATCATGCCGCGGGCTGTTACCGCCAGATACAGCAGCAATAGCAATGAATTGCCAATCAGTCCGAATTCCTCGGAAAATACCGCAAAGACAAAGTCGGTGCTCTTCTCCGGAAGAAAATCGAGGTGAGCCTGAGTTCCTTGTTGCCAGCCCTTGCCAAGCAGCCCCCCCGATCCGATGGCGATGGTGGACTGAATGGTATGGTAACCGGCTCCCAGCGCATCCTGTGTCGGATCAAGCAGCGTTATGACACGCCGTCGCTGGTAATTGTGCATTATGGACCATATCACCGGCAGGCTTCCCACGCCAGCAACAAATAGAGCGGCCATAATGCGCCACGACAGCCCGGTAAGAAAGAGCACGAAGAAACCGCTCGACGCAATCAATAACGCGGTACCCAAGTCTGGCTGGCGCAGGATCATAACCACCGGCAGCAGCAACAGCAGTGTGGCGATCGCGTAGTCTCTCAGCCGCAGCGTCGCCTCATGCTTGTCGAAATACCATGCCATCATCAGCGGTACCGCTATTTTCATCAACTCGGAAGGCTGAATCCGGGTCACGCCTATGTTCAGCCAGCGCCGCGCTCCATTATTTATCTCCCCGAACAACGCTACGCCAACGAGCAGCAGGAGGCCGGTCACGTAGATAGGTAAGGCAATGCGCATGATATGCTGCAGCGGAATGTTGGCAACAAGCCACATGATGCCGAGTGCCACGAGCATATTAAGTGCCTGGTTCGTGACGCGGATGACGTTTGCGTCGGTCGCGCTATACAGTGTGAACAAGCCGGTCAACATCAGCAGCAGGATTCCGATCAGCAGAAGACCGTCCACATAACGCGTCAGGTAGTGCCATAGCGGCAGCGGTTTAATCATGCTCGTCTTCTTCGGCAACCTGGCCGACAATCTCTGCGGCCGCGTCTTCAGGCAGCTTTCCGAGCAGGTAATAATCCATCACCAGCCGGGCGATCGGCGCGGCTGCCGCACCGCCGTGTCCGCCATTTTCCACTAGTACAGACAGCGCGATGCGGGGGTTTTCAACCGGGGCGTAGGTGATGAAGAGCGCATGATCACGATGGCGCTCCTGAACTTTGTCTTCCACATATCTTTCTCCCTGCTTGATACCCACCACTTGAGAAGTGCCTGTCTTGCCCGCGAAAGTATAGGCGGCGCCAGCGCCGGCGAGCGCGGCGGTGCCTCCAGGCCGGGTCACATCTACGAGTGCATTCTGTACCGCTTCCATATTGGCCGGATTCAGGTTGAGTGTGAACAACGGCTTCGTGGCGATTTCGCGGACGACTTCATTATTGTTATTCAGGATCTTCTTAACCAGATGCGGACGGAAAGCCGTGCCTTGGGTAGCCAGTACCGCTGTGGCAAAAGCCAGTTGCAGCGGAGTGGTCAGATTGTAGCCTTGCCCTATCCCGACGGAGATGGTGTCGCCCGCATACCATTTTTGCTTATGCCGCCTCATCTTCCACTCTTGAGACGGCAACAGTCCGGCAACCTCGCCATCAATGTCGATACCGGTTTTCTGTCCCAGGCCGAACTGGCTGATAAAATTGAAGATGTTGTCAATACCAAGATCGTTGGCAAGCGCGTAGTAATACGTATCGCACGACACGACCAGAGACTTGTGAAGATCGACAACGCCATGGCCCCCAACCTTCCAGTCGCGGAAGCGGTGCTTGCTCCCGGGCAGGCTGAAATATCCAGGGTCATTGATAGCGTGCTGAAGTCCCCTCTTGTTGAGTTCCAGGCCGGCCAGCGCCATAAATGGCTTGAATGTGGAGCCCGGCGGATACAGCCCCCGCAGTGCCCGGTTGTTCAGGGGTCTGTCTATGGAGTTGTTCAGCAAATCCCAGTTTTCCGAGTCGATGCCGTCGACGAAAAGATTGAGATCGAAGCCCGGCTTGCTAACGAACGCCAGCACGTCCCCCGTTGACGGCTCAATAGCCACCAGCGCGCCCCGCCTGTCTCCGAAAGCTTTTTCCGCCACATCCTGCAACTTTGCGTCGAGCGATAACGTCAGGTTATTACCGGGAACCGGCGGAGTGCGGGATATGATCCGTATTACCCTTCCGGCAGCGTCTGTCTCCATTTCCTCGAAGCCGGTAATGCCGTGCAATTCCTTTTCGTAACTCTGCTCGATACCGATCTTGCCCATGTATTGGGAGCCACGATAGTTGGCCAGGGCGTCATCAGCCTCCAGCTGTTCCAGATCCTTATCATTAATGCGCCCGATATAGCCCACCACATGGGATGCGCTTTCTCCCCTTGGATACTGGCGGAACAACCGTGCCTTTATCTCCACCCCGGGAAAACGATACCGGGTCGCGGCGAGGCGGGCCACCTCCACGTCGGACAGGCGGGTGCGGATGGGAAGGCTCTCGAATCTCTTGCTCTCGTCCATCAGTTTCCTGAATCGCTTGCGGTCTCTGGCCCCTATTTCGATGACAGTAGAGAGTTCATCGATAAGAGCCTCAAGGTTGGCAACCTTGCTCGGCACGATTTCAAGAGTGTAAGCGGAGTAGTTATGCGCCAGTACTTCGCCATTGCGGTCGAAGATCAGCCCGCGGTTTGGAACAATGGGTGCGATGGATATACGGTTAGCTTCCGCCAGCGTATGGTAGTGCTCTCCCTTTGATACCTGCAAGTAAAAGAAACGGGCGAACAGTATGAAGAACAGCAGCAGCACGAAGCCGCCACTGATCGCGAGTCGCGACCGGAAATGATGTAGTTCCCGGGGGTGATTACGAAGCTCTACTCTGCGGCTCATCGTGCATCGGAATCAGATCGGGGTCTCTGAGGCAATTTCAGTAGTGAAGAGAAAAGCGGCCAAAGCAATGTGCCGGTGACACTGGCAAGAAAGAAATTCCAGCCCGGGAAATGGGAACCATCGAGAAGGCCTGTGAGAAGTATGACCGTTTGTCCGAGGAGCAGTATCAATCCTATTTGCGGAGCCTGTTTCAGCTCCCCGAAAATGCTCAAACGCCGGTGAAGCGCCAGCGCGGCAAAAGCCATTATGCTATAGGCCAGGCCATGCTGCCCAAAAGTGCTGGCATGGCCCACATCCATTAACAGTCCCATGACAAAAGCGATACTGATGCCGACGCGTTGCGGTTGGCTGATACACCAGTATAGTATCGCCAACGCGATGAAATCAGGCCAGAACACGAGTGCCGCGCCCCTCAGCGGCAACAGATTCAGTACCAGCGCCAACGTGAGGCTGAGCAAAATCAGCGAGCCTCTGACGGGCAGTAGAATTTCCTGTTTGGGCTGATCAGCGAAGGCCAATTTTTTCTCGCTTCTTGTTCTCAGGCGGGGTTTCGAACGCTTCCGCGGGAATTTCCGCAGCTGGCGGAAGCGGAGCCAGTATCAGCAGTTGCCGGTTGTGGGCTACCGCAGCCACGGGCGTGCAGGTTACGCGCGCAAAGACATAAGTCGAATTACGCTCGATTTTGGACACAATGGCCACCGGAAGGCCAGGGGGATAAATCCCATCTATTCCGGAGGTTACCAGCTTATCGCCTTCCTGAATGTCAGTGTTAGCTGCCAGATAGCGAAGTTCCAGTGTTCCATCCTCGCCGCTGCCGGATACGATCGAGCGCAGGCCATTGCGTACCACTTGTACCGGTACAGAGTGGTCCTTGTCGGTGATGAGCGTGACCTCTGATGCCCATGGAAAGTTGCGGGTAATCTGTCCCACGACGCCGGCATTGTCTACCACCACCTGGCCCGCCTGAATTCCGCTTTGGCTGCCTTTATCGAGCATGACCTTGCGGTTGAACGGGTCGCGTGGAACGTGCAGGATTTCAGCCATGACTGCTTTACCTTCAGCCCTCTGCGCGGCATCCAGAAGCGTGCGCAACTGTGCATTTTCAGCCTCTAGTGCGTGCAACCGTTGTAACAGGCCCTGGTCAAGAAGATGCTGTTGCTTGAGATATGTGTTTTCGTCCGTCAGGTTTCGGCTGTCGAAAAACTCGCTTACTCCATCATAGAGTGCCATAGGCACGTTGGCCAGTCTCTGGAGCGGATAAACGACTGCGGAGAAAGCCTGGCGAATTTCGATGAGGTATTTGAAACGCGAGTCAACTGCCATCAGCACAAACGACAGCATTACAAAAAAAACCAGGCGTGACAGCAGACTGGGGCCGTGCCTGAAAAACCGCGGGGCCATTTCCATCACGTCCCGGGCTTCACGGTTTCCGGTTCAGGGTGCGTCCAGTAAGGGCCCAGAAAGGTGGTCAAAAAAAACCATTTAATCACTGGCGCAAAACATTCAGTCGCTGGCGAATATTCCGACAAGCTGATCCATGTTTTCCAACGCAACGCCCGATCCGCGAACGACGCAGGTGAGTGGGTCTTCCGCGATAATTACCGACAATCCCGTTTCTTCCATGAGCAAACGGTCTATATCGCGCAGCAATGCGCCGCCACCTGTGAGTACCATGCCTTTCTCGGCGATATCGGCGCCAAGTTCGGGCAGCGTGTGCTCGAGCGCGGATTTGACGGCACTGACGATACTGTTAAGGGGATCGGTCAGAGCTTCCAGGATTTCGTTGCTGGAAATGGTGAAGCTGCGGGGGATCCCTTCTGCCAGATTGCGTCCCTTGACTTCCATTTCGCGTACTTCGGATCCGGGAAAGGCCGAACCGATTTCCTTCTTGATCAGCTCGGCCGTCACTTCGCCGATCAGCATGCCATAGTTGCGGCGAATGTAATTAATAATGGCCTCGTCGAATTTGTCGCCTCCAACCCGCACTGAGTTTGAATACACTATCCCCCCAAGCGAGATCACGCCAACTTCGGTGGTGCCGCCGCCGATATCGACCACCATCGACCCCGTGGCATCCTCGACCGGCAGATTGGCGCCGATGGCCGCGGCCATCGGCTCCTCGATCAACTCCACCTTCCGCGCGCCGGCGCCATAAGCGGCTTCGCGAATGGCACGGCGCTCCACTTGCGTGGATCCGTAGGGGACGCAAATTACAATCCGGGGATTAGCGGAAAAAAGTCGTGGAGGATTCACTTTCTTGATAAAGTGCTTCAGCATCTGCTCGGTAACGGTGAAGTCCGCGATTACGCCGTCCTTCATTGGACGGATGGCGGTGATATTACCCGGGGTGCGTCCCAGCATCTGCTTGGCTGCCAGCCCCACCTGCTGTATTATTTTTTTGCCGTTGGGTCCGCCATCCTGACGTATCGCAACCACTGAGGGCTCATTCAGCACAATGCCCTGACCGCGAACGTAGATAAGGGTATTCGCTGTTCCCAAATCTATCGCCATATCGGTCGAAAAATAGCCTTTCAATACATTATTGTTTATAAAATTAAGCATGGTTTACGGAATCCGTTGCAAACGACGATGGCAAAAGCGCGTGAAAAGAATGTGTCACTCAGGCGCGCTATGATACTCTATTAGCTATTTGAATATAAGGGTTTCTGTGCCCAATGTCTCTGTCCCTGGATGATGTGAAGCGGGTCGCGAACTTGGCCCGGATTGAAATTGGCGAGGATGAGGCGCGGGCGGCGCTGACTCAGTTGTCCGGTATCTTCAGCCTCATCGAGCAGATGCAGGCGGTGGACACATCGGCATTAAAACCCATGTCCCACTCTCAGGATGTCACCCAGCGGCTCCGCCCGGATGCCGTAACCGAGACCGATCAGCGTGAATTGTTTCAATCGATAGCGCCCCAGGTCGAGGGGGGGCTTTACCTGGTGCCCAAGGTTATCGAGTAAAGTCTCGCGGAAGCCGCGCTGCTATCCCTGCATTTTCCTTCCATCTGAAACCTTTTTCACAATCTGCTTCGCCCAGCGAACATCATGTTGAATTCCAGCCTCAAGCAACTTTCCGCACTGCTCGCCGCCAAAAAGATTTCCAGCACCGAACTGACGGGTGAATTCCTCAGGCGTTCCCGGGCGCTTAACCCGGATTACAATGCTTTCATTAGCATCAATGAAGAGGCAAGTCTTGCCCAGGCGGGTGCCGCTGACAGGATAATTGCATCCGGATGCGCACAGCCATTGACGGGTATACCGGTCGCCCAGAAGGATATTTTCTGTACCAGGGGATGGCGCACTACCTGTGGTTCGAGAATGTTGTCGAATTTTATTTCGCCCTATGATGCGAACGTGGTCGAGCGTTTCAATGCGGCCGGGGCAGTGAATATCGGAAAAACCAACATGGATGAATTCGCCATGGGGTCCAGCAACGAGACTTCCTTTTACGGACCGGTAAAAAATCCGTGGGATGTCACGGCTGTACCCGGGGGTAGCTCGGGTGGATCCGCGTGTGCCGTCGCTGCCCGCATGACGCCCGCAGCAACCGGAACGGATACGGGCGGATCGATCCGCCAGCCGGCGGCATTATGCGGCATTTCAGGTATGAAGCCCACCTACGGACTGGTGTCGCGCTACGGGATGGTAGCCTTTGCTTCCAGCCTCGACCAGGCTGGACCGATGGCGAAATCAGCAGAAGATCTGGCATTGATGCTGAACGTCATGGCGAAATTCGACGCACGGGATTCGACCAGTCTGGAGCGCGAGCCGGAAGATTACACTCGTGATCTGGACAAGCCGCTCGAAGGTTTGTGTATTGGCCTGCCAAAGGAATATTTTGTGAGCGAGATAAGCGAGGATGTGGCGCGCGCAGTAGAGGCCGCGATCGCGGAATACCGCAAGCTTGGGGCAAAAACCGTAGAGGTGTCCCTGCCCAACACCAAATTGTCAGTTCCTGTTTATTACGTGCTGGCCCCGGCGGAAGCCTCGAGTAACCTCTCTCGCTTTGACGGCGTGCGGTACGGCTATCGCGCTCCGCAATATGACGGCTTGGCCGATATGTACCGCAAAAGCCGCGCCCAAGGTTTTGGCGCTGAGGTGAAGCGCCGCATTCTGATCGGCACATATGTGCTGTCGCATGGATATTACGACGCATATTACCTCCAGGCACAGAAGCTTCGGCGCCTGATCGCCCAGGATTTCGCGGAGGTGTTCACCCATTGCGACGTTATCATGGGACCGACTTCGCCCACCGTTGCCTTTGATCTTGGCGAGAAAAGCAGCGACCCGGTGCAGATGTATTTGTCGGATGCCTACACTATCGCGGTCAATCTCGCCGGTTTGCCGGGCATGTCTATTCCGGTTGGTTTTGGCAATAAAAACAGGCCGGTGGGATTGCATATCGTCGGTAACTATTTCACCGAAGCGCAAATGCTGAACGTGGCGCATCAATACCAGCTCGCAACTGGCTGGCATCTGCAGATCCCGGTTAATCGAAAGAGCCAAACTGGACTTGAGCCGAAGAACGCGGAGAGGTTTTAATGACTGCTTTTCCCTCCGGAATAAGCCGGCTGTAGAAGAAAGGATTCTCGCAAATGCAATGGGAAATCGTTGTCGGTCTTGAGGTCCATGCCCAGCTTTCGACCCGATCGAAAATATTCTCGGGTGCCTCGACCGCGTTTGGTCTTGCACCTAACGCGGAAGCTTGCGCGGTTGATCTGGCGCTGCCGGGCGTTCTGCCCGTGTTGAATCGCGGCGCGGTCGAAGGCGCGATCAAGCTGGGCCTCGCGGTGGGAGCAAAAATCAATTCGCCGTCAATTTTCGCGCGCAAGAATTATTTTTATCCTGATTTGCCCAAGGGTTATCAAATCAGCCAATACGAGTTACCGGTGGTCGAGGGGGGTAATGTCAAGATTAAGGTCGGCGAGATAGAGAAAACCATTCGTCTTGTTCGGGCACACCTGGAAGAAGATGCGGGCAAGTCATTGCATGAGGATTTTCACGGCATGACCGGCATTGATCTGAATCGTGCTGGGACGCCCTTGCTCGAAATCGTTTCCGAACCGGATATGCGCAGCAGCGCCGAAGCAGTAGTCTACGCCAAGACACTGCATACACTGGTACGCTGGATCGGCATTTGCGACGGCAATATGCAGGAGGGTTCCTTCCGCTGTGACGCCAACGTATCCGTGCGTCCCAAAGGATCGGACAAGCTAGGTACCCGGTGCGAAATAAAAAATCTCAACTCGTTCCGCTTTCTTGAGAAGGCTATCGATTACGAAGCCAGACGCCAGATAGAACTCATCAAGGACGGCGGAATCATACAGCAGCAAACCCGGCTCTATGATCCGGAAAAGGATGAAACCCGAGCCATGCGCAGCAAGGAAGATGCTCAGGATTACCGCTACTTTCCCGATCCGGATTTGTTGCCGCTTGAAATCCCGCAGAGTTGGGTCGAGGAAGTGCGTGGCGGGCTTCCTGAACTGCCACAGCAAATGCGGACACGCCTTGAGCGCGACTATGGACTCTCTCCCTATGACGCGGCGGCCATGACCGTCGATCGCGAGATAGCGGAGTACTTCAACGCGGTTGCCGGCAAACTTCCTGCTGAGGCGAAACTGTGCGCAAACTGGATAATGGGGGAGATCTCCAGTTACCTTAACAACGAAGGAAGGTGGTTTGACGATTGCCCGCTATTGCCAGGGCAGCTTGCGCGGCTTCTGACGCGCATCAGGGATGGCACCATCTCAGGCAAGATCGCCAAAGAAGTGTTTAGGCAGATGTGGGTCAAGGTCAGTGCAGCCGGTGAGAAGGCCCTCTCATGGAAGAGCGGGGACAGGCCGTTCGATGAAAATCTTGTGGACCAGATTATCGACTCGCAGGGATTGAAGCAGATCTCTGATTCAGGCGAACTGGAAAAATTGGTTGGAGAAGTGATAGCCGCTAACGGAAAGTCTGTGGAGGAATTCAGGGCCGGCAAGGAGAAAGCCTTCAATTCCCTCGTCGGACAGGTAATGAAGGCGGCCAAAGGCAAGGCCGATCCGGCGCAGGTGAATATGATATTGAAGAAAAAACTTGCAGACGGAAGCGTGATCCAGGAATGAGCTGGGAGAGCCTTCGCTGTTTCCCGATTGTTTGCGGCTACCCTTTGCGGCTACCCTTTGTGGCTGCCACCTATAGATTCACGCTCCGCCCCCCGTCCACCGCAATAATCTGCCCGGTAATATAGGGCGCATCAGCGATCAGAAACGCGGCCGTTTTTGCAATATCCTCCGGTTCGCCCGTTCGTTTCAGCAGAGTTCTATTGATAATGCGCTGCCGCGCTGCTTCATCCGTCCACTCGCCTGCCTCCGGCCACAGTATAGGGCCGGGAGAAATGCCATTTACCCTGACTTCCGGTGCAAGCTCCAGTGCCAGGGACCGGGTGAGAGAGGCCAGGCCGCCTTTTGCGGAGTTATATACCACGTATCGTTTTAGCGGCCACTCCGAGTGGATATCCACGATATTGACAATACAACCTCGGTGTTTCGTGAGCTGTGGCGCCGCGGCCTGCGACAGGAATAGCGGAGCCTTCAAGTTGCTGCCGATAAGGTCATCCCACATGCTCTCCGTGATTTCTCCAATCGGGGTGGGGAAAAAGCTGGATGCATTATTGACGAGCGCGTCGAGTTTCCCAAAATGATTCACGGTTTCGTCAACCACATGAGGTAGGCGCGCAATGTCCAGCAGATCGGCCTGCACCAGTGCCACCGATCCGGCACGGTTCTGATCGAGTTCCGACTGCAACGCGCGTGCTTCCTTCCCCGATTCCCTATAATGAACGATCAGGTTTGCCCCCCGAGCATGCAATTTGCGACATGTCGCTGCGCCGACGCGCTTGGCTCCCCCGGTAACGAGTATTACTTTCCCTTGCATCGCTATCTCCTCTACACTTGTGAATCGATCCGATTTTTATAATTCGGTAAAGCGTAGCATAGACCCAATGCAGCCAATACCGCCACTGCCTGTGCCAGGGGAGACTTCCGTCCAGCATAGTCTCGCCTTAAAGCAACTGATACTCGCCGAACTCGCCGCTGCCGGCGGGTGGATTTCGTTCGAGCATTATATGAGGCTGGTGTTATACGCCCCGGGAAGGGGTTACTACAGCGGCGGTGCAGCAAAATTCGGGCTTGAAGGAGACTTTGTCACTGGCCCGGAAATTTCCTCTCTGTTCGGTAGAGCCTTGGCACGGCAAGCCGCACAAGTGCTGGAAACGCAGGATTCTGACGGCAGTATTCTGGAATTCGGTGCCGGCACGGGCAAACTCGCACTCGACTTATTGCTTGAACTCGAAAGACTCGGCCGCTTGCCAAGGGAGTATTTCATTCTTGAAGTCAGCGGGGACCTGCAGCAGCGGCAACGCCGCCTGTTTGAAAAGTCCGCCCCGCATCTTGCCTCGCGGGTTGTCTGGCTGGAACATTTACCTTTCGAATTCAACGGGCTGATGCTTGCCAATGAGGTGCTGGATGCAATGCCGGTGCATCTGGTGGCATGGTCGGGGTCTCACCTGTTCGAGCGTGGCGTAACATTCGACAGGGATAAGTTGACATGGAGCGATCGCCCCCTCGTCGAAGGAGAGCTCTTCGCCGCCACCCTTGAACTCAATGCCCGGATCAATTCCGGCGCCGCCCATGGCGACACCTACGTCACCGAAATCGGCCTGGCCGCCCAGCGTTTCATATTCAGCCTGGGGAATATTTTGCAGCACGGCGCGATCATATTGATCGACTATGGCTTTGGCCGGGATGAGTATTATCATCCCCAGCGTAGCCGGGGAACATTGATGTGCCATTATCGCCATCATGCTCACGACGATCCTTTTTATTTGCCGGGCCTGCAGGATATTACCAGCCATGTCGACTTCAGTGCCGTGACCGAACGGGCTACCAGGGCCGGACTGAAGTTGCTGGGTTACACGACTCAGGCCAATTTTCTCATCAACTGCGGAATAACTGGAATTCTGGCGCAGACTCCTGCGGAGAACGCAAAGGACTATCTGCCGCTGGCGAATCAGGTGCAAAAGCTGGTAAGCCCGGCCGAAATGGGAGAATTGTTCAAGGTCATCGGTTTCGGCAAATATGTGGACCTGCCTCTAATAGGTTTTGCCCGGGGTGATAAGAGCCGGTTGCTGTAGGCATCCGGGCAGGGTCAGCAGGAGGGAGGTGCCGATTAATTGCATCGTCCCGCCATTTGGCCACTTGATTGCCATAGCCTGCTCCGGCTTTCGTGACGTGCTATGATTGGAATGAAAAATTCGAAACTGAAGTGGGAGTTATGCCGTGGCTACTGTGAAGCAATTACTGGAAGGCAAAGGATTCGAAGTTGCAAGCATCGAGCCGGATAATTCCGTGTTTGACGCGATGCAATCGATGGCTGCCAGGAACATTGGTGCATTGCTGGTGCTGGAGGATGGGAAGCTGGTCGGTATCGTTACCGAAAGAGATTATTCGCGTAAGGCCTACTTGCTGCTGGATAGGACTGCGAAAGACATACGCGTAAGAGAAATCATGACGTCCGAGGTGGCCTATGTAGACCCCGACTATACAACCGAGGATTGCATGGCACTCGTTACCGAGATGCGGGTTCGCCATTTGCCCGTACTTGATAACGGTCAGGTCGTCGGCATTATTTCCATTGGCGATCTGGTTAAGGACGCGATTTCTGGGCAGGAATTCATTATCAATCAACTCGAACGCTACATCCACGGGATTCGCTGACCAAGCGATGGGCCGAACTGCTGTCGGCCGTGTAGGCGATGATACATACCCATGGGCAATCAGCGGGACGCTCCCTCCGCCAGCGACCAGCCCCATCAGCAGGAACGAAGCCGCTGCCGGCTAGCGCACCCTTTGCATGTTGATGCTGCGGCCAAGACCGCAGGGACGTTGGCGAGCATTCATGCCAAACATGTTTCCAGCACCACCGCCGTTAGCGAATCGCAACTCGCCACCAGTGCCACTGTTGCGATCTGCGTCTTGTCTTCCATTCCGGAGGTTGACACTTCGGGATGCGAACGGCTTTGATGAAAATCGGTCTATGGCTCTTTTCCGGCGGATACGATCGTGAAACCAGCTGATCTTCCCCCCCAGTTTTCCCACGAGTTATTGGATGCCGAAATAAGCGACGAGGCCAACCGCTGCGTCGCCTGCGGTCTTTGCCTGCCGCATTGCCCCACGTATCGCATAACACTCTCGGAGGCGGATTCACCTCGCGGGCGCATCGCGCTTATAAGCGGGGTGGCGGCAGGACGCATTCCAATGAACGAGCGCTTCGCACTGCATATGGACCGCTGCCTCACATGCCGGGCGTGCGAGGCAGCATGCCCGAACCATGTGCGTTTTGGACAATTGATCGATGGCGCGCGCGGCGATGACAACGTCACAGCCCCTCCCGTTGGATGGGAAGCCTGCGATGCGAAAATCCTGGTTCCGCAAATGGGCGGAGCGCGAGTTACTTACCAGGCCGGCACGCATTGATGCGTTGCGCCCGCTGTTGCGGTTCTACCAGAGAGGAGGCTTGCAGAAATGGACGCGTAAATCCGGATTATTGGGAAAAGCAACACTTGCCCTGCTGGAGGCGCAGCTTCCCCCCATCGGCAAGTCCTTCGCCGCGTTGGGCGGCGCGGATTCCGGATCGTGGCAAGCAGTTTATCCATCAGCAGGGAAGCCACGGGGGCAAGTTGGGCTGTTCCTCGGTTGCGTCGCACGGCTGACGGATGTTGCCACGCTCAACGCGGCAATATTCGTGCTTAATCGTCTAGGCTACACGGTACATGTGCCGCCCGCCCAGACCTGCTGCGGTGCCTTGCATCAGCATGGCGGAGATTTGGAGACGGCGGCGCAGTTGTCGCGCAGGAATATTGTGGCTTTCAACGGATTGAAATTGGACTCAATCATTAGCACGGCGTCGGGCTGCGGCGTGCAATTGGCGGAGCACGTATTTTTACCCTCGTCATCGCAACCGTCAGCGACACCTTATCAAATACACTCGGAACCGAAAGGGAGTGTTGTAGAAAGCAATCCCGGGAACAGGTTGGCCGGTAAATTTACAGCCAGGGTGATGGACATTAGCGCGTTTCTGGCAGTGGCCGAGGGCTGGGATGAGGTGAAGTTGGCCCCTCTGCCGCACGAAATCATGGTTCATGAACCTTGCAGCCTTCGTAATGTGTTACGCGCCTCGGCCCATTCCTATGCCCTGCTGGCGCGCATACCTGGAGCTCTGGTCGCGCCGCTCGCCGGGAATGATCGGTGCTGTGGCGCCGCCGGAACCTATTTCCTCGATCAGCCGGAGATGGCGAAGGCGTTGCGGGCCGATAAGATCGCGGCGTTGTTAAACGCAAGCTGCGCGCGTTATCTCGTCACATCCAACGTCGGCTGCGCCATGTATATTGGCAGCGGGTTGCGCGAAGCAGGTTTGGAGATCGAGATCGTGCATCCGGTTACGCTGGTCGCGCGGCAAATGGGTATACAATCGTAAATAATATTGTTTGTATTTTTTTCCGGGAGGGTTTCATGCCCAACATCGACAAATTTATCATCGGCTTCGACCATGCCCTACGCACATTGCTGACACCGGCGCAAACACTGCGGGCCGTGCCGGGATCCGAGCTGCCGGAAAGTGAACTCAATGATTGGGAAAAACGTGAATCCAGCGCGTTGATGCGCGTGAATCACGTTGGTGAAATCTGCGCACAGGCGCTCTATCAGGGGCAGGCGCTTACCGCGCATGACGCAGAGGTGCAGCGCGCGCTGACGCAGGCGGCGCGGGAAGAAACCGAACATCTCGCCTGGACCGAGCGGCGCATCGCGGAATTGAGCGGACGCAAGAGCCTATTGAATCCGTTGTGGTACGGAGGGTCATTGGCGATCGGTGCGTTCGCAGGCATGCTCGGCGATAAATGGAACCTCGGGTTTCTCGCCGAAACCGAACGTCAGGTGGAGACGCATCTGGCTGGGCATTTGAAGCGCTTACCGCATAAGGACGGGAAAAGCCGTGCCATCGTCGCCCAGATGCAGATCGACGAAGCCGGTCATGCCACCACGGCAATGGCTCATGGCGGGGAGGAATTGCCAACGCCGGCGAAGCTGATAATGAAGCTGGGATCGAAAGTGATGACGAAAACCGCGTATTGGGTTTAAACAGAAGGTTTTGAGGCTTCAAGCCTCCACGATTTCAAAGTCGTGTGTCAGTTGCGCTGTTTTTCCCAGCATTATCGAGGCCGAACAGTATTTTTCCGCAGAAAGGGTAATAGCCCGGGCTACCTGGGGGGGGTCTAGTTTTCTTCCGGTCAGGATAAAATGAAAGTGAATCCGGACGAATACCTTGGGTTCTTGCGCAGCCCGTTCTGCTTCGATTTCGACTACGCAGTCGCTGATATCCTGGCGGCTCTTTTTAAGAATCAGCACCACGTCAAAAGCTGCGCAACCGCCGGTTCCCATTAACAACATTTCCATCGGACGCGGTCCCGAATTTTTGCCGCCTGCTTCGGGTGGACCATCCATGAGTACGGCATGGCCGCTGCCCGATTGAGCCAGAAAGCTCATTCCGTTCTTCCACTTGATGCGCGCTTTCACGTTATTGCCTCTCTGTAAGTTCGCCGCATGAGATACGGCACGGCGTACTGGCTATGAGGAGAAGGGAATTCCGCCGGTCATCATTCCCTCTATTGGTATCGGTTGCCTCATGATTCGCCGGTCTCCCGCGTCGGTTTCAGTCATTTTACCAGCAACAGGTTCCACCGGTTTGATTCGGAGCAGATATGCGCGACGCGGAGCAATTCCTATTCGGGGTTGGAACCCGGAGGCGGCGGAAACATGTTCACATGGACCGGATGCGGCAATTCCGGGCGGGATGAAAGCCACGTCGGATCGAGGACAGGCAGTAGGCGATACCACAATATGCCTATGACTTCGTGGAAGAACAGCTTGCTTTTTTGCAGGGCTCCAGCCGTGGGGATGAATGCGAATACGTCCGTTTTGTGGCGGGTGGTGTACGCGGTCGCAGCGGGAACGATCTCGAACCCGGCCTGTTCAAATTCCCTTGCTGCTCGCGGCATATGCCAAGCGTGGGTAACTAGTGCGATACGGCTAATCCTCTCCTGCTTGAGGATAGCGGAGCTCTTGTAGGCGTTTTCCCGCGTGTTGAGCGAAGCGCCTTCTATCCATTTCACCGGAACCTGAAACTCCTGCTCCAGCACTGCCTTCATCTGTGCTGCTTCGGAAGAACCAACGCCTAGAGGATCGCCGCCGGTCGCCAGTATCGGTTTCCCGGTCAGGCGGTGCAACCGGGCGGCATAACGGATGCGCTCCAGCGTGAACCGGCCCACGGTATCTCCTTCATATTCCGGGGCATCGTGATATGTTCCTCCGCCCAGCACGACAATGGCCTGCGCGCCGCTATCAGGAGGGTCACGTTTTGGCACGGTCTCCAGTTTTTGCAGGAGGGCGTCGGCGTTAAATGGAATGGACAATAGATAAAGCAGGGTGACCGCAGCCATAACCACCAGCTTGCCGAAACCAGGCCGGCGTTTCAGTAGCAGAACGCCTGTCAAGCCGAGCAGAATGAGGTTGAAGGGCGGAAGCAGAAATGCGCTTACCAGGTTCGTCGCATACCAGCTCATAATTCAAACTGCGGAGATATGCGCAAACGCGTCCTGATTGTCAGCACGATATGGAGGAACGCTCATGGCTCTAATGGCTTGACGCTCGGAAAATAAAAAGGCCGGCGCCCAAACTGCGCCGGCTCTCTTTCATACAGGTACTTGAGATTACTTGAGCGAGAGGACCCATCCCGCCAGAGTCTTGGCATTCTCATCGCTGACATGCGCATTCGGGGGCATCGGAACCGGACCCCAGACCCCGCTGCTTCCCTTCTTTATTTTCTCTGCCAGACTGGCTTGGGCATTTGCGTCGCCCTTGTACTTGGCCGCAATATCCTTTAAAGACGGTCCGACCAATTTCGTGTCAACGGTGTGACAATTCGTGCAACCGTTGGCCTTCGCCAGGTCCGCATTCGCCTGCGCGGTACCTGCAATTAACAGGGCTGATGCCGTTACTATTCCCATCCAGACAGCTTTCATACTTACTCCTTTATCCGTTATTTATTGAAGGGGAATCTAATCTTACCTTGAATTTCGCTGACGCGCAGTAACTCCTGCAGGTCGGTGATCTCCGGTAAGCATTTTTCCCCGCTGCAAACCCAGGCGTTGACAGTATTATCCAATGCTGCCGGTTTACTCAGACTTGCCGGCAACCCAACAAGTTCCGCAGGCAACGCAAATACAAGGCTGCAAGGGGAAGCGCGGCGTAAAGCATCCTTCCATTCCGCCAAAGCATCTGCCGGTCCGCGCAGGACTATAATTTGCGGTGGAGAGAGCGATTGCTCCAGCGCTATCAACAGGCTGCAGCAGGAACCGGGATAGTGGGACAGGGACGGATAGAATAATTCCAGTGCGCGTTCCGCCGCCTGCAAGTAACGGAATTCCCCGAGAAGATGCCCGAGCCGCTGCAACCCCGATACCACGACGCCATTGCCTGAAGGGGTTGCGCTGTCATGGCCGGGCTTGGCACGATGAATCAGCTTTTCATGATCGTGGCTGGTAAAGAAAAACCCTCCCTCCCCGGTATCTTCGAATTGCTCCAGCAACACATCCGCCAGTGCAACGGCGAAATCCAGGTCAGTCTGGCGAAACTCGGCCTGCATCAGTTCCAGCAAGCCATCCAGCAGGAAGGCATAATCGTCGAGATAGGCATTGAGATGAGACCTGCCATCCTTATAGGTTGCGAGCAGGCGGTTGTTTCGCCAAAGAGTGGAACGAATGAAATCCACCGCGACGCTAGCCGATCGGACCCAATCCTCGCGCGCGAATACGCGACCCGCGCGCGCCATCCCTTTTATCATTAGCCCGTTCCAGCTCGTGAGGATCTTCTCGTCACGTCCCGGATGCACCCGCAGTTCCCGCTTGCTCAAAAGTCTTTTCCGCGCCGACGCAAGTCTTAGCTGCGCTTCTTCCTCGCTGATGCAAACGTGCAAGGCAACGTCTGCAAGCGGCTGCGTAATCCCCAGATTCCAGTGCTTGTCTTCAAAGTTCGGATTACCGGACAGGCCGTAATAGGGCGCAACCACGGCATATTCTTCCGGTGAAAGAATTTGCGCCACGTCACCGAGGTCCCAGACGTAGAATTTGCCTTCCTCATTTTCGGAATCGGCATCCAGTGTCGAGTAGTAGCCGCCTTCCGTGGTGCGTCTGCCAGCGCTGCCTTTGTTCCCTGTCTGCACGTCGACGCTGCCCTGTGGCCCGGATCCCTGCATTTCGCGCATCACCCATCCGGCCGTTTCATCCACCGTTTGCTCGAACAGGGGGTCATGGGTGGTGAGCCAGGCGTCAGCGTAGAGCCGCAGCAACGGCCCGTTGTCATAGAGCATTTTTTCAAAGTGAGGTATGCGCCAGAACGGGTCCGTGCTGTAACGGCAGAAACCGCCCCCAAGCTGGTCATAAACACCGCCTTCGGCCATCTTTTTCAGGGTGAAGGCGGCCATGTGCAAGGCTTCGTGGTTATCTTCGGCAAAGTAACGGCGCAAGCAAAATTCCAGTTCCGTTGGATGGAAGAACTTTGGCGCATCGCCAAAACCCCCATTGGCAGAATCGAAGCGGTCCTCTAATTCCGCGAGCGCCCGGGCAAGCGGTTGCTCTGAAAATGCTGGCCCACCCGTACTCCTCGATGGCAGCATGTTGACGAATGATTTCAGCAGTGAGGCGGCCTGCCGCTCGATATCTGCGCCCCGAACATGATAGGTCTCCGCCACGCGCGGCAACAGATCAAGAAAACCTGGCAGGCCATGCCGCGCCGTTTTCGGAAAGTACGTACCCCCGAAAAAAGGCTTCTGGTCGGGCGTGAGAAACACGGTCAGCGGCCATCCGCCATTGCGCCGCGTGAGCATGTAAAGGGCGGTCTGATATATCTGATCGATATCCGGTCGTTCCTCGCGATCCACCTTGATGTTGATAAAGTGCCGATTCATCGCCGAGGCAACTTCCGCATCTTCAAAGCACTCGTGTGCCATTACATGGCACCAGTGACAGGCCGAGTAGCCAATGGAAAGCAGGATTGGCTTGTTTTGTGCGCGCGCCAGCGTTTGCGCCTCCTCTCCCCATGGGTACCAGTTCACAGGGTTATCCGCATGCTGAAGCAGATAAGGACTGGTTTCGCGTTCAAGATGATTGGGCATGGTTGGGAGCTGTTCCGTAGCTTCTAGTCTGTTACCGCTCCCTGGCTGGCGCTCGAAACCAGTTTGGCATACTTTGCGAGTACGCCCCGGGTGTAGCGGGGCTGCGGGGGGGTCCATCCTGCGCTTCGCCGCGCCAGTTCTTCCGCCGGAACATTAAGCTGCAGCAGCCGTTGTTCGGCATCAATGGTAATGGCGTCGCCTTCATGCACCAGCGCTATGAGGCCTCCCACGAAAGCTTCGGGCGCGACGTGACCGACCACCATTCCATAAGTGCCGCCCGAAAAGCGGCCATCGGTGATAAGCGCCACGGAGTCGCCCAGCCCTTCGCCGATGAGCGCGGAGGTGGGGGAGAGCATTTCACGCATGCCGGGGCCACCTTTTGGCCCTTCATAGCGTATGACCACCACATCACCAGGCTGTATTTGGCGAGCGAGAATGGCCGCCATACAGGTTTCTTCCGATTCGAATACCCGCGCCGGGCCTGTAATTTTCGGTGTCTTCACGCCGGTTATCTTCGCCACGCAGCCCTCTGTGGAGAGATTGCCTTTAAGTATCGCGAGATGGCCCTGCGCATACATCGGATTTTCCCATGGGCGGATTACATCCTGATCGCGGCGCGGCGCAGGAGGAACGTACTTCAATACTTCTGCCACGGTCTGGCCGCTAATGGTTATACAGTCGCCGTGCAGCAACCCGTGTTCGAGCAGCATCTTCATTACCTGCGGAATTCCCCCCGCCTTATGCAGATCGGTGGCGACATACCGGCCCGAAGGTTTCAGGTCGCACAGCACCGGCACCTTGCGCATGCGCTCAAAATCGTCGATCGTCCACTCCACCTCCGCCGCATGAGCAATAGCGAGAAAATGCAGCACGGCATTGGTTGAGCCGCCGACCGCCATGATTACGGCAATCGCGTTCTCTATGGATTTTCTGGTGATAATGTCACGCGGGCGGAGCTGCCTCTTGATGGCTTCAACCAGGACTTCGCCGGAGCGGGTGGCGCTATCGGCCTTTTCATCATCTTCCGCGGCCATCGTGGAGGAGTAAGGCAGGCTCATTCCCATCGCTTCGAATGCCGACGACATGCTGTTGGCGGTGAACATGCCACCGCAGGAACCGGCCCCCGGGCAGGCATGCCGCTCCACTTCAAGCAATTCCTTTTCGTCTATCTTGTGCGCCGTATATTGCCCGACCGCTTCGAAAGCGCTGACGACGGTCAAATCCCTTCCCTGGTAATTACCGGGTTTGATGGTGCCGCCGTACTCAAAAATAGCCGGAATATTCATCCGTGCCATCGCAATCATCGCGCCGGGCATGTTCTTGTCGCAGCCCCCGATCGCAATCACGCCATCCATGCTTTCGGCCTGCACCGCCGTCTCTATGGAGTCTGCAATCACCTCGCGGGAAACCAGCGAATATTTCATGCCTTCCGTTCCCATGGAGATACCGTCGGAAACGGTGATGGTGCCGAACATCTGCGGCATCGCACCGGCTTTTTTCAACGCCTGTTCGGCCTTCACCGCTAACTCATTCAATCCCTTGTTGCAAGGTGTGATGGTGGAAAAGCCATTAGCGACGCCGACGATAGGTTTGTCAAAATCGCTGTCGCTAAAACCTACCGCGCGCAGCATGGCGCGGTTAGGGGTACGCTGCGCCCCATGCGTGATGGCCCGGCTGCGTTGATTATCTGACATAAATGCTCCTTGAAAGGTTGGAAAAACTCTAATCATTAGCATCCGCAGCGTACCTGGAAGTGCGAATGGTAAAACGGCTATGGAAAATGGGGGGAGGCCAGGTAGGACGGTTTTCCTATTAATGTTTCTCGGCCATTCGACGTGCCAACAGTGGCTGTATAATCACCTATTTTAGCCTAAAAAGCAGAAGCCTATGCTCGTTCACCCGCAGTTCGACCCGGTTGCCATCTATATTGGCCCTCTTGCCGTCCGCTGGTACGGGCTCATGTATCTCCTGGCATTTGCGCTGTTCATACTGCTGGGCCGCTACCGCATCAAGCGTAATCCGGGTGGGGCGTTCACCCACGCTATGCTGGATGACATGCTATTTTACGGCGTACTGGGAGTGGTATTGGGTGGCCGTCTGGGCCACGTGCTATTTTATCAGTTTGGCTATTACCTCCAGCATCCGCTGGAAATCCTTTCCGTATGGCAGGGTGGAATGTCCTTCCATGGCGGTTTTCTCGGCGTAATAACCGCCATGGCGCTGCTGGCCCGGAAATATAAACTCCCATGGCTGGCCGTAACGGACTTCATTGCGCCGCTGGTGCCTTTGGGGCTGGGCGCCGGCCGCATTGGTAATTTTATAAATGCCGAGTTATGGGGACGTCCCACCGATGTGCCCTGGGGCATGGTCTTTCCCCATGTGGACGGCCTCCCGCGCCATCCTTCCCAGCTCTATGAGTTTGCACTGGAAGGACTGGCTTTTTTCGCGTTGGTATGGATTTACTCGGCAAAGCCGAGACCGGTCGGTGCGGTCTCGGGGATGTTCCTCATCGGCTATGGCGTATTCCGCTCCACTGCCGAATTTTTCCGCGAACCGGATGATGGCTTCATGGGCGTGATGACATTGGGTATCAGCATGGGCCAGTGGCTATCGCTGCCGATGATTGTGGCGGGGGTAATCATGATGGCCTGGGTTTACCGCACGCCTGCTCCTCCGCCATCTCAAACGGGGAAACCGGATAAGCCGGCCAGATCGGTCACAGCCGCGAAGCGGAATAGGAAGTAGAACTCTTTCTCATGTCTCTGCGCCGCTCTTACACCGTCATCGCCCCGCTTTACGACACCTTGCTCGCGGCCGCGGGCACCGGCCTGCGCGCGGCAAGTCTCGGGCAATTGCCGCAGCAGGGCGAACTCGATATCCTCATCAGCGGGATCGGCACCGGCCTTGACCTCCCTCATCTTCCGCCGGAGCATCGCTATACCGGACTCGATCTTACCGCCGCGATGCTTGACCGGGTAAAGCCCCGTACTGGAAATCTTTCCCTGAATCTTGTCCGTGGCGATAGCATGTCCCTGCCCTTTGCCGATGCCTCTTTCGACCACGTGGTGCTTCATCTGATTCTCGCGATCGTGCCGGATGCGCGCGCGTGCCTCCGGGAAACCGCGCGCGTACTGAGGCCGGGTGGAAGCGTGCTGATACTCGACAAGTTTCTCAAGCCAGGCGAGACGGCATGGTTCAGGCGGATGTTGAATTTGGTGTCGCAGCATATCGTTACAAGACTGGACGTGGTGTTCGAGGAGGTGCTGGCAGCCGCTCCGGAACTGGGCATGGCCAGGGACGAGCCGGTATTGGCAGGGGGATGGTTTCGTAGTATCCGCCTGGTTAAAGGCGACCGCCAGGTGGAATGGAAGTAGAATGCTCTAATTTAGCGTCCACATGTCAATAAGGCACTTTTCGGGAGCTCCATGCGTCGCGTTACCGCCCTGGCTGTCCTCGTGGTGTTTGGCGCCTCATCCGTGCAGGCTCTCGACGTGAAAAGCCCTGGTACGGGGTGGACTGAAGCTCATCGTACCAGCGATCTTGTTATTTTTACAAAGGACGTCGAACAAGGGCGCAGAATCGTGGCGGTTGGCGAGGTAGCCGCTCCGCCGCAAACCGTTTTCGATGCTGTCAGCGACTTCGGGCATTTCACCGAGTTCATGCCGTATGTGGAAGAGTCCACGGTGCTCAGTCGCCAGAGCGATAGCGAGGTTATAACTTATGCTCGTTTAGCGCCGCCATTTGTGAGCGAGCGCGACTACCCGCTCAGGGTTCGGCTGACGTCGGGCTCGACCGCGAATGGCGGCGTATTCAAGGTCGAGTGGGCGGTAAGTCCAGAGGCCTACCCCGAGGTTGAAGGAGTGGTACGAATCAAGCTCAACGAAGGTTCATGGCTTGCGGAGCCGCTAGACGGTGGAGAGCGTACGCGGCTCACCTACACATTGCTGACGAATCCCGGCGGTTTGATCCCCGACTTTGTTACCAACATGTCGAATACGATTGCGATACCCAAACTTTTCAAGGCTGTGATGAAGCGCGCAATTGAGAAGTCCGGGGAGCGGTAAAAAAGCAGGATTTGCGCGACGGTGCCCAAATCGGGAAAATGTTCGAAACCCCGCTAGCGCGAATCGTCTTGCGGACGATTGAACGATCGCAAAGCCGCCTTAAAAGCCGTAAATTGAAGAGTTCGCGACTGATTTTGTTGGTGCGCCATTGCACAAAAAACGCTTATGTACAGATTGCCTTTTCAAAGTCTGTATTATTGGTCCTTGCTAAAGAGCGCAAAATATGGCGAGTGTTATTCGATACCTGTAAATGGGGTGAGATAACCAGGACTGATCATGTTCGAGCTGAAAACTTTTTTTCTCTTCCTGGTCACGGCCCTTGCCGAAATAGTGGGTTGCTATCTGCCTTACCTCTGGCTCAAACAGGGTGGGAATGCATGGCTCCTTTTACCTGCAGCCGCCAGCCTCGCATTATTTGCATGGCTACTCACGCTTCATCCCACCGCCGCAGGCCGGACCTACGCCGCATATGGAGGGGTCTATGTTTTTGTCGCAGTATTCTGGCTATGGGCTGTACAAGGCATCAGGCCCACGGTTTGGGATGTGACCGGTTCCCTGGTGGCGCTGGCAGGTATGGCCATTATCATGTTCGCCCCAAGGCATGCCTAAACTTCCATGGCCGGGGAGGGAAATGTCCAGATTCATGAAGGTGCTTCGGCAGAACCAGGGACTTTCAAAAAGCAACGAAATGCTATAGCTATTATCGTAAGGCTAATAGGAGAAGATTGTTCATGCCTGGCGCGACAATTTCGGACACGTTTTTTCCTGAATGTGCTTCAGGCAGGCTTGTCTGCTTTCAAAGGACAAGGAGGTTTCTTGTTCCGTACACTAAATCACTATGGTTACACGGTCCCTCTGAAAAGGCTTACTATCGTTGAATGGACAATTCCCATCATTTTTACTTGTTTTTGAAAGGCTCTGTCACTTGGTGGTAAGACGAGCGCCCCAATTTCTGTCAGTTGCTCTTGATCGCAAGCGGCAATGTTTATTCTGGAACGGGTTGCATCAAGCCGTCACGCCGCTGAATCCAGGCGTCGGCAAGCAGCAATAGGCACGGCTTAATATGCACAGCAAGGTCTACTACAACAGCGCCTGCCCGGTGTGCAATGCGGGAATCAAGGATCAGCGCCGCCGCATGGAGGCCTGCGGTGGCAAGGACGTCGAATGGATCGATGTGCACACCCACCCGGAAGCAGCAGAAGAGGTGGGGGTTCCATTGGAGCAAGTGCGGGAACGGCTGCATGTAAAAACCGAGGATGGCCGGCTGGATGTTGGCGCGGACGCCTTCGCACGCCTCTGGTCCCAAACGCCCGGCCAGCGTTGGCTCGCGAAACTGGTGCAGTTGCCCATCATCCAGCAGCTGACCCGTCTGGTCTATAACGTCTTTGCCCGGGCACTGTACCGCTGGAATCGCGCAAAGCGCCACTGGTAATGCCCGACGTGCAGCTTTGGAAGCCAACCAGAGACAGTACGTCTCTAAATGTGAAAGGATAATCAGTCGTCGACTTCCATCTCAATATATACCTATGCTGAAGCCCATTAGCGGCAGTTGCATTGCGCCCAGCTAGTAAGTGGTCTATTCTAATATCGAGAGGGAAACCTTCGTGCGGGGCTGAAACTTCAGGGCTTCCTTAGTCCAAGTTCCCTATTGACCTTCATACTATCGACGGAATAAAGGAGGAGTTATGGCAACAGCCAACCCGATTCAAGTGCAAAAGTTTTTATCCGGTATGAATTGCCCGGCGAAAAAAGACGAAATTGTGGGCCATGCCAAATCGAAAGGAGCCGATGACAACATAATGCAAACGCTTCAGCAGCTATCCGACGAAAGCTTTGAAACTCCAGCGGACGTCAGCAAGGCTATTGGTCAGATTGCATAATGTATGTGCGTCTTTTTGCAGGATGAGCTTCTCGTCCTAGATAGCAACCGAACAAGTCCGCTGTTGAACCCCGGCGAGCGGAAAGCGGAACCCCGCGGTTGGCTCGCCGGGGAACATATCATCACCGGGGACGACGAAAGCGGCGGCGCGGTTGCGAAATTTTGGTAACAGCTTACCCGACTGGCGCTCCACGTAAAATTGCCGTTCTCCATGCAAAGGCACTGGGCGATTTTATTGTGACCTTGCCAGCGTTGGGGGCCATAAAGAAAAGCTACCCGAGCGCGGAGTTGGTGCTGCTCGCCAAGCCTTGGGCAAAGGAATTCCTGTCTACGCGGCCCTCGGTGGTCGATCGTGTAATTACCCTTCCAGTACTTGCGGGCGTCAACGATGCGGTAGAAACAAAAGGCCAGGTCAACGACACTCGTTCCGGTTCTGGATCAGGCGAAGTTGAGTTGTTTTACAAAGAAATGCAGGCTGAAAAGTTCGCCATCGCTATTCATATGCAAGGCGACGGTAAAGCGGCCAATCCTTTTATCAATAAGCTGGGCGCCGGCCTTACGGTAGGGATGCGCAACCAGGGCGCCGAACCTATCGATCGCTTTATTCCGTATGTGCATTACCAGAGTGAGGTTCTGCGCTGTCTGGAAATTGCCGCTCTGATAGGAGCTCGTACTACCATTCTCGAACCTTCTATCGAGGTGACAAAGGCAGACGAGCAGGAAACTGCCCCCGTTAGAGAGATCATGAAGGGCAGGCCCTATGTCGTGATTCATGCTGGCGCTGATGACATCCGGCGGAGATGGTCAGCGGTAAAATTTGCCGATATAGCTGACAGCCTTATCGAAAAGGGATACGCAATTGTGCTGACGGGTACGCCAAACGAAGACGAGATCGTGACAAACGTCATGCAGGCAATGAAGCAGACGGCCATTCCTTGCACTTCGCTTGCGCTTGGCGGCTTTGCCGCTCTCTTACGGAAAAGTTCACTGGTCATCAGCAATGACACGGGACCACTTCATCTGGCGCGAGCGGTGGGGGCGCTTACGGTCGGTATTTTCTGGGCTCCCAATGTGCTCAACTGGGGTCCGCTTAGCCGGAACAGTCATCGAGTCGCGATAAGTTGGCAACTGGAATGCCCCCAATGCGGCGTTAAACCTGTTTCACCCTGGCCATTTCAACCGGTAGTGCCGGAGTGCGACCATCCGTATTCGTTTGTTGATAGCATCCCGGTTGCGGAGATACTTGAGTTGGCCTCGGAATTACTGTCTCCTCAAGCTTAGCGGGCGTTCTCGACAAAGCCGCTGACGATGCGTTGCCAGTCACTCATGAATCTCTTTATATTAAACCTCCGGTTCGCATACTCCCTCGCGTTTTGACCCAGTTCCTTCGCGTGTTCGGGATGATCGATCAGGTAGCGCATGCGCTCTATTAATTTGTCCACATCGGTTTCAACGTACCCCGTCTTGCCGTTTTTTACTGTTGTCACCATCTCGGTCGTAGCAAGCCCCACCACCGGCAATCCCGTCATCATCGCTTCGCAGACCGATAGACCGAGGCTCGTATAGCGAATCGGATTAAAGAAGAAGCGGTATTTCGCTTCAAAAGCCGGCAGCTCGTCGTGAGGCACTTCCCCCAGGCCACCGAGTTCGGTTGCTCCCATCCCTACGAGATCCAGGGGGATTTGTTCACGGATCTTCTCGAACACATCCAGGCCTAACCGGCGGCCGCGTTTCCGCATGTTATTTACCACGACTATGCCTTTTGGATACTCGCCGGTATAAGCCACGTCTTCCCGTACTATTACCCCATGGTCGATGACTGTCGCCGGTGTCCGCCGGTTATCCCACATCAGTCGATTAAAATCGGTAACGTGAACCAGCAGCATGGAGGGGTCGTTCACCCAGTGCCTGGTATTGGTCGGGTGTTCTTGCGGCGGGTCGTGTTCGAGATATATTTTCGGTCGCCGGCGCTGGGTGTCGGATAATATATCGTACTGGTCAACTTCATAATTTTTGCGATGCTGAAACAATATAAGATCAAAATCCAGATCTTTCACCTGCCCGGCTGGAACATCGTGCACATCATCCCCCCAGTCAAAACCGGGCGTGCAGCCACCATAACCTTCACCCTCTCCTTTTGGTAAATAAAATTCAAAAGGTGCTCGCGTGAGGTAGTAAAGATAATTGCCGTGAATATGCCAGGTAAGAACCCGCAGTTTTCTTTGTTTTATTGGTTGCTCCTTTCATTTTCTATTACTGCTTTGGCCGCCCGGATGGTTGCCTCTGGTGTCTCAACAGCAGTTCCCGCCACAACCCGGTGCCGAACTTGATCAAGCGGGCCCCAAATCAGTGGATCGGCTGTCGTAAAGACGGTCACACTTGGCGCGTCAACCGCTACCGCCAAATGTGCAACACCCGTGTCATTGGAAATAACCGCTAGGCTATCTTTTAACAGAGCTGCAAGCGTTCCGATATCGGTTTTACCCGCCAGATCGATTGCCTCACCTTTCATATTTTGCATGACCGCCTGCGTTAGCGGCTTTTCCCCAGCGGTACCCGTCAAGAGGACTTTCAATCCCATCCCTATACAACTATCCGCAACTGCCGCGAAATGCCTGGCTGGCCATGGTATCGCGGAAATGGCACCAGGATGCAGGCAGGCATAAGGCGCGCCTCTGATTGACAGATATGTTTTTAATGCCTGTAGTTTTTTATAGTCCGTCTCGAATAATGGAAACTCCATGGCGGTATCCAATTTGATCATACCGAGAAATTTCAGTAAATCAAGGGCTTTTAGCAGCTCAGGCTGGCGGGAGGGGTATGACAGGAAGAACTCACGATTAGGCCAGTATCCTTCCTCGCTGGCAAATCCAGCCACTATCCTGGCTCCAAAAAGGGGGACGAGGATATTAGACACCGTGCCTTTGCCGTGCATCTGCAAGACCAGGTCGTATTTTCGCTGCTGCATGCCGGCTAAAAAGGCTGTTACTGCTTCGGCCCTGAACGTGTTTTCCGGCAGCCCCGGAAAACCGGGGAATTCGACAAAATTATCAATGTAATGATTGTAGCGCTTTGCAAGCTCTTTATTCCAGGGTAGACCGATATAATCGATGGTCGTGTGTGGAAAAGCCCGCCGAATGGCTTTCAATGCCGGGGTAAACAACAGGAAGTCACCCAACTTTAGTGCTCTGAAGACGGCAATTTTCTTGATCGGGAGTCCGGTCACTTGAGGCATATGATTGTTGGTGATAAACCGTTTATTATTTGTGTCCTATTATCACATGGAAGACAGGAACTATTTCCGCAACGATTTTCCGGTGTATTCCATCTTTGTTTCGTTACCCATGTGGGGCAAGAAAGGAGCCATTCATGTTTATTACCAGTCCAGTATTTCGCGATCGTACCAGCGTCCCTACGCCGCATACTTGTATGGGAGAGAATATCAGTCCTGCCCTCGAGTTTGGAGATCCCCCCCCGCAGACCAGAAGTCTCGTTCTTATCGTGGAAGATCGAGATGCAACACCGGACCCCTGGATCCACTGGCTTGTTTTTGATATCCCAGCAATAACAACATCTGTACCGGTCGGCCATATTCCCGATGGCGGCATGGAAGGCATCGCCAACGGCGGCACCCATGGTTATGAGGGACCCTGTCCGAAGTACTTCAGCGGCACCCATCATTATCACTTTCAGTTATTTGCCCTCGATACCGTGCTTGACTTACCTGCGAGCGCCGATAAATCAAAGGTGGTGGCGAGCATGCAGAATCATGTGATTGATTCCGTAATGCTCGTTGGCTTGTGTGAGGGGACAAAAGCCGAAGCGTAGCCCCCTTAACATAGATGCAAATAGTAGAACTTGGACAACTACCTGACAAATAGGGAGGCAGACGTCAGCCATTTCGGAAGAGCCTGCATAATTTCACAAGACGGTACTGATTGGAGCGGCCGGGCGTAGGGCCCAATAGGCCGATCAATCAGTATCTATTGACGGGGATTACCCGAAACAAGGGAGATAGGCGTCAACCATCCCGGCAGAGCCTGCAATCACCCCTTTTGAATGGATTGTCCAATCCCTACCGTCATAATCGACCGCTCTTCCTCCCGATGCCCTGACTATGCAGACACCCGCTACCATATCCGTTAGTTTGGTCGAGGGACGGAAAAATAGATCGAGTCGTCCCGCTGCCACCGCCGCCAACGATAGAACAGGAGCACCAAATACCTTTACTGCACGAGCTTGTTCCAGTACGCGTGAAAGTTGCTCAAGTGTCTGACAGCGCGTGTCCATTTCCGACGAAAAATCCAGCGCGACAATGGCCTCTGCCGGATTGGTCTGGCTGCTTACGCCTGCGACTTCCCCGTTTACTCTTGTTCGCCCACCTTCCCAAGCGCTATATAGAATGGCGTGGATGGGATCGTAAATGACGCCGAGAATAGGCTTCCCGTCGCAAAGAAGCCCAACCGAGATAGCAAGAAGCGGAGGGTATCCGCTCATGTTTTCCGTCCCGTCAAGTGGATCAACCACCCACTGATCGCCTTGTTCCGCAATATCTCCGCCTCCTTCTTCTCCATAAAACCGGCAGCGGTGTATTTGCAGAAGTCTTTCTTTTAGCAGCTGTTCAGACTCCTTGTCGGCATCGGTTACTACCTGCCGCGCAGATTTGAATTCATGTGCCACGCCTCGCAAGTAATGTGCTTTAACAATGTCCCCTGCGCTCCTTGCTATTTTTTCTATTTCTTCAATAAAAAAATCTTCTTGTTCAGGCATTTTAATCTTCAGATTTTCCATGCTATAGCTTATTAGAAAGGTACGGCTCTACTCTTTTGCTTTTTTTTTGCGCTCTTTGCTCATAAGGCCAATTCCTTCGGGAGATCGAATTTTCTGTTGGTTACGGTGGTTTGCGCCTCTTGGTGGTAAGCGCCCGACGGGATGAGGCCGCAGCCGCCATAGCGCTTCATCACTCTCAGCTGTGCAAGGACATCTTCGCCAGCATGCTCTTTTGGTATGTCTTGCCAGAATTCAAACCCGCCCGTTTCTCGAAGCTTTTGAGTGTCGTACAGCACGCAGCCCCCAACCCAGGCAACCTTGTATTTTTTCTGGGTGTTGGGAGTAAGCTCTAGTTTTTCCTGGATATGGAGAATATTGGCTGCATTATGGAGGGTGTGCCTCTGCCAGGCTCGATCCCGGGGAGTAACAAGCTCCGGCTCAACTGGCCCCTCCCATAACTCGATTGTCTGCTCATGAAGCCGATAGTCATGCCGATATGAGAGGCCAATGAGGGCTTGCCCGACAAATCCGATATCTTCTTCCTCATGAGCTTGCAGCATATTGCCGACAACAAAAGGCTCCAGTAAAACGTCGTCATCAAGATAAAGGCAGTAGGGAGACTCCGCAGAGTCCAATAGAAACTGGCGTTGCTGAGCCAGCCCGCGCCGTGGCAGATTGGCCAGTTGCCGCACCTGATGCCCTTTTTTTTCCAGCAGCCGTATAGCCGTCTGGACTGAAGAATCCCGATAAACGGGCGTGTCACTTTGATGGGAGATAACGACGCCAAAATCTCGGCACTCCTGAAAACAAAGCCCAGAGAGCGTAACCGCCAGGGTAGCGGGCCGGTTACAGGAAGGAATAAGTACAGTAGTTCCTGCTCGCATTAGTTCCCCCTACAAGTTCATTAACCGCTTGCACAATCGCGCCAGGTGAAGCCCTGGGAGTTGATACCCCCGGGAAAGACTGAAGCAGCTCGTTCTTCGTTCTTAATTCTGGCGGGACCTCAAAGTAAAGCACGCGACTCGGTATCTGCCAGGGAGTGTGCTGGGGGTTTGTCATCGCATACAGCACGACGACAGGGGTCCCGACGGCGGCAGCGATGTGGACTGGACCGGTATTATTCGAGACTAAAACCGGCACCGCCGCAATCAGCGTAATGAGTTCCGCGACCGACAGTTCACCCGCGACATTAGTGGCAGCATCGCTGAGTTGGCGAGCAATTTCGTCAACATAACCTCGTTCGCTGCCACTACCAGTAAGTACAATCCGATAGCCTTGCTTGATGAGCGATCGGCAGGCCGTTATGTAATCATTGGGCGGATAGCGCCGCTTTTCTTCGCTTACCCCGGCATGCAGTACCAGCCACGGCTCATTCGCTCGAATCCTCAGCGCTGCTAACCTCTCCGTTATCTTTTCCGATATCTTTTGCCGGCTCTCCTCTGGAATTTCCAGCGAAAGCTCTGTGTCGAACGTCGCCGCTCCGGTGGACTGTACTAGCCGCAGCTGGCGTTCAACCTCATGGGCGATATAGTTGAGCGGCTCCTTGTCCGGTACCCAATGAGTGATAAGCTGATAGGGGTTTTCGCGGCAATAACCCAAAACCGTTCTGATCCCTGCCTGGTAGCACATCATCGCTGCTGGCAGCGGGTTCTGGCTATAGACGTTAAAGATTACCGCTGCGTCAAACCGACGGCGTTTTAACTCGTTTGCAAGCGCTGCAAGCCGGCGCTCTCCGCTGACTTCCTCCGTCTTTACCCATGGAACATCGAAGGAGATGGTATCGTCTACTTCAGGAATAAACGGAGCAATACCTGAGCCTGCGCTTGATGTCAGCAGGGTTATTTTCCTGCCTGGAACTGATTGTTTCAACGCCCGCATAGCCGGCTGGCTCATCAGAACATCGCCCATGTTATCCAAACGGATACACAGTATATTCTTCAGGTTCTTCCAGCCCGCGGAAAACATTGCCCCTGCCCTGGTTACGCAGGTTGCTTATCGAGGCTTTTAATCCTGGTTATGATCTTAGTGGTGGATCGGTCCTGGACGAAAGGCATTATCTGCACTTTTCCACCATAGGCCAGGACGATCGGGGCCTCGGGAAGATTCTCGATGTTATAGTCACCACCCTTTACATACATGTCGGGCCGAATGATGGCGAGGAGACTTATTGGTGTGTCTTCCTCGAACGATGTCATGAGCGTGACTGACTCCAGCCCCGACAGTATGCGAATGCGTTCATACAGATTATTAATCGGCCGGTTGCTGCCCTTCAGGCGTTTAATGCTGGTATCGGAGTTAAGGCCGAGAACCAGGACATCGCCCAAGGCCCGCGCCTGCTCCAGATAGGTGACATGCCCGCTGTGAAGCAGATCAAAGCAACCGTTCGTAAACACGATGCGCCTGCCTTCTTTTCTGAATGTGTCAAACCGGCTCTTTAGTTCTTTCCAGTCGGGGATATATTTGCTGCTACTCCCAAAATAATGGCTCAACTCGTTCTGGGTACAGGTGGCCGTGGCGGATTTTTGCAGTATCACCACAGCAGCGGACTTGGCGATCTCGGCGGCGGCTTCAATAGATGCTCCCGCGGCTAGCGCAAGCGTAAGGGCGCTTACATAGGTATCGCCAGCTCCAGCCGCCCTGGTATTCTCCACCGGTTTGGAGAAAGTGCGATAGGGCTCCTTGCCATGCTGAAACAACAATGCGCCTTCAATATCAATCGTGGCCGCAACATATCTTGTTCCGGTTTTTTTTAGCAGCTTCTGTCCGTAGCGTTTGATCTGCTCAGACCGGTAACCAGTTGCAGCGGGTTCCGTAATGGCAAGTAGCGTCACCAGCTCCTGATAGTTCGGCTTCGCGACGGTAGCGCCGATGCGGACATATTTATCGAGCGACTTGGCATCGATCACTAGGATATTCTCTTTTTTACGTTGTAAAGCCCCGAGCACGCCGATGACCTTATCTGTCATGACACCGTAGCCATAGTCCGAGACAACGACCGCATCAACCTCGTGAAACTTTTCTTTCAGGCTGTTGATTAGCTGGCGCTCATACCCGCCTCGTATCGCTTCGGTCGTTCCGGTATCAAAACGCACGAGCAGTTGATTACCAGCAGCCACACGTTGTTTTGTAATTGTCCGGCGAGCCCGGTCGCGCATTATTAGCGAGGTGTCGAGGCCATGGCTCTCGAGAGAGTCTTTTAGCAACTCGGCCTCGTGATCGCAACCCATTATGGACAAATAGTGCACCCGGGCCCCTAATTCTGCCAGGTTCACCGCCGTATTCGCTGCTCCTCCCGGCAACGTCCTGACATCTTTAATATCAACAATCGGAACGGGAGCTTCCCTGCAAATACGATTAGCCGATCCATTGAGATAAACGTCGAGCATCGCATCCCCAATCACCATGACATTCAAGCTATTAAAACGATCGATAGTGGCCAGGTACGGGCTGTTCATACTGCCTCCTTCCACAGGCCCAAGGCGTGCCGGCAAATGACATCGGCCGCTTCCGCCAGGTTTTTCACCGAGTGACTTGGCTGTCGATAGTTGCCCGTTATCCACTCCGTCTCGTTTCCGTTATTGAAGTGGATGGTGCGACAGCCGGCGCGGTTGCCGGCTTCGACGTCATGTAAAATATCGCCTATCATCCATGAGCTCCGCGGATCGATGGCCTGATCCCTCGCTGCCCGTAAAATCATCCCCGGCATCGGCTTGCGGCATTCGCAACCATCCCCCGGCCCGTGCGGGCAGTAATAAAAGGCGTCGACTCTGGCGTCGTAAGGCCCCAACAGGGCTTGAATTTGCTGATTAACAGGCAGGAGATCGTTTTCGTTAAACAGCCTTCTTGCAATCCCGGATTGGTTGGAAATGACGATCAGTTTATAACCGGCATTTTTCATACGGTGGAGCGCCGCGCCGATGCCCTCCGTTAGCTCGATACGCCGGGGATCAACGTTGTACGGCACGTCGTGAATAAGCGTGCCATCTTTATCGATGAACACGGCCTTGCCAAGCTCTACGGCCATGACGTCTCCCTCATCGGCAGTACCATCACCTCGGGAATCACGGTTTCGTCCGGCTGCGTTAGGACGAAGTGTATCGTTTCAGCAACATTTTGCGGGTCCTGGAGAACACCCGGATCGGTCTCGGGAAAACGCTCCAGAATAAAGGGTGTACGCATCCCGCCGACAACAACGGCGGTAACCTTCACATTATAGCGCCGGGCTTCTGCATGCAAAGCGTGGCTGAACCCCAGCAGTCCCCACTTGCTGGCGTGGTAGGCGGTCGCCTCGGTCCAGACTCGCTTGGCGGCCGTCGAGGTGATATTGACAATGTGGCCCTTGCCCTGATGCTTCAGGAACGGATAGATCGCTTTCGACAGCAGGAAGGGGCCGCGTAAGTTAACATCCAGGACGCGGTCCCAATCGGCGATACTCAAATCTTCAATCGGGAGCGTCGTGTCAGTACCGGCATTATTGACCAATACATCAATCCGCCCATGTTCCGCCATGATATGGTCCATGGTGTGGTTGACATCATCCTCGTTACGAACATCCAGCACATACGAGCGGGCGGTCCCGCCGCCATCATTGATAGCCTGGGCTACTTTCTTCACCTCATTTGCCTTGATATCGCAGCCGCATATCATCGCGCCTGCTGCGCCGAGCGTCTTCGCAATAGCCTCGCCTAATCCCTGGCCCGCGCCGGTAACAATAACCACCTTATCGGTCATGCTCCGCAGACTCATATCAGATCTTCCCCTTGCTAATGGTTTTAACAGGTAGATCAGCTACCTGAAAATGGCTAATTGGCCATTCTTCTGGTATCTGAACCGTTTTCTGGTCGTCCGCCATGATTTGCTGCTCAATCAGGTGGCCGAGCACATGGAGAACATGCAGTTGTACCTCCTGAATGCGCGATGTCTCATCCGACGGAATAACGATGTTCACATCGGTCAACTCTGCCGCAGGACCGCCCTCTCTACCAAGCAGCCCAACGCAAAACATTTGTCGCGTGCGAGCCGCCTGTATTGCCTTGAGCAGGTTGGGCGATCTGCCACTTGAGCTGATAACGACGAGAACGTCGCCCGGTTGTCCGTGCGCCTCGACCTGCCTGGCGAACACGTCATCAAAGCTGAAATCATTTGCCCAGGCAGTGATAAATGTCGTGTCTGCCGTCAGCGCCATGACCGGCAGCCCGCGACGCCCGGTGGCCTCAAACCGACCAACGAGTTCGGTCGCGAAATGTTGGGCTTCTGCTGCGCTGCCCCCATTGCCGCAGACTAATACCTTTCCCCCACGCGCGAGTGAGCGGTAAATAGCCTGGGCTGAGTCCAGGGTCGCGAGGCGGATTTTGCGCCTCGATTTCCTGATGGTTCTGATCAATGACTCGAAGGATTCGTCGATATACGACAGCGGGTCGTCCTCGTCGACCGCCCGCAGGGGGCTCTGCGTCGCGACCCGTTCGTACATGTTAGCCGTCAGATGCGCGGCTTTCGTCCATGTGTAGTTTTCATTGACGTGGCGAATCGCGTTTTCCTTGAAATACATCATGAGCTTGTTGCTGTTAAGTAACTCGATGATGCGCTGGCCCAGCAAGGCGAAATCGTTGGGCGGCACGAGGAACCCCGTCTTGCCATCCACAACGGTGGATTTGATGCCGCCGACACTTGAACCGACCACGGGCGTTCCGCAGGCCATGGACTCAAGCGGAGTAATCCCGAATGGTTCATACCACGGCGTAGTCGCGAAGACGTCGGCCGCGCTGTAGTAATAATGCAGCATGGCCCGGTTGCGGCGCCCGACAAATGTCACCAGGTCACTGCCACCCTCCGTTTCGGCTAATCTTTGCAGGCGGCCGATTTCGGGCGTTATCCTGGGATCTGGCTCATCCGATTCACCGCCTACAACTAACAGCCGCGTCCGGACGTTATGCTCCCGACGCATATAAGCAACCGCTTTTATGACGTTATCAACTCCTTTCCGTGGCACCATGCGACCCACCTGCAGGACAATTTTTTCTTTCGGATCGAGTTTTAACGCCATTCGGGCGAACAGTTTGTCAAGCGGATAAACCTCATCCGGGCGGAAACCGTTTGGAATAATCGTAATTTTCGCAGAATGAGCCTGGTAGAGATTGGTCAGGTCGTCGTGCTCTTGCGGGCACAAGGCTACAATCTGGTCGGCCTCTGCCACTACTCGTTCTTCTATGGCAAAACCTTCATCAGGGAACCAGTCGTTCCTGCCTTGGTGGATTCTGCGTACTTTTGCCAGTGCATGAAAGGTAACGATGAAAGGAATGCCAAGTTTTCGCTTAATGTCCGCGGCAACCAGTGCAGACATAAAGAAGTGGGCGTGGATCAGCTTGTAGGGGTTATTTTCCGCTTCAATAAGGCGCAGCATATCCTTTGTAAAAGCCGGCATATAAGGGAGCAGCTTTTCTTTCGGAATGAAAGTTACTGGACCCGCTTCCACATGGATGACGCGTATCCCCCCCCGCCAGTTAATGATTTTAGGCATCCGCCGGTCGTCCCAGCGGGTAAAGATGTCAATTTGATAGCCCAAAGCTGCTAAATGTTGAGCTAATTCAGCCACGGCGATATTCTGGCCGCCGGTATCCGCTCCCCCGACGGCTGCTAATGGCGAGGCGTGTTCACTTATAAGTGCAATTCTCTTTTTCATGCTCTCCCCTTGTATCTTGAGCCTGTCATATTGGCATGCGTCGGCTGCGAGACAGAAACAGTCTGGACACATGCAGCACTACGGTGATCTGAACCACCGGTAACACAACAACCCCCGGGAAAATCATACTCGGCACGATTTACACGCGCCGGCGCAACATTCCCCCCAGCTCGCATCTGAGTTACAGCGCTGAGTCATGGCGTTTTCTCCCCTGTTTCCCTTATGTTCTCTTATGCCTTGAAACGGGCTTAACAATATAGCTGCGAGCTTCAGTAAAACTAGCCACGAGCTTCAGTAGAACTGACTTGTAACCCTGGCTTCCCGTCGGGTCTGTGCGGCGGCGCACCGACGGGAAAATAGGGGCTGGGGAGAAATAAGCCCGCGCTGCTTGAGGCTGCGGCGGCCCGGATGAAACGCTTCTGGTCCAGTGGGTGAAGTCCGTCAAGACGGCCGCTATGGACGAAAAGTGGACTATCAGGGATGTCTTTGAGCGGAGCGGATATGCGAGGTTGGGTTATTTCGAAAGTAGGCGCGCTGTGGAAATGCACTGCATAACTTCCGGAACCAGCCACGTGTTCAGGAAAGTATTAATCAGTCAACTGCCAAGTCAGGCATTCCCCCGCCCATAGCGGAACTAGCGTATCTTCCGCAAATTCCAGTTGTCCAGGCACTGTCCAGCTTTCTTTTTTCAGCTTAATGCTGTCCGTGTTGCGCGGTAGCCGGTAGAAATCAGCGCCATGAAAGCTCGCGAAAGCTTCGAGCTTATCCAGCGACCCCGCCCGGTCAAAGGCTTCGGCATACAGCTCGATTGCGGCATGAGAGGTGTAAATACCCGCACAGCCGCAAGCAGTTTCTTTAGTGGATCTCGAATGGGGGGCACTATCCGTGCCGAGAAAGAACTTGGGATTCCCGCTGGTCGCTGCATTCACCAGTTGTCGACGGTGAATTTCACGCTTCAATAGGGGAAGGCAGTAGTGGTGCGGCCGTAGCCCCCCGTTAAACAGCGCATTGCGGTTAAGCAGTAGGTGATGGGCTGTAATAGTTGCCGCAATATGATTCGATGCGCCTCTGACAAATTCCACTGCCTCACGGGTGCTGATGTGTTCGAACACAATCCGCAAATGGGGAAATCGACTCATGAGGGGCACCAGCACCTGGTCGAGAAAGATTTTTTCCCTGTCGAATACGTCCACTTCGGGGCTGGTCATCTCGCCATGCACTAGCAACGGCATACCCATCTCTTCCATTGCCGAGAGTGCGCCATAACACCGCGTTATGTCTGTCACACCCGCGGCTGAATTGGTCGTGGCGCCGGCGGGATAATATTTCACGCCATGCACAGCACCGCTATTGGTGGCTTTAACAATTTCCGCAGGCAGGGTATTATCCGTAAGATAGAGCGTCATCAGCGGTTCGAAGCTCATACCCCCAGGCAGGGCGGCAAGGATGCGCGCCCGGTATGCAACAGCCATTTCCACGGTCACTACCGGGGGACTGAGGTTGGGCATGACAATCGCGCGCTTAAAGCGTCGCGCGGTATCCCGGAGTACCGACCGCATCTGCGGGCCGTCACGCAGATGGAGATGACAGTCGTCGGGACGAGTAAGGGTCAGGGTTGTCAAAAGCGGAATGGTCCCACAACAATTTCGGTTAATTCTGTAAGGAAGCTCACCCGTCCTTATCTTGTGAGTTCAGCGTGATCACCCCGGGGAATGTGGGTCGCTAACGCGGTTATAGGTAGGAAACCTGGGTCTATTCCACGATGCGTCCCATCAGTGACTCGCTGGTGTGTGCGGCATGTTCGGAAATCAGTTGAGTGGCGGCAGCGACCTGTCCCCAGGTATTCCAAAGCAGTACACCGCGGACGCGCTCGTCGAGCAAATAATAAATCACCCCCTTGCGAAACGGTTCCTCCCAGTCTTCGACAATATCCAGGCTGGAATCCAGTTCTCCCACTGCTTCATAGCCCAGGTCGAACAGATCCGAGTAAAAGAAAGGCAGGTGGCGGTACGCATCCATTTGACCGGCCATGTTCCGCCCTGCCGTTTCCCCCATGACGTTCGCGTTGTCCTCGTGTTCCACGCGCACGCGCTTGTTCAATATGGCACTGTGGAAATTCGCGGCATCCCCGGCAGCATAGATGTCGGGATCGCTCGTGCGGAGGAATTCATCCACCACTATGCCGTTGTCCACCGCAAGCCCCGCCTGCACCGCCAACCCGATATTGGGAAGTATGCCTAAACCGGCAACAACTCCATCGACGGATAGTTGCGTGCCGCTGCCCGTGGTTACAATCCTTTTGGCGCCTTCTGTCCGTACGGATTTGACAGTCTCGGATGCAAGCACGGTGACACCCTTGTCCCGGTAGTAGGAATTCAGGAACTCTACCAGAGGTTGCGGATATACGCGTGCACCGATCCCGTGTTCCGGAAAAATCATTGTTACACGTTTATTATTGGCCGCAAGCGCTGCCGCGATCTCCGATCCGATGAAGCCTCCCCCGATAACGATAAAATCCGACCCCTGTTTGCTCAGTTCGCGCAACTTCCGGTAGTCATCCGCTGTCCTGTAATAGATGATGTCATCGCTGAAACCGGGAAAGCGCCGGGGCGTGCCTCCTGTGGCGAGCAAAAGCTTCTCATAGGTATAGATGTTTCCCGTATCATCGGTTGCGGTCTTTTTTGCCGTGTCGAGAGCGACTATTTTTTTGCCGAGGTGCATTGCGACATTGAGTCCATGAGTGTTGCGCCAGATGGATTCGTAGGGAGAATCTTTCCATAGCGCTTTTGTCAGGGGAGGCCGGTCATAAGGCGGATGCCGCTCCTCGCAAATCATGGCAATAGCCCCGTCCTGGTCATTTTTACGAATGGCGTGAACAGCGGAGTCCGCAGCTATTCCACCACCTACAATGACATATTTATGATGTTTCATGATCATTCCTTTGTAGACACGTAAAAAGTGGACGTTGGACCAAATTCAATGTCGTGAGGATTTTTCACTCGATTTATGAAAGGCCTGTAAGGCAGATACACACGGTTTTGCAACTCTTTCCGATATCCGAGATGTCTTCGAAGCATGGTGAAGCATCATGCAGAAAGAGAGAAGGACTCGGGGACAGCCAAACACGCTCTCGTTTTACGGACGGCAGTCCCGCGATTCAACCTTTTTCAACCAGGCTTTCGCCAGTATATAATGGGTTCTTCTACAAATCCAAAGTTAAGGCGCCGGGGTAATCCCGCAATGAAACAAATGAATGAAGCCAAACCAGAGTCGGAAGAGACTGCGGTTGATATTTGTGTCCAACACGCGCGGGAAATGCTTTCCTCCCAACTTCCGCAAGTCAAGGACAAAGACTTCGATTTTGCGCCTCCATTTCGCCAACTGACTATCCAGCTCTATTTGCTGGGTGTGATGTGGCGCCGTGGTGAAGGAAGGCTCGATCTGCCGGTGGATCCGCGTGATCACGCCTTTATGGCGTTACAGGCGATGCTCATTAGCGATGGAATGACTAAAAAGGAAGCGCAAAAGCGCATCGCGTTCCTGAATAACATGTCCCATGGGGAAGATAGTACCGATACCCTCGCTGTCGCCATGGGTTATGAGGCTACTCTAGATGACGGAAGCCTGGCGACAGTGTTCGAGGAGTACCGGCATGAAACCAGGGTTTCGGGTGCTTTGTGGCGCCTTTTCCAACATGGCAAGAAGATCATGTTTATCGGTGGCGCGGTAGCGGCATTCGTTACAATCTGGGCAGTCACAATTCTCCTTCCAAAAACCGAGGGTATCGACATACTCGCTGCGGGACTGGTAGCTGCGGCTATGGTGGTCATTCCCACATTTTTGATCGGATTATTGATTTATCGTTTGAAGATCAAAAAGCCGAATTCGGCAGCTTCATCTCCTTCCTGATTGCGGAGAAAGCCGATGAAAACCCGGCAGCCCCCTCAGGTCGGTGTTCTATGGCCATAACGGTACGGCACCGCTCGGACATGCATTCTCAAGTAATTTCAGAGACGCCGCGATGAAAGTACGAGCAGGCGTATATATAATCGGCCGTTCGCTCCCTCAAATGGGCAATTGGAGCTAGATATGAGTGCCACGATGATGGATGGTACTGGGCTTGCCAGAAAGGTGCGAGCCGAGTGGAAGGGTCGTGCCCAGCTTTTGGCGGGAAATGGCAATCAACCCGGCCTCGCGGTTGTTATTGTCGGCGATGACGCGGCCTCGCGCGTATATGTGCGGAACAAGGCCAGGGCTTGCAGCGAAACGGGAATTTACTCCGAGATACATGAATTCCCGGAGAATGCGAATCAGGATGAGGTGATCCGGCGCATTCAGGAACTGAATGGAAGCCCTCGAATTCACGGCGTCCTGGTGCAACTTCCACTGCCGCGCCATTTTGAAAGCGCCAAGGTAATCGCGTCCATTGCGGTGGAAAAAGACGTGGACAGCTTCCATCTTCATAATGTAGGCGCACTTCTCACCGGGAGCACGGTATTTGCGCCGTGCACGCCTCTCGGCGTGATGAAAATGCTGGAAGCATACGGCGTGGAAATCGAAGGGCGGCACGCGGTAGTGGTAGGGCGCAGCAACATCGTAGGAAAGCCGATGGCACTGATGCTCTTGCAAAAGGGCGCAACCGTAACAATCTGTACCTCGAAGACGCGGGACTTGGCGGAACATACGAGCCGTGCTGACATCCTGGTGGTTGCCACCGGAAAGCCTCGCATGATTACCGCCGGGATGGTCAAGTCCGGAGCGACAGTAATAGATGTCGGCATCAACCGTATGCCGGGTGGTAAACTTGCCGGCGATGTGGATTTCGACTCCGTCAGGGAGAAAGCGGGGTACATTACGCCCGTTCCAGGCGGAGTCGGACCGATGACAATAACCATGTTGCTGTGCAATACCATCGAAGCTGCGGAGCGCGCTCAAGCACGGAGTTTAGCTGCGAAATGAACGGCTAGCGCCGGTAAGCCACAACAATTTCGAGAATTGAAACATGGAACCTTTACCTGACATAGACCCCTCCGAAACTCAGGAATGGCTGGACGCGCTGGACTCCGTGCTAACCCATGAGGGAACGGAGCGGGCGCATTACTTGCTGGAGAGGCTGGTGGAGAAAGCCCGCCGTTCAGGCGCATACCTGCCTTATAGCGCAACCACCGCATATATCAATACCATCCCACCTGGCAAGGAAGAGCGCTCTCCCGGTAACCACGCGCTGGAGCACCGCATCCGTTCTTATGTCCGATGGAATTCCATGGCAATGGTGTTGCGCGCCAACAAAAATTCCAATGTCGGCGGTCATATCGCAAGCTTTGCGTCCGCCGCAACGCTTTACGACGTCGGCTACAACCACTTCTGGCATGCCCCTTCCGAAAATCACGGGGGGGACCTGGTATTTGCTCAGGGACATTCTTCACCCGGGCTTTACGCCTACGCTTTCCTGCTGGGGGAGTTGACGGAGGAACAGCTCAATAATTTCCGCCAGGAAGTTGATGGCAAAGGGCTGTCATCGTACCCGCACCCCTGGCTCATGCCGGACTTCTGGCAATTCCCCACCGTATCGATGGGTCTTGGCCCCCTCATGGCAATCTATCAGGCCCGGTTCATGAAATATCTGGGCAGCCGTGGCCTGGTCGAGACCACGGGACGCAAAGTCTGGGCATTCATGGGTGACGGGGAAATGGACGAACCGGAATCGATGGGCGCCATATCGCTGGGCTCGCGGGAGAAACTGGACAATCTGATTTTTGTCGTTAACTGCAATCTACAGCGTCTCGACGGACCGGTGCGTGGTAACGGTAAGGTCATGCAGGAATTCGAAGCCGCATTTCGCGGCGCGGGCTGGAATGTGGTCAAGGTAATCTGGGGCTCTTACTGGGATCCGTTACTTGCGAAGGATACCAAAGGCCTGTTGCAGCAACGCATGATGGAATGCGTCGACGGTGAATACCAGGCCTTCAAGTCGAGGGACGGTGCCTACGTTCGCGAAAACTTCTTCGGCAAATACCCTGAATTGCTGGAAATGGTCGCGAACATGTCCGACGATGACATCTGGCGGTTGAATCGCGGCGGGCATGATCCGCATAAGGTATACGCAGCTTACTCAGCTGCGGCGAAGCATACCGGCCAGCCTACCGTGATCCTGGCGAAGACCATAAAGGGTTATGGCATGGGGGAAGCCGGCGAGGCGCAGAATATCACTCACCAGCAGAAGAAGATGGGAACCACCTCGCTGAAAGCATTCCGCGACCGCTTCGGGCTGCCGATTGCAGATGACAAGATAGACAACATACCGTATCTCAAATTCGACGAGGACTCGCCTGAGTTTCTCTATATGAAGCAGCAGCGTCGTGCGCTGGGAGGGTTTCTCCACCGGCGCCGACGCAAGGCTGAAGCGCTTCAGATACCGCCGCTATCCGCATTCGAGACGCTGCTCAAGGCCAGTGGCGAGGGACGGGAGTCTTCCACTACCATGGCTTTTGTACGCATACTCAACATACTGGTGAAAGACAAGAATATCGGCAAGCGCGTGGTGCCCATCGTTGCGGACGAGTCACGCACTTTCGGCATGGAAGGGATGTTCCGGCAATTGGGTATCTGGTCGTCGACAGGACAACTCTACACGCCGCAGGATGCCGATCAATTGATGTACTACAAGGAGGACAAGAACGGCCAGATTCTGCAGGAGGGTATTAACGAGGCAGGCGCAATGTCATCCTGGATGGCCGCGGCAACGTCTTACAGTACCCATGGGGTACAGATGATACCGTTCTATATTTTCTATTCCATGTTCGGTTTTCAGCGCGTGGGCGATCTGGCCTGGGCGGCCGGAGATATGCGTTGCCGCGGATTTTTGCTTGGGGGCACCGCGGGACGCACGACCCTGAACGGCGAAGGGTTGCAGCATGAGGATGGGCATAGCCATTTGATTGCCTCGACCATTCCCAATTGCATATCGTACGATCCCACCTTCGCATATGAACTCGCTGTCATTATCCGGGATGGCCTGCGCCGAATGTGTGAAGCGCAAGAAGATGTTTATTACTATATTACGGTGATGAACGAAAATTATTCGCACCCGGAAATGCCGGAAAATGCAGAGGAAGGCATATTGAAAGGCATGTATCTGTTCCAGGAGGGTAAGCCAGTGGGAAGGAAGAGCTCCGGGCTGAGGGTGCAACTGCTCGGTTCCGGCACTATTCTGCGAGAGGTTATAGCCGCGGCCGATATACTGGAAAAGGAATATGACGTCGACGCCGATATCTGGAGCGTCACCAGCTTTAACGAGTTAAGACGCGAGGCACTGGATGTAGCGCGGTGGAACGTGCTGCATCCCGCCGAAGCAGCGAGGCAGTCTTACGTGGGCTCATGTCTTCAGGACCGGGAGGGCCCGGTAGTGGCAGCAACCGACTATATGAAGATTTTTGCCGACCAGATACGTGAATTTGTACCGCGGCGGTACAAGGTGTTGGGTACTGACGGCTTTGGCCGTTCGGATACGCGGGAACGGCTGCGCCGGTTCTTCGAAGTCGACCGCCATTACATTACCGTAGTTGCGCTCAAGGCGCTGGCCGAAGAAGGCAAAATTGAGGCAGAGCAGGTGGCGCGGGCGATAGCGAAGTTTGGCATTGATCCGGAGAAACCTAATCCGGTGACAGTATAAGGCACTGAAACCGGCGCTTGGTTGACGTGGGTTTACGTGAACCATGGTTGTACTCCAGCATCCCCCACCTGCCTGCGGCCGACGTGCTGGAGCGGGAGGCCCTTATTCCAATTCCGTTGCCAGAAAGGAAAGAGGAGGGTGCCAAGGCGAGACCGGTGCAACGTGGTAGCCGAAGACCAGCCCGGCGCGTGATCTTATCGCAGATTGAAATGACATCAGTACAGAAGTAAAGGAAGAAGCGTGGCAGAGACAAAACAGGTATTGATCCCAGACATTGGCGATTTTCAGGACGTCCCGGTGATAGAAGTGCTGGTGAAAGCCGGCGACTCGATCAGTGTGGAGGATCCCTTGATCGTGCTTGAATCCGATAAGGCAACCATAGAAGTGCCGTCGCCATTTGCGGGCGTAGTCAAAGAAGTCTCTGTAAAGGTGGATGACAAGGTTTCGGAGGGAACTCCCATTGCAGTGGTTGAAGCTCCGGGGCCAGACGCCGCGGACTCGCCTTCCCGACCCGCATCAGCTCCAGTGGCGGCAGCTCCGCAGGCGGCTCCCGAAACTTCTCCCGCCCCCCCGGGCCCTGAGCATCCTGGCTCTGCCGATAGTGTACCTGCCCGTCCCCGGCCAGAGGCGGCGGCGGTCTTGCAACCCACCGTTGGGGCCGCATCTGCCCCTCCCCCTCTCGACGACGCTGGTTTCGCAAAGGCCCACGCCGGCCCGGCAGTCAGGCGATTCGCGCGCGAATTGGGCGTGAACCTAAGTTTGGTCAAGGGCAGCGGTCCGAAGCAGCGGATTCTCAAGGAAGATGTGCAGACTTTCGTCAAGTCGGAACTGGCCAGGCCTCCCGGGGGGAAGGGCGTCGAACTCAATTTGTTGCCTTGGCCGCGAGTCAATTTCGAGAAATTTGGTCCCGTGAAATTGCAGCCGCTGTCACGGATAAAAAAAATATCCGGGGCGAATCTGCACCGTAACTGGGTAATGATTCCCCACGTTACACAGTTCGATGAAGCCGATATCACGGAACTGGAAGCCCTTCGCCAGGATTCCAATGAGGCCACAAAAGAGGAGGGCGTGAAAATAACAATACTCGCTTTTCTGATGCGAGCGTCCGTAGCGGTATTGAAGAAATTTCCCGAATTTAATGCTTCGCTTGACGGTAACGGCGAAAACCTGGTGATCAAGAACTATTACCACCTGGGATTTGCGGCGGATACGCCGGGCGGCCTGGTAGTGCCGGTTATCCGGGACGTGGATCAAAAAGGCGTGATTGCCATTGGCAAGGAGATGGCGGCGCTTGCGGCGCTTGCGCGCGAGGGCAAGCTTATATCTGCCCAGATGCAGGGAGCAAGCTTTACTATTTCCAGTCTGGGGAGCATTGGCGGCACCGCTTTCACACCCATCATCAACGCGCCGGAAGTCGCGATTCTGGGCGTATCACGCGCGGGCATGAAGCCTGTTTTCCGCGAGGGCCAGTTTGTTCCCCGTTTGATGCTGCCGCTGTCGTTGTCATATGATCACCGTGTAATCGATGGCGCAACCGCCGCGCGGTTCACTTCCTATCTGGGCGAGGTGCTGGCCGACATGCGTCGGGTTTTGCTGTGAATTGTTGTGAAAACGGGCTGTTTCCGGAAAATACGAGGACTGGATTATTATAAAAGACCGTTCCATCGCTTCTGTTAGTCCGGTCTCATCAGGCAATGGATGACCGCGAATCCCGCCTTGTCGGTATCTTCGGCGGGACCTTTGATCCCGTACATTATGGCCACTTGCGCATAGCCGAAGAAATTGCCGAAATGACGGGTTTGAGCGAAATGCGTTTTATTCCGGCCGGGATTCCCCGCCTACGTTCCAATCCCGTCGCCGTGCCTCACCATCGGGTAGCGATGGTTCGTCTGGCAATTCAGGGAAACCCTGTATTCATGCTGGACGAGCGCGAAGTCCGGCAGCATGAAGTGAGCCGCAGCGTGAAAACATTGCGCGAGCTCAAGCAGGAATTGGGCGAACGCGCAATACTTTGCTTTGTCACGGGAGCAGACGCTTTTATGCAGCTTCCCCACTGGCACAGTTGGCGCGAGCTGTTCACCCTGTGCCATTTCATTGTCGCTGCCCGCCCGGGCCACCCCCTCGCCTCTCATCGCGATACCCTGCCACAGAAATTGAAGGAAGAGTGCGTCCCGCGCTGGGTATCGAATGGGGACAGCCTCAAGCACGCCTCAAGCGGGCTGATTTTTATTGCACCGACAACTTTGCTGGATATTTCTGCGACTCTTGTCCGTGCGCGCATTGCCGCTGGAAAAAGCATCCGTTATCTGGTCCCCGATGCCGTTCTCGATTATATTGCAGTAAATCACTTGTATTCAAAAAACGATGACACTAGTTAAGCTGGTAAAAACCGTTGTTGACGCGCTCGAAGAAATCAAGGCACGGGATATCGACGTACTGGACGTGCGTAAAATAACAACTTTATTCGATCGCATGATCATCGCCAGCGGCGACTCTAACCGACACACGAAGGCGATCGCAAATAATGTGGCGGAGAAAGTCAAAGCCGCCGGAGGCACAGTATATGGCATGGAAGGCGAAGGAACCGGCGAATGGATTCTGGTAGATCTGGGGGACGTGCTGGTACATGTCATGCAAGTCGCTGCACGCGCGCATTACAACCTGGAGGAGCTTTGGGCGGGAGCGAGAAACATAAAACGGATGTCGGCCAGTTCAGTTAACGGCGAGTCTCGCGCGAAGTCATCTATTTCCGTTAACGGCGAGGCTGCGGCTCGAACAGACTCCGGAGTCAAAAAAAAGAAAGTCTCCAAGCCCGAAGCGGGCAAGGATGGCGGGGATTAATCAACGGATCACATGAAGTTCCTGGTTTGCGCGGTGGGCCACAGGATGCCCCAATGGGTGGCAGAGGGTTTCGAAGAATACGCGCGGCGCATGCCCCGCGAGGCTGCTATCGAGCTTGTCGAAATCAGGCCTGAGAAACGTGGTGCCGGCAAGGCAATGGAACAATTGCTGGCTGCCGAGAGTGCCCGTATCCGCGCTGCCATACCGGGCAGATGCCGTATTGTGGCAATGGATGAGCGCGGCAGCCAATGGACTACGGCCGAGTTAGCGGCTTCCATCACCAAATGGATGAAAAATGGCGGAGACACCAGCTTCCTTATCGGCGGTGCCGATGGGCTGGATGTCAGCGTCAAGAATTCGGCCGACGAGATTCTGGCATTATCCTCGCTGACGCTGCCACATGGGTTGGCGCGCATAATACTGGCGGAACAATTGTACCGCGCTGTAACGCTCATCAGGGGACATCCTTATCATCGGGCATAGCCCCTTGGAGCTCAAGCACCGGACAGGCCCGGCAGGAACGTCGGAGGCCGCTTGCGGGAGGGTCCACGGTCCACATCCTGGTGCCGATAGCGATGCGAAGGGGGAGCAGCGCTGGTCTGGACCCTGTTGCGAAATTCGCCGATCGACGTTTTCGCAAATTCAGATGTGTCCTCGCAAAGCGGCTGGACCGAACAGAATGCTATCTCCCCCCGATTCCCCATCGGCTGAATTCTTTCTTGACTTAGGCTAAGCAATTTATGAGAACGTCCTTTTACCCGGATGGGGCGTCTCCTGAGGGGATCCGCATTTCGTGACTCTTCCTGAAAATCGGATTTACCTTGCTTCCCGCAGCCCGCGGCGGCACGAGTTATTAAGGCAGATCGACGTAAATTTCCTGCCCCTGTCCCTACGCGAAGCCTTGCCCCGGGCCCCGGATGTGGATGAAACCCCGCTTCCGGGTGAGGCTCCGGCAGATTACGTCTGCCGCGTTGCCGGGGCAAAGGCTGAGACGGGGCGGCGTCGGGTAACCGAACGAGGGTTGCCTGATCTGCCCGTGCTGGCTGCAGACACGGCGGTGGTGCTGGGGGAGCGCATTTATGGAAAACCACACAGTCCCGCTCACGCGAAAGCGATGCTGGGCGCACTGTCCGGCCAGACCCATCACATTTTGACTGCTGTCGCAGTGGTGGCGCAGCAAGAGATGCAGGTGCGCGTGTGTGTATCCACGGTGAGGTTCCGCAATATCAGTGATCGCGAAATCCGCGGCTATCTCGCTTGTCGCGAAGGCCATGACAAGGCGGGCGCCTATGCAATTCAGGGAAAGGCGGCAGTTTTCGTAGCGGAAATTTCCGGTAGCTACAGCGGCGTGGTGGGATTGCCCCTATTCGAGACAGCGCAACTGCTCGAGGAAGCCGGAATAGAACTGTTTCCCTGAACTCGCCTCGAATGCATGGAAAATACCCTATGAGCAGCGAAATTCTCGTCAACGTTACTCCGCAGGAAACGCGGGTCGCCGTAATCGAGCAAGGCGCGGTGCAGGAATTACACATCGAGCGCGCCAGCGCCAGCGGCATGGTGGGCAACATTTATACCGGGCGTGTCATCCGGGTGCTGCCAGGCATGCAATCTGCCTTCGTGGATATTGGCCTGGATCGTGCGGCTTTTCTTCACCTTGCGGACATCTGGCGGTTGCGTGAGGGCGAGGACGCCGATAAACCTATCGAAAGATTGCTGCACGAGGGAAAAAATATCGTTGTCCAGGTAATCAAGGATTCCACCGGCACAAAAGGAGCCCGGCTTTCCACCCAGATCAGTATTGCGGGACGCATGCTGGTGTATCTACCACAGGTATCCCATATTGGTATTTCCCAGCGTATCGAGGACGAAACCGAGCGTAAGTCATTACGTGAAAAACTCAAGCATCTGCTTTCCCCGGGTGAGAAGGGCGGCTTCATCATTCGAACCATGGCGGAAGCCGCCAGCGAGCAGGATCTGCAAACGGATATCGGATATCTGCACAAGCTGTGGCACGACATCAGGGAGAAGTCCACTACCGCCCAGCCCGGACTGCTGTACCAGGACCTGAACCTGGGCTACCGCGTGCTGCGCGACTTTGTGAATGACCGCACGACCCGCCTCGTGGTGGATTCCCGGGAAACCTTTCAGAAAATGGCGGCGTTTGCTCAGGTATATATGGCAAATGTAACGGAAAGAATAGATCTGTATGCCGGAGAACGTCCGTTGTTCGACTTGTACGGAATCGAAGATGAAATTGAAAAGTCTCTGGCTAGACGCGTAAATCTGAAGTCCGGTGGCTATCTCATTATTGATCAGACCGAGGCGTTAACGACTATAGACGTGAATACCGGAGCCTTCGTCGGTCTGCGAAGCCTTGACGAAACGCTTTTCAAAACCAATCTGGAGGCGGCGCAAGTCATTGCGCGTCAGTTGCGTCTCCGTAACCTGGGCGGAATTATAATCATTGATTATATAGATATGGAAAGCGCGGAACACAGGAATGCCGTGCTCACTGAATTCCGGAAATCATTAACGAAAGATAGAACACACATGACTGTTAATGGTTTTACCGCGCTCGGTCTTGTCGAAATGACGCGCAAGCGTACCCGCGAAAGCCTTTCCCACATCCTGTGCGAAACATGCCCCACCTGCCAAGGGCGCGGCAGGATAAGAACCGCCAAGACGATGTGCTACGAAATCCTGCGCGAATTACTGCGCGAATCCCGTCAATTCGATGCGCGAGAATTCCGCATTCTGGCTTCTCAACAAGTCATCGATCTGTTTCTCGACGAAGAATCCCAAAGCCTTGCGCAACTGGGCGATTTTATTGCCAAACCCATCAGCCTGCAGGTGGAGACAGCCTACACGCAGGAACAATACGACGTCATTCTGATGTAGGGGTTGCCGAGGTATGAACAACGGATTCTCCCGCCGGCGCTGCCGTGTGAGTAAATTCCTCGCTGTCCTCATAAGCCAGATCCGTTGTACCCGTCGCCCTTATCAGCTTACCGGCAACGAGACCGGCAACGAAGGCAAACGTCACACTGAAAATGATGCCGATGAATTGGGCCACCGCTATTCCCGGCACCACCAGTATTGCAATAAAAGCGCCCAACAGTCCCGGTAGCCCATGCAGATTGTGGACTCCGCAGGTATCGACGATTTTGAAGCGCCGTTCCAGCGCCGGTTGAATAAACACAAATCCGATGACGCTGACCCCCCCGGCCAGCAGACCGATGCCGAAAGCACCTGCCGGTGATACGATATTGCATGTCGATCCGATGGCCACTCCGCCGGCCAGCGCCGCATTCGCCATGTCCACCATGGACGTCTTGCCTTTGTGGTAATACGTGCTAAGGAAGTAGGTGGCAATGGTGGCGCCGCACAGGGCGAGTACTGTGTTGACCACGGTCTGCGGCATCTCCTCGAAAGGAACGATGGCGGTCGCGAAACTGGGCCAGAAAAGCCACAACACCATGGAGCCGAGCATCGCAAAACGATCAGAAGTGGCATCGGACTCGATCGGCTGACTGCGTTGCCGCGCAGTGGTCAGAGCAAGGGATAACCCCAGGCCAAAATAGGCGCCGAAGGCGTGGATAATCACTGAACCGGCGGTGTCTTGATAACCTTCCGTCAATCCCATTGCGTTATCGAGCACCAGCCATTCGTTTAGCAGATATGCGGGAACCAGAAATAGTGCCAGCAACGCGTACTGGAAAACACGCAGACGTCCAAGCACCGCGCCCATGGCAATCAACGCGGCAGCGACGGAGAATTCCGCGAACATCAAGGCCTCGACTGAATGCGGTGCTATCTCGTGGCCGAAGATGCCGTTTGCTCGCAGCAGCATGTAAAGGGGGAGCCCCACTGCCACCACCAGATAGGTGCCGGTCGTGGCGCCAAATCCGTACCTTCGAACAAAAACCATGAGAAAACCGAAACCTACCAGCAGCATGGCAAGGATGTGGATAACGTAGTTGTATTGAGCCACTTGCCGTGCCTCGCTCAACTGGGGGGCGGCGCCGTTCTCGCTTGCCCAAGCGCTGAAACACAGCAAAAACAGGTTAGCTACGCCAAACAGGGTCGAGCAGAGGCTTTTTTTCATTTGATTCTTCTCCCATGGCAGAATTGTTGAGTTCCCCACGCAAGAGTGTGATCCTTCATAGCCTTAAAAACAATAGGGATATAGCAAATATCCTGGCATCCAGAGATATACCTTGGACGTTCAAGAAGACAGGTTGGTAGTCGTACTACTGCAGAGGTGTTGCAAAAAGTGATCGTCTTGGTCGAGCGATTTCCTTGGCGAGTCAGAACTCGCCAAGGAATGTTTTCGAGCCGAAAACGTCTTCGCGAAAGGCGTTCAAGCCATGCGCCGCGCGCTTCCGCAGGCTTACTTGGGAACTCGAGGGAACACGCGACGTTTCATGGGGCGCCCCGTTCGATATCCGATGCAATAGCGCGATAGAGTGAGCGAAACATGTTACGCATCTCACTGATGATGCTGTTGACGTCCATTACCGCGGGAACACGTTCTCCGCGATGCTCAACCGCCTCGCCTATAATTTGAAGCTTGACTCCCAGCTTGCTAAAATGGTTCGCTAATCGGCGTTCGGTCAGGACGAATAAAGTGTCGATCCCATGCCGACGTGCCAGTTCCGTCGTGCCGAGATAGAGACCCAGTGGGATGTACGGAAAGCGGGGCGATTTGCGCGGGTCTAAATCTTCGTCAGGCAGGCTGATGGGACTGCTTGCTTCCCCTTTGCGCCTGCGATAGCTGGCGATAACGGCGAGACGCGACACCTCGGCGATACGATGACGGGGCAGTTTTTCCGGGTCAATAACCGCCCGATCCAAGGCGGTGGCGCAGGTTTTTTCGAAAGGCAATCGGTAATGGGAATCGGCCGGCCGAGGACGTACAATCCGGGTGCACCCAATGAACTCTCCCGTCTTTAAGCTGCGCATCAGAAGATGCAGCGCGTTGGAGTCATGCTCATCGGTTTCGAGTCCGTCGGGTCTCACGGGCTCGAATGTGAGATCTTCGCAATACACCTGGTGCCGGACACGGTAGACTTCATTCTTAAGTTTGCTGGAGAATGCCGGTACGATCTCGAAGTATTGATGGAAAATACTGCCCAAATCGGGCGTGTCGGACGGAGGCTGTGCCCGATGTTCGAATCCACTCGTTTCTTTTTTAAGGTCTAGCACCTGGATTTGTCGCTATTCAAGTTTTTTGAGATAGTCTTTGGTAAAAACCTTGTCTGGCAAATCCCGCAGTTTCATTTCGGAATATTCCAGGACGGATTCTTCCCCCTCCCGGAGGGCATCCTGCATGACAAGGCGGGTTGGTCTCTGCTTTCCCAGCACGGGCTGAAAATTATCGTAGCGGGCGGTCTTGAGCAGGCGATTGGAAAGCGAGTAGAACTCAGCACGGAAGGGCCACAAATTCGATTGCCGCACCCAATACAAGACTTTATGATACGTAACGCTACGATCGACGCCGATGAGTTCAAGTACATAGTAGTCCTCGCCGTCAATGGTATCTGTACGCAAAATAGTTGCGTTGTAGTCACCGCTAAAGTTGGCGCGAGCCAGGTCGCCGTTGGCGACTTGGCCCGTAAGCCGTTGCGACAATGAAAGGCGTACGGGTTGCGAGATATCGGGCATGAATATCCAGAGGTCGCGGCCTCTCATGAGCAAAATCTGTCCGCGCTCGGAAGCGGGCGCAGTGGTCATCACCACACTGTTTTCGTTTCCCTTGGATAGAACCCGGTACTTGCCCACATCGGGTGCCCGGCCCGGGGCAATGGTCGTGATGACGACGTCCACCTGAAAGCTTTCGCGCGGGAAACGTATCTGGTCAGCCTTTTGCAAAAGGCTCTGCGCGGTTTCGGCGTCGCTGGACGCCGCGGATACTACGGACACTGAGGCTATGAACATAAAGGCCAGCGAAAGCAAGTATTGCAAGCAGTTTTTTTGCATTTTGATTCCTATTAACCAGGTGTCGTTTCCCCAGGTTGCCTATTTGGAGTATCAATGAGCATTGTACGCCTCGAGAATGTTTCCAAAGATTACACGCTGGGCGAACAGCAAGTCCAGGCGCTCCTCGACATCACCTTGAGTATCGATGACGGTGTTTTCCTTGCGATTGCGGGCCCATCCGGAAGTGGCAAGTCCACCCTGCTTAATCTCATCGGTTGCATTGATACTCCATCATGCGGGAAGATACTCATCAACGGTCAGGATGTCAGCGGCCGGACGCCGGACCAACTTTCGGATCTCCGGGCACGCACCATCGGCTTCATTTTTCAGACGTTCAATTTATTCCCCGTTCTTTCTGCTGAGGAAAACGTCGAGTATCCCCTGCTGCAACTGAAGGAGCTAAGCACATCAGAGCGTCGCGACCGTGTCTCGAAATACCTCTCCATTGTCGGCTTATCCAAGTTTGCCAGACATCGCCCCAACCAGCTTAGTGGCGGGCAACGGCAGCGCGTCGCGATCGCGCGGGCGCTGGCAACCCAACCGAAGATCGTTTTGGCCGATGAGCCGACTGCCAATCTTGATCATAAGACGGGTGAAGGAATTCTGCAATTGATGAAGGATATTAACGGCAATTTTGGAACAACCTTTATTTTTTCTACCCATGATTCGCGCGTCATGGAGATGGCGAATCGGTTGGTACATATAGAAGACGGGCAGATCATAACGCAGGAAGTCCGGGACGAAGAGAAACGGCCCACTGCGGCCGGCCGCATCGCGTGAGCGATAACCTCTTGCCCGGAAGTGCCGGTACCGGTAAAAGCGAGGCCGATGGGACACGGACCTAAACTCGGGTATTTCATATCCGTTGCGGCATTGATCGTATTGCCGCCGCAAAGCTTTGCCGGAACTGCGGCACCAGTTTCCCCGGCCCATCCGGTTTCGGCGTTATCCGCTCCACTGACGACCCATAATGATGAGCAACCTTTAGTTTTGACCTTGTCTTTATCCCTGTCTTCGTTCCCACCTCGCGAGGCGGCGAAAACGGTGTCTAGTGCCGATTTCGCTATCCGTCATAGCGTCTCCATTCAGGAGATCAACGGGGAGCCACTGCTCATATCGCTGTCCCCGACCCTTTCCCCGCTCCCGCTCCAACTAGTGACGCGGAAGGAAGAGGACAGTTTAACCGCGCCGGCTAAAGATGACGTGGGAGCCGCACTCACGTCGCGTGAATCGCTATTCGGCGACGATGAAGCATCCAGTGACAACGCGGCCCCGCTCCCCCCCTGGAAGAAATTGGTGACGGACTGGAAGGGGTTTTCTCAACTGGAAATTGCGGATAACTATAGCAATCCCGAGCATTTATCCAAAGCTAAGCTGAGAACCGAGCTATTACGCACCGGGCAATTCAACGAACATATAAAATGGAAAATCAGCGGTCGGTTCGACTATGACGCAGCGTACGATTTGTCCAATTTTTACCCGGCGGCGGTCCGCCGGGACCAACGCTACGAGTTCTTTCTGCGCGAGAACTATGTGGATGTGTCCGCCGGCGATTTCGACTTCCGCCTCGGCCGGCAACATGTAATATGGGGTGAAATGGTCGGCCTGTTTTTTGCCGATGTGGTATCCGCGAAGGATATGCGCGAGTTCATCCTCCCGGCATTCGATATCCTGCGCATCCCGCAGTACGCGGTGCGCGCGGAATATTCAAAAAATGAACTCCATGCTGAAGTACTGTGGATACCGGTGCCGACCCTCGACGAAATCGGAAAGCCGGGCGCCGACTTTTACCCGGGTCCGTTACGTGGAGCCGCCTATCTGCCGGAAGACCGTTCCGGACGGAATGTTGGCAACTCGAATTACGGAGTCCGTTTATCACAACTGATGAATGGTTGGGACATCTCAGGTTTCTATTACCACAGCCTTGATGCCTCTTCCACGTTCTATCGGGTAAGCGGCCCAACAGAGCCGCCAGTGTTTCAGCCGCGCCACGACCAGATCGACCAGGTTGGCGGAACCATTACAAAGGATTTTGGGCCGATGGTATTCAAGGGTGAACTCGTTTACACGGATGGGCGCAAGTTCAACGTCGCACGACCTGCCGCCGTGGATGGGCTGGTCAGGCAGAATACCCTCGATTACGCGCTGGGTCTCGACTTCAGTTTGCCCGCGGAGACACGCTTGAACCTGCAGTTCTTCCAGCGAGTGTTTTTCGCGCACGATCCTGGCATTACTTCGGACATGGTGGAAAACGGCGCCAGCGTCCTTCTTAACCGAAAGCTGTGGCACACGCTTGAAGCGCAAGCCTTGCTAATTCACAGTTTGAATCGCAGCGATTGGATGTTTCGCCCGCGGGTATCGTGGAATTTCGAGAGGAACTGGCGCTGGGCACTGGGAGCGGATGTTTTCGGCGGCAGACCCACCGGGCTGTTTGGCCGCTTCGATCAAAATGACCGGGTCTACACCGAGTTGCGCTTTTCGTTTTAATGCAAGTTAGAGGCAGGCAGACTCAAGAAGCTGTTATTCCATCCGTAGGGGTTATGATGAAAACTTGTGTGACGAGTGGTGAGAGGGGGTTCCTATGGTTGACCAGATCATCAATTCATGAAAATAAGTAATCGCCATGAGCAAGGACAACGCTTTGGCATTAAAAAATCGAGAATTGCTGCATGAGGCCTCATGCATGGCTGGCGCTCGGGCGATCGACATTATGGAATTTCTCAATCGTTCAACTTTGATAATGCGCGGGCAGCAATTGGAACGAGGCGTGGATTTATTGATCGTTAAAGGATACGGAAGGAAGCAAGAAATTAGCCCTTGATGTCGATGCTGGCTCAGAGTGAAGATTGATAATATTCGGATACTTTAACCGGGGATAATCTGCGGGATGTAGAAGACCATGTTTATGGAAGGAGTAAACGGACTTTGCTGAATGAGAAAAGTTTAAATGGAACGACCGATGAATCTCCAGCCTCAATGCTGAATTCTTTTATGTCATCCCTTAAGGTCGAATTTAACGAGGATCAAATAATTGAGTCGGGTAGCGATTACGAGTTACTTTCAAAAGATCCAGCAGTAAACGCATGTAAACCTTTTGCTTTTGTATATCCCGAATCGAAAGAGCAAGCTCAAGTCTTGGTTAAGTTGGCGGGTCAACACAAGGTAAAACTTTGGGTTTATAGCACTGGTAAGAATTGGGGTTATTTAAATACCAGCGGCAGTATGTATTCTATCGTCGTACTTTTAAACCGCATGAATAAAATCATCTATGTGGATGACGAACTCGCTTACGCCATTATCGAACCGGGCGTCACCTATGAAGCATTAAACCACTTTCTGATTGAGAATAACTATTCGTTATGGACTGACTCTCCGGGAGGGCCGCCAACAGGTAGTGTAATAGGTAACGCTCTCGACCGCGGTGTGGGTGTAACTAAATATGGCGACCACTTCGCGTGCTTGTGCGGGTACGAGGTGGTACTTGCTGACGGAAACATCGTAAACACAGGCGCTGTCAGCAAAGACGGTACTAAAGGTGGTGCTCATTTATATAAGTGGGGTGTGGGTCCGTATGTTGAGGGCCTGTTTAGTCAGTCAAATTTCGGTATTGTAACTAGAGCCGGGATATGGTTGATGCGTAAACCCGAGGATTATGTCTTATTTAGCCTGAACATTGAGGATAATGTGGCCCTAGCTAAATGCATGGATACCGTGCGTGAGCTGATGCTTTCAGGTGTGATTCAGGAAACCGGGCGGTTTTCAAATGATGTTGCAATTTTAACGCTACTTACCCAGGCTATTGATGAAGGGATAGAGCCCAAAAAAGCTATTAGTAGGGATGAACTTACAAGGCTAAAGCAAAAATACCATGTACCAGGTTGGACAGGTTCGTTTGGAATATATGGTCCCACCTCAATGGTAAATGCTGCATCCAGGCTCGCCAGTCGCCAGTTGAAGAAATCGGGTTCAGTGGCGCACATTAATGTATTTGCTAAAAGACGCGCCCGGTTCATTCGCAGCCTGGTTGAATCAGTCGAAAAAATCGAATCGAAGTTTCTCTTGACGTTGATTGATCGGGCGATACGAAACATGTTGGGTTCATCACTGGCGCTTGTCAGGCTCTTCCCTGGATTGATCGATCTGCATGAGGGCAAACCAGTTGAAACGGTCGTTAAACGCGGCTACTTTCGATATCCAAAAAAACGACCAGTAAAAGACATTCACGTGGGACGTGACAATATTGGAATATTATGGTCTGTTCCAGTGCTGCCATTTAAAGGTGCTGAAGTTATCCTGTTTACCGAGAAATGTGAAGCGCTGTTTGAAAAGTTCAATTTCGATTTTTATATGACCACCATGATTTTTAATGCTCGCAGCGTGTGCCCCTTAATGGTAATACTTTACGATCGTCTGGATCAGGACGATTGCAAGCGTGCGGAACAACTATACGGGGCAATTCTGGATTTATCTCACAATATGGGATATCAACATTTTCGTGCGGGGATAAATGGGTGGAAGAAACTGTACCAGAAATGTCCTGAGTTAAAAGAGCTAAATCAAAAACTCAAGGCAGCACTTGATCCAGCCGGTATATTTTCCCCTGGGAGATATGGTATTGATTAAGTTATTACAATATTACTTTAATTGGCCGTCATCAAAAATTCTGCCTTAGCGCCTCTGCGACTTGTGTACGGGAAACATGTCTTGCCGGAAGGAGGGTGGCTACGACCGTCGCGGCGAAACCGATGGTAAACGAGATGAGCAGAGCCGAAGGAACGATCTGGATCTGGGCTGTATAGCCCAGGTTCGCATTCGGGGGTGGCGGCATCGGGATGCCTACTGCCGAGATTACCAGCGCACATAGCATGCCGAATGCAAGCCCAAGGGCACTACCTATCAGCCCGAGCAGTATACTTTCAGTCATGATTAGCCCAACCACCTGACTGTTACGGTTGCCGAGAGCCATCATTGTGCCAAACTCTCCAACCCGTTCAAATACACTCATGTTCACGCTGTTTGCAACACTTAATAAAATCATAACGAGAATAATCAGCTGTAAAACCCCAAACTGACCTTTATATAGTTCTACCGTTTTTTCGTAAAAATCGTTCAGTTCGATCCAGGTTTTGACTTCCAAGTCCAAAGGATCAAACTGCTCCTTCAAGCTTTCTGCAATGCGATCTGTGTCACTGGTTCTTCCCAACGTGACGACAAGCGCGTTTACGCTTACTTTATCGAGCAGTTCCTGAGCTGCAGCCAGCGGAATTTTTACAGCTCGTGAATCGTAATCATTTGAAAAACTCTGGAATATCCCAGTTACCTCGAAATCCATACTGTTAAGCGTACCATCGAGCGTACTTGCCAGCAAGGTAACAAGATCACCCGGTTTTAATCTCAATCCCGAAGCAAGGCCTTGCCCAACCATGATGCCAAAAGTATCCGTACTGGTCAGTTGCCGTCCTGCGGTAATAACGACAGAGCTTCCAAGTTCAGCTTCCCGTTCAGGCTCAATACCTTCCCCGATGATCGGCATATCACTACGGCCATTGTTGAGCAAACCGGAGAAATTGAGGCGTGCCATTACGCTCTCCACGCCAGCTACGCCAGCGATACGTCGCTTTACCGTTTCCGCGTTTGGGAGCAGATATTTCTCTGGCTCGGGAGACCCCTTTGCGTAGAAGCCAGATTTATAAACCTGTATGTGTCCTGATTGAGAATGAATCAATGCTTCACCCAGTTTTATGAAAATATCGTTTACCCAGCCGCCGGCCAAGACATGTCCTCCTACGCCGCACATGATTGCCACGAGTGTCATTGCCGTATGGGCTCTCTGACGGAGAACATTGCGAAGCGCAAGTTTGAACATATCTATTACTTTGCTAGCGGTTGTGGCGCAAACTGTCGACAATTTGCATTCTTGATGCCCTCCATGCCGGATAAATACTGGCAACAAGGGTGGTGGCAATGACAAGCGCAAAAGACTCCGCCGCTATGTTCCAAGAGAGCAGGATTTCCGCAGTGTAGCCGTGGGATGTTCCTGGTGGGGGTGGCATCGGGATACCGATGCTGGAAACCAAAGTAGCTAACAGCTTTCCAATTAGCAAACCGAGCGCGCTACCCAAGCAGCCTAGGAGAACACCTTCTCCAAGGAACAGCCGCATGATACCGGTGCGGCTCACTCCGAGGGCCATAGAGGTTCCAATTTCTCCGATCCGCTCCATTACGCTTATGGTCATGGTGTTAGATATGCTAAGCAGAATGATCACAGCAATTATCAGCTTGATTCCCTGTATCTGTTTGTTGAACAATATCACTGTCTTGTTATAGAAATCCGCCAATTCATGCCATGGCACAATTTCGAATTCGCCCCGGGGAAGTTTGTTGCGCAATTTTGCAAGGACAATATCCGTATCTGCAGTGTTATTAAGTAGCACCATCCAGATATGGGACCCTGGTGTACGTAGTAGTCGTCGCGTAGTATCGATGGGCATGCGCAGCGCAATGTCGTCGTAGGATTTACTCACGGTGGAGAACAAGCCCTTTATAGTCACCTCGACTGCATTTGTTCTTCTTGAAACGGTGGTCGCCATTAACACCACGCGGTCGCCAACATCGAGCCCAAGACTACGTGCGAGTCCCTCTCCAACTATGATGCCAAGTGGATCGTCAACGGAGAGGTTCCGTCCAACAGAAATTTGTAGGGCCTTTGTAAAAGCCTCTTGCCCTTCCGGATCGTCACCGTCGCCGATAAAGGAGAGCGTCGTTTCTCCGTGACTGATCAATCCACTAAAGGAAAGTCTGGGGATGATTGCTTTTATTTGTTGCCCCCCTTTTGCCGCTTCCAGCTCAGGCAAGGTTTCCGGCAAAAGAAAAGCAAAGGGATCGGCTTTTCCTGCGGCATGGTAGCCTGGACGAACAACTTGGAGATGCCCAAGTTGAGAATTGATTGTTGCTTCCCGGAAATCCAGAAGTATCCATTGGATAAACCCGTTGGCCAAGACCAACGCTGCAATACCGAACGCAACAGCCCCTATCGTTATGGCGCTGCGGCGTCTTTGACGCACCACGTTGCGCAATGCCAAGTTAAATTCGTGCCAGAGCATTCTTACCGAAGGTTAATTTTTTGCGCCACATTCTATTTCGGATAACTGCTCGGACGAGGGGAACATAAGAATGCCTCAGGAACTGCGTCGGACACGAGAACGGTTCTGTTTCTTCCCCACCTGCACCGACAAGCTTTCCTTGCCTCTCCTGAGCATTTTTTCGAGAATTGAGAATTTTGGAATCAGGCAGGCATTATCCCATCTTATTATGTGCATCGATACCAAGAAAATTATAACTCTTCGCATGGGTGGAAAGAAACCGAGGGGTAAGCGGCGATCAGCTGTGCCATTGCTACTGAAGAGTAGCCATGAGAAATGAGAGGCAAAGGCCCTTAAGCGATGTTGCAAGCCTTTATTATAGGAGAGGAGGGCAGAATAAATAAGCAGCCGTATTGCGCTAACTTCGACGTCAGAGCGAGGCCTGTTCCCCTTTTTCGAGGAAATTTACAATGCCATTCAGATGCCCTCCGCCTTAGGCTATGTATTGCCGGAACAGTGTGAGTCGCAACTTGTTACGCGAGGGCTTAAATTCTTCATCGCAAGTTGTCCAGCTTCAGGGGGGGTTGCTCCAAAACTATGTCAATTTGCTTCCTCTGGCGACGTCATGACCGGCGTTCGGATACTTCCCTTGCATGGTGTGCAGATATGGAGGAAGGGTTGACAAATATTATTTGCAAAAACACGATGCCGCAGCCGATAGGGGGTAGGTTTTGGCAACGATGTTGGACATGAGATTACGCGCGAGGCTGTATCAGAATATCACTTAATCATAATTCGTTTATCCGCGTTGATTATTCCGGTGTTATTGCGGTTTTTTCTCCAAATAGAAAAGCCCCCGCCAATTATGCGGGGGCTTAAGGACAACGGGTTCAATAACGAGCGAGAGGTTTATGCCACCGCTTTGGCTTTGCGCCGGGTGCCAAACGCCATTCCGGCCAGGCCCACGCCGAGCAGGGCCAAGGTGGCTGGTTCAGGGATCAAAGCAACGTCCTGTACTTCCCCAGTGCCACGCGCCGCCCAGGCTCCTGCGACCCCCAGTTGACCTGAGGATGTGAAGCTCTTGTCAGCGTCGTCAGGGCAAGGTGCACCGTTCGCCCCTACGCATCCAAATGTGTTCGTATTGAAGAACGAAGCTGCTGACCCGCCAGTCACATCCAGCAATCCCCTGCCGGTAATATTGAAGCTGTTCGTGAAGGGATCGCCGCTGTTGCGAAGCGCTTCTGAAGCCAATGTAATAGGATCGCCGGTGTTGGCCCCGAATCCTCCGATTGCTGAGCCTGTTAGGGACAGAAAAAGGCTCCCGTCCGTCGCAGAAGCAATTCCAGCCGCTTGTGTTCCTGAGGCCGAAAAATTTGGGGTTGAATCAGAGAACAGGGATAGCGAGCCGCCGCTAAATAATATTCTATCCAAGAAAGTGGTTCCAAAAGCATCAGTGGCCAGACTCTCTGCAAAGTAGCCTTGGAAATAAACCGTTAACTCCCTGCCATCATCCCCATTCTGCCAGAGTACGTTATTATCGGCATCCAGAATACGATTCACGATACCGATACCGATCAACTCATCGCCAACGGCTGTGATTGCGCCTCCGCCACGTCTTCCTTGGAATAGATCTAGTGTTTCAAAGTTCGAGCCATTGGCGAATGTAATGCCATCAATGGTTATAGCCATAGACGACTGAGAAAAGCCTATCGTTCCAAGTAACGCCGCTGCCAATACCGTATTACGTATGTTCATGTGACTCTCCGTTAGTAGAATTAAGTTAGGGGGCGGTGAAATAAAATGAACTCTTGCGTGCTATTGCTATTGCTATTTATAATTTCCCGCAACCGATGTCATATAAGCAAGTACTGTGCCAATTCTTTAACAAACTTTTAACGTGCTAATTTCACGAAGTTAATTTCTCTCAATACAAGGCCTGGCCCGCTTTTCTTTTCTGCTAGTGTCAAGGCCTGCGACAAAATACTAAGTCTAGGCATTTTCCAATATGCATCGGATTAGGTGACCTGACGGCCCAGCTTGAACTTATCCCGGAGAGCGCATGAGGGCATCGCAGGGCTTCCGGCGTGATGGATACCTTGTGGAAGCCACTGTGCGCGCCGCGGACTCACTTGCAGCGGCGCTCAGGTAAGCAGCAAAGCTAGTTGCTGGCTATTGGAATACAGCCATGACCACTGACGGAGTGGTTGCATGGAGCGCAGAGTATGGAGGAAGGGTACTTGCAGAAACACGATGCCACAGCTCAGCGAGGGCAGGTTCTGGCACCGGCATTGGGCACGAGATTGTGCGCACAAGGCCGATTCCGTCAACCAATAAAAACGTTAATTATAACTGTCTGCGCGCGTTCGGTATTTCCAGTGCTATTGCGATTTCTGCTCTAAAAGTCTGTCGGACTTGCCAACAGAACATCGGATAATCATATCGCTCAGTCGTCCGGCGAATGAACCTGTGTGCCTGGCCTATGGAACATGAAGCGATTTTTCGCCTTGAAAGCGTGAGGTTCCATCGCACGTGTTCGTCCCCCCCAAAAAAAACTGCCTTCAAGGGAATCGAGACATGGTGTGCTTCGTGTCACCTCTATTTATTATCCGTAGCCCGAAGTTAAACAGGCTGATAAGAAATAGAAAAGCCCCCGCCAATTATGCGGGGGCTTAAGGACAACGGGTTCGGTAACGAGCGAGAGGTTTATGCGACCGCTTTGGCTTTGCGCCGGGTGCCAAACGCCATTCCGGCCAGGCCCACGCCGAGCAGGGCTAAGGTGGCTGGTTCAGGGATCAAAGCAACGTCCTGTACTTCCCCAGTGCCACGCGCCGCCCAGGCTCCTGCGACCCCCAGTTGACCTGAGGATGTGAAGCTCTTGTCAGCGTCGTCAGGGCAAGGTGCGCCGTTCGCCCCTACGCATCCAAATGTGTTCGTATTGAAGAACGAAGCTGCTGACCCGCCAGTCACATCCAGCAATCCCCTGCCGGTAAT
>JACDGV010000051.1 GCA_013821425.1 Nitrosospira sp. | reverse complement strand
ACTGACGAATGGTAGCTGCGATGCGTTCTCCGAGTTTTATGTAGAGCTTAACCGCTCGGATGCGATCTTCGTGTGAATACATGGACTACCTCCAAGTAGTCCAAGTTTTCCGCCGCATCCCCTCTGTGTCAGTTTATATCCGGCAGTGACACTTAAGCGGATATTAAGTAGAACCGAACGGAAACTGTCCATCGCTCAGCTTGTTTTATCTGATACACAGAAGGTGTTGGCAATTGCGGAGGGGGTTGCGGAGGACGCAACGCAACGTGCATTGCGCGATTCACTTACAGGCATTCCCAATCGTGACCTATTCAAAGACCGCCTTGAGCAGGCGGTTACCCTTGCTCAGCGGAACTGCTGGATTATTGGATTAATGTTTATCGATCTGGATCGGTTTAAAACAATTAACGATACGCACGGGCATGTCATGGGTGACAGGGTACTCCAGGGAGTCGCGAAACGATTGAACGAGCAGGTTCGCAGCGGAGATACTATTTGCCGGTGGGGCGGTGACGAGTTTCTTTATTTGTTAATTAACCCCGAGAGCACGGATAACATTGAGCGGGTTGCACGTAGGGTAGTGGACAGCATTTCTGAAATTCTAGTTATCGATGACTTAACGCTCTCCATTAAGCCAAGTATCGGAATTGCTGTTTATCCCCGCGATGGAAGTACGGGTTCGGAACTGCTGGCGAAGGCCGACGCCGCAATGTACCAAGCTAAAAAGGATAAAGCTGGTTGTATCTTTTTCGATGCTATTAAAGATGCTTCTCTCACTGGGAAAGAATAGGGCTATCGGCACTAGCATGTCTATTCAGTGTGTACCCACCTTGTACGCTGTGCATTATGTACAAACAGGGTGTTAAAGCAGCTACTATTGACAGTTCTGTTTTATGTCTTAGACTCTGGTTTTACAAAAATAACAAGAGGGTCACCATGAAACACCAGACAGTTGGATATATCCGCGTTAGCTCTGTAGATCAAAACACAGATCGGCAACTAGACGGTATTGCGTTAGATAAAATATTCACGGATAAGGTAAGCGGTAAGGATACAAATCGGCCAGCACTCCAATCAGCACTGACCTACCTCCGCGAGGGGGACACCCTGGTAGTACACAGTCTGGACAGGTTGGCGCGTAACTTGGAAGACATGTTCAGGATAGTGCGCGAACTCAACGCCCAAGGTGTATCTGTGAGATTCGCCAAAGAGAACCTTGCGTTTGATGCAGGCACAAACGACCCACGCGCAACCCTTCTGTTCTCTATCCTCAGTTCATTCGCACAGTTTGAAAGGGCGATAGCGAAGGAGCGCCAGCGTGAGGGGATAGCAATCGCTAAAGCCAAGGGAGTGTATAAAGGAGGCACTAAGAAACTTACTTCTGAACAAGTGGCGGATGTTAAGCAACGAGTGGCAGCAGGTATACCGAGGGCACGAATAGCCAAAGACCTGGGGATTACTCGGCAGACCTTATACAACTACGTACCCGGTATCAAAGGCAGTGCCAGCGAAGAAAAGAGGACCTGAGGGTATTGAATAGTTTCACCACTAGTAAACGGAAACAGGTCCGTTAAGGCATAATGCTCAGTATGGGCCTCAGTTTGCTCTACAATCGCCTACGGGTGCAATCAATACCTATCCCTAGCCCAGCCCCTTATCGTTCAACCTGAGACATTGTAGAGCGTTGCTACGCTGCTGAGGCTATTTGAACTTGAGAGAATCTGTCTTCCTACAGTAGAACGGCATGGGCTTGTAACACGTGAAGGGGGTTGCGTGCACTGTTCAAAGATTGGAGCATACTGTTGAGATGAGAAGCTCATCCTCACAATAACAATTATAAGGACTCGCCAGCATGAAACCCCTAGCTATCACCCTAGTTACTCTCCAGTTCCCTATCCTATGCCGACTGTATCACTTACCAAGGTGGCCTTACGGAATGCACAGGCCCGAGGGGTTACCAATCTACACAGAGGGAGTACCAAGGTGGCGTGGCTGAGTCCTGGGACAATAGAGGCAATCGGGCTACCATACAGAGACACACGGGAGGGTACACCTCAGTGACAGCCCCTACGGGGGTAGCCCCTAGCGTCTCAGGTTCGTCCCCACAGGGGTACCTTGGGGGTAGTAAGTATGAGGTAGTAAACACTGGGTCCCGAGCGGTTCCTTACGTCGACCCCTTTGCGAGATAACGAGAAGCAGCGTACCGACTCTATTCTGGACGTTCGCGTTTCCCGTATGTTTAAACTTTTCCCTTTTTTTAGCAGTCCCCCTGCGGGTGCTATCGGACTTTAGTCCAATTCTCTTTCTGTACCTGTGTCTCTTACACTACGGGGTCAATAATTACCCCCAGGGGCAGTATGAAGGTCTGCAAGCTCGCAGGATGCGGTTTTCCGGTAAGCGGCTTTAGTGGTTACTGCGAGCCGCACAAGCGGCGCAACCGAAGACATGGTCATCCGGAGCAAACACCTGTTGGAGCGCACGAGCTAGAGCCTTTTAGAAAGCGCGCAAGGGCGCGTATTAAGAAGAATCGAGATAACCCAACGTGGAATATCCTTTGTGCCCGATGGGAGGCGCTCATCGAGATTGCAAAGGCTGAGGAAACGAGGTATCTGACGGGTGCACCCCACAACCGCTTTGCAGCGGAGGCATGGTTCGAGGTAGTGAAGATAGGCGCAAACTCCAGCTCAATGGAAGTAATTGAAGTCGCACTTGCTGTGTACTTGCTCCAAGTGGAAAACCCTCGTCGGTTTAAATCTGATAACGCCTTTGGAGCACAGCTAGCACGCAGGGTGCGAACCTTGGCCCCCACCAGTGTTGGATCATATTATGACCACGAAACCAGAAAAGCAAAGAGCGTCTATCGGGATGCCAGACCGAAAACCACAGTCATACTTGCAAGAATCCTTCAGGACACATTTGGAGTCGCAGGGTTAACTGTGGCTCATCTTGAGCGTCATGAAATGAATAAGCTAAGAAACGAGAAACAAACACTACATGATGCGTTAGGGGAACTTGTATGAGCCCCGTTGAACCCGTAATAGAAGAAGTTCGTTTATCAGATATAGTGGTCGATGAAGAGCTCCAGTCTAGAAGCGCCAAACTGGATGAAACTCAGGTGAAACGCTACTCCATTGCAATGAAGCAAGGCGATGAGTTCCCGCCTATTCATCTAGCTAAAATAAATTCTGTCCTGTTCCTGATCGACGGTTTCCACCGGGTGGAAGCTGCAAATCTCATTGGCAAGTCAGAGCTAGTTGCGATTATAAAAAACATGAGCCGAGATGAGGCCAAGTGGGAGGGGGGAAAGCAAAACCTTCAGCATGGTCTTCCATTAAGAGCCAAGGACAAGCTTCCAATGTTTAAGGCATACATCAAAGCCGGCGGACATCGAAAGAAAAGAAGGGGTGCTTTCAAAACATACCGTGAGATGGCAGGAGATTTCCATGGGCATCTTGCGCCGTCTACTGTACTGAAGTGGATGAAGCGATATTACCCATCTATTTATAAAGCCATAGGACAGCGTGAGCCCAAGGGGAAAGGCGATGAGGGTTTCTCTGATGCCGATTATGGCGAGATGTATTATGCGCAGGCGATGGAAGGAATAAGTATTGCCCGAAAGCTATCTCCTGCCTTGACAAACCCTGCGAGTCGGTATGAGCTAATTAAAGCCACAGAAGAGGCTCTTTCGGAAATGAAGAGGTTGCCACATAGTAAGCCAGATTTCTAGGGCACCGGTTGCGACACAGGGTGTCACTCTGAAATCACGTTCATGGGGCATCTTCCTGTCATCAAAGCGGGTTCAAAGAACTTGTTTTCCGCAAACAGAAAAACGGAAATAACCTGTATCGTTATGAGGTTACGCAGCGTATAGTTAAAAGTCTAATTGTTTGGAGTCACGGATGATTGGATTGATTATTACTTAGGGGGCGGGGGGGCAATTTCAATGTACGTCCCATCGGGCAGCTTAATCCGTTCCGGCCCATGAAAATCACGCCGTAGTCGAAGTTCCTCATATCGAAAGCCATTATGGATGTGGCTGAAATCGGGGTGCGTGTTAGTGAGCCATCCGTCACTAATGACATCAGGAGGGTGAAGACCGGAGCCGTTCACATCTATTGACTGTCGACCATGGTGTTTTTTATATTGGGCACCTCCTTCGGCTTGATCGGGGTGCGCAAGTCCAGCTTCGCGCATTCGGGTCAAATCAGAGTTTAGCTTATCTAATGCTCCTCCTACGCAAGCCGCGACGTGCTCCCTTAGAATCGATACAGAGAGCTTATCGACAGGATAAGCCAGACATTTATTCGATATTGCGATAGTTATAGGAATAGGAACGTTGGTCTCGTTAAGAGAAATGCAAGATTGAAGTATTTTCGGTCCAATGCTTTCAAAATCGTCATGAGCAATCAACGTGTCTCTGATTTTTAAAAGGTGCGCATGGACCTTGGCAGAGAAGTTCTGTATCTTTTTCAAGTGGCTTATGGGATAACTCGCCTTCCCGAACGGCGTCTTTGTTTGAGTAAAGGGCCGTGCATATTTCACCACCCCGAAACAAAAGACGGATGAGAGAAGGAGTTCGTCGTCGTTATCCCAAAGGGCAATGAACCTATTAAATGCATTTAGTGCGCCAACAAGATTTTGATAAGCCTTAATACTCAACTTGCAGTCATTGACGCACCGGCTATGGAGGGTATTGTTCATCTAAAATAGAAACCGAACGCTTTTAAGGGCGAGTTACTCAAAGAAATCCTCATCAATCTTTTTCAGATACAGCACTTCTTCATTTCTGCATCCTATGTTGTACCGTATCATCAGTCGAGTTAGCTGAGTACCATCAATAAGTACGATGCGAGAGTGAAGGTCACGCGCAGTCTGAATTGCAGCTGGACTGAACGCCGAGGTTGTAACAAAAATTCCTTTATGTGCTCGTTTAAGGCTCAACGCTCCGTAAAAATCACGTATCGTTCCCGCTCCTATGTTGTTTCCCTCCGCATAACGTTTAGCCTGCAAGTAAACCTGATCTACCCCCAACGGGTCTTGATCAATTACCCCATCAATTCCATCGTCGCCACTCTGCCCTAGTGCTCGCCCCGCTTCCTTCGAGGTTCCCCCATATCCCATAGCCAGCAGGAGCGAAACAATGAGTTTTTCAAAAAAAGATGGGGGACTATTACGAACACGATCCAATAACTCACTGGCTAGGGTAGCTGTTATCTTGTTGTGTGCTTCCCGGAGTGTTTCATCTGGGGTTGCAGGCTCGGTTACTGGTACATCTATTTTCAATAGAGACAAAGCTGAGTCGGGGCAAGCTTCCCTCGTTCGATTTTTAAACTCTTGATATCCTGGGAATTGCTCCAGAAATGCATTGTTGATAACTGAGGAAGTATCTGCAAGAGCCGAGCGTCCTTTCTCGGTAATCATAAAATAGCCCCTGCGCGTACCACTAACAAGGCCGGCCTGCTTTAGATAGCTCTTCGCCCAGTGGACACGATTAGTGAATCTCGTCTGTTTGCCACTCGGAAGAAGTTCGGCGCGTTCTTCGCCAGTTAATCTAAACTTGTCTGCCAGCTTCTCAACAACATTTGACCTGCCAGGAATTTTGTAGCCACCCCTTGAGTGAGTCTTCATGTTAATTTTTGACATGGAGGCGAATATGAAGAAGCGATTTAGCGAAGAGCAGGTTATTGGGATTTTGCGTGAAGGAGAAA
>JACDGV010000036.1 GCA_013821425.1 Nitrosospira sp. | reverse complement strand
TATCTCCCTATCCCGATACCCGGCTTGTCCGATGAAACCCCAGGATACTCTAAAACAATCCCAGGCCACTCTAAAACGCCGCATAGCCTAACCCGCTACCCCTTTATATGTCAAGGAAATTGAGGGGAAAATTGAATAACCCATTGTTCTGGCAGGGGACGAAAGAACCGTCCTGATTGAGACTGCCAGGGAAGCCTTGAACAAATCCTACGCAAGTCCCACGCGGACGCGACGGGGCTTCCTAGGAGCACCCCCAAGAAAAAGCGGCTTCAACTTTCGTTGAAGCCGCCAGTATTATTGAAGCCCGGGGTTGTTCTAGTGATCCATGGCCGGGGTTGCGTCCGGGTTGGGTTTCTTGAGCTGCTCCATGAGATCGTTGTCCCATTCGCCCTCGACGTTCATGTGTGCAGCCGCGCCCAGCAATACCGCCTCGATCAGGTTATGGCTGAGGTAGACGTATAAGCCGGGCTGCTTGAACTCGTACAAGGCCGCTACCGCTGCGCCACCGGGAACGAACCAGGTTTCCTGGTTGGTGATCGGAGTATCGGCAAAGGAGCCGCCCTGCCACACCAGGTCGCCATGGCCGCCGATTAGGTGAGGACGTGAATCGCGATTGGCCTGGGAATGGATGAACAGCACCTTCTCACCCACGTTGGCCTTGAGTGCATTATCGCCAGTCAGGGCACCTGCTGCGCCATTGAAGACGACATGGGTCGGAATCAGTCCCTTGGACAGTTCGAGCATCTCATGCATGCCTTCGGCAGGCGAACCATAGGTCTTGTACTTGCCATCCTTATCCTTGGGGATATAGTAATCCTGCTCGCCGACATAGTAGGCGCGGTCATAGCGTACGGACTTGCCCTTGGCATCCTTCAGGCCGTCGCGCGGCAATACCATGATGGCCCCATTCATGCCGGAGATGACGTGAAACGGAATCATGGTGCCCCCAGGGGCGCAGTGATAGACAAATACCCCAGGCTTGGTGGCCTTCCAGCGCACCACCACATCTTCGCCAGGGGCAACCAGGGTCAGGCCGGCACTGCCCAGCGCGCCAGTGGCGGCGTGGAAATCAACATTGTGCGACATGGAGCTTTCCTTCGGGTTGACCAGTGTCAACTCGACATAGTCATCCTGATGCACGACGATCAGCGGCCCGGGAACCGTGCCGTTGAAAGTCAGGGCCCATATCTTTGTCCCGTCAGGGGCAATGTCTATTAGCTTCTCTATGGTTTCCATGCGGATCTTCACTACCTTGGGACCACCCTTGGCCACCTGGTCGTGCTTGGGCACGAAAGGCGGGGCTACCAGCTCCTGGGTCACCACCGGTAATTTGGAAATGTCTTTTGCCGCCATGGCCGGGACAGCACTCATGCACAGCACTCCCAGTCCGACGACCCCTTGAACAACTTTGTTCATGTTTCCCTCCCTATATGTTTATCACTGCGCATCCTGTGCGCCATTTTCACCTGCCATGCGTCCAATGCTGACATCATCCCACCCTTTTCTGAAGAGCATCTCTAAGAATTCAAGGAACCCGACCGCGCCCGCCCCCCGTCACTGCACGGCAAGCGCCGCCCACCGGCTGGAGGGCGGCTGGCTCCAACCGGCAGGGCGCAGAAGCGAAATCTCGGGGGCTTGGGGAAGAAAAACATTTTCGGGAGCAACATAGCGGCAAAATTGGAATTCTTAGAGATGCCCTAAAGAGCGAAGGCCCGGCAACTATACAGCTTTACAATTTGTGTGTCCATGGTAAACCTCTTTTCTTTTATATATCTGATTCCCAATGAAAAACCCCAACCTCATTACGGTTTTTTATCTATTTTTATCTACAATGGCATACGTAGTTTTACGGCTTCCCGGCATCATCTCCGATTTGTTCAAGGCGGACTGGAGCCAATATGGTAACGCCGGAAACCCGGATAACCTGTCGGGATGCATATTTCTTGTGCCTATCAGCTTGTGCCTGTCAGCCTCTCGCACCATTCACATATGCGGCCGTAAGTTCGTGCGCCGGTGATTCAAAAACCTGCCGGCAATGACCGAATTCCACCAGGCGTCCAGCATGATCCTTGACCCAGAAAAATGCGGCGTAGTTGGCTACGCGGCGGGCCTGCGCCAGATTGTGCGTAACAATGATAATAGTGTAGCGGCCGCGCAACCGGCTGATCAGGTCTTCGACCACGCCGGAAGCAATCGGATCAAGCGCGCTGCAAGGCTCATCCATTAGCAGAATCTGCGGATCCAGCGCGAGCGCGCGGGCAATGCACAGGCGCTGCTGCTGACCGCCCGACAGGCTCAGGGCGGAAGAGTGCAAGCGATCCTGCACCTCGTTCCAGAGCCCGACATCCTGCAGCACTCGCTGGATGATGGCATCTTTATCTTCACGCCGCTTAATGCCATGTTCGTGCAAGGGCAACTCGATGTTCCGGTAAATGGAAAACGGAAAAGGAGACGGTTTCTGGAACACCATGCCGATCTGCCGCCGCAGCGCCTGGAGGTCAGTTGCCGGACCATGAATATCACTGTCGTCGATATGCATACGGCCGGTGATGCTGCAGCCGGGAATCAGGTCCGTAAGCCGGTTGATTGATGACAGAAAACTAGTTTTTCCGCAGCCGGAGGGGCCGATCAGGGCAGTAATGCAGCCCCGGTAGATATCGAGCGAGATATTATCCAGCGCGGTCCTGCCACCATAAAAAAGGGAAAAATTCCGCACCCGGATCAAGGGTTGGGGGGCACAGCACGCGGGTCCCGCCTGCATCGGCCCCAGCGTATAACTATTGTTTTCGCCTGCCACAACTTGATCAGCCTCGGGCTTGCCAGGACCGCGGCGTCCTCTCACGTTCATACCGTTACCATTTTCCCGCGTTGCCAGCCTGCCGCAAACCTCATGGCAAGCACATTAATAAGCAGCAAAGCCGCTATCAGCACCAGCGCCGATGCATAAGCCGGCGCGTCGCCTCCAGGAACGTTCATGGATAAATCGAAAATATGCACCGCCAATGTGCGCCCCGAATCAAGCAGCGAATCCGGCATGCGGTCAACATAGCCGCTGGTGAACAATAACGCGGCGGTTTCGGCCATGGCACGGCCGATCCCCAGGAGCAGACCTGCAACCAGTGCGGGCGCCGCGGCCGGCAGCAACACATGCCATAACGTAGCTGTGCGCGACATGCCCAGCGCCGTAGCGGATAAGCGATGCGCACCCGGTACCGCGCGCAGGCCGGCCTCGGCGGTACTGACGAGAATTGGCAACAGCATGCAGGCCAGGGTCAGCCCACCCGACAGAATGGAAAATCCCAGGCCGAGATAGACACAGAAAAAGATGTTGCCGAACAGGCCAAACACGATGGAAGGCACCGCGGCCAGCACCTGCAGGCTGTAGCGCACTGTATGGCCGAGCCCTCCAGCAGCCGGCACATATTCGGCAAGCAATGCCCCAGTGGCCCACCCGAGCGGCAGGGCAACCGCCAGGGCAATCAGCAAAACAAGGACCGTGGAAACCAGAACCGCGCCAATACCGCCTGCGCGTCCCGCATCCCGCGATGACTCCACCAGGAAGGTCCAGGAAAGATGACCGATGCCGCCACGCACAAGATCCCAGACTATCCACACAAATGCAGCACTAACGAGTATTGCAGCGAAATACACGACCCACTGCACCATCCGGTCTCCGCGAGCGTGGCCGGAAGACATAATCTCCACGTGGGATATTTCGCGCATGTCAGCCCCTTCCCATCCTTGCCGCCGCGCTCCAGAGCAGCATCACCAACAGCATGAGTGTCAGACCTGATACGAATAGTGCAGCGCGGTGGTCACTGACGGCATAAGGCATTTCCAATGCGATATTGGCGGCAAGGGTACGCTCGGGATCGAATAGGCCACCTGCATGCTGAACCACGTTCCCTGTCACCATCAACACGGCCATGGTTTCCCCAACCGCGCGCCCGGCTGCAAGTATTGCACCCGCGACGATTCCCATTCTGGCAGCTGGCAGCGCAACGCCGCGGACCATGGCCCAGCGTGACATGCCTAGCGCGAAGGCGCCTCGCAAGTAGTCTCCAGGCACAGCCACCAGGGCGGCGTGCGCGGTTAGCGTGATGGTGGGAAGGACCATCAACGTCAGCACCAGAATGCCCGCCAGCAGACTGGAGCCGGGCGGTTGCAATTGATTGATCAGCGGCACTAACGTGGTCAATCCCCAGAAACCGTAAACCACGGAAGGAATGCCGGCCAGCAACTCGACCAGGCGCCGGTAAGCATCTGCGCCGCGCGGGGGTGCATAATAGGTAATGAACAGCGCCGAGGCAATGCCGAGAGGCATAGCCAGCAGCAACGCGCCTCCCGCGGCGTAAAGCGTCCCAGAAAGCATGGGCGCGAGGTTGTACGCGCCTTCATCGGGATGCCACGAAGAATCGGTAACAAAATGGGTAATCGGCAAATCCCTCATCAGCAGAGGCCAGGATTCCGCCACGAGAAAAAACAGGATCAGCAATACGAGGCTTGCCGCGACGCCAGCGGCCGCACGCAGCAACCAAAGCATTAGCGTGTCAGCGGATGCTGACGGGGACGAAATACTGTGCCTCAACCAGATCATCTACATGCTCCGAGCGTGCAAACTCGATGAATTCCCGGACCAATCCTTTCGGTGCGGTTCCCGTTACCAGGTTTAAAGGCCGCGACAGCAGGAATGTGCCGTTGCGCACATTCGCTACCGTAGCCGCGACGCCCTCAAGTGGCAAGAGCTTTATGGGCACGCGGTGCTTTGCCTCGTATTCGGCTGCGCCTATGGAAACATAGCCGATTGCATTCGAGTTGCCGGCAACCGTCTTTATTCCTTGCGAGTTGTCGCCGATAATTACATGCGGCCTGATATCGCTGGCCTTTAACCCAAGATAGCGCAAAAACAACTCGAGTGTCGAGCGGCCTTCAGCCTTGTTCACCACGGTTATGGGTGAATCTGTCCCGCCCACATCCTTCCAGTTAGCTATTTTGCCGGTATAAATGCCGCTAATCTGCTGTCGGCTTAGCACAGCGACGGGGTTACTTGCATGGAGGATGACCCCCACCCCATCCCACGCAATAGCATGCGCCTGCAGATCCTTCTCTTGTGGCTTCAGCACGCGGGAGACCATGCCGATAGCGGCGAGTCCGTTGCGAACATCGTTAATGCCGCGAGAAGAACCTCCGCTCTGCACATCTATTCTCGTTCCGCGATATCTTGATTCAAAGCGCCGGGCAATTTCTCCAGCAACCGGCGCCATGGTGCTGGCGCCGCTCAACACCAGTTTCTGCGGCGCCGCTTCACCGGCAGGTAACCAAGCAAACCCCGCGGCAAATACCAGGGCGGCCGCTACGGCAAATTTCATCTGAGTTCTCCTTATCCTCGCCTCCAAGCATGGTATTTTTGCACCCAGCGAAGCAAAAGGTCGGGCACATGCGCGCGCCTCCACTTCCCCGCCGCATATTTATTCGCCTCGGGCCAGGTCGGGTAGGTATGGATGGTGCCCAGTATCTTGTTGAGACCGAGACCCTGTTTCATGGCCAGGACAAATTCCGCCAGCAGGTCACCGGCCCGTTCGCTCACAATGGTTACGCCCAGGATGCGATCGCCACCCGGTGGAGTAAGGACTTTGACAAAACCATATGCCGCTTCATCGGTGATGGCGCGGTCGAGGTCTTCAAGGTGGTAGCGCGTCACTTCGTATTTGATGCCGCGTTCGTTCGCTTGAGCCTCCGATAATCCGGCCCGGGCTACTTCCGGATGGGTAAACGTGGCCCAGGGAATGACCGAATAGTCCACCTTGAAGCGTTTAAAGCCGCCAAACAAGGCATTGACAGAGGCATACCAGGCCTGGTGCGCTGCAACATGGGTAAACTGATAGGGCCCGGCGACGTCTCCGCATGCGTAGATGCTGGGATAAAGTGTTTGCAACCACGCATCCGTTTCAATAGTGCCCTTAGCTGAAACCGGAATCCCCAACTCCTCCAGGCCGAAACCTTCGGTACGGGCTGTCCTTCCCACTGCGCATAGCATGGCGTCGAATGGGAGGGCTTCTTCCGTTCCATCGTGGTGACGCACAACCAGCCACTGCGCGCCAGCCTCGCTTTCGCAACGTATCGCATCGGTCCGGGTCAGCACTCGGACACCATCAGCACGCAGCGCACCTTCAATCAGCGCAGCGGCATCGGCGTCCTCTCGCTCCATCAAGCCTGTTCTGGCTACTTGCGTTACGCGGCAATCCAATAATGCAAACGCCTGCGCCAACTCGCACCCAACGGGCCCGCCGCCTAATACAATCAGCCGCTGAGGACGTTCCGCAAGCGACCAGATGGTATCGGACGTGTAGTAGCGAACCCTCTCCAGCCCCGGAATAGCGGGAATCACGGGGCGAGACCCGGTGGCTATGACGATTGCGCGGGTAGTAATGATCTGCCCGTTGACATCCACTGTCCAGGGCGAAGTAATACGCGCTGCGCCATGTATGACCTCTACCCCCAACTTGGCATAACGCTCAGCCGAGTCATGCGGCTCGACGGTTTTTATGATCCGGTGTACCCGCGCCATTATGTCACTGAAACTGTATTCAACGACTGCGCGCGCAATACCCAGTTCGCTGGCACGCCGGGCCTGCCGCAGAAAAGCAGCCGAGCGTATCAGCGCCTTCGAAGGCACGCAGCCGAAGTTCAGGCAGTCGCCCCCCATCTTGTGCGCTTCAATCAACGTTACTTTCGCGCGGGTCGAGGCTGCAACGTAAGACGCTACCAGCCCTGCCGCACCGGCCCCGATGACCACGAGATTGCGATCGAAACGACCCGGTTTGGTCCATCGCGCATGGTTGCTACCCATCCCCCGCTTTCTTCTCACCCGTATGCTTTCCAACCCCCATCGTGCCAGCCACGGAAAGACGGCCAGCAAAACGAAAGACCCGATTAGCGGCAGCGAGAGGATGGCGGACAGACTGTTGAGCGAACCCAGCTGAGTTCCAGCGTTGACATAAATTGCAGTGCCAGCGAGCATACCCAGCAGGCTTACCCAAAAGAAGGTGGCGGTCCGGATGGCCGTAAGTCCCATCAGCAGGTTGATCACAAAGAAGGGAAATACCGGTACAAGGCGCAAAGTGAAAAGATAAAATGCGCCATCACGCCGGATACCGGCGTCAATTGCCGCCATCCGGTGGCCTAACCGCCGCTGCACGATATCCCGAAACACATAGCGAGACATCCAGAAAGCGAGCGTAGCACCTGTCGTCGCGGAAATAAGCGCTAAAGCAGTCCCGAACCACAGCCCGAAAACGGCGCCCCCAGCAAGGGTCATCACCGTGGCGCCGGGGAGGGACAACGCGGCTACGGCGATATAAATTGCGGTGTACAAACCCATAATATATAACGGGCGCGCTCGATAGGCTTCATGCAGATCATCGCGACTGGCCTTAAGTGTTTCGAAGCTGATAAAACTGTCGATATCCAGGGCAAAGAACAACGCCGCCAAGAACACCACCAATATAAGCAGCCACCAGTGTTTCACGTCGGCGCTACTCGTAGTCGTAATTCGCGAAAGGAGTGGATGAATGAGACGGGCGGCCTAGGCAACGTTATTCGATGCTCCGCTTCATTTCGCTGCATGAGGCGCCGTAATGGAAGCAACTGTAGCAGCGATGGTGCTTCATGCTCACGGCGACTTGCAGCGCTTCTGTCAGTGTTTGTCCCAGGATGTAATCCGGATCGTCGTCCACCAGCGTACAGGCGTAAACGTTCACACGACCGCCGCTTTTCGCCACCATTTTGCTGAAGGCGCACATGAACGAACGCCGGCTCTCTTCCGTATGAAAATCCACCATGCAGCGCTGGGTAATTTGGGGCGAGTCCACTCGCGCGCCCGGATGGTGGAACTCGGGAAACTCGGTACGCGGCAGGTCCTCGGGTAAACCGGCGGCGCGAAAAATCTCGGCAAAGCACGCCGCGACAGTCTGCGGCATGACGTCAGGCATGAGTTGATTCGCCACCGATATCTGGAAACCCATGTCATGAAGCCTGCGCAAGCCTTCCAGCGCGCGTGCAAACATGCCCTCACCCCGTCCCGCGTCATGCCGTGCTGCGTCGGGATAATCGAGACTAACGCGAAAATTCAGCGGGAATGGGCGCTCCCGTAGCGGTTTCAACTGTTTAAGGCGCCTGATCAATGGCTCGGTTGCGTTCGTCAGCACCAGGCAAGGCCTCCACCGTAACGCGTAATCGAGTATGCGTATGATGTCCTTGTTTATAAAAGGCTCGCCACCCGTAAAAGAAAACCGTTTGACACCAAGCCCGAGCGACTCATCAACGAAAGGAACGGCCTCGTCGAAACGCAATAGTTGCAACCGGTCATCTCCCGGTTTCGAGCCTTCCAGACAAAAAGGACAGGCGAGGTTACAGGCGGTGCCAGTGTGAAACCACAATTCGTCCAGCGCGTGGGGCTGAATAAAACCACGGGGCTCGCCCCCGGGCGTACACAGCCATTGCCCGGAACGGCGAAGCATCTCTCCGCGAGGGATATCCATTGCTAGCAGCACCCACCTGTCCGATCTGTCGGGAGGCCGTTTGCACTATCATCGAAAGGCAGCGCCATACCGCAGCCGGGAAAAATACCGTAGTGTCGCCCGAAACTGCCATAGAAATCGAAATGCGCGCCGAATCGGCTATCGTGTAGCATGCGCCACGTATTGCCACAGACGCTGAAATGCTTTCCCGTTTCGATGCGGTGATGCTTGTCGAGCACAAACACGTGCGGGAGATAAGGTATTGTGCCGCGGTAGACCACCGCCTGCCCATAGTCTTCGCAGGCAGGCTCCAGGTTGTCCAGCTTGAATAACCGGTAGGTGGCGGAGTAAAAACGGATGCTGCCTGTGCGCGCCGCCAGTTCTGCATTGTCGATGGTAATGGCGTGGTCGTCTATCAGCCGTGGGTCGGCAAACCCATTCTGACGGGAGAGGTGAAGGAAATCATTCCAGTACAGTGCTCCACTCAGGCATTCGCCGTACAACACCGAATCGCGAGTAAGTTCCGCCGGCACCCGGCGGTCGGTATAGATATCGGAAAAATATAATTCCCCCCCGGGTTTGAGTACCCTCCATGCCTCGCGCAATACCGCCGCCTTGTCAGGGGCAAGGTTAAGCACGCAATTGGAAACGATCACATCCACGCTTGCGTCGGGCAGTTGGAGTTCGGCCAGGCGCTCGATATAGCCATGCAAAAAGCACACATTGCTCTCAGCATAACCAAAGACTCTTCGGTGATATTCCTCGTGCCGGCGCGCAACAGCCAGTTGCTCTTCCGTCATATCCACCCCGATCACCCGGCCCGTTTTACCCACCAGCTTTGACAACACGTAGACATCGCGTCCGGCTCCGCAACCGAGATCCAGGACCGTCAAGCCCGCAAGCACTTCCGGCAGCACGAGGCCGCAGCCGTAGTAACGCGTAAGGACTTCATCGTGCACCTGCGCCAATATCGGCTTCACGTACTCGGGCAAGCCGGTGTCGGTCTTGCAGGCGCTGGTCTGAAGGTCGAGCGAACAGTTCAGTGTTTCGCCATAGTATTGCTGGACGGTTTCGTGCATGGTCTACCTCGTGATAGGGGGCAGGTCAGTTTGGATCGATAGCGGGCCGCCAGACGATCGGGGGAAACGCCGCGCGCAAAAGCGAGCGCAAGATTGCGGTTTACCCAGGTACGACGCCACCACCCGTCGCGATGCCACCGGCGAGGATCGACAAAAATTGGCTCGCGCAGGGGAAGGAATCGGCCCAGTCTGCGCAATTCATGCACAAGGGAAACCTCCTCGAACAGGGGCCACGGAGAATGGCTACCTGCTTCAAAATAGGCCTCCCGTGTCATGAATAGTCCCTGATCCCCATACGGAACGCCAAAGCGGCAACGGACCGCAATAGCGGGTTCCAGCAGCCATGCGGGCCAGGCGCGCGGAATATCAAAGCGGAAGCGAAAGTAACCACCGAGAGCGCCCAAACTGAAAATGCGCTCCATGGGGGTTATCGGGTCCGGCGCCAATCTGTTGTCGGCATGCAGGAACCATAATGCCTCACCTTTTGCCAGAGCCGCACCCGCAAGTAATTGCCGTCCCCGACACGGCTCCCCGGCCAACCAGCGCGCGCTGTATTGGCGGCAAATCGTGCGGCATGCCGCGTCCGCAGCGCCATCTACCACTATGATTTCGAATGGCGGGCTCATCAGCCCTTGCAACTGGCTGAGCAGATTCGCCAGCTTGTCCTCATCGTGATAGCAAGGAATGACCACGCTAAATCTGGACATGGACCGGTTCCCTCATACGAACAATATCACTAGCCAGGAGGCACAACTCGCGCCGTGCCGGTCGCTGATCCGTTTTCAACACCGCAGCCAGTCGAAGGACGTCTTCCTTTTCATCCACGTCGAAACCCTGTGTCAGCATAGCGACGGATTGTCCTGCCGCCCGGCAACAGTGCGCGAGTGTCGAGCCCAGCCGCGCTGTACTCCACGGCAGGGCGCTCAGCATCGGCCATTGCTTGCGGCTCGCCATCAGCACGACGCCGCCATCGGCGGCGGGCTTTAAAACAACGTCATGGTTCTGCAAAGCCTGGCGCACTTCGGCATAGTCCTTGGGGGAGAGAGCGGGGGAGTCGCTGCCGATATAAACGAGCTGTTCCAAACCGTCTCCACGCAGTTTATGATCCAGGGCATTCAGCCTTTGTCCCAGATTGCCGCCTTTTTGAGACTCTACCCGCACTTCCAGGCTTAACTGCGGCAATAGAGCCGCAGCCCAGCCGCAATCTGGAGGATCCGCAGGGGAAACAACCACCGGCCCGGACCAGTCGCGGGCGTCTTCCAGAGCGCAGGCGAGCAATGCCTCGGCAATCCGTACAGCCCCCTCTCGACCAAAGGTTGCGGCGATCCGTTGCTTGCCAACGCCAGATGAAGGGCGCTTGCATACAAGTACCAGGGCGGTTTCAGTCATGCCCGCTCCTCGCCCGGAGGTCGGCGGAAATCGCTATATCAGTGCCTGGGTTACTCATAAGCTGCCTGATCGATTTGCCTGGAGCCATTAGACGGTGCGGCTCGGTCGGGCTGGTTTCGGGTTAAAAGGCTACTGACGTCCTTACATCATAGACACCATTTGTTTATGAAGTACAGGAATTTTGCCATAACCTGCAGATGATCTTGCGTCTTCGAATGCGGATTGTACGAGATCGGATGGGGACGGTAGCGTTCAGTCACACTCGTGATCGAGTGGAATGAGCGGATTTGGGTAAAGACCGATATCTGCAGCGATGTCTGACCCGTTATAGCTGAATCAGATGGCAACACTGAATTAACACCTGAAACGTCAGCGTTCGTGACGGCCTTCATGCCGTAAAGCTACCGGTGCCGGTACCATTGCTCCAGCATCATCAGCACCCAGACCATCGTGCCATGGTATCCCGCGTGCTCGTCCAGATGCTCCCCAAGCAACTTGTCGATAAAATCAGAGCGAACGATGCTCCGCGACTTCAGGTCGCTCAGGCTATCGGAAGCCAGTTCCTGCAACGGCTTATGCTGTTGAAGCCATACACCGAACGGTAAGCCGAAACCGTGCTTTTGCTTGGTGATAATATCGTCGGGCAGGAATCCACGCAATGCTTCCTTGAAGAAGTAACGTAGCTTCGTACCCTTGAGTTTCAGGTGGGGCTCCAATCGTAAGGAGAAAGCCACGACCTCATCACTGATGAGAGGAAAAGCCACCTCCATTCCGGCCAGTTCACAGGCTTTCGCCACCTTTGGCAAATCGTTATCGGCAAGCGTAAATTTTCGATCGAAAGCAAGCATACGGTTGATCAGGCTTACAGCGTTGCTCTCATGATAGATCTCGTCGAGCAGGCCTGCCGGGTTCTGCGGACTGACGGATTCCAGGAACTCTCGGGTAAAGACTTCAGAGGGGCCATACCGCTCCAACAGATTGTAGGTCTCCGTCCGTGCCGGCATGGGGATGGATGCCTGTTCGATGTAGCTGCGCGCCTTCCGCACCGGCGGCAATGCAGCCCCTCCGGGGAAACCAAACACCAGTGGCTCGATAAGTCCCTTACGCAACGGGAAAGGCATTTGCTCGTAGAGGGAAAACAGGTGCTGTTTAGCGTAACGCACGTTGCCGCCGAACAGTTCGTCCCCGCCATCACCTCCCAGCATTATGCTCAAACCGTCGGCTTTAGCCATGCGCGCACAGTAGTAGGCGGGTATGGCGGAAGCGTTGCCAAAGGGCTGGTCGAAAATAGCTGCAATTCGGGGAATACTGCTCACTATGTCTTCGGGCGTCACATAATACTCATGATGCCGGGTAGAAAAATGTTTCGCCGCGATACGGGCGTATCCCATCTCGTCATAACCTGAGGCATCGAAACCGATGGAATACGTATGGGCTGGGCGGCCACTTACCTCTCCCAATATTCCCGCAATGGTCGAGCTATCGGTTCCGCCACTGAGAAAAGCTCCAACTTCCTGATCTCCCACGGCGTCACGTACGCTAGAACGCAACACGCCAAGGAAGTCCTGCTTGAGGTTCTCAAAGGAACGTTTCTCATTTTCCTGGAATCGCATTTCCCAGTATTTTCTAACTTCGAGATGCCCCTTTCGATAGACGAGATATTCACCCGGCAGGAGACGTTTCTGGTCCTGGTAAATCGTGGCGGGGCCCGGAACCATATGGAAATAAACGTAGTTGTACAGGCTCTGGGGAGCTATCTCGGATCGGATCAGCGGATGCAAATTTACCGCGTCCGACGACGACCCGAACACCATCCCTCCTCGCGAAACCTGATAGTTGAGCGGAAATGTACCCATCCGGTCTATCGCCAGAACGGCTTCATTTGCATTTTTATCCAATATGCATAAAGCAAACGCGCCTCTGAGGCTTTCGAAGGCCTCCTCTCCCCGTTTGCGCCAATCGTCAGCCAGCGTTTTTGCCAGCCCTTCAGTTCGCGCAAGGTGCGTCAGTCGGGATTCCTGGAAGTTTGCCCGCCCCCATATGGCAACCAGAAGCCCATCCTTTTCATGGATATGTTTGAAGCCGGCGCTGGCCGCCACCGCCATGGCACTGCTTTCCCCGGCGGCAGCCTCGACCAGGCTCCCGTCAAAGCGCATTAGCGGTCCGGCCATTTGCCGGACAAGCTGCATGTTCTCAGGAACGGAGGTCCCATGGCCTACCCAGCCGCATAATCCGCTCAAAACAGTTCTCCGATTTTTCTGGACATCATCCTTCCATTGCTTATTGTTTCTTCTGAACTCAGGCGGACGAGCAAGGGAAAGTGCATTTGCATGCCAAACGATAAATAAGGTAGCCGGATAGCGCTAAACCAGGACTTCAACAGGCGCGGGATGACTGAGAAAAGCCGTCGGACTCGCAGTCAGGCCGTACGCGCCGGACTGAAAAACCGCAATCAGATCGCCCGCTTCCGCCCTGCTCATTTCCATTCGATCCGCCAGCAGATCGAGGGGCGTGCACAACGGCCCCACGACCGAGACGGTTTCACTTTCGGAATGCCCGACCTTGTTGCCGACAACAGCGGGATAATTCTTGCGGATTACCTGGCCAAAGTTTCCCGAAGCGGCGAGATGATGGTGCAGCCCGCCATCCGTAATCAGGAATATCTGGCCTCTCGACTCCTTCCGCTCCAGCACTCTACACACATAAATTCCCGCTTCCGCTACCATATAGCGCCCTAGTTCGATCACTAGCCGTGCTTCCGGAAGCTCCCGCTTTGCCTCTGGCATTAAACGCCGGAGGTTGCGCCCCACGGCCGCCAGATCCAATGGCTCGTCTCCGGGAAAGTAGGGCACGCCAAAGCCGCCGCCTATATTCAGCACACGAACCGGGCCCGGCGCATGCCGTGCAAGAGAGATGCCAAGCTGCAGCGTTTTTTCGTGAGATTCCTGGAGGGCCGACACCTTGAGGTTTTGTGAGCCGCTGAAGATGTGAAAGCCTTCGAAATCCAGCCCAATCCTGCCAATCCGGGCCAGCATGGCTGGTACCCGTTCCGCATCCACTCCGAACTGTTTTGCGCCCCCGCCCATCTTCATGCTGGAGGACTTAAGCTCGAAATCGGGATTCACCCTTACCGCCACCTTCGGACGGATGCCTAGATGATCACCCAGGCCGGCCACGCGCTCCATCTCCTGTTCCGACTCCATATTCACGACCACACCGGCGGCTATCGCGCAGGAAAGTTCGGCGTCGGTCTTCCCCGGCCCGGCAAAGCTGATCTGAGCCGGGCGCATTGGCGTGTCAAGAGCAACTTTCATCTCGCCTGCCGAGGCGACGTCTATGCCATCGACCAGGCTCGCCATATGTTGCACTACGGCAGGCATAGGGTTGGCCTTCATCGCATAGTGGAGGTGAATCTCCGCAGGCAGTTCCTGACGCAGCAAGGCGACCCGTTCAGCGATACGTATTCGGTCATAAGCATAAAACGGCGTTTTACCCGTTCGTTGTGCGAGCCGCGTGAGAGGGATTCCTCCGATCTGGAGACAATTGTCCCGGATGAGGAATTGATTCATTGGCGCGTGCTTTGGACGAGTATTACTCATGCGCCGGTTCCATAAAGGCGTTCTGGAATTCCTGTGCCAGCAGTTTTCGGTCAATTTTTCCGTTGGGATTACGCGGCAAGTCGCCTTCCCTGAACTCGACCCGGCTGGGCAACATGAAGGCGGGGAGATGAAGCTTGCACGCCGACAGCAATTTCTGTTCGTCAGGCGGCGTGCCCTGCCGGCCAGTTACGATCAAAACAATCGCCTGTCCCAACACCGGATGCGGAGTTCCAATAGCCGCAGCCTCTCCCACCAGTTCCGTGGCATAGATGACCTCCTCGATTTCGGTGGGGCTGACTCGATAACCTGATGTTTTTATCATTTCATCCCGGCGGCCGATAAAATACAGGAAACCCTCCTCATCCATGCGTACGGTATCACCCGACCATACCGCTAATTCCGGAATCGGCAGGCCAGCCTGGCGGGAAGGAACGGGCCTGAAACGCTCTGCGGTTTTTTCCGGGTCATTCCAGTATCCCATGGAAACCAGGGAGCCCCTGTGCACAAGCTCACCCGGCTCGCCCGCCGCACAGGGCGAGCCGTCCTCACGCAGCACCAGCACTTCAGCATTCGGAATGGCTCTGCCTATCGAATCGGGGCGGGCATCTACTTCTTCCGGCGGCAGAAAGGTCGAGCGGAACGCCTCGGTGAGACCGTACATGAGAAATACGGCCGTATGTCGAAGCGTCCCGCGTAACAGGCCCAGCGTTGCCCGCGGCATGGCCCCACCCGAATTAGTGATATAACGCAACGAAATATCGCGCGGCCAATTCAACTGGGCCAGTTGAATCCACAAGGGGGGGACTGCGGCCAGGCCCGTGATACCCTCCTCCTCGACGATCTCGATGATATCCCGTGGTAACAGATAGTTCATAAGAACGCTCGTGGCGCCCGTGTAAAAAGCTGTGGTGAGCTGACTGAGTCCGTAATCAAAACTGAGTGGCAGCACCGATAGAATCCGGTCGTCCGGGTTGTTCTGCAAGTACTGAGCCACACTTGTCGCCCCCGCAACCAGATTGCGGTGAGAAAGGACGACACCTTTTGGCTTCCCGGTGCTTCCAGACGTGTAAAGAATCCCAGCCATATCGCCATCGATACCGTGGTGCGCCCTGGCCGGCCCGTCTGCAACGAGCGCGTCGTTCCACGACAGGACATTCAGACCCGAAATGATGGGTAGAGCTTCTGCCGGACCAACTACCATTACGGCATGGAGATCGTGGCACTGCGGGAGAACTGCGAGAAGCAGCTTTAACCGGTCCAACGAGGTGACCAGAATTCTTACGTTGCAATCGCGCAGGATATAAGCCACCTGTTCCGGCTTGAGCAGCGGGTTGACCGGTACGAAAACGCCCCCCGCGGCTGTGGCACCAAACAACGCGGCCACTGTCTCCGTTCGTTTCTCAAGATAGACTGCGACACGCTCGCCCCGCGCAAGCCCCAAGGCAAGCATGGCCTTTCCAGCGAGGTGGAGCTCATTTGCCAAGGCAGCATAGCTTAGCCGATTTTCCCGGTGCGCCAATGCTTCCTTTCCGGGAAAACGTTCAGCCGACTTGAAGATGAGTTCGTGGAGCAGAACCGCCATGGGGAAATCCTATTCCTCAAAGAGAAGGAGCAAAGACAGGTATTACAAAGACCGGTATTATATAGGGAGCGCTTATTTTATCCCGTGGCGATTCATCAAATCATAAATGGTAGGCCGGCTTACTCCGAGCAACTCAGCCGCCTTAACCACGTTTCCATCGACTCTCGCCAACGCTTTCGTTAATGCATCGCATTCCGCCTTGTCCCGTATCTGACGCAGGTTGATGGGTTCCGCCGCGGTCGCCGACGGCTGTAGTCCCAGATCCTCTGCGGTGATGATGGAGCCGTCAGTCATGATTACCGCGCGCTTGATGCAGTTCTCCATCTCTCGCACGTTACCTGGCCAAGGGTGGCTTTCAATCGCGGCAATTGCGTCCTGACCGAAGCTGAGCGAGGTGCGTTTCTCCTGCGCGCAAAACTTGTTCTTGAAGTGATGGGCGAGCAGCGCAGCATCGCCGACACGCTCTCGCAATGGGGGAATCGCTATAACGATTTCGCTTATACGATAATAGAGGTCTTCACGGAAGCGGCCTTCCTCGATTAATTTCTTCAAATTCTGGTGAGTAGCGCATACGATACGAACGTCGACGGGAATTTCTTTACGCCCTCCGATCCGTTCAATTACCCGTTCCTGCAAAAAACGGAGAAGTTTGGCCTGCAACTGCATGGGCAAATCGCCAACCTCATCAAGAAAAAATGTGCCTTCATGCGCTAGCTCAATTTTGCCTGGGGTCTGCTTCACCGCGCCCGTATATGCGCCCTTTTCATAGCCGAACAATTCACTTTCCAGAAGGGCTTCGGGTATTGCCGCGCAGTTAATGGCCATGAAGCGTTTTTCTCTTCTGCCACTTGTTTGGTGAAGAGCTCTTGCCAGAATTTCCTTGCCTGTTCCGCTCTCGCCCAATAACATGACCGTTGCGTCTGACGGAGCCACTTTCTCGACATTGCGGCATACCTTAACCAATGCGGGATCGCGGGTTATGATGCCCGTAATGGGTAAATAAGCCTGCGTTTGTAATAGTCTGCGGTTCTCCTGTTGCAACGCATACAAGTAGTACGCTCTTTCTATCACCAAGCGCAGCATGTCTGGATCAAAAGGTTTTTGGTGAAAGTCGTAAGCTCCCGCTGCAATAGCCTTCAAGGCGTTCCCATGATCCTGGTTTCCCGTTAGGACGATAACCTTCGTATCCGGCGCAAGCTCGAGAATCTGCTCCAGTGTCGCAAGCCCCTCTGAAGCGCCATCCGGATCAGGGGGCAGCCCCAAATCCATCGTTACCACTGCCGGTTCATGCCTCCTGATCAAGGCGAGAGCGCTTTCACGATCACTTGCCACAAGTACTTCATAAGCATCAAAGCTCCAGCGCAATTGCTTCTGCAGCCCGGGATCATCTTCAATCACCAGCAGACTTTTTTTATCCTGACTCACGTACTTTCCTCTTCCATTTGCCGTGCATTAGCGGAACCCAAAACATCGCAGTACCCTCTACTTTACGGTTACAGCATTAATAGCTTGAATGTTTTGATAAAGAGGCAGAACGACACGAAAAACCGTGCCGTCAGATGCGTTACTGCTCACTTCCAGCTTACCCGCCAGCTCAGACACGTATTCCTTGCTCTCGAACACGCCTATACCCATGCCTGCCGATTTGGTTGATTCGAACGGTTTGAAGAGTTTTTCGCGGATGAATTCTTCGCTCATGCCACGTCCCGTGTCCTTTATTTCGACTATTGCACAGTCTTCTTCCTTTTTAAGCCGGACCTGCACGGAGCCACTCCTGGGGGTGGCTTCGATCGCGTTTTGAATGAGATGCCCGATCACCCTCTCAAGCCGGGATGAGTTGGCGTACACTACAAGGCTGGAGTCCTGCACCTCCAGAACCGGCCGGGGTTCGGCGACGGATTTGCTCTTTACCGCTTCTTGCAGCAGCCGCGCAATAGATAAAGGAGCCGGCCTTTCCGCCGAGGCGCCTCCGCTCAATTTCTCCAGGAGCCGTTTCATCTTTTGAACCGAGAGATAAACCGTCTCCACCATATCTCTCTGGAACTCCGGCTTTTCCTTGTGTTTCTCTGCGTTGGAGAGCAAAAGCGACAATTGCGAGACGAGGTTCTTCAAGTCGTGAACCACGAAGGTTGACATGCGATTGAAGGATTCAAACTGACGCGCCACCATGAGCGCTTTGGCGGCTTCGTGCTGCGCAAGATAACTGGCCGCCTGATTGCCAGCCACCTTGAGCAGATCGCTTACCTCCCAATTCAGCTTTACTTTACTTCTGGGTAGCGCCAGTACTACAAAGCCCAACAATTTCCGATGTTGAATGAGCGGTACCACCAGCCAAGCCCTTTGAATGGCTTGCAACCATTGAGGCAAGACGAGTCCCGCGTATTTTTCGGGGTGTTCGGCATATTCCTGTAAATCGATCACCCACTCCCTATTTTCCAGAAACTGGCAAAACTGACTGTCCGCGGGCTCAACCCCAGCTGCAGTAGGCATATTCGAGTGTGCCAGATTCTCGCAGTTTCCGGACTCGCGACAGATCCAGAGACCACCGCCAGGGCTTTCCACCAATTGCGCCAATGCCTGGATCACGCGCTCACCCAGTCCGTGTTCGCCCGCCGAGAGGGTACTCGTAAAGTGCAGCCATTCTTCCCGGTAGTCGTAGTTATAGCTGAAAAAATGCTTGCTGATAAAGACCCTGAGCCAGGACCGCAAGGTGCCCGAGAACAGCACAGCCAGAAGCAGGATTACAGCGCCAAACAGGAAACTGACCTGCATGACCGTGCCCCAGCTCCCTCCAAAAAAACGAAGGTAATAGCCCGCAGCAGCCATCGCCAGCAAATAAGCTGCGGCGCCAAACAATGCCGCCGAATAGAAGAGAATGCGGCGCGATACGGTGATGCCAACCGACAATTGAGGGTTACGCGCTGCCGAAACAGCGACAAGCGGGACGATCAATGCATTAACTATTCCGCGCGCCGCCCAGATTTCCTGGTTCACTTGCCTGAGCAGCAACGCGTCGCTGTAAAGGTAGAAGTCGTAGGCAAAAATGCCTCCTATGCCCAGGCACGCATATTTTATTCCCCAACGCTGCTTGACGGGCGTGTTCCTGTAAAGCTGCTCCACTAGGATCATGCCGAGTATCGCCATTGCCACGCTTCCCACAATGTTGTTGACAAAATGGGCTGCTTGCGGAGGAAAAAAGGAAAAGCCGCCATGAGCATAAAAAGCGGCCATGAGGCATCCGATATAAATCGCCCCAATCACCGCCATTGCCAGGTTCACCTTTCCTGACAAACTACCTTGGCGGTACAACCCCAACAGCATGACAAGAAAAGCAGACCAACCCGCATTTCTAGCAATTTCCAATGTATCAGACCAAACCGAAAGCGGAAGATCGTGAGCCGCCTGATACGCGAGCGTGACGGCCCAAAGGGCCGACAGCAGACACGCAACGGGCAGCACCATCCCTTGCAAACGGCCCCGCCAGCTTGTCAACAGGAGGACGGCCAGAACAAGATGCGCGACTGCGGCAAGGACGTAACTGGCTGTAGCGATACTCGTCAACATGCTGTAGGGCTGAGCCTGGAAATCATCTCCCGCCTTTGCCCAGCACAACAACTTCGACAGTATCGATCAGGATGATGACATCAAGGAATAAGCTATGGTTTTTTACGTAGTACAAATCGTACTGGAGCTTTTCAATGGCATCCTCTACAGAGGAGCCGTACCGGTAGCGCACTTGGGCCCATCCGGTTATCCCCGGCTTGATGCTGTGCCTTACGTTGTAATAGGGGACTTCCGCACAGAGTTGATCGACAAAATAAGGTCTTTCCGGACGCGGACCGACAAAACTCATATCCCCGTTCAAGACATTGAATATCTGCGGAAGCTCATCAATCCTCAATTTCCGGATAACCCGACCCACCCGGGTCACGCGGGGATCATCCGCCGTGGCCCATTGAGGTTTTCCAGCTTTCTCTGCATCATTTCCCATGCTGCGGAATTTGAGAACCATAAATGTTTTGCCCCCCTTTCCAACCCTTTCCTGGCGGTAAAAAATAGGGCTCCCGTCCTCAAAAAGAATGCAAAGCGCAGTTACCAGCATTACGGGTAGCGTAGCAACCAGCAGAATCCCGCTCGCCGCCACGTCAAAAACACGTTTTATGCCTGACCGAAGAATACTTTGATCAAACCCTCCCCCGAAAACCAACCAGCTCGGGTAGAGGGAATTGACGCGGATCTGACCTCGCTCCCGCTCAAAAAAAGCGGCTGAGTCGGTAACCTTAATCCCGTTGAGTTTACATTCCAGGAGATCCTGGATGGGAAAACATCCACCGCGCCTGTCCTGGATGGCGATAATAATTTCCTCAACCCGGTATCGATTAACCAGGGACATCAGGCAACCCATCTCGGGCAATACGGACGTCGCTGGTACATGGAGCTCCTCATCCGGCAAGGAGACGAAACCAACGATCTTGAGTCTCCTGTGACGGGAATCACTTTTTGCCTGGTCGACAAATTCCTTTGCCTTGCCACCTACGCCCAGCACGATGGCCTGCGACTCCATAATCGCCAAACTGGACCATTTGAGAAACGCCGAGCGGGTCAGCAAAATCCCCGGCAAGGCAAGCAACATGACTAACCCCAGAATACCGCGGCCGAGATAGAGTTCAGGCAGAAGATAAAATATCAGGGTCAGGATTCCGAATCCGAGCATCATGGACGGCATTAAACGAAATAACGTTTCTTTAATGTCCAGGCGGGAATCCAGTTGATACAACCCCATCGCCGCCATGCACAGGATCATGACAAAGGTGAACGTGAAAGCCTCGGGAAGCAGAGATATGAAAGGGAAAGGAAACGGCTCAATTTTGTCGAAGAAACGAAGACTCGCTCCAAAATAAACCACGAGCATCAGCACGACAATTTCTGTGCCAACAAGCAAGACTGCGGTTCTGGAGATGTAGTGGTTGTAAATACGAAGCAATTTCGATTCCTCATCAGGGCCCCTGGGGAAGGCGCCCGTGCCCGCATTCAGGTTTGCATTCCCAGGCGGAGGTTGAACCCGACTCCTCACCGCTCCAGCTGGAGCTTGCATTAGGATCAACGATCTACTTACGCCTGAGCTCGTTTTCTGCCCATGAAAATCGCGCGGTGTGCCTCCAGGTTTCCAATAAATGCTGTTTTTCTACAGCGGGATCTGAAGACAAAATGTTAACGGGGATGAGGTTAATTATCCTGTTGCGTTTATTAAAGCACATCCTTCCGGATTTTCAAGACAGCAATGGTAACCCCAATCAAGATAAGCCCATAGTTCTTCAGGCAATCCATAAAATCCTCTTACATTGAACGCTCATTCTTACTCAGCGTACCCGCATCATATCAATTTCAGGATGAAGAACAATTGTACTTTAGTACGCTAAGAAAGCCCTAACTGACGCTGGAGGAGACCGTAGGCGATGAACCACGGGAGTTGCTTTGGACAAGGTTTCAAGGAACCAGGGAGATGCGGGCGGGGATAAACAGCAGGAAAACATCACGGATAGAGATAAATGAATGTCCTCTATGCCGGTGCTGCAGATCCTCGGTATTGTACCGGACGTGCAGAACCGGGAATAAAGCATGCGTGGACGCGGCGCATTTGTGGAAAGCCGAAGGATTATTCATCAGTGTACCGCGAAGAAGATCGCTGGCCTCTGCCATAAAAAACGAACCGTCAAATCCAAGTGTGAAGCACCGGATAGGACCTGCCATGTCGCGCCCATAAACCCGTGAGCGGGACAAGACTCCGGCGACCACGGGCAGCGTCCGCAGGGGAGAGTGGTTGGAGTTCGAGCCTGAACATTTTGGCCTAACCGTCCGAGAAAAACACGCATCGCCGGTGACCTGCTATCGTTTTTTGTAACCAATTCGAAAGTGAGTCTTCGGTTCAAGCATTCTGATTTTGCCACCGTTCCCGGCCTGCTTGAGCCGGTGTTCGATTGCCGAGCGAAGAATGCGGCCGCTC
>JACDGV010000006.1 GCA_013821425.1 Nitrosospira sp. | reverse complement strand
TGAGGTCGCGGCAGAGGTCCTGCCCGACGGCAAAGTCGCGGCACTGAAGAAGTTCCGGATCAATGGCGCGCGGGTCGCCTTCGTGGGCGACGGCATCAACGACGCGCCGGCGCTCGCCGAGGCGGACATTGGGCTCGCCATCGGCACGGGAACCGATGTGGCGATCGAGGCGGCCGACGTGGTGCTGATGTCGGGCGACCTGCGTGGCGTGCCGAATGCCATCGCGCTCAGCCAGGCGACGATCCGCAACATCAAGCAGAACCTGTTCTGGGCCTTCGCTTACAATGCCGTTCTGATCCCGGTCGCGGCGGGCGCGCTCTACCCAGTGAACGGCACGCTGCTCTCGCCGATCTTCGCCGCGGCTGCAATGGCGCTCTCCAGTATCTTCGTGCTGGGCAACGCGCTTCGGCTCAAGCGCTTCCAGGCACCCATGACTGTCGAAACTCACACCGAGACGGCAGGGAGCGGGGCGGCATCGTCCCGGTTACGCCTGCTGAATGATCAAAGCGCTTAACCTTACCACGCTGTCAAACTCCATATATAGCAGTCAACCAGGAGACCAAGATGTTTCGTTATTACATTCCAAACATGACGTGCGGCGGTTGCGCCAAGTCCGTCACCAAGGCCCTGCTGAGCGTGGACCCCCATGCCCCCATTGAAACCGACCCGCCTGCGCGTGAAGTCCGGGTCGACAGCGCATTGGACGAGAGCGCTTTCCTCGCGGCACTTAGCGAGGCCGGGTACCCGGACAAGCTATGAAGAAAGTCCTAATAGTAGAAGCAAGTGCGCGCGCACAAGGCCTCGTAGAGGGACGAAGCGGCTCCCTTTCGCGCTTTCTCTCGGACCGCTTCAGCTCGCGTTGGCGTCACCTCAATAATGAAGATATTTTCATCTACAGAGACGTGGGTGCGATGCCGCCGCAGTTCATGAGCCATAAGTGGATAGCTGCAGCTTTCACCTCGGAAGAGAGCCGCAGCGCAGAGCAGCGGGCGCTACTCTGCCTCTCCGACCAGTTGATAGCAGAGGTGGCACAGGCGGACCTGATTCTAATCGCTACGCCGATGTACAACTACGGTATGCCTGCCAGCCTCAAGGCCTGGTTCGACCAGGTCATCCGCGTCAACAAAACGTTTTCCTTCGATCTAGCGCGCGGAGATTTCCCGCTGCAGCCGCTTCTCTCGGGGAAGACTCTGGTACTGCTGACCTCCAGCGGCGAATTCGGCTTCGAGCCGGGCGGGCTCCGGGAATCCATGAACCACCTGGGACCCCACGTACGCACCCTGAGCCACTATCTGGGTGTCGAGGAGTTTCACGAGATCGGTATCGAATACCAGGAGTTCGGCGACGACCGCCACCGGGCATCCATCGATCTGGCGCGCCAGGCGGTCGACGAGTTGGTGGAGCAGCTGTCGCGCGGACCGGTTCACCTGCATGCCGATGTGTTTTTTACGCCTGGAGAAGCATCGGCGGCGTTGGCCGGGAAACCCTGATTAACTTGTCCCTGGAAGGAGAGAATGATGAATATCGGTCAAGCGGCCAAATCATCCGGCGTTTCGGCGAAGATGATCCGTTACTACGAACAGATTGGCTTGATCCCGAAAGCTACTCGCTCCGACGCAGGCTATCGCAATTACAGCTCGTCGGACGCGCATAGCCTTTACTTTATCCGTCGCGCGCGCGACCTTGGCTTTTCTGTCGAGCAGATCTCGGAACTACTGGCCTTGTGGCGCGACCGTGAACGCGCGAGCTCCGCCGTCAAGGCGATAGCGCTCGCCCATGTCGCCGGGCTGAAGGCGAAGATCGCCGAACTGCAAGCGATGGCGCAAACGCTCGAGCACCTTGCCAATCACTGTCATGGCAATGACCGCCCGGATTGCCCGATTATCGAGGATCTGGCTGAGCGGACTGCCGCAGCGGCGGCAGAACAGCGTTCACAGGCTCCACATAGGACGCATCGGTTTGGAGTCGACACGCCGGCCTTGTCACGCAAGCGCGCCCACTCGTGAGCTGAGGTGAACGCGCCCAGGTTTTCTCACCATCGTTCTTACCCAGCCGAGGTCAGCGTTCTTCGATGGTCATACCTTCTCGGGCTCGCTCGAACGCGGCGGTAAAAATTTCGCCACTAAGGGGTCGTCTCAGACAACGGATCGCAAAGTACGTTAAAGCGTGGAAGCCGGCATCCAACGGTAAAGCGTTGGAATGGATACTCCAAGGCTCTTAGCCACGTCCCGTGGCGGTATGAAACGGTGGTCGTGGAACGCCTCGGGCAGATGGAGCAGCGGCACTTGCACAAAGGTCGCGTAAAGCAAGGCAGCAAGCATTGGCCATAGCAATGCATTGAAATTGGGGGAAGCCCAACAATAGGCGCAACGAAACCAACCCATAAACCGACAAGAATGGCTGCCAGGTAAAGCCAGACCTGCTGGCGTTCGAGGGTGAGTCTACTCAAGGTGGGGAGTTCTCGGAGTCATAATCGGAAAATCCATCCAGTAACATATGAGCCAGCTGCTGCAGCGGGGTTTTTCGATGGCCAGGGCGCCGGTGGAACTTGGAAATGATGCGCTAAAAACTGTTGCTGCCCGACCCGCAGCAAGCACCCAGAAGTTGAATAGGAGGACACTTCGCCGAGCCAAAGGAACAGAATACGCAACAGTCCCCCGGATTTGGCCGCAATAGCGCCTTGCAGTTGCTGCATTCGTAGTAAAACTGGCAGGCATTCATGGGCATGATTTCCTGCTTGGAAAAGCCGCAGTGCGGGCAAGTCAGCAGAGACTCAAGAATAATATCGTTCACCCAAGGAGTCCTCTAGCAGCACTTTGCGGCGTTACGGTTCCCGGCCTTGACAGTCCCTGACGGTGGTGCGCAGCAGGGTACCTCTGGATCAACTTTCTTCCTGTTATCCGTGCCGTATATCTCAGCTTCGCCTAGGGTGTGATAGGTTTCCCAGGCAATGCCTTGCGGGTCGGTAATCCAGTATTTATCCGAATGCGCGTAGCAGCAGGTCTCGTCAGGCTGGTCGAGCATCGAAATTTCAGCGGCACCAACCTGACTGCGCAGCGCACTCAGTTCCTCGTCCGTATCTACCTGGCGCCCAAGATGATCGACGCCCGGTTTTACACCCCGCTGAGAGATGGCGAAGTTAATACGCGGGTCTTCTATCATCCACTTTGCGTAATCCGGTTTGCGTACTGAGGGTTCCGCTCCGAATACCGCCGAGTAAAAGCGGATATTTGCGTTGAGATCATCAACAGCAACATGCACGTGAAAGCGTTTCATCATTTGCTCCTTTCAGGTTTAAGTTTAACTTGAGGTGGTGCACAACAGCTTCCGAGCGCGGTTTCCACCACCGAGAGGCACTCCTGCACCATGCCCTTGCAGCAGTTATGGGTAAGAAACGTCATGAGGCCAGCCATCTGCATAAAGTCGGCGGAGTAGTAGATGAAGCGGCCCTCCTGGCGCGATGCCACCAGACTCGCGTAGCTGAACTCCTTGAGGTGAAAGGAAAGGGTTGCAGGTGACACTGCTAATTTTTCACATGCTACCCACTGACACGCCTTCAGGACCTGCCGCCACCACCAGGCGGAACTGATTCCGTTGACCCGGTAACAAAGATGCTGATTGTTTTCGAAAGGTTGACCAGATTGGCCCTCGGCTAGCGTTGGTGCGTTAAGAATGCTACCGCCGATGAACTACCCGGCGCAGTTTTGCAGTTGCGTCTCGGCAAGGCCGGTCGCGGAGAACGTCGCAAGGATGAATGCCACGATGACCGCAGCAGCTGTCATACGTCCAGACAGATAGCTGTCAGTGCTCTCTTCCCCTGCGCTAAACAACCCCGCTTCCACTGATAGTGGATTTCTCTTGAAATCCCAAAATGTCTGTAAGTTAACGCTACGCTGCCAGAGCCGGCAGCACATTCAAATACCCTGGACTCATGGGGAATATCTCTTTGTGCTTCATAACCCCGCCTTCAATTCGCGGCAGCCTCAATCGAAATCATCATATTCACACCAAACGAAAACTCACACGTACTTCCTGAACTGTCCGACCACCACACCAAATAGCTCAAAGCCTTTCTCGGGCCTTAATATCGGATAATCCTTGTTGGCTGGTATCAGGATATGCCGGTTACTTTCACGGCCCAGCGTCTTAAGCGTGAATTCATTATCGATAATGGCAACAACAATATCTCCCGCGTTTGCAGTGTTACGTCGCTCAACCACCACAATATCCCCCGCCATAATTCCCGCCTCCATCATGGAATCACCCTTGACCTTGATCAATACCGTTTCTGAAGGCCTCTCTACCAGAAAATCGTCGATGGTAAGCGTATCTGTCTTCTCTTCCAGCGCTGCCGATGGAAATCCAGCGCGCACAGAGCTCTCGGCGAGTTCCCGCTCGAAGAAACGCTTGCCAGGCTTGAGCCGGTTATCCGGTGTCCTATCGAGATATCCTTCCAATTGCAAACGTGCGACGAGTGCCGCAACCGCGTTCTTGGATTTAAACCCCAATAGCTTCGCTATCGAGCTGAAAGACGGCAGCGTCTTGTGCCCGGCGTAGTAGTCCTGAATCTTCAGCAAATAGTCCCGGTCTTTTGACATGGCTCTCCCGTTTGTCCGTATAGAGGAATAATGGAAGCGTTCTTTTTCAGGTGCTTCTGCAACAGCTTGTAGGTATCCAGATCGAAAGTTAGCTCCACCCGTGCCTCCAGTACATCTTCCAGCTCCCCCTCATCTTCTACCGTTGCAATGTGGCACCAGCTGTCAAATATATGAAGGTGGGTTCGACCTGATTGCCCATCGTGTTCCCGAACGCCGATCCTGCCCGGATACGGCCATGTCCTGAGCCGGGAGGACGCCAGGGCTTGTTTCAGCCGCAGATAGTGCAACTCAGGCCTCTCCTTGCCTACACAAACCCCATTACAGCGTTTCAGTTGGTGAGCGAAACAAGGCCCCTTGCCACTTTCTATCCCGATCACTCGGGGGCAGAGCCTGTTGTCTCTCACAATGGCCAAGAGGGTGTCCGTGGCCGCCTTTTTTGAACCTTGATCAACCGTGATTCAAGCAGCAGTGCACCCAACTCCCCGGCGGTCTCCCTCCATTCAACCCGTCGAACCTCCTGTCCGATGCGCATGGCGCGGCTGGAGGCATGATCTCCACTAAAATGGGACATAACGCGAGATCGCAGGGTGACACTCTTGCCGATATAGAGCGGCGAATCGTTTTCGCCATAGAAGAGATAGACGCCAGGACTATCCGGGATCTCATCTAGAAAGGCTCCATCGAGACCAGCGGGCAGGCTGGGTCCCCTGAGCAGGGAGGCCACCGTCTCAAGTACGCGGGCTTCTCCCAGTTCACGCCTGGCCAGGTCAAGATAAGCCACCACCAGTTCCACATCCCCCATGGCGCGGTGGCGTGCGTCAGTGCTGAGCCCATGGCGCTGCATGATGGCATCGAGCCCATGCCCTCTATGCCCGGGATAGAGTTTGCGTGAGAGTTTCACGGTGCACATGACCTTTTGTCTGAGCACGGCACCAAGGCGCTTGTATTCGTTCTTGAGGAAGCCATGATCGAAGCGCACGTTGTGCGCTGCCAGCACCGCCCCTTCGATATAACCATAGAGCGTGTGCGCGACTTCCTCGAAAGTGGGCGCATCCTTGACCATTTCGTTCGTGATTCCCGTCAAGTGGGTTATGAAGGGTGGAATGCTGATGCCGGGGTTGATGAGCGTCTGCCAACGCTCTGTTTCTTCGCCGTATTCAAAGCGGATCAGGGCAATCTCGGTAATGCGGTCATACAGGGGCGTACCACCGGTAGTCTCCAGATCCAGCATCACGTAATTGGGCAGGTTGGAAAACATGTCTTTTACTCTTTGTCGGTGTTATACAGGTGGGTACTTAGGCCATCTTCATAAACCCAGCCATCTTCTGATGGCTCCTCTGGCGGCTTATCCTGGATATGGATATCTACTCCGCTGCTCTGTACCTGAACGGACGATCAGTCCTTCCAAGGTTTCCCCCTTGAGTACTTCCACCCAGTTGAATTGGTAATACGTCTTTTGAGAAAGGGAAATACTTTTCCATTCCTTCCCCTCCCTATCGTTGTAACGCACGCCTCCGTATATCGGTGCCACTCTTTTTTCCGTTGAGTATGATTCGCTTTATGCTGAACGATCGTACAATAAATCCAATTGGTTGTGAAGCATGCAAGTATGTGACGCGGTAGTCAAACTGTAGAGCTATACAACGCCAAGGATCCGCTCGATCTATTCCAGTTGCAGCAATGGCTGGGCCACCATTCACCGGAATCCACCCGGCACTATATAAAGATATCGCCCACCCGATTGGCAAAGTCGTATAGAGATGCGGGATACCTTGCACGAAATCTCCGCGCAATTGATGTCCTGATTGATCGTTAGGTTGTCGATCAAGGAACGGCAGCGGACGAACCATGGAAATTTTACGATCTCGGCCATGGGTACTGCGCTTATGATTTTTTTGAACAGTGCCCGCATCGCATGCATGTGCGCGCTGTGATTTTTACATTCCAAAAGGCTCATTAAAGGCACAGATACTGGAGGGCAAGGCGAATCTGTTGCCCTTACCCAAGAGATAAGGCTTAACGATGAGGAGCGCGCGGCACTCGACGAGGGTGTCCAGGCATATGACCATTTGCTTGAGCATCTTTCAATGGCTCCGATTCCATCAAAGAAAAAGATGGACGGACCACCAGAATAGAGGGGCCGAAAGGTAGTATGCCGAGCCAAACATTTGTGATAGTTGAATTGGAGAAATGGAAACTGAGTTAGCAGAATGTGAACGAATACCATTGTCCCCAATCGACACATTAAGAGACGGTTTCGATCAAATTTAACTTGTGGACATCTGACATGGTAGTTTCATAGAAAAGGAAAAGCTACCCTCTTAAACTGCGCGGAGCGGTCAGTTCAAGGGTAAGGATGTGTACCAATATGGGGAGAGATTCAGAATACCAATTCTTCTCCTTTTTTCTCGGTTACTAAAAAGGAGCAAGTCTAGAACCTGCTATAAATTTGCTCTGGGTCGGCCAGCGTAGCCCGGATGACATCCAGCTCGGACTCCGCCACGCGTTATCCGAGCTCTGGCTCCAGTTTTTAGTGTGGGAGTTTGGCAGCGAGCACGTCTACCTGATCGATCTGCGGCGGTTCGGCGAGTAATTCAGCGGCATTCGCCATCAGCGCAGCTGCGATCGGACCGGCCAAATGTGCCGAGCGTCCTGCTTCGTCAGCGAAGGCGTCGAAGATACCGAAAGTCAAGGGCCCCAGCCGTAGCGCGAACCAGACCGGCGTGGTGGCTTCCTGATTCGCTAGGGCGAGGGCGCTTTCAAGGAAGCTGGCGACGGCAGTTTCCTTCCCAGGTTTGGCTTGCAAGCGTACTAACAGAGCAACTTTTACCATGGTGATTTCTCCTTTGTGAAGTTGAACTACGAGAGGCAGACTCTAACGGTGATATCGCTTCCTGCCAAGTGGCAAGATTGACAATTATGGTATTATTCCTGCCATGCGTATCTATATCTTTGCCCTCGATGAAGTTTTTGACACCGGTCTGTCCACCGTCCTCGACACCTTCAGTATCGCCAACGATCTGTCGGGGTCCGCCGGGACTCCTTCGATTCATTTTGCGATAACTGTCGTTGGTGTTCGCCGCCGGGTACGCACCAACCAGGGACTGTCGGTACCGGTGATATCGGCGGCACAGCTTTCGCGCCCGGATATTGTGCTGATTCCTGCGCTTGGCGCAAAGATGCCCGAAACGCTGCAAGTGGCGCTTGAGCGACGCGACGTGGCGGATGCAGGGAAGTTGTTGCGACAATGGTCTGATGGTGGAGCTCTGTTAAGTGCCGCGTGCACCGGAACCTTTGTTCTTGCGAACACATCCCTGCTCGACGGGCAGAGTGCCACCACCTCGTGGTGGCTTGCCCCCCTATTTCGCGAACGTTATCCCCGGGTCATGCTGGAAGAATCGCGAATGGTCGTGGGTTCATCCCGTTTTGTCACGGCAGGGGCGGCACTGGCACATATCGATCTGGCGCTATGGCTAGTAAGACGCAGCAGTCCCGCGTTGGCAGCATTGACGGCGCGTTATCTTGTGATTGATCCGCGCCCATCACAGGCGGTTTTCATGATTCCCGACCACCTCATGCATACGGATATGCTGATCGAGCGATTTGAACAGTGGGCACGGCACCGGCTAACCGAAGGTTTCTCGCTTGGTGCAGCAGCAAGCGCAGCCGGTACCAGTGAGAGAACCCTCGCACGTCGCCTGAAGACCATACTGGGCAAGACTCCGCTTTCCTATTTTCAGGATCTTCGTGTCGAGCGCGCAGTACACCTGCTGCAAACAAGCAGTGACAGCATTGATCTGATTGCCGCCCAGGTTGGCTATGCAAATGGGGTAACGTTGCGCACTCTCCTCCGCCGTAGGATTGGTCGGTCTGTGAGTGAGTTGCGTGCAGGCAATGATAGATCAGCGAGTATCTAGTCAAATACGTTAATCGCGATGATCCAGTCACCCGATTTGCCAGAACCGGCGAGTCACCTACAACTCAAATACTGAATGTCTGATCCTGGCCGAGACATAAGTTGACGGCACAATGTACCACGACGACCGAGATCACGGGACAACTGATAAACCCGACTGACGAGGGTATAAAGAACTTCTGGAGGCGGTTCAATGGCTTTCGACAACGAGGACTGGACAAGAAGACTGAAACTGGCAAAAACAGGAGAGGAAATTAGGGCGATGATAATGGAACTGCCGGATGGACCCTCGACTCCCGAGGACGGCCAAGAGTCTTCTTCCATGGATCAGCGACGACTTCTCGACCTTTGACCTCAATCACCCAAACCGCAAAGATCAAGGCTGGTTAGGGCGGGGCGTCTACACCACGAGCAGCAGGCACCATGGCGAAACGTATGCCAATCTGACAGGCGGGTATCAGAATCAGATTCTAATGCCGCTTTCCCCTACTACCGACTCGAACTCTTCCTCGGGAACAGCGGCGAGTTGTTGTGACCGGCTGGAGAGGTCCTTGCTCACGCCTATGTCGGATAAAGTAGGATTTGATCGGTGGTCGTGCGTGACGACAGCCGATGAACGCCCCTCAGTGGTGCCATTCAGCCTCACCCCGCTATTCATCAAACCGGCTTCTTTTTGCGCCTTTATCAGCTCTCCAAGGTGGCGCTCGGCGCGTATTCGTATCTCTGCGGCATCGACCTAATGTCCTGCCCCTTCTTCAACGCTTGCACTTCTGGCATAGGGAATGTGGCGATATAACGTGGATGCCGCCACATTTAGTCGACTGGCCACGGCAGCCACAGTGATATTTGAATCCTTCAGCATTGCTTTGGCTACTAGCAAGTCTTTTGCTGAAAGTGCCGGAGGCCTGCCACCGACACGGCCTCGCTCCCGTGCAGCCCTTAAGCCCGCAGTAGTCCGTTCACGAATAACACCCCGTTCAAATTCTGCCAATGCTGCGAAAATATGGAAGACGAGTTTTCCGCTCGGTGAACTGGTATAGATGGGGTCCTGGAGCGATTTAAGCCCAATTCCCTGCTCCTGGAACGATTCAATTGTTTCAATAAGCTGTTTCATGGAACGGGCAAGCCGATCAAGTTTCCAGACGACCAACGTATCGCCTTTCCGCATGTAGCCAAGGGCAGCTTTCAGCTCTGGTCTGTCCCGCTGTGCTCCTGAAGCTTTTTCCTGGAAAACCTTCTCGCACCCTTCTTTGGTCAAGGCATCGAGTTGTAAAGCCAGATCCTGCTCCTGGGTGTTTACCCGCGCATAGCCAATTTTCATTTCACTCCCCCTGTAAAGATTGTTGTCCTCCTGAAACTCATCATTATCCTAGCTTATCGGAGGGGATATTTCAAGATATGGTTTTGAGAGGAAGAAACGCCGGAAAAATGAGTATCTTTCTTTCCGCCACTCATCTCCGATAAACGACCGTTTTAAGGAATACGAACAATTAAGGAAGCACGTGGGAGACCGGTAGGAAATACGCTCGAAGATCGGTGTACTTAAGTCCAATTGTTTGCAGAGTAATAGAAATGAAAAAATAGCGGCGGAAACGCGCCCGTCGTGCGCCTAAAAACACTTGCTCGGCCTTGTTTATTTACCCTCAATGCAGCCTTCGCCCCCTTCGCAACCTAGGGAAGTGCACCCTTACCCATATTGGAGGAGGAAGACGTTACATTAGAAGACCTCAAACCGCGATGATAGGAAGGTACATGCGAGATTCAGCTCTTTTGTATAAACTGTGTAATTAATTGTTGAGCTTGATATTTCTTGGCAAGCAACCTGAGATGGACTACAGCATGGAGCGGGACATGTTGAAGATGAAGCTGCGTGCTGCGATGGCCGGCTACATCTCGCGCAAGTGGGGTGTGGACTGCTCACCGACGCACGAATTGAACGGGCCTGAGCACAGGCTCTGGCTCAGACATGAGTGTATGGCGTCTGAAGCGCCATACTGGTTCCCGGCCATGAAAGCGCGGAACCCGTCGAGACCGAACAGGATTGCGACTGATATGACTCGTCCATCAAACAACACAGGAAGGCTCGGTACGGCATACGCTCGTCCTCTCGCTCATATCTTTTCCGCGATCGGCGATTGCCGATGAGTGGACGCTGGAAGACGATTTCGCCGTCTCAATTTCCGTGGGAGCAGGGGGCGCTCGACTTTGTTCAGCGTGCGCTGCCAAACCGCGAACCATTCCGGGCCTACAGCAACTTCGAGTTTGTAGCCGACGATGGGAGCATCAACGAAGTCGATTTGCTGATCATTTCCCGCTACAGCATCTTCCTCGTTGAGATCAAGAGCCGGCCTGGCGAAGTCGGCGGCGATTCACACACCTGGATCTGGCGTGACGGCACCCGCGAATACTTTGACGACAACCCCTTGCTGCTCACAAACCGCAAGGCAAAGAAGCTCGCATCGCTATTGCGAAAGCAACTAACCGTACAGAAGCGTCGCACACCCTACATTCAGTCCCTGGTCTTCCTGTCTGACCCCGCGCAACGGTGCAAGCTCGCGGGCCCTGCTCGCGAGAACGTGCATCTGAGGGCTGATATCGCCAACAAACTGTTCGATGAAACGGCTCCGGTTGTCAACGCGCAGCCGATAGACCGTGATCTTGCGACGTCGATCAATCGGGCTTTGGAAACCGTTGGCATCCGCCCGCCACAGCAGAGCCGGCGCGTTGGCGACTACCAGCTCGAACAAGTTCTAGCCGAGACCGACTTCCACCAGGACTGGCTGGCCAAGCACGTATCGCTGACCAACCTTCGCCGTCGTGTTCGTCTCTACACTGCCAAGCGCACTCTCACTGCTGCACAGCGCTCCATGCTCGCCGACGCCGCGCGACGCGAGTTTCAGTTGCTTGAAGGCATCCGCCACCCGGGCATCCTGCGCGCTTCAGACTTCATCGACAGCGAGCACGGGCCTGCCCTGATTTTTGAGTACGACGAAGGACTGCAGCGACTCGACCACTTCATCCTGGCGCAAGGGGAACACCCTCGATCTCTGGCAGCGGTTGAAGCTCGTCCGCGCCATTGCCGAAGCGCTGGATGCTGCGCACCGCTACCGCCTCTACCACCGAGGCTTGTCGCCGCAGACCATCATGGTCAGGACGGTGGGTGCCAACTCGTTCGATGTCACCATCTTCGACTGGCAGATCGCCACGCGCCAATTGCAAGAAGCCGAAGGCGAAACGACCGGAACGCTGCACGTCGAGATGCTCTCGGACCGCGTGGCTCAGGAGATCTACCTCGCCCCTGAAGCGCGCAACGCCCCCCGGCCCGACTCCATCAAGCTGGACCTCTTTTCGCTCGGAGCCATCTCGTATTTCGTGCTCGCGGGTGAACCTCCCGCCATCAGCGGTGACGAGCTGGTCACCAAGTGTGAACAAGGGCCCGGACTCACGTTATCAGCCATGGTCAACGGCTGCCTGGCCGAGATTGAAGAACTCATCCAGTTCGCCACCTGGCCCTCGCCCGATGACCGGTTCAGCTCGACCAACGAATTCTTGGCCGCCCTCGACAAGGCAGAAGAAGCCCTCGAAGACGCGCTGACCGCACCGGCATCACCACTAGCCTCCCCGCTGGAAGCCAATACCGGCAATGAGCTCAACGGCTTTGAAATCATTCGCCGACTCGGCAAGGGCGGCACCAGTCTGGCCCTTGAGGTCCGTCGCAAAGGCGCAGGGCAGCCGCGCCAAGGTGTTTTCAAGATCGCGTTGGAGCCCGAGTACAACGAGCGACTCAAGCGCGAAGCTGAGACACTGGTGCGGCTACAGCCCCACCAGAACATCGTCCAGTGCTTTGAACGCTTCGAAATCGCGGGGCTGGCGACCTTGTTCTTGTCCTCGGCGGGCGAGGAAACACTGGGCGAACGTCTGCGCCAAGAGGGTCGCCTGGGCTTGGACCTGCTGCAGCGGTTCGGCGAGGAGCTGTTATCTGTTGTAGAGTACCTGGAGCGCGAGGGGGTACCCCACCGCGACATCAAGCCAGACAACATCGGCATCCGTCCGGGGACCGGCAAACGACTCACCCTCACGCTGTTTGACTTTTCGCTGGCGGGAGTTCCGGCCACCGACCTGAACGCGGGCACGCGGGTCTACATGGATCCGTTCTTGCGCAAGCGCGGCATGTGGGACGGGTATGCCGAGCGCTACTCCTGCGCGCTGACCTTGCACGAAATGGCCACCGGTATCTTGCCCGAATGGGGTGATGGCAGCGCAGACCCGGCAACCTTGGAAACTGAGATCGTTCTCGACTCAGAACGCTTTGATGCGTCGATTCGCAAGCGGGCTCTGGATTTCTTTGCCCGAGCACTGGCTCGCAACCACCGCAAGCGTTTTGATAACGCCGAGCAGATGTTGCGCGAATGGCGCAAAGTATTCGAGAACGTCTCGCGGCCTGTCACCACCCACACCACTCAACCACCTCAAAGTGACCTGCCCTTCGGTGACGAGCCGACGTCCGTCGAAAGCGGCATCACGCCGAGCACGCCTCTTGGGTCGCTGGAACTGGATTCTCGGCACCTTGAACTGCTCGATCGGATTGGCCACGATGAGCTCGCCACTGCAGGCAACCTGGCCGACTTGCCGCGCAATCGCCTCTATCGGCACCGCGGCATCGCACTGGCCGTGGCGCGCGAACTGCACCAAATTGCTGACCGGCTGCGGCAACAGTTCAGCGGCGGCGCAGCTAAGGACGAGCAGCCCGCAGACACGACTGTGGCCAAGCTGTCGGTGGATGCGGCAGCCGCCTTGCTCGTACCCAAGAAAGGCGACGACACACATCTCCAGGCTTTGGAGACCTGGCTGGGCCTGAGCGCACAGACAGAGCCCCCACCACTGGCCGAGGACCTGGTGCAGTCAATGGCTGAGAGGATGTCGCGCCAGCCTGAAGTCACGCACCTGCGTGACGACGTGGCTCTTGTTTTGGCAGGTCTGGGCGGCATCGCGACGGTTGGCGAAATTGCCACCGCACTGCTGGCACGACGCGGCAGCGTGCAAACGGGCCCAGCCCGGCACAGCGAGGCCGAAGCCCTGACGCGAGCGGTCATCACCGTCGAGCGCACCAAGCAAGCTGCCCGGTGGCAACTGGTGAAGCGCGACGCCAACATTCGCCCGCTGGTGGAAACGCCGCAAGTCGACGATCTGGTGGTCGCCACACTCGCCAGCAGCGGTGCGGCCGGGCTGTTTCCCTCCGCACCTGAGGTGCGTGCCAGTTATGCCGTGGTTCTGGGCGAAGCGGCCGACCGCCTGGCACAACAAGACCCGCTACCATCGTCGCAACAGGTGGCCGACACCTTGGCGCGCGTCCCGCTGCCTGCGGGGGATGCGGGCCTGAGCTCTGATCGACTGATTCGTCTGGCGGCCGCGTGCGCCCGGCAGGCCGCGCTGTCCTCGCGCCTTGAGTTCTACCCGGCGCAGTTGTCTGCCGCCCGTGCCGTCAAGCTGGCGACCAACTCGCTGCTCGGTTTGCGGCAGTTTGACCTGGAGACCATTCGGCGCCGGATTTTTGCGCGCTACCCCGAAGCCGCGCCTTTGCCCGGCCCCACAGAGCTGGAACAACTGCTCAAGGACGCGGGCCTGGAAGTGAAGTGGGACGGCGCCAAGCGCGCCTTCGTCACCCTCTATTCAGTGGGCATCATTTCCGGTACCACGCAAATCACCCGCTTCGGCACCAACAGCCGACCGCGTACAGCCACCGCGCCGGATGTGCAGGCGGCGCTGCAGATTGACGAACGCATCAAGCACACCTTGAGCAGCGGCAAGTTGCTCACGCTGTCCGTCGACCCCAAAGGCCTCGCCATCGCGCAGCGCGAACTGTCGCAGCGCTTTGGCCTGAAGGTGATCGACTTCGACGAGGTCGTGCTCACCCTGCTCGAGGCACAAGCCAAGGAATGGGATGTTGACTGGAACATCCTGCTGGCCGCCGATGCCGCGCCCGCTGGTTCGGTGGATGCCCAGAACTTCGCGACCGTGCTCGGCGAAGTCTGGCCCAAGGTCGAAGCGCAACTTCTGCAGGACGATCAACCGGGCCTGTTGGTCAATCTCGGCCTGGCCGCACGCTGGCAGCGGATGCCGCTATTTGCCAAGCTGGCCGATGCCTGCATGTTCGGCAAGCGCCCGCCGCTGATTGCCTTAATTGCCAGCCCGCTGACGCCTGACAACCGCCCCGTGCTGGATGGCGAAGCCGTTCCGGTCACCATCAACACAACAGACTACGGTCGCATCCCGCGCGCTTGGCTCGAAAACGCCCACCGCACGGACGGCAGTCCAGCTGCCAAGACCAGCACGAAGTCAAAACAAACATGATCAATCGCACCAAACTGCTGGCGGACCTGAAGGTCCAGGTCCGAGACCTGGAGAGCGATCTACGCAGTCGCTTTGCTACCCATGCGGAGTACAAGAGCCGCCTCACGGCTGACTGGCAGGCTGCACGCGACGCTGGACGCACATCCGAGGCCGTGGAAACTTGGTCTGAGACGCAGTTCACCCAGTCCGCCGTGGCTTGGGTTCTGGCATGCGTGTTCGTTCGCTTCTGCGAAGACAACGACCTCCTCGACGCGCCGCTGATCGTCGGCACGGATGTCCGAGGGCAATCCGCCGTGGCGCGACAAGAGGCCTTCTACCTTCAAAGCCCGACCGCATCGGACAACGACTACCTGCGCGACGTTTTCGCGGTGGCGAGCCGCCTGCCTGGCCTGTCGGACGTCATGAAGGTCCAGCGCGCGTTGCTGACAGCCCCGGTCTCTGCCGATATGGGCAAGCAACTGGTTCGGTTCTTCCGCGCCAGCAATGCCGACAGCGGGGCACTGGTTCACGACTTTGCAGACCCTGACTGGAACACGCGATTCCTGGGCGATCTGTACCAGGACCTGTCCGAAGCAGCGCGGGAACGCTATGCCCTGCTGCAAACGCCAGAGTTCGTCGAGTCCTTCATCCTGGACCGCACGCTCACGCGTGCGCTCGACATCTACACACTGGAAGAAGTCGATCTGATCGACCCAACCTGTGGTTCGGGCCACTTCTTGCTTGGCGCCTTTGAATGCCTGGCCCCGTTATGGCTGCGCAAGCGACCGGACAACGTCAATATGGCCTTGCAGGAGGCGCTGGACCGTATCGCGGGCATCGACCTGAACCCTTATGCGGTGGTGATCGCCCGGTTCCGAGTGCTGGTGGCTGCGCTCAAGATGGCACAGGTGCACAAGCTGCGGCTCGCCCCGGACTTCCATCTTCATATTGAGACAGGCGACAGCCTGCTGCACGGATTCGATCAACGTGACTACACGCGGGCTCAAGTTTCACTCGCGTTGAATACGCCGCAAGAAAATCTGGCAATGGCGGCTGACCACCTGTATCGGCACGCCTTTGCGGCGGAAGATTTGGCGGCAACAAACTCGATCCTTGGCCGCAAGTACGCAGTGGTTGTCGGTAACCCGCCGTACATCAATGTCGGTGATGCTGCCGTTTCTTCCCTTTATCGCGAGAGATACGAAAGTTGTTACCGACAATACGCTTTAGTTGCGCCTTTTTGCGAACGATTTTGGGCATTGTGCCGTTATCAAAACCAGAGCCAACGTTGTGGCTTTGTGGGATTGATCGCCTCTAACTCGTTCATGAAACGAGAATTCGGCAAGAAGCTGGTCGAAGGTTTTTTTCCAAAAATTGATTTGACGCATGTCATCGATTCGTCGGGCGCCACGATTCCTGGCCATCAGAAAGATACCGTCATCATGTTCGGTCGGGCAAGAGTCCCAACCAGCGGAACGGTGAGAGCTGCATTAGGCATAAAGGGCGACCCAGGCATACCAACAGATCCCGCACTTGGTAGTGTTTGGCAATCGATTGTTCATCAAATAGATCTGCGAGATTCCGTTACAGAGTGGATTAGCGTCAGTGACCAATCACGCGAAAAATTTCATGTGCATCCCTGGTCACTTAAAGGCGGTGGAGCAACAGAACTCCTAGACAAAATGAATCGTGTTGGCAGTACATCCCTATCATCTTTAGCCGATGTTTGGGGCGGAACTGGCCGTACAAGCGCTGACGATGCCTTTATTGCTGAGCAAGGGACATTCAGTAGATTTCAAATTGAATCAATAGCAGTGCGCCCATTGATTGAAGGGGACAACGTCAGGGATTGGAGTATTCGCTGTCAGACGGAAGGTATTGTTCCGTATGTAAATGGGAATTGCCTAGCCATTTCAAATACACCCAACCTACATCGCTATTTGTGGCCGAGCAGGACTTTTCTTGGAAATCGCGCCACTTTTGGTCAGGGGACATACTTTTCTGATGGAAAACAGTGGTGGAGTTGGCACCAAATTACGGTTAGCAGGCTTGAATACACAAACGTGATTTCATTTGCCGAAGTTGCTACGAATAACCATTTTGCGCATGACTCTGGTGGCAATGTATTTAAGCAAACGGCACCTGTGATCAAGCTATCTTCACAAGCTAGCTTGAACGACCATTATGGTTTGCTTGGCTTATTGAATTCATCGACGGCGTGTTTTTGGTTCAAGCAAGTTTGCTTTCAAAAAGACACCAAAAATGGATGGGACGAGCGATATGCCTTTGACGGCACGAAAGTTGGGCAGTTTCCGGTTGCTGCGCAGCGCCCAACTGTCAAAGCGCGTGAAATCGATCGACTTACGACGCAATACTCCAGCCTACTTCCTAACCAGTTACTAAAGACCTCTGTGCCAGGTCAATTAGAAATCGCTCAATCACGTACCCAGGCGACGCGGGTGAGGAACGAAATGATTTCGTGGCAGGAGGAATTGGATTGGGAGATCTACCAGTACTACGGCGTACTGGACCAAGACCTTACGTATAGCGGGAACCCGCCAGAAGTTAAATTTGGTGAGCGTGCGTTTGAAATTGTCCTGGCTCAAGATTGCGCGGCAGGCAGCAAGACCACCATTTGGTTCGAGCGACACAACGGCATCCCAACTACGACAGTACCGAGTCACTGGCCGCAGGACTACCAGGATTTGGTTGAGCGCCGCATTGCTGGCATTCGTCGCAATCGAGATCTTGCATTGATTGAACGACCTGAATGCAAGCGACGCTGGGCCGCTGGACCGTGGGAGACATTGGAGAAGGCTGCGTTGGAGAATTGGCTGCTCACCCGTCTGGAAGCTCCCGACCTTTGGCCACGCGACGCAAGTCCCGCCCCCAGACTGCGCTCGGTCCGCGAGTTGGTGGATGCACTTTCTGGCAACGATGAGTTCCGACGGGCTATTGATCTTTACGCAGGATTGGGGAGTGACGCATACGCCACTTTGGCTGCACTCATCCAGCAGTCTTGCGTGCCCTATCTGAGCGCAATGCGCTACAGCGAAAGCGGTTTACGCAAGCATGCAGTCTGGCAAAAGACCTGGGCATTGCAGCGACGTGAGGATGCGATTGATGCGGAGGTTGTTCGACAGATGGCTGGCGCCGCAGCTGAAGACATCTCGAACGAGCAAGAGCGGCGCAAGAAGGCGGAGGTCGGCGCGATTGCTGTTCCACCGAAATACAAGCCGGAAGACTTTCGTGAGGGGGCCTACTGGAAATTGCGTGGCGCACTCGATGTTCCGAAAGAGCGTTTTGTGAACTTTCCGGGTCTGGAACGAGGCAACGACGCCGGAAGCCCAATGCTGCTATTGGCCGGCTACGACGCCAAGGCCCGCGCGCTGGCGCTAACCAGCAACCTGTACGAGATGCTGCAACGCGAAGGCGTCGACGCCGCCCGCTTGACGCCTGCCTTGGCTGGCCTGGACGAACTGCTGCCTTGGGTACACCAATGGTACCCAGAGATTGACGACGACCTAGGCATGAGCACGGGCGACTACCTGCAGGGCTTGCTCGATGCACAGCTGGCTCAGCACGGATTGACGCTGGAGGCAGTGCGCACCTGGCGCGCCCCTGCGCCCGTACGCCACACACGAGGCAGGCGTTCCAGCGCAGCCGCGCAGCCCTGACACGAATCACGAGGGATACAACAACATGCCAAAACTACGCGAGATATTTGACCTGCCCGAACAGGTCCACCAGGGCGACTTTGTTCTTCGCCTGACGGACGGCTTGAATGCCCCTGCGGAAACCGTGCGCGACTACATCGCCACGCCCCAATTGGTGAGGTGTTTTGACCAGGCTCTCGGGGTGGTGAAGGGCGCGATCGACAGCCGAATGAGCAAGGGCGCGTACCTGCACGGCAGTTTCGGCTCGGGTAAGAGCCACTTCATGGCCATCCTGTCGCTGCTGTTGCGTGGTGACGCCACCGCCCGTGGCAAGCCCGAGTTGGCCTCGGTGGTGTCCAAGCACAACGGCTGGACGCAGGGCAAAAAGTTCCTGGTCGTGCCGTACCACATGATCAATGCCGAAACGCTGGAATCGGCACTGTTCTCGGGCTATGCCGAGCTGACCGCACGCCTGCACCCGAACGCACCGAGCCCTGGCTTCTACCAGAGCGAGGGCATGCTCAACGACGCGCAGAAGCTGCGCACGCAGATGGGAGACGAGGCCTTTTTCCGCACCCTGAACGGCGCGACCGGTGCGGCCACAGGGGGCGGCGGCTGGGGCCGTGTCGCGCAGACCTGGGCCGCCGCACGCTTCGAGGCCACGCTGAAAGTGCCGCCCGGCAGCCCAGAGCGCTTCCAACTGGTCGGGGCGCTGACCCGCGCCTTCTACGGCAGCGTGAGCCACCTGTCTTCCTCGCAGCGTGAGATGTACACCTCGCTCGACGAGGGTTTGTCGGCGATGTCACATCACGCCAAAGACCTGGGCTACGACGGCATCATCCTGTTCCTGGACGAGTTCATCCTTTGGCTGGCCAGCCGCGCCGCCGACGTGGCCTGGATTGCCCGCGAAGGACAAAAGGTCGCGAAGCTGGTGGAGTCGAGCAACGCCGACCGCCCAACGCCCATCATCAGTTTCATGGCGCGCCAGCGCGATCTGCGAGAACTGGTGGGCGAACACATGCCCGGTGCGGAGCAGTTGTCGTTTGCTGACACCCTGCAGTATTGGGAGGCTCGCTTCGACAAGGTGAACCTGGAAGACCGCAACCTGCCAGAGATTCCCAAGAAGCGCTTGCTGCGCACACGGGGCCCTGCCGAAGAAGCGCTGCTCAAGGGTGCGATCAACAAGCTGCTCAGCAGCCAGTCCGAGGTGCTGCAAACCCTGCTGACGCGCGACGGCGATCAGCAGATGCTGCAGGACCTGTACCCCTTCACGCCGGCGCTGGTTCAGACCTTGATCGCCGTGTCGTCGATGCTGCAGCGCGAGCGCACGGCGCTCAAGCTGATGCAGCAGATGCTGGTGGACAAGGCCGACACGCTGGAGATTGGCGACGTCATCCCGGTGGGCGATCTGTTCGATGTGATTGCCGACGGCGACGAACCCTTCACCCACGGTATCAAGCTCTTTTTTGAGCAGGCCAAGCAGCTCTGGCGTCGTCGCCTGCTGCCGATTCTGGAAACCCAGCACGGTGTGACCTGGGAAGACATCGAGGCGGGCAAGGCCGACCCCAAGAAGGCAGCCGCGCTGCAAAACGACGCCCGTCTGCTCAAGACACTGGTGTTGGCCGCTTTGGTGCCCGAGGTAGAAGCGCTGAAGAACCTGACGCCGACCAAGCTGGCGGCGCTGAACCACGGGACGATCCGCACGCCGGTTCCCGGCAGTGAGGGCATCACGGTACTGACCAAGCTCAAGCGTTGGGCGGGCCAGGCGGGTGAAATCAAGATTGCCGACGACTCGCCGAACCCGATCGTGTCGGTGGAAGTCGCCAAGGTAGACACGGACGCCATTCTGGCCAACGCGATGTCGTTCGACACGCAGGGGAACCGGCAGGCAGAAGTCAGGCAACTGATCACCGATGGTTTGGGGCTCGCCGACGTCGGCTCCAGCCTGTTGCCCCCCGAGATGGAGATCAGTTGGCGCGGCTCGCGCCGCAATGCGGAGATTCTGTTTGGCAACGTCCGCGAGCAGTCCTTCGACACCCTGAAGGGGCGTGAAGGGACGTGGCGCATCCTGATCGACTTCCCGTTCGACCACCAACCACAGCACGGACCACAAGACGATGTGGCCAAGATCAACGGCTTCCTCAACGACGGCCGGGTCGGGCGCTCGGTGGCCTGGCTGCCATCCTTCCTGTCGCCCAACACTCAGGACCAGCTGGGCCGGCTGGTGGTCATCAATTTCGTGCTGCGTGGCAACAACCTGGACCAGTACGCCAGCCAACTGTCGCAGGCCGACCGTGAGCAGGCACGCGTGCTGCTGACGAACCAGCGGGACCAACTGCGCCAGTTCATTCGCAATTGCCTGTACACCGCCTACGGACTCAACAGTGTGGCCCAAGAGGCACTGGACCCCGCACAGACCGTCGACGAGCACTATTTCAGCCTCGATCCGTCTTTGGTACTGCGCCCGCCGGTAGCAGCCAACTTCAAAGATGCATTCGAGAAGTTGACCGAGCAAGCGCTCGACTATGAGTTTCCGGCCCACCCGCACTTTGATGCGGAGCCCAGGCCGATTGCGGTGAAACGCCTCGCTGATCTGATGGTGCTGGCAGCCCAAAAGCCAGCCCATCGGGTGGAGCTCGAAGCCTCGCTTCGGGACGACGCCAAGCGCATCGCACCCAAGCTTGATCTGGCTGAGGTGGGTGAAGCAGCGCTGCAGTTGCGTGACGACTGGTCGCAGCACTTTGCCCGACAAATCGCGCAGCAGTCTGGCCGCGAGCCCACCGTGACCGACCTCCGCCGCTGGCTGGACCTTCCCGACCGGCGCGGCCTGCGCGACGACCTGCAAGATCTGGTGATCCTGACCTGGCTTGCCAAGAGCAATCGCTCTCTGTACCGGTTCGGCCAGCCGTTCAAGGGCGAAATCGGCAACGTGCCAAATGAATGCGAGGTGCGCGAGCAGCCCCTTCCGACAACGGCCGAGTGGGACAAGGCCACCAAGCTTGCCGGGGATATGCTGGACCCGGCCATGGCAGCGCTGTATCGGTCAGCGCCGGGCCTGGTTGAGTTTTCACGCGCGGCACGCAAGCGTGTAACCGACACGGGGGCCCATCTGCTGAACTACCTCCGCGTGGTCGAGCAGTTGATGATCTTGGTACAGACAAATGTCGTCGCCACAGGCGAACCTGCCCTTCGCAAGACAGGTGCGGCACGCCTGCGCGACTGGTTTGCCGCCATGGAGTCCAGCAGTTCTGAGGTTGACCTCGTCAACATCGTGTCGAGGCTGGATTTCAGCACCGAAGAAATCGCCGAAGCAAAGGCGGTTCTCGGCGCGGTCCAGGCGCTGGCGCGTGTTGAGGCCAAGCACTATCTGGTGAACAGCCTGCGCTCGATCGCGAGCGGCAGCGGTGAGTTTGCACCGCGCGCCAACCAGATTCTGGAGAGCCTGGCGCACGCCGTGCTCCGCTACGAGTACGTCGACGGACTCCAAGCCGCCGTCACCCAGTTCGAACGTGATGCGGGGACGCTGATGGCCGATGTTGCCAACCGGGCGACGCCACCGACCCCGCAGCCTCGACCCACGCCCGAGCCAGAGCCGGAACCCGGCATGAAGGCGCCGCAGCGTATTGAGCGCGCCAGACTGGTCAAGACAGACGCTCTGAAGGCATTGGCCGATGCGCGCACGTTGCTTGAGGGGCTGGGCGAAGTCAGCGTGGATATTCAGATCGTCATCCGGGAACAGGAATGAAGGTTCCCGCGCATCAGATCAGTCTTCAGGCCAAGCAGGCCCACGAGGCGGACCCGCCAGCAAGATTCATTCTGCTGCGGCTGCCGCCAGACGCCTTCGATGGAGCGGCGGTGGATGTGAACGCTGAGATCTGGCTAGTCTCGGCCTGCAGCTCCCCTTTGTCCGTTCGCGACGCCATGCGACGTCATTCAACCAGCACGACGCCGATTGTTTTGCTGTTCTCAGGCGACGAGAGTGACCTGGGCTCTGACGTGCTGGCCCGCTGCGCCAAGCGGCGCGCCATAACCCACGACCTTTGGCAGACCGTGCTGGCTCTCTTTCGGGCGGCGCACATTGATCCGCGACTGGCCCGCCACCGCTGGCTGGCTGAGCTCCTCGTGCGTTACATGCCTGCGGACGGATACGCCCCGGTTCGGTCGCTCGTATTGGATCAAGACCGTGCCTGGAAGGAGTTGTTCCGCGTCGTTCTTGGCTTCGAGACTTATCCGCCGACAGAACTTGACCTGCTGAAATGGGCTGGGGATGCCCAACGGCGAGATCAGTTCAAGCCGCTGGAGGACACCGCACGTCAGGAGACAGTGCAACGATTGCGTGAAACGCTGGGCGACTTGGTGAGCTTCGTCTTTGCGGCCATAGACACGGGCAGTGCCGATGAACTGGTCGCCATTGCCATGCTGTGTGAAGCCTTGGAAGACAAGACCGCCGGCACGGAAGCGAGTCGGGCAAAGGTAGCAGCCCGGCTGGAGGTGCTTTTCGATGGACTGACGATTTCGTCACACACCACGCACCAACTGGCTGGCGCAGCCGAAACCTGGTTCGACCGCGCCCCAGAGGCAGCCAAACAGCAGCAGGTTGCACGCTACGAGTCGCTGGTGACACAGCTGAAGGCAGAGTCACTGGCGGCGCATGCACGGTATGGGAGCGCAGCACTGCGCGAAAAGACAAAGGCCTTCGCCACCGCACTGAACGAACTCAACCTGTCCGAGGCCATTTCTCGATTTGGGCGTCTGATGGCCCATCGCGGGCCGGTTCTGAACAGCCGCTCGGAGCTCAGGTGCAAGATGGCTGTGCGCTTGGTGAGCTGGCTCACGCAAACTGCCAACTCATTTCCCTCGGCATTAAACGCGCTCGCTGAGCAATATCGGAACGAAATCGCCTGGGTGGATTGGGCACAGACAGTACTGCTGGAGGGCGACGACTCCGCTGATCTGGCAAATGCCTACGGACTGCTGCGCGAGAACACGCGCGTTCGAAGGGACTTGTTCGATCGGCGATTCGCCGAGTCACTGTCGGCCGATCAGCCAAACGGGACGACGTTGATTCCAATCGAGGACGCGCTCGACAAATGCGTCGCGCCAGTTGCGGTGGCGGGTCGCAGCTTGCTGATCGTGGTAGACGGGATGAGCATTCCCGTTTTCCTTGAGCTGCACCACAGCCTGACAGATCACGGCTGGGTTCAGTTCGAGCGCGTGGAGGGGTCCTGCTCGACCTTGTTGACCATGCTGCCGTCTACAACAGAGGCATCCAGGACTTCGCTGCTTTGCGGTACTGCTTGTGCTGGCTCAGCGTCGACGGAGAGGTCAGCCTTCAGTGCGTACCCGTCGCTCGTTGCCCCGTCTGTTGCTGGCAAGCCGCCAGCCATTTTTCACAAGCGAGACTTGCTCGACAGTTCTGGCGTCACCCTTTCGGATGACCTGAGAACGGCCCTGAGCGACAGACGGCAGCGGGTCGTTGCGGTTGTGATCAATGCGGTGGACGATCACTTGATGAAGTCTGACCAACTTCGACTTCGCTGGGACATTGCCCAGTTCAAGGGGCTGGACGCATTGCTGGCGGAAGCACGGTCCTCCGACAGGTCTGTGACATTCACAAGCGACCACGGCCACGTGCTTGACCAAGACACGATGATGCAGGGAGCCAGTCCGAACGCTCGATGGCGCGAACCGAACCTGGAGTCTTATCCCGGCGAGATTGCCTTGAAGGGCAAGCGAATCAAGGCTGCCAGCGGCCTGGACGAGGTTGTGTTGGCTTGGAACAGCAAGTTGCGCTACGCCAGCAAGCGAAACGGTTATCACGGCGGCTGTGCGCCTGCTGAAGCGCTCGTTCCCGTCGCCACGTACCGCTATGGCACTAAAGCTGTGGATGGTTGGAGCATTCGGGACGAAGCAGCGCCGCATTGGTGGCGGGTGTGATGGGGCGAGATCAGGGGATCAAGGAAAAACGAGCATGGCACGAATAGAGCATGGGTATGCAGGCTGTAAACGTGGTAACAACCGTGGTAACTCTGCTATTGGATAAATAAATACCAATTTAAATACATCAGGATGGAGGCCGAATGTGAAGGACACCCTCACTACGATGAGAAGCCATCTGCAGGGGGATCTTCCTCGTAAATGAGGGAATTTTGGGCCCTACAGTTGACCCATAAAAGTGCTGACGGGGTAGATTTTGTTTCGCTACTCAAACGCATATCCGAGTAATGGCTATCCCTGTTCCTTTTTATCCTCTTCAAAGTGCCCCCCTGCGCGCCCCCAAAAGAAAAAAGGTTAGACGGTTTTCATCCGACCTCTGAACTAATGCCTGCGAGGTGGGATTCGAACCCGCTACCCCTTGGTTCGTAGCCAGATGTTCTATACACCCCTATTACTATCACTGGACTCCACATTTAAAGATCTCCCGAAACGCAGGAAGGTTCAGGCGAAGGATATTCAGGATCAACAGATTGCTACTTAAACGCCTACGCTAGTAGAGGATAAAGTAGCAATATGGTAGTAATGGTGAGAGGAGTCATAGTGAGAGTTCACCTAACCCCTTGTTTCTCTGGCTCCCCGACCAGGGCTCGAACCTGGGACCTGCGGATTAACAGTCCGTCGCTCTACCAACTGAGCTATCGGGGAATTGAAGAGGTCCATATACTAATAGGTTGGACCAGGATGGTCAATCTGTGTGGCGAAGTAATTCAGTGGGCATAAGCGCCCGCAGATCGCAAATATACTGTCCGACCCGTGGCATTCGGCTGTCGCACGCAAGGCTAGAAAACCCACAGTACTGCGATCTCTTTGTCTATGTCTGCTCTGCCGCCTCCCCTGCCCCGTCCTGGTGCGGCTGAGGACCGGTTCCTGATCGGAAAAACTTTGTGTGCGGAAGAGGGGAAAAAGATTGTGAGCGCCGTCTACCGTCTACCTGCTTCCGCCAGATGACCCAACAGCTCTCTTAGTTATTACGGCCGCTGTTTCGCCGGCGCTCGGTTCAAGAACCGGTCGCTTGATGTTACAGATCACGAAGCGGCTTTTCGGAATGGCCGGAAGCTGCCTCCAATTGATAGACAAATCCTGCTTCGGCACGTCGTAACTCATGCGAAAAACCAGAAACTCAAGGGCTACTTTCATGAGTGCAATAGTGATCCACTCGCCGGGGCAGCGATGGTGAACATGATGGTTGCCTCCGCCTTGAGGAATAAAGCCGAAGGCGTCTTCATCCCGGTTGTGAAAACGCTCTGGCCGAAATTCGTTTGGTGAATCCCATTCCCGCGGATCATTATTTGTTCCGTACAGATCCAAAATCACCGGCATCCCTTTGGCGAAACGGTATTCTTCCCACTCGAAACCCTCACGGACGAGAGCTCTGAATAACGGGAAAAAGGGATAAAGCCGCCGCACTTCCTGTACAAATAATTCGTCGTAGCCATTTTCTCTAGCGTAGAGTTTCTCCCGACTCTCGTGGTGTATATTCAGCGCATGAGCTGCAAAAACGATGAATACCGAGATTGCAACTGTTGGCCGCAGCAGATTCAGCACTTCAACGGCGGCAATACGCGGGCTTAGCAGTTCGCCATTTAAATCGCGATGCCATGCCACAACCTCTAACGGGCTTTTTACTTCTGAATCGTCGCCCGAGCTACGAATGGTTTCGACCATATTTCCGATCCAGTTCTCCGCTCGTCTACGCGCCAGCCGAGCTTGTAAATGCCCTGGTCCGATCTCGGCTGCGGAATCAAACATGGCCGTCAATTCTTTCGCCCGGCGGCTCAGTTCCCCCCCTTTTAAACGCACACCGGCCCACGTACAGACGGCTCCAGTCAGAATCTCCTGAAGCTCGTCGTACAATACAACGCTTTCTGTCAATACCCATCTTTCCAGGTAAGCGTTCCACCAGTTTGCAGTCAATTTTGCCAGCTGGTCGATATTCTCAGGCGTCATGACTGATATAAACATCTGCTTACGGTTCCGATGCGCCTTACCATCCAACCCCTGTACCCCACCTTTTCCAAACAGTGTGGCAAGGATAGGCTCGGGTGCCGCACCCGTTCGGGTAAAGTGACGCGGGTCGTAAAATTGCTCCGCCGCATCCCGGCCTGTCATACAAACCGTTTTTTTCAGCAAAAGCCGGGTTTGAAAAAGATCGGCATCCTGATCTCGGCATTTCCTCGAGATAAACCGATAAGGATCAAGCAGTAACGAAAAAGTGCTGTCTGTAAACATCGTCAGTCTTCTTTAAAATAGCCAGGAAGGGGAAGGCACACATTGGCTGAAGCCAGGCATGCTGGAACAGCATAGTAGGCACGAGCCTGGCATTCCAGATCCACCACTAAACTACACGAGGAGCAGAAACTGCTGCTCGAGGCTTTATCTGTCTGACGCCAGCGGATTTGGGCGCACAATACCTAATGATGCGCTATGATTTTCCTTTTCGCCCATTCCCTCCGTGCGTTAGGCCCCATAGAGACGGAGCATGCCAAAACTATGGAATGGATATGTTGGGAACAGAAAGAGTGGCAGCAAAGGTTCTTGCAAAGAAAGCTGGGCCCCCGCTTCCTGCGGGAACGGGCAACTTTCTGACTAACTACCTCCGTATAGCGGTTCAGTCCCCGCAGAGAAGACGTGTTCCTCCGTTTTTAGTAACACGCCGGTTCACACACGAAACATTACAGAGGGTTATACGGAAAGAGTAAACGTCGAAAAATTCCCCGAATTTATGAAAACTTTCTCTTGACTTTCGCCAATAATCCACATCCGAATAAAAAACCCGCACAAACGCGCAAAGTTAATCGCCGCTGGTACCGGAAAGCTGAAAGTTATGTTCAACATCTTGTATTTTAATATTTTTTACAACCGTGCAAAAAACAGCCAACTGGGAAAATATTGTTACAGTAACGTGACTTAGAGGCCGTGTTCATAGCTTATCAACAAACTTATCCACAGAAATTGGGGACAAGGTCAAAATAGTTGCAACAACTAAATAGTACGCTTTAGCGGTTCAAGAAGCTGAACGCCTTGGAGCGAAAAGACGAAATCGAAGAGGTTTTTCGGCTCCAGAGAGGATTCTTAGGCGAGTCTTGCCCCAACTCAACTATTATTAGCCAGGGAACGCTACGCTAAACCGTCCTTGCGCCACTAGGCTGAATTGCTCTGTGCCTCGCAGAGCGGGCTGCAAACTTCGTCACGCCGCATCTGCCAAAGTATTCATCATCCCGTTTGGGGGCAACCGCTCCTAGCGGCTTACCCAAATAGCCCAGTCGTTAGTCCGGTGATTTTTATATTCCTACATGACGAAGCGCGGACTCTACGGCTTTTCTGGCTTCCTCGACATCCTTCGCGTGGGAAACGTCCACGCCCGGGTTTGGAAAGCTGTGCCAAAACGAGAAACCGGCTGGTGTAATCCATAGCAGGCCTCTGACATGTTGATTAACAAACACCTCGTGGTGGTTTTCATCAATAATTTTCCATTCGATATCCATTACCAAGCTCCTTAATCATTAAAATATTGCCGGGGGTATCCGAGGAGAACGCCGTACGGCCTCTAGACGAAACCAAGGTATGCGGGATGAACCACGCGCGGGCGAGATAAGCGGAAAGTAGAATAGATTGCGTTGATCCGCGCCTGTCGCCGCATTTGCCTCAGGCTGAACCGGTCGCGTATGCAAACCGCGAACTGGCCAACCGCGTATTGCCGTGATCCCCGCGCATTCCTGTTGAAACCAGAGCTCCAGGCAGGCGCCGAATCCGTCTGGCTGAACGAACTAGTAAAATTATATACGTTGTTTCGCTCACAACATGGAAGAAAATTAATGAATCTTGACAAGAAACTGAAGTTTTGAGTTCCGGCAACTGCCGCAATGATCACTATTGGGGTCCTCCTAGGGGCCGTCTCGGCAAGTACGGCGGCGAGAGCGGACACAGTTACGAAATGAAGCCGCACCGCTGCCAACATCATTTTCGGAACCGCTCCGGGACCGCTACTGTCATAAGCTTGGCCCCCCGGACACACCAGCACCCCAAGCATCACTCCGCTGTCTCCAGGCTTCCGGCTGACATCTGGAGGACACGGAGCCTAGGCTAATCGAGCAGGTTTATCTTGACATTTGGGAATTAATCCACATCCATCTCACCCAGGAGCGGGACCCTCCGGTGATCGGCGAAATTGGGGCTACAAAACGGCTAAAACTATACCTTTTCACCTAAGGTGTTGAATCTACATAAGTTATTATAAAGCACAAAAACTAGCCAACTGAGTAAATATTGTTACAAAAAGATGACTTACCTGCCGTGTTCATAGGTTACCCACAAACTTATCCACAACAATTGTGGACAAAAACGGGCTGGGAGGAAGGGTTGTCACGCTACTTGGCACAGCAAAGCCCTTGCGTATGAACTCCCGTCTTTGCCCGCGGTCATGTTACCAGGATATTCTTGAATTGCCAGGGGTCGTCCCGATCCAAATCCTCAGGGAAAGGCCACTCCCTGTCGCGCAGGGGTGTCCAATCGCTGTACACTCCCACTACCTCGCCTAGGTATGGGCGGGAAACCTCAAGTATTAATTGATGATCGATTTCGTCGGGCTCCACAAGGCCTGCATTGGGGTTTAGGATTGCCCACACCATGCCAGCCAGAACGCCGGCCACAACCTGCAAACTGGTTGCGTTGTTATATGGGGCAAGTTGCCGGGCTTGCTCGATCGACAAGCGCGACCCAAACCAATACGAGCGCCTGGCATGCCCCATCAACAGCACGCCCAATTCATCCAGGCCGTCCACTATTTCATCGCGTATCACTCGCTCTTGTAACTGCGCGCGCCAGTTCCTGCCGGCAAATTCGTGAACCGAAAGCACGGCGTCGGGGCAGGGATGATAAGCATAGTGCACCGTGGGCCGGTAGATTACGTGGGTGTTTTCTTTCAATGTAAGGTAATCAGCGATGGAAATGGACTCACCATGCGTGATCAGAAAACCATGGTATGAACCACCGAGAGGAACCCAGCTTCGCACACGTGTAGCGGCGCCCGGGCGATTGAGATAAATGGCCGCGTTATCGCCAAATTCGTGCCTTGCTCCGTCCTGCGGCCAATGGCGCTCATGGGTGCCCCATCCCAACTCGGAAGGTTGAAGGCTCTCGCCTGCCAACCCATCGACCGACCAGGTATTCACAAACTCATCGCGCAGCTTGGGCCGGCTGCTGATCTGGGTATCCTGCTCCGCGATATGAATCACCTTTATATCGAGGCGGCGCGCCAGTTCGGCCCAGTTCCTGCGGCTTGCGGGTTTCTCTGCAGCCACACCGGTGTCGGTCGCAATATTCAGTAACGCCTGCTTGACGAAGGCTGAAGCCAGGCCCGGATTCGCCCCGTGTGCCACGAGCGCGGTGGGACCTCCACGCTTTTCGCGTCTGAACGCCAGGGCTTTTTCACGCAAAGCGTAATTTGACCGCAATGATGGCGATACAGACGTGTCGGTGTAGCCTCCAGGCCAGGGTTCAATGCAGGTGTCCAGATAGAGCACGTCCAGCCGCCAGCATAACTCTATGAGAGCCATGCTGGAGACATCCACCGACAAATTGAGGAGGAAGTCCCCTTTCTTCAGGCAAGGTTCAAGCACGGCAAGATAATTTGCTTCTGTCAGGGTTTGAGGAATAAATGCCACGCCGAACTCCTGTGCGACCTCCTGCCCGTTCTCGCCGGCGGAAACTATCCTGACCTGTTCCGGGCGCATCTCAAAATGGCGGAACAGCAGCGGGAGCACGGCCTGCCCGATACTGCCGAAGCCCACCATTATCAAATTACCTGGCAAATTCGGATATGGGGGATATGGGTTATCTGTCATCATTTTCTTTTCTTTCCGTATCTTCTTCAGTTGCGCAAACCTCCGTTGAGCAAACGTTCACTCCCACCCAAGTTTGTTTGTCTGCTAGCAAGGTATATCGCGGAACCCGCATGCCCCGATCAATTCACCTTGACTCCACTTTCCCTGCACTCGCAGCGGGAACTGCACCCCACTGGATTTGTCGAACAGAACTGATCGCCTTGAACAGCCCAAGGTGCGTTGCAATATTGGAGAACTGCCAATGCGCGAGCGCGGGGATGTTGCTGGTTTGCGACGATAACACCGGGAAATGCAGGGCTGGAGCGATCGATTTTATCACAACCCCCCAGGGCACCGCTTCTGTGGCGGCCTGTTATGTAGTTTTTATGAGGAACAGCTATGACTAATTGTACCCTGCCCCAGCACGAAGATCATACTCATCCACATGGCCCGCACTGTGGCCATACCGGCATAGAGCACGATGGTCATATCGACTACCTGCACGATAGCCATCTGCATCATCCGCACGACGGTCACATAGATGAACACGTGATTGGCATAACGCCGCTCAACCCGGAAGACTGTACCCCTGGGCATGAATGCGCGGGCCACTCCGCGAAACATGTTCATGGAACTGGGTGCGGACATGAAACAGTACCGCATGGCGACCATCTCGATTATCTGGTCGATGGCCATCTCCATTACCCGCATAACGGCCATTGCGATGATCATGGCCCGGTAACGACAGCGTGAGTCTGAATCAATCAGAACCGTTTCTTTCCACTTCGTTTCGGTAGTTTCTGTACCGTCTGAATTCAGACGGGCCTTAAAGTTTCGCGCCCGGATTCGCGTTGTCATCCCCCAGCATGCCGGGATGGGGGCTTTCCACCCTTCTTTTAAATGCCCCCTGCATCTGAACCACCACTTGATCCATCAATCCCCGCCCATCTGAAGAATGCGAAGGATTGCTCTAACAGTAGCCCCCAGACGTTAGTTCTCGTTCATGGCCTGTGGATGCACGGCTGGGTCATGAAGCTGATGGGAATAAGGTTGCGCCGTTGCGGGTTTGCCCCTGTCGTCTTCTCTTATCCCTCGATGCGCCAGTCCCTATCGCAAAATGCATCGGTGTTATCCCGTTTCGTGGCGGAGATACCTGCGCGACGCCTACACTTTTTCGGCCACAGCCTTGGTGGACTTTTGATCCTGAAAATGCTTACTCAATTTCCCGAGCAGCGAATCGGCCGCGTCATCCTGGCAGGAAGCCCCTACAACGCGAGCTGCATTGCAAAGAAGATTTCCCTTCGCCGGGCCGGACGTTATATCCTTGGACGCAGCATGCTACAGTGGCTGAACCAGGCGGAGGCGCCAATATACGATAAGCGATATGAGCTTGGCGTGATCGCTGGGGACAGGAGCGTCGGCGGCGGCAGGCTGATAGCCCGTTTGCCCTACCCGAATGATGGCGTTGTGACAGTCGAGGAAACGCGGATTCCAGGCGCAAGCGATGAGATACTACTTAACATAAGCCATTCGGAAATGCTGTTATCCAGTGAGTTGGCGCGGCAGGCGTGCTCATTTCTACGGAATGGTCATTTTATGCACAATTCGAAACCACCGTAGCGCTTCCACTTTTGTGAGTCTTGGCGTTAAACTACAGATATCCGCAACCAATTGCCGCATCACTCATGGTGACTTTGAAACCTTCGTACCCAGCACAGCCTCCGAGGCCCGGGGGGTTTACCGCGCTTACCGCAATTTGCCTCGCTGCCTGGCTCGGAGGCTGCGCTAATCTTGGCTACTACGCCCAAGCCGTGGATGGTCACCTGGCTATCCGGAACCGCGTCCAGCCCATTCAAGCGATGGTGGCGAATCCCGATACCGATCCGGCATTGAAACGGACTCTTGCCGCCGTGGTCAAGCTACGGGAATTTGCGACGCGGGAGCTTAAGCTCCCGGATAATCAGAGCTTTACTATCTATGCCGATATTGGGCGCCGCTACGCGATCTGGAGTGTATCCGCCACCCCGGAGCTATCCCTGGAACCCGAAAGATGGTGTTTTGTAGCCGCCGGTTGCGTCAGTTATCGCGGCTTTTTCTCAGAGGCTGAAGCCAATCGCTTTGCTGAAGACCTCAGGAAAAAAGGCTATGATGTGTCGGTAGGCGGAGTCCGCACGTACTCCACTTTGGGGTGGTTCAAGGACCCCATACTTAATACCTTCCTTGGCTACTCTGATACAGAGTTCGCCCAATTGATATTTCACGAGCTTGCCCACCAGGTGGTCTATGTGCGCGATGACAGCACCTTCAACGAGTCCTTCGCGACCGCGGTTGAACTGGAAGGTATAGCCCGCTGGCTGGACGAGCATGGAACGGACGAACAACGCGCGGTATTTGACGCCACGCAAAAAAGGAAATCCGCTTCCGCCGCACTCATGCTGAATTATCGGAAACGACTGGAAGATCTGTTTGCCTCCGGTGCGAGCATCGATGAAAAACGTGCGGCCAAGTCGCGCATCTATGCCGAACTGAGCGAAAAAATGTTCGCCTTGGGAACAGGAACTGGAAAGGCCAAACTAAGCAACCCCGACCGCCGGCCGAGGCAATACCTTAATAACGCACATCTTGCGTCAGTCTCGACCTATACGCAGCTCGTTCCCGCATTTCACGCCCTTCTCGCGCGACAGAAAGGCAATATGGACCAGTTTTACGCGGCCGTAAGAGAACTGAGCCGTTTGCCGCAAGCGGAACGCGTTTCGCTGCTGAGGGGAATGGAGGACGGAAACAAGTTCGCAAGTAATGTGGCCCCTCGGCCTCAATAAAACAGACCTCTTTAGCGCCCCACCGCGCCTTCCAGTCCGCGGCTCAACGCGGCACGTATTTCACCTGCAAAAAAGCCGGATAGCCCGGCAATCACCCTTGTTTACGCCACGTTATTTACGCCACATTCGCCAACGCGGGGTGAAGCAACTCAATTTCGGAAATGGGCCGGCCTTGTAACGGAGGAGAATAAGCGCTGTAACTCGAAATGATAGCCGGCGCCAGGGCCCCGGTAACTTGCTCAAGGTCCGATAACCGCAGTCCCTGGCGAACGAGATAGGCAATATAACTATGGCGAATGGCCTCGGGATTGATTTCCTCGGGATCAGGCAGACCTGAGTCCACTGCAGCGCATACCAGCGCGGAGGAAAGATCAACGCGCGTCTGAGGATCCTCCGAGTTCCAGGCTGGACAGCCGTTTGATTGCATGAATAACGATAGCAGGAAAGTACTCATCGGGATAATTCGGGGAGGCTTCCCTGGAACGGTAATGAGAGAGGCCTCCAGATCGATCTGCTCCGGTGTTAGGGACGCGGCCTCATCCAGCGTCAGGCCGCTGAGCAGCAACCCGATCAGTTGCTTCCCCTTCACGTTTGAAGCATGAAGTAAAATCCTTAACTGATGACTGGATAGCTCTCTTCTTAAGGCAGGGCTTGCCAGGAAACCGGTTTTTTTCTTCTCCGCCATACCGAGCGCGGCTTGGGAATGCTCGAGCAGTTCCCCGGCAGCCGAGCGATACCCCTGCACCCCATAAACAGCGATCGGACGATGTTCTTCTTTTCTTTGCGTTAAAAACTCAAAAATCCACACACTGAAGAGGCCAAATAGTAGAGAACCCGCAATGGCGATCAGGGCATCGCGGGTGTAGTCAGGCCCTATTGGGTTCCGGGGTTCATATGCCTGGTTTATAACGCTTACCTGCGGGTATTTTTCCTTGCGGCTCGTGCTGACTTGCACCAATCGCTCTTGCGCCTCACGGTAGAGTTTCTCCAGCCCTTCCAGATCGGTTTTCAACGCCTCATGCTGGGCAAATTTCGAGGTAAACGCCGATGCCTGATGCTTGTGTTCATTGAGTTGGGCGCGGATTTCCCTGGCAGTCTGTTGTGCGGCGGCATAAGCCATCTCCGCATCGTTCAATACCACATTTTGACCATGCTGCCGCTTATCCTGAACCGCGATTTCGAGTTCCCGGATCTGCACCGGAATGGACTTCAGATCGGGTTGCAACTCCAAATACTCGCGGGTAAATTTCTGGTCGAAGTCCGCCAGTTTTTCGCGCAAGTCATGCAATCGCTTTTCGAGTTCAAGCATACTGCCCTTTTCATCATCGGGCACCACTGCCTTACCCCTGGAGATCGCTACCTTAATGGCATTCAGATTGGATCTCGCCTTGACTTCATCTTCATTGGCTTTGTTAAGGGACTCGGTCAAGCCTTTGAGAAGGGCTAAGGCCTCATTTTCCTCGCGCCCGGTGGAAGAGATATCGTGATTTTCTCTGAAGGTCTCCAGCTCCGCGCGGGCTGCATTTACTTTCTCGCTCAGGCCTTTGAGCTCGTCCTCGACAATCCGCGTGGTATCGCCGGTCAACCTTCTGACTTCTTCGTTGCGCGCATCCAGATAGACCTCTATCCACGTATTGATGAGCAAAGGTAGAAAGCGTGGATCGGAACCTTCGGCCCTCATTTCGACAAGGTTGGTATCGGGTACCGCCTCCACGTTCAACAAGTTCTGAATATCCGACGCCTTCAACTGGAGCAAAAATTCATCCGGGACTGACGCTTTTAGCCTTGCCAGAGTTTCGGCAGCAAGTTCATGCCCCAACAGGATTTGTCGCTGGATAGCAACGTGTTGAATATCCGCATCGGCACTTCCACGGTCGATGGCGGTCATTGCCGAAGTTAATAATGTGGCACTGCTGCGGTACACGACCGGGCGGCTGTAACTGTAAGCAAGGGTAATGGCGGCGCTTACTAAAAATGCCACAGCAAAGATGATGAATCTGCGGGAGGAATACCAGGGTTGGCCATCCGCCTCCGAGAATGATGGGAAAGGACCGCCAAAACGCGAACTGAATGTATTTTTCATAAACTGGAGTCAGATTCCTGACTGCACAGGGAAAGAAACGCCACACACATTAAGAGATTAAGAGCAATTAACACGCCACCTTGACCAATCGTATCCAGTAATATGTGCGCCAATGCGACCGGCTGCGGATAAATAAGATTGCCAGAATTTACCATCGCGGGGCCTCAGGAAGAAGTTATCGCAGTTTTTCCTCCAACACCGCCGCTTACTCCCGCTCTCTGTTCGCTGCCGCACAAACGAAAGCCTTTCAACCGGCAACAATGACTGCACTTGGGTAATAAATATCTTTTTCATAATACTGTAAAAGTTTTGTTTTAAGGTAGCGGTCAATCACGTAGCTATTCCTTATTCCTATTCCTCCTTTAGGGCAAAGCAAATGAAAAAACACCATGATCAGAATCCCTCCAGCGTGCACATCGCACTGATCGATCAGGGGTCTGAGGCATTCCGGCAGAAAATGTGCAAACATTTTGAGGCGAGCTTCGTCCGGAATTGGACCGTTATCGAAAACAAACCGGAACGGAATCCCGACAGGGGAACGATATTATTCAAGGAACCGCTGACTTAGCTTCCCGGCCGGCCCGAACGCGACGACGCCTTTGCCCTACGGCGCTCCTCTGCGGCACCCTCCACCTCCATGTCTCCTCCTTCCCGGCCGTTAGCCGCCGCGACCTTAATGCCCGCCATCTTCGTCGGACACGGTAATCCGATGAATGCGCTTTCCCGAAACGCCTACACTGTAGCATGGTCGGCGATCGGGGCCGGCCTTCCCGCCAAACCAAGAGCCATTCTATCGATCTCGGCACATTGGTACGTTCCAAGAACGGCGGTCACGGCCATGGCAAAGCCTCCCACTATCCATGACTTTGGCGGATTTCCACGGGAGCTTCATGAAGTGCAGTACCCGGCCCCCGGGTCTTTGGAATTCGCGGCGGAAGTCGCTGATTTGCTGATGCCGGTTGCGGTCATGGACACTAACTGGGGGCTGGATCACGGCACCTGGTCCGTTCTCATGCATATGTTCCCCGAGGCGGATATTCCGGTCGTTCAGTTGAGTATAGACGAAACCAGGGAGGCTACGTGGCATCACAGCACAGCCCGCAGACTGGCGCCATTGCGCGACCAGGGCGTACTTATCCTGGGCAGCGGCAATATCGTTCACAATCTGCACGCATACTCATGGGGAAAGCGCCACGCGGAACCATACGATTGGGCCCTCCGATTCGAGAATGGCGTACGCAAAGCGTTAAACTCGGGAAATCCCGAGCCGCTAATCGCTTATGAAGGACTGGGACAGGATGCGTTATTGTCAGTACCCACGCCGGAACACTATCTTCCTTTTCTCTATATTCTTGCTCAACGCAGGGAAGATGACTCCATCAGCTTTCCGGCTGAAGGATTCGACGGGGGCTCGATTTCCATGCTGGCGGTAAGAATCGGCTGAGAGAATAGCAACCGGACGGGCTGCGGCTCCTCGCGCACTGCAAAATATGCAGTCCGGCCAATATACTTATTCGCCAGATTATCTTTGAAGCCGCCCGTACTGAAAAGCTGCCGCTTTATCGTGACCGCTGACCCGTTCACGCACCGATGCCTCATACGCTGCTAATTCCGCGAGTGCATGGGGTGTCGCCCCCTCCTTCATACCCCCCAGGAGTACTCGCGCGCCAAGCCGGGCAGTTTCAAACGCAAATTCGATTCCCATCCCGCTCAGGGGGTCTTGCATATACGCCGCGTCCCCGACTGCAATCCAGCCATTCCCCGCCGGTCTGCTGAACGGATGGATACCGGTCATGCGGCCGGATATCCGCAAATTGCCTGAATCGCTCGACAACAGGGGTGCAAGCAGCTGTGTCCGCCGCAACTCATGGATAAAAAATTCTTTCAGGGACGCGTTCCTCTTTTTGAGCTCACTCCGGTCGACGCAAAAACCGGCAAAGTAACTCCCGCCCCTGGCAGGCAGAGCGTACCACCAGCCGTTATCCATACCCTCCACATAGAGCGTATGACGCGGTTTATCACCTGGGCATGGACGCAGCAATGCCATCAAGGCAATTTGCGACGATTCGACAACTGGTATTCGGTTTAAGAATTGTGCAGCGGCTCGGCCGGTGGCAAGGATCACAAAATCGGCCTCTAGCGAAGCGGAGGCAGTATCGCCGCCACGCATCCACAGACGCCATTGGTCGTTAGCACGGTCGATCCTCGAAACTTTGGTGTCCGCAGTGATCGATACATTCTCAGTCCGCGCCAACTCCCGCAAGGCGTGATCAAAAAGCGGACGCTCCACCGCTACACCAGAACTCCACGGGTTAAACATCGCGCTCGATGTGACCGGCTTCGGGGTTCCCCACTGGGCGGTTGTCTCGCGGACTTCGACTCCTGAGCTTACTGTTTGAAAAAAATCGGGACAATATTGCTCAATAAGGCGACGTGCCCGGCTTGATACAAGTTCAATGCCATCCGGCGCGTAACCGCCCCAGTGCACTAGACTGACGCGCGCCCCCCCACGCGCGAGCATAAGGGCACACATCGCGCCAGCCGGTCCGCCCCCCACTATTGCGATATCTACCTGTTGCATGCCGCACATGGATTTTAGAAGAAGATGTTTATGGCTCTCATATGCCGATCTTAGGGGAATATCTCAAAAAGAAAAAACCATCGCCTGCACACATTTTCGACCACCCATGTAGAACCAGCCAAACCCGGCTTTAACGCCTCTTGTTATTTGCCTGCGGGATTTGTAACTGTGCAAGCAAAAAAATCGGTCGCGAACATTCTTGAAAGATTTGTGAAAAAACTGTGTGTGATAGCGCACAGAAGCGAGGGGCTTATAGCGTAGCATTTAAACTAATCAAGCGTCCCTCCCCCTCCCGTCGCCCGTCGTGTCCTTCTTGCGCCTCGTATGCAAGTGGGAGACCGGCAAAATTAGCGAAAGGGCGACGCGCCCGGCCTGTTTGCCTCCTGGTTGAGAGTCCGTCAGTCCATTTCGCTCAAGTTCTGGGAATGGCGTGCAGACCAACGCACGGGCACACATACGAATACGCATCAGCACTTAAACGGAGATAGCGCAATGACGGAAAATGTCAGTGAATTTCTAGTACGGCGATTGTCCGAGTGGGGAGTCAAACGCATCTTTGGTTATCCCGGCGACGGTATCAATGGGATCATGGGGGCGTTGGACCGGGCTTCCGACAACATCGATTTTATCCAGGTGCGACATGAAGAAATGTCGGCGTTCATGGCATGTGCGCACGCCAAATTCACTGGCGAAGTCGGCGTATGCCTCGCCACCTCCGGTCCCGGAGCAATTCATTTGCTTAATGGCCTCTATGACGCCAAACTCGATCATCAACCCGTGGTTGCTATTGTCGGTCAGCAGAAACGTGCTGCCTTGGGGGGCAACTATCAGCAGGAAGTCGACCTTATTTCGTTGTTCAAGGACGTGGCCCATGAATACGTCCACATGGTATCAACGCCGGCGCAAATGCGTCACGTCATCGACCGGGCCATGCGCATCGCGCAGGCTGAGCGCAGTGTGTGCTGCGTTATCGTGCCGAATGATATCCAGCAAATGGATGCGGAGAAGCCCCCGCGAGAGCATGGAACGATACATTCGGGAATTGGCTACCAGGCGCCATGCGTATCGCCACGGACTGAAGATTTACAGCGCGCCGCAGACGTGCTCAATGCCGGCTCGAAAGTCGCCATATTAGTTGGCGCGGGCGCACTGAACGCGAGGCGGGAAGTCCTGGAGGTAACCGACCTTCTCGGCGCCGGTATCGCAAAAGCACTGCTGGGCAAAGCCGTGGTCCCTGATGACCTGCCCTATGTAACTGGATCTATTGGCCTGCTTGGCACAGAACCCAGCTATGACATGATGACGAACTGCGACACGCTGCTGATGATTGGATCCAGCTTTCCCTATTCAGAATTTTTACCCGAAGAGGGGCAGGCGCGGGGTGTGCAAATCGACATCCAGGGCCATATGCTGGGTATCCGGTATCCCATGGAAGTGAATCTGGTCGGCGACAGCGCCGAAACGTTGAAATTGCTGATGCCGCTGTTACGAAGAAAAGAAGGCCGTACCTGGCAGGGCCGAATCAAAAGGCATGTGGCGCAGTGGTGGAAAACCGTGGAATCCCGGGCCATGAAGTCGGCCAATCCCATCAATCCGCAAAGAGTATTTTGGGAATTATCCCCCCGATTGCCGGATAACTGCATCCTGACGTGCGATTCGGGCTCTGCAGCAAACTGGTACGCGCGCAATCTGAAAATCCGCGAGGGAATGATGGCGTCCCTCTCGGGCGGGCTTGCCACCATGGGGCCAGGCGTGCCGTACGCTATTTCAGCGAAGTTTGCATATCCGGATCGAGTGGTAATCGCCATGGTGGGGGATGGCGCAATGCAGATGAACGGCCTGAACGAACTGATTACCATCTGCAAGTATTGGAAACGCTGGAGCAATCCGCGTCTGGTAGTGATGGTTCTGAACAATCGTGATCTTAATCAGGTTACATGGGAACAACGGGCCCTGGAAGGCGATCCGAAATTTGAGGCTTCGCAAGATCTGCCCGACTTTCCATATGCGCGCTACGCGGAATTGATCGGCCTGCGGGGTATTTTTGTTGATCAGCCCGAAGAACTTGGCAATGCCTGGGATAATGCCCTCAGCGCAGATTGTCCGGTCGTTCTCGAGGTCTGCGCTGATCCAGATGTGCCGCCGCTGCCGCCGCACATCACCTTTAAACAAGCGAGAGCATATGCATCCGCAATATTGAAGGGCGATACGGATTCGCCTGGCATCATCAAATCGTCTGTCAAGCAGATCCTCTCTTAATGGCAAGTCCGAAGGATGAACAAGGCCCTTGTGCCCCTGATTCTTGGACGGCTCCCCCTACATCTCAAGCGTGCAAGTATCAGCTTTCTCCATTCCCACTGCTACGCCGGAATCCGATGGTACGCTCGAATGGGACTCAACGGTTCTAGTGGTAGTAAAAATTGAGGCGGGCAATAAAGCTGGGCTCGGTTTTACTTACGCCGATTCGGCCACGGCCAAGCTGATCAGTGACAAGCTGGCAGGCGTTATTCTAGGGGCTAGCGCACTCGCGGTCGAAGGATGCTGGAATTCGATGGCGGCCGCCATCCGAAACCTGGGGCGTCCCGGGATCTGCTCGATGGCAATCGCCGCAGTCGACAATGCGCTATGGGATCTGAAGGCCCGCATCCTCGATTTGCCGCTCGTTTTGTTACTGGGGCAGGTACGCAGTGGTATACCGGTCTATGGCAGCGGCGGCTTCACATCTTATTCAATTCCGGAGTTACAAAAGCAACTGGGCGACTGGGACGCGAGGGGTATCGGGAGTGTCAAAATGAAGATCGGGTGCGATCCGGAGAACGACGTCAACCGGGTAGGTTACGCGCGGGAGGTGATCGGCCAGAATACCGGGCTTTTTTTCATGCCAACGGCGCATATTCACGTAAACAAGCCCTTGCCATGGCATTCTCGCTGGAAGAGTTTAGCGTTTCGCGGTTTGAAGAACCTGTTACTAGCGCTCGGACGGATACAGAAATAGAACTGATTGATAACCAAGCACTACTTGAATTTGCATCAGCGTCCTGTCCGCAGAAACAACAAACTGTTCCCATCCCACATCTGATTTTGCGGACCCATGAGATACCTCGGCCACCTGTCAGCGGATGAACCGCTTTACCGATACCTCCGGGACGATATCGTGCCCCTGCTCGGCGCTCACCTCAATTCCCCCGAATTCGGGATATACCAGCTTCCGGCATCCAACCATGTCTATCTCTACGAAGATCAGCGGAGCCAGACCCGAATAATCGGAAAATTTTTTGGCGGCGTGGGGAAGCTTGACCCGGAGGCCGCCTCCCGCCACATGGAACGGGAGTTTGGTAATATAAGTTATTTGCGTAGCATCGGTTTTACCGGTTACCCGCATTACGTCGTCAGGCCCCTTGGCACGAACGCGAGTCTAGGCATGGTACTGATGGAGGAATTCTGCTACGGCACCCCGCTTACGAACTTCATCCTGGGGGCGATACAAAACGGCGCGCGAGACGCTCTTTTTCAAAAACTGACCGCCCTCGCCTATTTCCTCGCGACCCTGCATAACCATACTCCACACGATAGAAAGGTTGACTTCAACAAAGACTGCGCATATTTCGACCGGATCGTGGGCCAATTGGCTGCGGCTGGGCGCACTGGATGGAACGAGGAGCAGGAGTTTGGGCGACTCAAGGACCAATGGCTGACCAGGAGTTGCATGTGGGAAGACCAGCAGGTCCTCGTTCACGGAGATGTCACGCCGCCCAACATCCTTTTTGGCGACGGCCTTTGGGTAATTGTTATCGATCTGGAGCGGATGAAACCGGCAGACAGGGTTTTCGATCTGGGGAGATTGGCCGGTGAACTGCACCATTTCTTTATGCGGTACAGCGGCGATAAAACAATGGCAGAACCTTTTATCGGCCACCTCCTGTGGGAGTACGCATGCCACTTTCCCGATCGCGATGCCGCTTTTGCTGCTATTACCCGCCGCATTCCCTTTTATGCCGGCGTCACGCTCCTGCGCATTGCGCGCAATGCATGGATCGATGAAAGCTATCGCGGGCAGCTACTGGCAGAAGCCAGGAAAACGTTGAGGTAAAAGATCATGACGATAAAAGGTATCCTGTTTGATCTATATGGCATGCTTATCGACATCCAAACCGATGAGACCATGGAGGAAATTTATCGCACCATCGCGCACTATCTGACACATCACGGAGTGTATTTGCACCGGGGGGAAGTCCGCGAGCACTATGATCATATCCTGAAGCGGCAGAAAGAAGCGCGTGGGGAACAATACGCGGAAATTGACGTGGAAGCGATATGGAATGAATTCCTCCTGCAGGAGGGTATCAGATCAACCCCCATCCGGGGCCAGCTGGCCAAAGTTCTTGCGCACCTGTTCCGCGGTATATCCCGCCATCGTCTACGGGTGTATCCCGGCGTGAAAAAGGTGTTGAACGAATTGCAAGGTACTTACCGGCTTGCAATCGTCACAGATGCGCAGTCCTGCTATGCATTGCCGGAAATTCGCGCGGTAGGGCTGGATGGCTACTTCGAGGCAATCGTGATGTCCAGTCGTTACGGTTTCCGGAAGCCCGATTCAAGACTATACAAGAAGGCGCTCGAGAAAATGGCTCTCGAATCCTCCGAAGTGATCTGCGTGGGCAACGATATGTTCCGGGATATCTACGGCGCACGCCTGCTTGGCATGAAAACCATTTTCCTCGACTCCGATCAGGGGGCCAAATCCTTCGAAGATGTGACTCCGCATTATTATGCTCAGCAATTCGAGGACGTTCTCGAGGGGGTAGAGATGCTCTTATAGGGAGGCCGCTACCGGCTGGGAAACGGCGTTGTCAGCGCGAAATCCCTCTCGCCAGGGATAAAGACATTGCAGCTATATTCTTTCTCTTCGTAACCTACCTTCAGATTGGCATTAATTGCTTTTTCCACCGGCCGTGTCACAGGAATCTTTAGCGTTCCCGCATCCAGTTCATGACCAGCCGGCAAAAGCCTTTGCGGGGCCGCATCCTCGAATTGCGCAGCCGCGCCTCGGGTCAGGAAAGAATGCAGCACCCGGGATTTAAACTGGCGCTGCACCTGTGACGGGAAGGGACCCGGCTGAGTCCAGTTGACATTCAATACGAATTCTTCGTTCTGTATTCCATGGGGGGCCGCCCAACATGTGAGCCCCGCGCGCATTCGCATGCACGCTGACCAGGCGGATACTGCGGGCACCATGGATCGCGCTCTCCCGGTCGCCGCCTTCTGCATGAAAAACTCGGCCGCGTCGGAGGACGCTTTCGCAGAATTCTTCGAACAATACGCGCTCTTCCACTGCCGAAACCGATCCTCCTCTAGTCCGTCCGCGGCGTTCGCTCCCGACCCTGGCCCCAGGTTCCCCAGTTCACTCCCTCTCGGACTAAAAAGCCCGTATGAAACGCCAAGCGAGCCATCATCGCCGAATTGCAGCGCGCGTTTTATTGCGGCCTGGGCTTCCGGAAAATTCCTCGAGCAGAGCTCTGCATACATTGCACGGTCTCTAAGACTAGCGCTGCTGGCGGAATATTCGTCGAAAAAGCCGTTCGTAAGTGTGTTGCGGCAGACATCCCGGGCTGCCGCCGAGCTCATCGGGAAAGTTGACGAAATAAACAGGACGGCAAACATGCTTGCCTCGATCAAGCTTCGGCTTTTCATGGCGGTGCTCCACAACAAAGGTGAAGTATAAAATTAAAACAGGCTCGGCGCCGACAAAAAAGAACGGGTGCAATAAAAGTGCTCCTCCTCCCTTTCCACATAAATCATCCCCACGCACAACTCAGATCCCGGTCCGAGAGCAGGTTCAGTGCTGAGATTTGTTAGCGATCATACAGACGGCACAGCACAAACCCTTATACTCACTTCAGACGCTCAAGCTATGCCATCGATCCCTACCGGGATAAAAGATAGCAGCGGCAAACGCTGTTAACGCAGAATGCGGCCTCTCTAAAGCAGACCCCTTTTTAAATGCCGATAACAAGGTTTTCCTGTCCACCCGCAATGTGATGCGCCTTCCCGCCTTGTTCATCGTCTTGCTCTACGCGGCCTTCTCAACGTTATGGATTGCGGTTGCCGGCTATCTGATTTCGCTCGCTATTGATGATCCCACCGTACGTAGCCGAGCCCTCCTGGCCAGGGAGTTCGTTCTTGTCGCAGTGAGCAGCGGTCTTTTTTACCTTTTGCTCAGGTCCGGGCGTGACACGGCCGTTCCATCCACCCTCCAGGACCCCGATCCCGGCGGCTTCCGATCACGCCGGTTGGCGCTGATGTTAGTATCGCTGGCGATGGTTGCGCCGCTGGCCGGCATCGGCATCGTCAACGTGTATGGCCCCGAGATGGAGCGGAAAGCCTATGGGGATCTGCGAACGATCGTTGATCTTAAGGCAGAGCAGGCGGAACTCTGGCTAGCCGAGCGGCGCGGGGATGCTGAAGCGATAGCAGCGAGCAAGGCACTCATCGAATGGGTGGCCGATATGCAGCATGAAACCGATGGCCGCCTGCGCCAGCTCATCAGTAATAGGCTGGACTCTTTGCAGAAGGCTTACGGTTATGAGTCCATGCTGCTGCTGGACACGGATGGACAGCTGTTAATCGAGTCAGGGGAACAGCATGAATTGTCTTCCGTGACCGAAAAGCTGCTACCTGTTGCTTTACGCACACGCCAGATACAGAGCAGCGATCTATTCGTGGACGAAGGTGGGAAAGCCTGGCTGGATGTCGTGGTACCTCTGATTCCGGAAGCGATAACGCAACAGGCGATCGCGATCGTGATTTTGCGCGTGAACCTGGACCGGTTTCTTATCCCCATGATTGAAAAATGGCCAGGCAACAATCCAAGCGGCGAAATTCTGCTGGTAAGCCGGAGCCATGAAACCATTACCTACCTGAACAAACGGCACCTTCTCGAGGACACTGGCTCCGGAAGCGGATCATTGATCATCAGCAAGGATTTGGCGGCAGAAATTGCTGTGCGCGAGGGTACACGCGGGACAACTTACGGAACCGATTACCGTGGCGAACCTGTCTTTGCCGCTTACCGTCCAATAGTGGGTAGCGGCTTGCATCTGATCGCCAAAATCGACCGTGGCGAAGTGAGGACCCAGCTGTGGACGCTCGTGCTCTGGGTAAGCGTGGTGGTTTTGTTCGCCATTGCAGCGGTAAGCCTGCTGCTGCTCCTGCTATGGCGTCACGAGATGCGCGCTCACCAATTGGCGATCCTGGCGCGTACTGTGGAACGGGACAGGCTTCTCAATTATTTTTATGAGTTGCCATTCATCGGCATGGCAATCACGTCTCCCGACAACAAGCGATGGCTGCGATTCAACAACCGGCTATGCGAAATTCTCGGCTATTCGCGGGACGAACTCGCGCAGAAGAACTGGTTGGAAATGACGCATCCGGAAGACGTGAAAAAAGATGTTGTCGAGTTCGAGCAAGTTTTGCGTGGAGAGTCGGAGGGTTATGCGATGAACAAGCGCTTCATCCGCAAAGACGGCTCCATCGTCGTGGCCAGTATCGATGTGAAATGCGTGCGGTACGATAATGGCGGGGTGCATTACTTCGTTGCCATGTTACGCGACATTACCGAGCAGGAAAGGCAGAAAAGTGAAATCCTCGCGGCCCGAAGCCAGCTGCAAGCAACGCTGGAAGCCATACCTGATCTACTGCTGGAGCTTGATCTCGACGGCCAGTGTTATGCGTATCATTCGGGGCGCACCCATTTGGTACCGCCATCGGTTGGAAACCTTGTTGGCAAAAAGATATCTGACGCGCTCCCGGCGAGCGCGGGTACCATCATTATGTCCGCCTTGCTGGAGACCCAGGAAAAAGGCCTTTCCACGGGGCGTCAACTGGAGCTTGAGCTTCCGCAAGGTGGGTTCTGGTACGAACTGTCGGTTTCGCGCAAGGATATCGACGTCGGAATGGCGCACCGGTTTATCGTTCTTGCGCGCGATATTACCGAACGAAAAGCGGCTGAACGACGCATCCTGAATCTGGCGCATTACGATGGCCTCACCGGCCTTCCCAATCGCGCACTGCTCGCGGATCGCATGAAAGTGGCAATAAAACGAGCTGCACGGGAGTTCGCCCGCCTTGCGGTATTATTCGTGGACCTGGACCGTTTCAAGCCGATCAATGATTCCCTGGGTCATGAGATCGGCGATCATTTGCTCAAAGCGGTCGCAGAACGCATGCAGACGGCCGTTCGTAGCGTTGACACGGTAAGCCGGGTAGGTGGGGACGAATTCGTTGTCCTTTTGAGCGAAATCGAGACGGGGGAAGATGCGGCGCGTGTTGCGGAAAAGCTTATTTTTGGACTGTCGCAGCCTTACCGCATCGAGGGCCATGAACTGCTGCTGACGGCAAGCATCGGCATCTGCATATATCCGGATAACGGCACGGAACCGGGTATTTTGTTACGCAACGCGGATGCTTCAATGTATGCCGCAAAGGAGGCCGGCCGGAACCGCTATCAATTCTATTCGGAGGAGATGACAGCGCGAGCGATACAACGACTCGATATGGAACGCGATCTGCGCCGTGCGCTTGGGCGAGGCGAAATGTTTCTGGTATACCAGCCGCAGATCGAGCTTGCCACAGGAACTGTCGTTGGCGTGGAGGTATTTATGCGCTGGCGGCACTCCCGCCGCGGACTGATCTCTCCCAGGGATTTCATTCCCGTCGCTGAGGATACCGGGTTGATTCTTCCGATGGGGGATTGGACGCTGCTCGAATCCTGCCGGCAAGCGCGGCAGTGGCGCGAGCGGGATTTGCTGGGCGCCAGCATCTCGGTGAATGTTTCAGCGGTGCAGTTTCGCCAAACGGACTTCGTCGAGGTCGTCGAACGTGCACTCGCCGATTCCGGTTTGCCTTCCGATGGGCTGGAACTGGAACTTACCGAGAGCGTTGCGATGCAGGGCGTGGAATCAGCCTTCGAGAAATTGCGGCGGCTGGATATGCTTGGAGTGAAAGTCGCGATCGACGATTTTGGCACGGGCTACTCGAGTCTTTCTTACCTCAGGCAGTTTTCCGTGGGCCGCCTGAAGATCGATCAATCCTTTGTCCGCGACCTGCCGGGTAACATTGACGCGGAAGCTATCGCGACTGCCATCGTGGCGATGGGGCTCAGCCTCGGGTTGCGTATTATTGCCGAGGGTATAGAAACAGAGGCACAGGCAGAATTTTTGCAAAGCATCCTATGCCAGGAAGGCCAAGGATACCTTTACGCAAGCCCCATGACCGCGAGCGAGTTCGAGACCTGGGTGGCGGCGCGGCGGCCGCTCCACGGTTAATTCCTGCCGAATCTGTGAATAAGTCTCACCGGGGCTGCGGGAAAAGGACGCGGTCCAGACCTCCTCATACTCTCCCTAGTACTTCTTTTCCCGAGTTTCCTCGGTCTTGTCCTTTGTGACGGGGTTTCGAACTTCGTAGCCCTCCTCCTTGGCCTTGTAGCCACCGTACGCACCTGCCCCCCCCGCTGCGAGGACCCAGCATCCCGATAGCACCGGCACTACAAGCAAAATTCCCAGGTAGCGCAATATTTTTGCTTTCATTACAGCCTCCAACAGAAATTATTGATACCAGGCGTCGGAGAGTCACGCACCCAGCCCCCGCTCGACCCGGACTCGAATAAATAGTAGCATCCATCGGTATCGCGCTCTGTACGGTTCCATACGTTCGTCGCTGCGCATTACACAGTATACTACTACGGTAACCCAGCTCGCTCGTTGTGATAACGTCCCGTTCCATAAAGACGAACTGCCCGGACTAGCAGGTGTCCTAGAATCCCCGCCCACGGGGAAACAAGATGAAATGGTATATTTAAAACCGGGTGAGGATGCCTGTCTTGACAGGGACATGATTCCACAGGGAGAACAGTTATGAAAGTCTTCGAACTTAAGGATGAATTGCTTGATTACTGGGTAGCAAAGGCCAATGGCCTAGAGGAGGTGCATGTCGTGGATTCCCACTGCATCATCGACCACGTCCGATGGGAGCCCTCTAGAGACTGGGCGCAAGGCGGACCCCTCATTGAAAGGGAGGGAATAAACTTGAGTCATAGTCTTGAAGCAGGTTCGGAACATTGTGTAGCGTACATGAGGTCGGGCAGGAACCGGCAAAAGGGCCTCACCCCCCTTGTTGCCGCGATGCGCTGCTACGTCGACTCCCGGTTTGGAGAAGAAGTCACCGATTAGAAAGCTGATGAACTGAGCGATTCCTCCATTTCCGCGCAGGACTTCCCGGAAGCTTTACAACCACGCCGGCGACGGTACGCATCGCGTAATCATACATGGTCAGTGCAAGGCTAAAAGAACATCTCCGCGAAGCGACGCCGGCGACACGTATCCTCGCTGCGCAGGCGTTTTCGCGGGCAGCCGGGGCGCCACTGGTGCGCGGCAATGACATCCGATTACTCAAGGACGCGAGCGAGAACTATCCCCGTTGGATGGAAGCGATCCGTTCGGCGGAAAAAACCATTCATTTCGAGAACTATATTATCCGCGACGATAGTGTGGGGCAGCAATTCGCGGATGCACTCGTAGCAAAGGCCAGGAACGGCGTGCACGTCAGATTGCTTTACGACTGGATGGGCGCGCTTACCGAAACCTCCGCCAGCTTCTGGCAGCGCCTGGGCGATGGCGGCGTCGATGTGCGATGCTTTAATCCGCCGCGCTTCGATAGTCCACTGGGCTGGTTAAGCCGGATGCACCGGAAATCCCTTTCCGTGGATAACCGCATCGCGTATGTTAGCGGATTGTGCGTGGGGCAAATGTGGACAGGTTACCCCGAACGAAACATTCCGCCGTGGCGCGATACGGGAATCGAAATACGTGGACCGGTTGTAGCCGATGTGGTGTGGTCGTTCGCCCGCGCGTGGGCCGAAACTGGGCCGGAACTGCCGGCGGATGAGCTGCCGTCGCGGAAATCAATCCCCGCGGCAGGCGCGATGGATGTGAGGGTATTGGGCGACAGCGCGGCCACTGCCGGGCTATACCGCCTTGAACAATTGATCACGGTGCTTGCGCAAAAAACGCTCTGGCTGACCGATGCATACTTCGTTGGCACCACGAGCTATGTTCAGGCGTTGCGCGGTGCGGCAATGGATGGGGTTGACGTCCGGCTACTGGTCCCCGGATCGAGCGGCGACCTGAAGTTCCTGCGGCCGATTTCGCGCGCGGGCTATCGGCCCTTGCTCGAAGCCGGGGTACGGGTATTCGAGTGGAATGGATCGATGCTGCATGCCAAGACGGCTGTGGTCGATAGCCGCTGGGCACGAGTCGGATCTAGCAACCTCAATATAGCAAGCTGGCTCGGAAACTGGGAACTGGACGTCGCCGTGGAAAACGTGGGGTTTGCGCAGGAAATGGAGCAGTTGTACCTGCAGGATCTGGATAACGCCACGGAAATCGTACTCAGCGAAAAAAACCGGGTTCATCCGGTCGCAGAGCCCAAGTCGAATATCTCTTCCCTCCTGCCTCCAATCAGGGGCGGTGTCAGGCGCAGACGCGGCAGCGCCAGCCGGCTGACCGCGGGGGCAATCCGCGTCGGCAATACCGTGGGAGCAGCCATCACCAGCAGGCTTGTCCTCGGCGCAGCCGAAGCAAGGATCATGTTGTTCGGCGGGAGTACTTTGCTCGCACTGGCTTTCCTTGCGCTGTTTCAGCCTCTGCTGATGGTGGTCCCTTTTTCGCTGATTGCTGGCTGGATAGGTCTTTCGCTGCTCATCAAAGCCTACCATCTGCAGGCAAGCGGGCGAAACCCGGCCTCCCCTGCGGGACCCGCGGCAGCCGGCATCAATGATCAGGCGGCCGGCAATCACAAGGATGAAACGCACATCCTCCTGCATGGGCCAGAGCGTAAGCCGCAGCCTCAAACACTCCGGGAACCGCCAGATGATTCATCGCAAAAACCCTGAAGCAATCATCTGTCGAACGCCCATACTACCGCCTCCCCTTCCGTGAGGCACACCGTTTCCGCTTCTGCATCGGAACGGCCCCAGGCTTAAGCGGACTTCGATAACGACAAACGTGGGCTGTAAAAATGGGTATCATAAGAAAATCGCAAATCTCAGGAGAAGCGGCATGAGTACACTCAACTTCGGTGCCGGCCTGGCGGGTGAGGGCGACATCAAGGCTTCAGTCCGAAAATCGGTCCAGAGCCCCCTGACTTTGCTCATGACAATCCGCTCACCCGAAGACTTTGACGCCGTCACTGCGCGCATACAGGCCATTCAGTCGCTGCCCCCCGAGCAAAACCCGATCTGGATTGCGCTTGATAAGCTCAGGACCGTGCATTTTGCACGTTTCGTATTCCTTGAAAATAACACTAAGCTGGGGATAATCACCACGTACGATGGTTCGTTCGACGATTATCTTAATGAGTTTATTGATGAGATCGGCGATGTTTTCAACACGCTCCTTCAGCACATGAAGGACGCGCCGCCTTTGCCCGTGCAACGAAACCGCAATGCTTTCCGGGACTATGTCAAGGCCAACGATCTGGCTGGTATCGAGCCCTTTTACAGCGCTTATCCGCAAGCGACGGTGCTGGATATCCAGGCAGCGCTTGGCGAACTTGGCGAAGCGTGAGGGTGCGGTAACCCCATCTCAGCCGGCGGATCAAGCCGAGTTCCGCCTGCTCCAGAGGGCGAAGAGGTATAAACAGATTGTGGCCCCGGATACATACAATTTGAACCGATATGCCTGATCTGCCGCATCCCGACATCCAGGGTTTCATCCTTCGCACTTACGCCATGCCGGCGCTGCGCGTGTTTGCCTTGAAGGCAGCGCAACCAGTGGCAGCGAAAAAATTCCTGGGTGAACTGGTCAATGGCGCCCGGAACACCAGCGACGCGCCCCAGCTTGCCACCGCCACGGAGTGGACCGTGAAACCGCCATATTGCCTAAACATCGGGCTCACCTACTCCGGGCTCGCGGCTCTGGGGCTTTCGGCTTCCTCGCTCGCATCCTTTCCGGAGGAGTTTGCGGCGGGCGCTGTCGGGCGCGCCGAGCAAGTAGGAGACATTGGAGAAAGCGGTCCCGAAAACTGGAAAGGCCAGTTCGCGAGTACCGATCTCCATATGCTCCTGTTCCTTTTTGCGCAGGATGAGGATGTACTGGAAAAGGTGACCACCCGGCTCCGCGTGATGTATTCCAGCAGCGGCGCAATATTGGAGCTTTCAGTGCACGAGGGCCGCCGCTTGCCTGAAAGCAAGGCACATTTCGGCTACCGGGACGGCTTTGCCCAGCCAACCATAGAGGGGGGACTGCCCCCGGCAATGCCGGACGTGCTGCCCAAGGCACCAACCGGAGAATTTCTGCTGGGTCACCCGAGCCAATACTCGGACTTTACCTACCCTGTACCCATACCTCCGGTATTAGGCGAAAATGGCAGCTTCGGGGCGTTTCGCCTCCTGGCACAGGATTGTCACGGCTTCGAGCAGTTCCTGACGGAGGCAACGGCTAAAACGGGACTCGATCGGGAGTTCATCGCGGCCAAGCTCTGCGGCCGGTGGCGGAATGGGGTTCCGCTTTCCCTTTCGCCGGATGGGCCTGGCGAACAGATCCCGATGGAGGAACGCAACAGCTTCGACTACGTGCCCAGCGATAGCGTTCCTGGTGCCTTCGACGATACCCGCGGCTATCGCTGTCCCTTGGGGGCGCATATTCGCCGAATGAATCCGCGCCATTCCGTCGTCGCGGGAAACAGCGGCCTGAAACGGCGTATTATCCGGCGCGGCCTACCCTATGGCCCGTCGTACGACCCGTCCAACCCGGATGACGGAATAGAACGAGGACTGCTGGGCCTGTTCATTGGAGTGAGTCTCAAGGATCAGTTCGAATTTCTAATGTCCCACTGGGCCAATAAAGGAAGCTTTGCCCCGGGACTGCGCAGCACAAGGGATCCTGTCATAGGGGATAATTCTGTTTCAGATGCTGCGTTCCTTATTCCCGTTGAGGGCCAGAGGCGCCCATTGGAACTTGCGGGGCTTTCCCGGTTTGTCACCTGCCGCGGCGCGGCCTACTGCTTTCTGCCCAGCGCCACCGCAATCCGTTATATTTCTGGTTTGTCGTCTTCCCTTTCTTCCCCTCTCCCTTGACAGGAAAGCAGGTGAACAGCTGTCCGGTCCACCCTTCGAATCTCGAACCTTAAGTCACAGATGAGTCTGGGTCTTTGGAGCATCATTTTCGCCTCGATTGCAACAGCCGGTATTTTCGGGCTGGCCCTGACGATTTTCGGCCGAAGCGAGAAAGAGATCACGCAGCGGATTGATCACCTGTACTCCGTGGCGGATCCGCAATTCCTCCGTTCCATAGGCGTTCTACTTGGCCCTGCATTGGTTAAGGGGAATGGAGTCAAAACTTTGCTTAACGGGGACGAAATTTTCCCTGCGATGTTGAAGGCAATCCGAGCTGCGGAAAAAACCATAACGTTTGAGACCTATATCTATTGGTCGGGAAATATCGGCAGGGATTTTGCCAATGCGCTATCGGAAAGGGCATGCAACGGGGTGAAAGCCCACATCATTCTTGATTGGGTAGGCTGTCAGAAGATGGAAGAGTCGACTATCAGAAAAATGCGGGATGCAGGTGTCGAGATCGAGAAATACCATCCCCTGAAGTGGTACAACTGGCGGAGGCTGAACAATCGTACCCATCGCAAAATCCTCGTGGTGGACGGGAAAACCGGGTTTACCGGGGGGGCGGGAATTGCCGATCAATGGTGCGGTCACGCAGAAGGTCCCGATAACTGGCGCGATACGCACTACCAGGTAGAAGGCCCTGTAGTAGCGCAACTACAAGCAGCGTTCACGGACAACTGGATGAAAGTAAAGGGTGATGTACTCCACAGCCGGGATTACTTTCCCGAACTGGCGGAAGTTGGACCTCATTTTGCTCAAGCGTTCAAAAGCTCGAGGGAAGGAGGAGCGGAGAGCATGCATCTCATGTATCTTTTGTCTATCGAAGCCGCAAGGAAAAGCATTCATCTTTCCATGGCGTATTTTATTCCGGATACTTTGGCGCAAGAGGCTATGGTGGCTGCGTTGAAACGCGGCGTAACAATTCAGATACTTTTACCTGGAATCTATATCGACAAAGCCCTTGTACGGCAAGCTTCTCGCGGAACCTGGGGTCCGCTTCTAGAAGCTGGCGCAGAGATTTTCGAGTACCGGCGGACAATGTTTCATTGCAAAGTACTTGTTGTGGATGAACTATTAGTGTCTGTCGGGTCCACCAATTTCGACAATCGATCGTTCAAACTGAATAGCGAGGTTAACCTGAATATTTACGACGAGCAATTTGCGCAACGCCAGGTGACGGATTTCAGAGAAGATGTGAAGCACGCCAGACAGATAACGCTCCAGGAATGGAAAAACCGGCCAGCGGAAGAAAAGATTTGGGAACGCATCCTCAAGGTTGTGCAGCCGCAGCTCTAGCCGGAAAGGTGCGAGCCCGTGTGTATGCTCGTTCAAACTTAACTCGAAAGGAATGCCAGATGGTGGGAATCAAATCCAATGTTCTAGGAACAGCACTGTTGTTCACTATGCTCTACGCGCCAGTAAAAGCTGAACTTGTCGGTGAAGTGGATACCGCTTTCCGATGGCTGGGAAGGGATGACCGCGTAGTGATAGAAGCGTATGACGACCCCAAGGTGCACGGCGTCACCTGCTATGTTTCCCGTGCAAGGACGGGGGGGATAAAGGGTACGGTGGGCTTGGCGGAGGATAGAGCGGAGGCCTCCATTGCGTGCCGGCAAGTCGCCCAATCACTGCATTTTGCTGAAGAACTCCCCCGGCAAGAAGATGTGTTCACCGAACGCATGTCTATTTTATTCAAGCGCCTGCATATCGTCCGTGTTGTCGATTCGAGACGCAATTCACTGATCTACATGACTTATTCCGACAGGCTGATAGAAGGGAGTCCCCAAAACAGCATTACTGCTATTCCTGTGGCACGGGACAATCCCATCCCCGTCAAATAACCGCAGATAAGCCGCCAGGAATAATGGTGTATACGGCGCTTCCTGCCAGAGTCGCTTCCCCCGACGTGATGCGTGGAAGAGTTTTCACGCGTAGATTGCCCTCCTTCAGCAAAACCTGTCACAGGAACCAGAATAGAAACCTCGGAGACATTGGACGCGTGGCAAAGCGGGAGTCGATAGATGAGCAACAACCGGGAGAACCGCGAGCTTCCGTACGCTACCGAACGGACCCATCACTGCTGGCTCATTAAAATTGTAATTGGCTTCGCGCCAACCCCGCAAACCGCCCTCGTGAAGAATAAAGCGGGCCAGTGCGCGAACCAAAAATAACCCAACCGAAGAAGTCTATCCATTGAAAGGAGGTATCCAGATGAGCACGATTTTATCCAAACTGCGATTTTCCCCGGCCTTTGTTGTGTTGCTGGCAGTCGCGCTGGCCGCAGGCTCAGGGTTGGCGATAGCTGGCGATATTGAGGTTAAGCTAAGCGGGGACCAGGAGGTACCTCCGGTCGAGACTTCCGCCTCCGGCAGCGGCACGATAACGGTCGAGAACGACAGATCGATCAAGGGCAAGATTACGACTTCCGACATGAAGGGCACTGCAGCGCACATTCACGAGGGGGCGCCCGGAGAAAATGGCGGGGATATTATAACGCTCAAAAAGACTTCCGATAACGAATGGTTGATCCCCGACAATACCAAGTTGACCGATCTGCAATACGATGCCTACCAGGCTGGCAAGCTTTACGTCAATATCCACAGTGACGCCCATAAAGGCGGCGAGTTACGCGGCCAACTGAAACGACGCTGACACCCGGTGGCAATTCATAGGGGCCGCCTGCGCCATGAAATCAATAGTAGTGATAGAGCTAACACTTCCCCGTTCTCAGGCGGGGAATTGCCAGTAATTTCCCGAGAAAATTTCGCCATGAGAAAATACTTACAGGACAGTCCGGACGAATCCGGGGATACCCCTCCAACTCCCCGCCCGGGCCCTGTTCCCCAACCACGGCAAGACCCCCCTCGCCCGATCGATCCCGAAAGGCCCAAGGAGGATCCTCAGCCATTCGATCCCGACAAACCGGTCGACCCTCGCCCGTATGATCCCGACCCGTCTCCGGGCGATCCTGTCGTAGACCCGGCGGATGAGCCTTTGCTCTGAAACTTCAAAACCCGGGTATGCGCTCTGCCTCCAGTAATGCGAGAGTGCTTCATTTGCCGAAATGTGGATTCAATGTATGCCCTCCCGGCTTTTGTCGACTTGCGCCGCTGTAACCAGGCTGGCGCGATTACCCCAGGCATTGCGGATATAAGACAAGACCAGGGCGATCTCGCCGTCGCGTAAAACCTGTGCGAAAGGTGGCATGCCGAAGGGGCGCGGATTACCCGTGGTGGAAGGCGGGTAACCGCCATTGAGAACGCTGCGTATCGTGTTCACGGGAGGATCCATGATAACGGCGCGGTTTCCCGCCAGTGGCGGATAAATTCCCGGCGCACCCTGTCCCGAAGCTCCGTGGCAATCCTCGCAATGTTTTTTGTAGATTTTGCTACCCTGTAGCAACCCGTTTCGCACTTCCTCATTGAGAGCGGGAGCGGCAGTAGATGGACGCGGAATGCTCTCGGGCAGCGATTTGAGATAAATCGCCATAGCGCGGGCATCCTCCTTGCTCAGATGCTGCAGACTTTGGCTGACGACTTCCGCCATCGGACCCGACATTGTCGCTCGCGCGGACACGCCCGTGGTGAGCAGTTGGATAATTTCTTCCAGCGGCCAGCCCGTGGAGCCGGCTTCCAGGCTGGAAGTTAAAGAGGGCGCGTACCAGTTGGAGCCCATGATCTGCCCGCCGCCCAATGTTTCGCCGCCGGCAGCACCCAGCGGATTCCGTTCCGAGTGACAGGCGTTGCAATGCCCAAGCCCCTGCACCAGATAGGCGCCCCGGTTCCACTCGGCACTTTTGCCTGGCTCCGGCTGATAAACGCCGGGCTTGAAGTAAATGGCGCGCCACACACTTAACAGTGGCTGAAAATTGTATGGAAAATTGATCTGGCTCGGGGGATTGTGTTGCGCAACGGGCTCTACCGTCTGAAGGTGGGCAAAAATAGCGTCCGAGTCTTCGCGTGTGATTTTCGTGTACTCCGTGTAGGGAAACGCGGGATACAAAGGCCGCCCGTCACGCGATTTTCCCTCGTGCACCGCCTTCCAAAAATCCTCCTCGCTCCAGTACCCGATTCCAGTTGCCTCATGCGGCGTAATATTGGGAGTGATAAATGTGCCGAAAGGCGTAGACAGTCTTCGCCCGCCCGCATAGGAATGGCCGCCTTGCGCCGTATGGCATCCCATGCAATTGGCCAGGCGCGCAAGATATGCGCCTCGGCCCCGGCGTTGCTCTGTGAGCACTGTCTTCGCCACCTTCGTTTCCTTTTCTGGAGGGGCCGCGCCAACCGGTCCAGATAGTAGAACCGCACCAGCAAGGCAAGTGAGCACGGCTGCAAGAAGGCCCAGGTTCATTGTTATGGCCGCAGCCTGGCTTGCTCAATAATGCTGCTGCAACGTTTCGTCATCTCGATGGAAAGCCTGTCAGCCGGATCCATTTTTCCCCTAACAGGCTGTGCGGCAAGCCATGCGACAACCGCGTTGGTTTCTTCCGGCGTGAGCAGCTTGGCAATTTCGGACATGCAGTCGGGAGTTTGCCCCCTCATCAACCCGCCATTCCTCCAGGCTCCGAACTGGGCGCTCATGTAAACGCGCGGCAAACCCAACAAACCGGGAACGAAAGGAGCGGTGCCCATTAGCTCTTTGCCATGACATTCGATGCACGCAGGTATTTTTCTTGCTGTGTCCCCATGATTGATTAGCTTTTCCGCCAGCTTGATTTCAGCGAGCGTTGAAACGACACGCTCGGGCGGCGGATAGGGCTGTTCAAGCGCGGCAAAATATGCAGCCATTTCGAGCAGATACCGATCCGTGACGTTTGCTAGCAACAAGGCCATGGGCCGGTAATAACGATGTCCATCCCTGAAGTTGCGCAACTGATTAAAGAGATACCCTTCCGGTTTGCCCGCTATGCGGGGGTAATAGGCGTCCCTTCCCATTCGGTCTTCTCGCCCATGGCAGGCCACACAGGGTTTCATTCGCTCGGCCATCGTATCCGGCACATCTACCGGGGCGAGGGCGCGATTAACGCCTCCCGCGTAAGCGGGCCCGGCAATTGCGATAACTGCCGCCATCATAAAAAAAAGTCGTCTCATGGTTTGCCGTTATAGTTACCCTGGAACGCACTGATGAGACTGCCACAGCCCTGCCAAAGTTGCAGCTCCTGCTGTGACAAGACTCAGCGAATTTATTGAATCCACGCTGGAGCCGCTCGCCAGCAAGCGCGACAAGCAGCGGTGCAAGTTGAGCGAAGGAGCCACGCAACCTGCTCCCACGACGGAGGCGCCAACGGAAGTAGCAGGATTGCGCTCAAGTCGGCCAATCTGATCGGTGATGGCTTCTATGGGGGACATCAAGCAGGTAGGCAAACGCTACTATGTGATCGAGGTCAACGATAACCCGAATATAGAGGACTGCAATGAAGGCGGCGTACTCAAGGACGCGCTCTACCGGGAAGTGATGGGCGTTTTCCTCAAGTTTAGTTTTCCTCAAGTGTATTGAAGCGCACAAACAGGGCTATGCAAGATGAAGCGCCGCGCGCTTTGCCAGGCCGGCACCCAGGTGCGGGCTTCGCGGAGGGCGGCCAGGTGGAGCAGCTTGGAATGACGTCGGCCAAAGAACTGACGGGAATGTTTACAGTGCCAGGTGGAATTTCCCAAAGCGGAGCGCCAACGTCAATACATCTTACTGTTTTATAAGCAGGAATTAGCAAATCTGCATTACTCAGGCATTCGGGCACGAGTTGTGCGTAATAGTAAACCGGAGAAAGTACTTCTCCCGAAAAAGAATGCTGGGCGGTGGTGATATCGTACCAGCCCATCGTTACTCTTCGGAGGATCTTCCCTTACTGTCCTATTCAAATGCTGAGGAACTGCAATGCGAAAAATGATTGGTTGTACCGGTTCATATCTGCTCTATTTCCTGGCGGGCTGCGTGGACACGGTAATGCGCAAAACACGGTCGAGGCAACTTTTCCCGCTCTACAGCAAGCTGCTGATCCGCTCGGCGGACCTGGAAGATTGGGGAGGCGGAGGGGGCGCATGGGGTCCGGTTTGGGCAAGGCACAAATAACCGCGAAATAACTGCGCCGATCTGCAAATAGGGCGGAAATTCTTGCTCGCACATCATTCAGACACATTCATACCCGCCTGACCACGGATTGCAGGCCCGCGGGTGTGAGGCTGATGCAGGTTAAGGAGCGGTCCCGCGGGGACGATGCCGCTGGGATTGATGGTATCGTGGCTACCGTAATAGTGTTCCTTGATGTGCCGCATGTTGACTGTCGCCGCCACCCCCGGCCATTGATAGAGTTCCCGGGTAAAATCCCACAGGTTAGGGTAATCGATCAAACGGCGGAGATTGCATTTGAAATGGCCGTGATACACTGAATCGAATCGAATCAGCGTGGTGAACAGCCGCCAATCCGCCTCGGTGATGCGATGTCCCAGAAGATAGCGCTGGCAGGCAAGACGCTGCTCAAGCGTATCCAGGCATTCGAACAAGGCAGTCACGGCACTTTCGTAAACAGCTTGATCGGTGGCAAAACCTGCCTTATAGACTCCGTTATTGACTTTGTCATAGACAAGCTTGTTGATTTCGTCGATCTGGGGAAGCAGCGCAAGTGGCGCATAGTCCCCTTGCAACGCGCCTATGCTATTAAAGGCGGAGTTCAGCATGCGGATAATTTCCGATGACTCGTTGCTGACGATTGTCTTCAGCCGCAGATCCCACAGTACCGGCACGGTGACCCGGCCGCTGTACTCCGGTGCGGCCCCGCAATAGATTTCGTGCAGATAACGCGCCTGATAAACAGGGTCCGCCACTACGCCCGGCGCATTGTCGAATGTCCACCCATGTTCGCGCATGTAGGGATTGACGACAGAGACACTGATCATGTCCTCAAGCCCCTTTAGGACGCGAAAAATCAGCGCGCGATGCGCCCATGGGCAAGCTAGCGATACATACAGATGATAGCGCCCCGCCTCGGCACTAAAACCGCCTTCTCCACTTGGACCAGGATTGCCGTCGGCCGTAACCCAGTTGCGAAACTGGGCACCGGTACGGACGAAGCTGCCACCGGTCGATTTGGTGTCGTACCACTCATCGATCCACTTGCCTTTCACCAATAAACCCATTGGAGTCTCCAGATTTGACGTCACTCTTGCTTCGCATGAGGTAATTTCAGAGTGCAAACAAATATTTCTTCACGGTTCCATGCTTTCGCGCCTGTGATTACAACGGCACCCACCGCGTGATTTAATCACTCTTGCCAGCACCTCACCCCTGCTATTTTCTTGCGCACTCATTCCCCATGGGTCTAATTCTGCAACATGAAAGTTTCGTACTCCAGTCGATTGAATTTGCGCGAGAGGATGAAAAGCCCGAGAAAGGCGGATAGGGTTACCGAAACGGCAAATCCATAACCGAAAGTTTCCGCCCCCAACTCCAATGTGGCGAAGGTGAACAGCAGGTTCGTAATAAAAAAACATGCTGTTATGATCAGCACTTCGCGGCGGGCGTCGAGATAAAATAGCACGTTGAGTATCGCCATCAGCAAGACCTGCACGCTCACTGCGACGACATCGATATAGAACAAATGGATGTATAGCGGGGAGATGCCCACAGCGTGCAACAGGTCCCTGCCCCACAGCAGGCAAAGCGCGACCGTCAAACCCTGCACCTTGAAAATTTCGTAGATTCCCTGCCGCGCAGCGTACACCATCCGGTCGCGCCTATGTTCTATGTGCATCAGCGTGTCACCTTCCCGCACGGCACGGTAGAAACGCTCGTGCTGCTCGGCAAAATCCGCTTCCATCGCCACCAGAAATACCGCCATGCCTGGCAGAATAAACAGATAGGCCAGGAAAATGGGAAGATCGTAAATAATCGAAGACCGTAGCGGACCGATTACCGCCTCCGACGTATGCGGCACAAACCAGAAGATGAATTTATCGATCCATATCGCCAGGTAATAAAGGGTACCTACCGCGAACAAACTGTAAAAGCTCCGGCTGCGGTCGAGAAAATCGAATTTAAGCAGGGCGCTCCCCGGGTTTTCGCGCACGATATGGCGCAAAAATGAAAACAAAAGATAGCCGTGCCCCGTGAGCACGCCCAGCAATAGACCCTTTAATTCCCAGGGGGATGCCGAAAGCCCTACCATGATGCCAAGCAAGTAACCTTTTGCAAAGGTCCAGACTATGCGCCGGTATGCTTTCATGCCCGATAAGAAGATCAGGGCTACCCACATTCCGCTCAGTACGACAAAATTGCACAGCAGCAGTAACTGCAAGAGAAATGGTTCGGGGAAAAACCAGAAAATGAAAGGAGCGGCCCACGCAAAGCCGCCCCCCATCGTAACGAGCAGGACACCAAACAGGTTGGGCAGTACTTCGGCCCTGTCATTTGCATAAGTACGATCGGCGACGAAACGCGTGAACATCAATTGCATGCCACCGGTCCAGATTAACGAACCGGCCATGAGATACGTCACGCAAATCTGGAAGGCGTTTACCTCCTGCTGAGCGGAACCGAGAGCGACGGCAAGGATGCCGATCAGCATGATGCTGAGAATGGAAAGCACCCAGGGCCCACCGCTGACCAGGCCGGCATAGCTATATGCGCGCAATACTGACCAGTAGCTGTCGCGCTCCAGGATTTTGCGGATTTCGAAACCTATGCCGGCCATTTCAAACCTTTATAGATTGCCCAGCCGGATCCTGTTCTGATCCAAGCGCTTGCAAATAAAGATTCCGGTAGGAAGAAAACATCAGCTTGTCGTCATAGTAACGCTTCACGCGCTCGAGCCCTGCTTGCTGTGCGGCACGCCAGCGCGCACCGTTATTGAGCAGTTCCAGCGCCGCCCTCGCCGTTCCCTCCGGGTCGGCGATGAAGACCACGCTTCCTGCCGCACCGAGCGCGCGGTCTTCGTCGCTCCTCCCTTCGATCAGTTCGCGGCACGAACCTACATCCGTGGCAAGACATGGCACGCCGCTGGCAAATGCCTCCAGCACTACCAAAGGCAGCGCCTCGCTGATTGAGGTCAGCACCATTAGACCCAGTTGCGGGAGAATTTCCACCACGTTCTGGAAGCCTAGGAATTTGATGTGTCCATTCAAGCCTAGGCTCGCTGCGAGGTCCTTGCATTCGTACACGTATGACGGATCTTCATCTTCCGGGCCCACAATCCATCCTTCCGCATCGGGCCGCTCTTTGACCAGCATTCTTAACGTTCGAATGAACGTTTTGATGTCCTTGATGGGTACGACGCGTCCTATCAGTCCCAATACGGGCGGGATCGTCTCAGGACGTTTTTCAAACGCGGCCCGATAACGTGTGAGATCGATGCCGTTTGTAATGACACAGGTTTTCTCCGGATCCGCTCCATCTGCTATCTGTCTATCCCGGTTACCTTCGTAGAGGCTGACAATCGGCGATGCCTGCGCGTAGGCCATAAGCCCAATCTGTTCGTAAAACTTGATCCAGAGGCCCCGTATGTATCCCATTTCATCATGCAAGGTATTACACACATCGTCGTTGTGGTCGTGAAGCCAGGTCGCCTGTGCCAGGTCGATTTTCCGTTCCTTGGTATAAATGCCGTGCTCGGTGAGCACGAATGGGATATTGCGCCGTAGCCGTATCATTGCGCCCAGCAATCCGGCGTAACCAGTCGAAATAGCATGCACGGCGCGTACGGGCGGAAGACCGGCGGCAACCCGCGCCAATACGAACAGGGGCGCGTGCATGGCGCGTACAGCCCAGAAGTAGTCAACAAAGGAGGGCTCCGTGCATCGCTGACGATACTGCCGGGTAATGTAGTCCCAGGAGGCCCTGCTATACAGAAAGTCTTCCTGGGTGATACCGCCAACGGCACCCAAACGGCTAAATGCATCCGCGATTTGGCCTCGCGGCATTTCTCCGCCCTTACGCATGTACCCGTGCAGCTCGTCCATTTCTTCAAAAGCCGTCTGATTGCCGGCGCGCGCACCCGGTTTGATATGCTTGTCCTGACGGAGCAGATAATGCGTTTCGACATGCGTCACGTTGGAGGGGAACTCATATTGCGGGAGGCCGTACATTTCGGGCTCGCCACCGATAAAAACGACGGCGAATCTGATGTCCGGCAGTCCGCCAATAATCTGGTGCACCCATGATGACACACCTCCCCGGACGTAAGGGTAGGTACCTTCCAGTAACAGGGCTATATCTGCTACCGGTCCGGCTGACATCCTGCGCATGGAACCGCCTACCTCCGGGCGAACAGCGCGGCTCACTTGTTCCACCATGCTTTCACCAACGAGAGCTCGCGTCCCTTCTCCCCGGGGCGTGCCAGTGCCGATAAACAGCGCTTCACCTCCGAAAACTGCCGTTCACGGAAAGCAATCTCCGCTAGCCACGGCAGAATTTTCTGTTGGCTCATGCCGGCGGATCGGGCGCTTGCGAAGGCTTCCCTCGCGAGTACGAACTCGCCCGATTCCAGTAAAATCCGCCCGTACAACAGCAAGCTGTCTGGGTCTCTCACAACGAGAACAGGAAGATCCTTTGATGCGGTGAATGTCGATGCATCGGACCGGCTCGATGGAGCAGAGGCTGATGGGAAAAGCACGAATTCGATATGACGCCGCGCGGTCTGGAGCCAGTGCTGCCGTACCGCGCCTTGCACCAGACGCTGATACACAAGCTCCCAGCACAGCGCTGCGATAGCCTTATGGCAGGCGCGCTGTGCGCGAAGCGGAATCGCAGGCAGTACTTCGGTCAGGGCCAGGATACGGCTTATCAGTTTTTTTTCGCTATTGTCCAGCATGGCATAAGCAAACAACCGTACATCATCGACCGGATCACGGGTCGCCTTCGACCACACCGCCATGGCCTCCCGCGGCTGCATATGCCGCGTCGCCATCACTGCTTTCAGCCGCTTCAACGGCCGTGCGGCAAAATACACGATCTGGCGCAACGCGCCCTCGCTGTAGGGAGGTGTCTCATAAATAACAGGTGGCGAAAAAGGAAGTTCAGGCAGGAGAACGCTTTTGACGCTCCGCGAAGAGCGGCCGTGAGGACGTTGCAAGGCGCTGGTGACGCTCCATAGGACACCCAGGGCTCCCAGCACCGGCAGCATCCACAGAAGGGCGAACAGAAAACTCAGGCTTCGGCGCGCGGGGAGCTTGTACCGGCGCGGCAGCAATTGCCAGAAGGCCCGCGCAAGAAAATAGGATGAAACGGTGTGAAATACCACAGCCGCGAATATTGTTACATTTGTCACCCATTCCTCCCCGCCTGCACTCAACCAAAGCATCAAGCCCGCCAGCGCCTCTGCCGCCACTCCTGGAAGTACCAAAGGGCGATACATCAGTGCGGCTCCAGGGAGCGGACACGTTGCGGATCAATATCGGCAATCGCAATAAGTTCGCCGGCCAATCCTTCGCTAAAGCTATCCACGCGTTGCAGCCATGCTCGCGCCTGGCCGATATCGGTTAGGGGCAGCAGAACCCAGATGACCGTCTGGCCTTCGTCGCTTGCCATGCATATGAGATCGATGGCGCGTACCGCGGAACGCAGTTTTTCGTAAACGCGCTGGGCATCGCCAGGCAGCGCCGGTAATCTCAGAAGCGTGGCGTCGAGCTTGAATCGTAAAAAATCCTGATGCACGCGCTCAAACCCGGCGGCAAAACGAGCTGTGGAAGAAGCGGCCGTGCCGAAACGGAGATGGTCCACGCCGTGCGCCGCAAGCACCGCGATAAGTTTCAGGTTGTCTTCATGAAACGCAAAAAACGGCATGGACCTCACCAGTAACAGCGCTTGTATTTCGCCCGTGGAATCAGCCAGCGGAATGGCGGCCAATAATGAGTCCTGCTCCGTCGCGTATTCATTGACAAGGTTTATCACCGCTGGCTCGCCGGTTTCAAGCGCCCTCCTTAACACCGGATCGGTATCATCCACGGGAAAACTCTCACCGGCACCAGCCAGAACGCTGGCCGTATCGAGCCGGTCGGCGGACAGCCCCACAATGCACGCCTGTGTCAGCGCGCCGTATTCCGCCACGAAGTCCAGCAGTTGCTGGTAAGCGGACGGGCTCAGTCGGCAGATAGAATCACCCATGGGTTCGAGCGCGGCCTGCAAGCGCATCGTTCCCTCCCGCAGAGAAAACCCGCTATTGGCAACCGTTTGTTCGAGGCGGTCATGTGACAAGCGTAACAGCTGGTAACTGCGCGTGAACTCCTCGAGCCGTTCCGCGCGATATTGGTATGCGCCCTCCAACCGGTGCAAGCGGCGGCCCCACATGTCGCGAAATTCTCCCGCCACCATGGCTACCACAACGACTCCGATCGACCACGGCAGCGGAAAGCCGGAAGTTATTTGCCACTGCTGGTTTATCGCCACGCCCAGTGTCGCCAGGATCAGCAAGGCACTGACAAATCCATAGGCGAAACCGTATCGCAGTCCGGCCAGCAACGGAGCCATGATCGGCCACGGGAACCCCTCACCCAGCCGGAAAGGATCATCCTGCTGGGTAACGAACGATATCCCGACCACAAGCGCGGTCAAACCGAGCGTTTCAAGCCACCCGCCCCAGGCGGTTGCCGGCTTATTGACATCAATGGTCTCGATGCCTTCAAGCCAGGGTTTTTTCATGGCTTTGCAGGCTCCGCATCAAATCCGGGTTTTACCTGTCCCTGGGATTCACGAATTTTTGCCAGCGTTGCGCGACAGATATCGGGTTCGTCATCCAAAGAGGGTTGATTGCGGGGAGCTTCGCCCGCGAACCATCGATTGGCGCGATTGAGATCTTCCATCGACAAGGGCAGGACATCCGGAAGCGCCGGATCGTCCGGCTGGTTCTGCAATCGAAGCGAAATAGCCGCCAATTGCGCTGAAAGCAGTTCTTCGTCGTTTTTGTTGACCGCTTCGGCAAATTTATCCCATGCCGGAGATAACAGGCGCTCGCGCTGTCGCTGCAGCGCAAAGTAACTCGCATTGTCGAGGCGGCCGGTAAAACCCCAGCGCTCCCAAAGTGAGCGCCATTGCTGATTCCTTGAATCATCCGGAGCCCGCTGCACCAGCGAATCTTTTGAGCCGGCCACATACTCGGCCAGACGTTGGGGGTGTTTTACATCTGCCTGAGCGAAACGGCGTGCCGTGGACATTTTCAGGGCGCCATAGCGCGCATGATTCGCGTGTGCAGGACAGCCGACCCACTCCATGTTATCGGCTAATGTCAATGTCCATAAAAAATCTCTAGGCCTGGTAGCCAGCGATTTCAGATACCAGCTCGCTGCCTGAACAGGCTTGCCTAGCGTATGCTCTGCGGCCGCCAGCGCCTCGACTAATGGCGGGCTGATAACCGATTGATCGATCAATTCACTCCGGTACGGCTGAACGACCGCCTCAAGCGCGGGTTGATCGATTTTATCGTCGGAGAGAAGCAGCCAGATCATTGCCTCGGCGACTTCGGGGCCGGAACCGCGCAATCGCAGAAGCTCCCGCATCGCCTGCCGGGCCGAATCCCGGTCCCCGGTCGCCATTTTGCGCATGGACCGGAAATACCAGTAGTCAGGCGCCTGTGCTACCACCGATGGCACCGCTTCACCCAGGGAAAGCAAATGGTCGAGGTCCTGCCACTCTTCCCGTTTCCAGGCAAAACGCATGAGGCGTTGCAGATCTTCGACGCGCCGCAAGCGGTCCCATCCGTAACGCGCAAGCCGCTCGCTTTTTTCATGATCCCCATGACGTACCGCCAAGCGTTGCAGATGGTCCAGTATTTCCGCATCGTTGGGCCGGAAAGCCAGTGCCTCTTCATACGCCTTGCTCGCGTACGTGTCCTGACCCAGTTGCGTTGCAACCTTGGCTAGCAGCACCCAATACTCCTCGGCAAACGCCGGATCGGGAGAACCAAAGTTGCGAGTTAACAGATCAAAACTCTTTTGTGCGTCCCCCGCTTCGTCATATAGCCGAGCCAGAGACACTCTTTGCTGCTCATCCTGCGTATCCGGCAGTTCGCGATACACCTTGATAGCATCACTAGGCTTCCCCTGTAGTATCAGAACGTTCGCCAATGCCTTCATCGCTGCAGGAGGGTTATCGAAACGTTCGGCATGACGGCGCAATTGCCGTTCCAGATGAGATGGTTGCGCGACACTCAGGCCCGCCTTGACATAAGCTTCAGCTTCGGCGGCGGTCAACGTTCGGCGCGCCATGATTGCTTCCAGCAACTGAAGCAACGCTTCGTTGTCCGGTTTAGCCTGGGCAAGCGCAAACGCGCGCGTCTCAGCCTCCTGGTCGGCACGGTGGCGCGCAAAAGACAACCACAGGACGAGCGCCTCGTCAGGCTGTGCGTTCCAGTCATAAATACGGGCGATCAATTTGTGGAGATCGCTGCCCGGGACCAGCGAGGTTCGCAGCTGCGCCGCCCGTGAAAAGCTTTCGGCCAACAGGCCCATCGATACCTGCAACCGCACAATGCGCTCGGCGAGCGCCGTATCGCCATGCAATGACGTACTGGCTTTTTCCAGCCACTCCAGTGCATGTTTGTGGTCCTCAAGCGGCTCGGCAATGTCGGCGGAAAGCAATAAAAGCTCGGCGTCACTCTTGACGCGTTTCTGCACCTGCACCGCCGCCTCGATAGCCTCATGATCGATGCCGGCCTGAAGATAGGCGCGTAAACAGAATTTTGCCATTTGCATTTTCTTTTTCCGGGCCTGTTCAAGGCTGAAGGCCTGGCACCAGTTTCGCGCGGCCAACCGGGGCTGGGCAGCCGCTATGCGCTGTTTTGCGGCATAGGCAAGCCACCGCGATTTTTTTTCGTCGCTTTCGTCCAGTATGACAGGCAATTGCTCGAAGGTTTCGGCCAATACTGAAGGCTCGCCAAACTGCTCCGCCAATACAACTACCTGACTTAATTCTTCATCATTGTCCGCCATGCGCAATAAAGAAGGAATGAGTTCGGCGATGCGGGCGCGAAGCCGCGCTTCCACCTCTTTTGCGGGCTGACGATAAAGCTGCTGCAGGGAAAGCTTGAGTTCCGCCAGGCGAATTTCGTAGGTCAGGTTCGATTCGGGAGCACGTTGCAAAGGGCCAATAGCCTCGACAGCCTCATCAGTCGCGCCGGCTTGCGTCAATAGTTGCACGAACGACAGGCGCAGCGGAGCGTTAGCGGGATCGGACTGGACCAGCACACGAAGATAAGCAACCGATAACGCGTCGTTCGCAGATAGATTGGAGGGGTTTCTGAACGCAGGTTGCCGGGGAAACAGCACCCAGAAAACGACTAGGAGGACTGCGCTCATGAACATCAGCGCCGGCGCGTTCAACAGGGATTCACGCTGCACCTTAACACTCAAGCCGGAATTCCCTCGCCGCGTTATTTTCGGCCACCAGATAAATGGACTGCGAGTCGTGACGGTGCGAAGTCAAGGCCTTGCCATTCACGCTAAGAGCGCAGGAGCCGGGCACTCGAAGGGATAAATTCCCCCGTGGCTCGAATAGCAGCGTGGCGGAACCATCGGCATTCAGATGCCACGATCTCAGCGGTGCGCTCGCGTCTATCAAACGTAAAGCCGATCCCCCGCTATCTCTATCCTTGCCCCTGTGCTTGAGAACGGCATGGTTGCGCGCAAGATAAATATAGCGAGCGTCATCCCGGTCAGAGTAGCCCACAACATCGGTGGAGATCTCGGGGGTCATTTCCAGAACAGGTAATCGTACTGTTCTGAGTGCATCCCCGAAAAGCAGCCAATTCCCGTCAAGCTCGCGTGCAATACTCGCCGTTTGGAAAGACCGAGCGCGCTCGACGTATTCGTCGACCCAGACGCTAAGCACATTTTCACCCTGTTGCTCATCGGCCAACTGATCCAGAAGCGCCGCTCCGCGTGGATGCAATAGCGCATCGGCATGAAACGATATGGTCGAGGGACGCAACCGCCTCCCCAGTTCCAGCTCATGGTTCCACTCGCGGATCTTGCCGAAGTTCAACGCTTCGCCATACCAGAGATGCGCGAACAACGGCTCGCCCGTCAGGGGGGTCAGCACCTGGGTGCCCCACTCCGTGGGCCGGAGCGAAGGAGAAAGATCGGCGTAGGATAACGGCCCGCTATGCCAGCGCAGCCCGCCTCCGCCATAGTGGGGCAGATTTGCCTTTTGCGCGGCTGCCAGCGCCGCTGGCCCGGGCTTGGCGTCTCCGGACCAGATCAGCAATAGTGGGGATTCGGGCGCCACCGATTGAAGGAATGGGATGGTTCCTGCTGTTTCTCGCATGATCTCCGCCGCATAGCCATCCATGAATACCCCATACCGATAAGGCTGCTGATCAGCATCCGTCTTGCCCTCGAACACGCCCCAATAAAAGGGGTGGCTGTACGTATGACTCGCCAAACGAACCTGTGGCATAGAAGCTAACCGGCGTATTTTCACAAGCTTATCTTCGCTGTTCGCTTCCGCCTCGATGACGCCCACTGTCACCGGGGCACCATTTTCTTTAATCCACGCCTCAAGCCGGTCGATTACCTCCCCTCCATGCTCATCTTTCGCAAACAGGCGATCACCCCTTACTTCGATAAGGCCGAGGCGGCGTCCGTTTTCAGTGGTCATATCGAACACGGGTTGTACCGGCAGACGCAACGCGGCCTGGAAAAAGGAAAAAGGGTCCAGCAGCCAGGCACGACGGCCCGATGCGCTCTCGCTAATTATATGCGGGTGCAATGCGTAGCCTCCCCACGCGCCGACCGCGATGGGATGAAAGAGCTTGTCCTCTTCGCTTAAGGTCAACCAGGCCTGGCTGCGGTCACGCATGTGCACATTGGGGGTGCCGCTGCCGACCACTGGCGCTTCGCTCGGGCGGCCCAGGCGGTCGCTGGCGGCGCCGAGTTTGAGCTTTCCCGTTGCTGGCTGCAGATCACCCTGATAATCCACCAGGCTCCTGCAAGCTGAACCTGTTGGCAGGTAACCCATGAACACCACTGGTAAACCCGCGTCTACTTCCGTCTTTAACCGCATGCAGACGCTCTCGTAGCGGTCCCTGGCGTCTATACCCGGCCAGGAAATCACGCCCGCGTAGCGTCCGACAAGCGGCTCAATGGGCAAAGGAAGTTGGTCGATGTACCAATACTCGAGCGCCAGGCCTAGATGTTCGAGGGGCATGGCGGCGTGCTTGAACAGCTCCTGATCCATTTGCTGGGCGGGTGTACCGTTTATGATGGCAAGCAACTTGCGCGGGGCAAGACGCAAGCGGCCCTGTCCCAGCCATGTCAAATCACCGTTCGCGACCCACGGCATGAACCCGAGCTTGAGGATCTCCCGCGCTGTTTTTTTTGCCTCTACCCAATCACCGGGATCGACGTAATCGAGCACCGTAACCGGTACATTAAATTCATTTTGAGCGCGCGTCAGTTGCTGGATAAGCCACGCTCTATTTTCCTCTTTCGTTGGCGCATGCTTGCCGCTAACAGGATCGAAACCGTGAAAAAGTGATTCGGCGACCATGCCATCAGCATACACGCTGGCGCGATCCAGCACCTCGAAGCCGCGATTGAGAATAAGCTTGCAGCCGGGAAAGCGGCGCTTCACTTCCGCGAGCAACGCAACCAACCCTGCCTCCTGCTCCTCACGTTGTTTGCCTTCAGGCGTGACAATCAGATAGCTGTCGACGGTATCCAGGAAAAACGCGCGGTACCCGTCACGCCACAGACGGCCAAAATGATGCTCCAGCAGATATTCATGCCAGGATGGATCAGCCATGTCCATCACCAGGCTGTTCCATGCCGGATTAACGCCAATCGACCACTTCGTATCGATACGCGCCATATCATCGCTATTGCGAGCAATCTCACCAAATGAAACATAGGCCAATATGAGCGAATCGAGATTCAGCAACGCTGTTCTCTCGTGCGGCAGAACCTGGCTTGGCTGAACAACGATCTGATCAAAATGACGCAAGTCCTCGACAGGCGGCCGACTACCGTAATAAAACGCAATGTCGCGCTGTTCAAGCCTCTCGGCGGCTACTGTCGATGTCATTAACACGAATGGCAGCAATACGCACCAGAGGGGGAAACGGAAAGAGAACACTTTCGCTGTTAAATACCGGGTTAATTTTGCCAGGTGTTCGATATGAGCCAAAAACAAGGCCGAAAATCTTCCCGCCTTCCTGTCTTCCCATGCCCGGCATTTTTGCTGCTTACGCGTTAATGAGACGGATCGCGATGTATGGTGTATAGGCAAAACGTGATGAAAACCTTTGCGGTTCTAAATGATACGGCGGCTTAACCGTGGCGAACGCGGGTGGAACAATCACGGATTCCTTGGCGGTCCTGTCCGAACGCCGATCTCCGAACACTCGAGCTTCTCGGGAAAATTACTTGTCATACTATTCCATGACGATACGAAAATATTCTCCATTACTGGCTTACTGTATAAGGCAGCGCCATGATCTCCAGCAGCGGACCATCCAGCGACAGCCAGCGTATATTACCAGCCTCGGCACTGCTCGTCTGTATGACAGCTAACACATCGAACCCGCTGTGAGGCGAATGTGCTGCGTTAACTACCATTCCGGCGGATTGGTTCCCCATATCCGGGCTGAATAACACGTCACCGGCTTTTACCGAAGTATTCAGGATTTCCGGTTGGATATTGGCCAGATACATGCGGCGCTTGATCTTGCCGAGATACCGGGCGCGGGCAACAATCTCCTGACCGGGGTAACACCCCTTGTGGAAACTGACTCCCCCGATTGCATCCAGGTTCGCCATTTGCGGCACAAACTGCTCCTGGGTGGGAGGGGTGATCACGGGAATTCCGGCTCTGATTTCAAGCCATTCCCAACAGCGGGCTCCCACTGGCACGGCATCCTTGCCCAGGCTTTCCCATACTGCAGGCGCGAGCTCTGGAGTGACGGCGAGTTCAAAGCGATCCCGAGCCAGACTGATTATGCTTCCTCGTTCACCCTGTACCATGCCGAGCTTCAATGCCGGAATCCCGCTCAAAGCGGGATCCGCACGTAGAATTTCCTTCACCAGCTTTTCGGCATGTTCGCCGGAAACACCTAGCCGCACCAGGTTGTCGTTATCGTCGGTCAGCCTGACTTTCGCCCGCAGCACGTACATGGATAAGCGCTTCTGGGTCAACGCCTGCAAGCTTGACGGCAACTGCATGACGTAATCGGCACCGTCGCGCCACATCAGAAAACTCGCCAGCATCCTGCCCTTCGGAGTGCAGTAGGCACCGTAGCTGGCTGTAGCGGAATTGATTTCGCTAATGTCGCAGCTTACCTGTCCTTGCAGGAAGGACTGCGCATCCTCGCCCGCAAAGCGGATCAGGCCACTGTGCGAAAGATCAGCGAGCACCGTAGCAGAGGGGGACCGGGCGCTCTCAAGTTCCGCCGCGGTATCGCCGTAATGGATTACCCGGCCGTCCTGAATTATTGCCTGACGGCTTTGAAGGTAATTTTGCCACGCGAGGTTCATGGACAATGTGCGCCGTAAAAAGGGAAGATTATAAAGCCAAGACGCAGCCGCGATAAACCGCATGTCGCCAGGGATGAGATAATAGCCCTATTCCCTACACCCCATGATTGATCCCCTGGCCTCTTCTACTCCTGCTTTACTCAGCACCCGGCTCAAACCTTCCGTCCGTTTAGCCTTGCTGCTGGGTTTTGCCCATTTTGCGGCGGTCGGTCTGTTATGGCCGCTAACGTTACCTACAGCCTTGAAGCTGGCAGGTTCCGCCGCGCTGGTTGCCAGCCTGTTTTTCTATCTGAGGCATTACGCTCTGCTGAGCTCGCCCCGATCGGTAACAGGTCTTGAAATATCGGATGAAATGACTTGCACGCTCCAGACCCGGGGTGGGGAACGCATTGCGTGCGCCCTGCTCGGCAGCAGTTTTGTCGCGCCTTTTCTGGCGGTGCTCGAACTGAAACCGCTGAGGCCTTTGACCTCGTGGCGAAGATACTTTTCGCACAGCGTCGTGATTCTGCCCGATGGAATAGACGCGGAGGAATTCAGGCGGTTGCGGGTACTGTTAAAGTGGAAGTGGAAAGATCCGAAGGACCCGAAAAACCCCGATGGAGACGTCATCGTTTAGTGGCGTGTATTCTACAGGTTGTGTCGCAAAAGCATCGAATACCTCACGCATCTTTCCCCAGGAAACCCCCGCTCTGGTGACTCCACAATCGCGCATAGAGGCCGCCAAGTGCGATGAGACTCTGATGGGTTCCCTCCTCAACGATACACCCTTTGTCGATCACGATCAGGCGATCCATGGCCGCGATAGTTGATAGACGATGGGCTATGGCTATTACCGTCTTGCCTTTCATCAGCCGATACAAGCTGGACTGGATGGCCGACTCCACTTCGGAATCCAGCGCGCTTGTGGCTTCATCAAGCAAAAGTATGGGAGCGTCCTTCAACATGACGCGGGCAATCGCAATGCGCTGGCGCTGGCCGCCCGAAAGCTTTATTCCCCGTTCGCCCACGTGCGCATCATAGCCTTTGCGTCCCACGGGATCGGCCAGCCCTGTTATGAAGTCGTGGGCTTCGGCTCTTTTCGCTGCGGCAATCATATTCGCATCGGTTGCGTCTGGCTGCCCATATAAAATGTTATCCCTCACGGAGCGATGCATAAGCGACGTATCCTGAGTGACCATGCCAATGTTGGCGCGCAAGCTGTTCTGGGTCACGTATTTGATATCCTGCCCGTCGATCAGGATACGCCCCTGCTCGATGTCATAAAATCTGAGCAGCAGGTTGACGAGACTGGATTTGCCCGCACCGGAACGTCCCACCAATCCAATTTTCTCGCCCGGCCTGACATGCAGCGAGAGGTGATCGATTACGGGAATATCCCCCCCGTAACAAAAGAACACGTCCTCAAACCGGATATCGGCATTCGCGATCTGAAGGGGTTTTGCAGTGGGGTAATCGGTCACCAGGTGCGGTCGAGTCAAGGTATTGATACCATCCCTTACCGTTCCAACCTGCTCAAACAACAACGCCGTTTCCCACATCACCCACTGAGACATGCCGTTAAGCCTTACCGCCATTGCGCCTACGGCCGCGACAGCTCCAACGCCTATCTGACCCTGTGTCCAAAGCAACAAAGCGACACCGGCCGCGCTGATGATAAGGCTTGCGCCCATTGCCTGGTTGACGATTGCAAAGCTGGTAATCAGCCGCATCTGGCTATGGACGGTCTTTAAAAATTCCTGCATTGCCGATCTTGCGTATCCCGCTTCCCTGCCGGTGTGAGAGAAGAGTTTTACCGTACCAATGTTGGTATAGGCGTCACTTATGCGCCCCGTCATCAGAGCACGGGCGTCAGCCTGGATTTCGGAAACCCGGCTTAGCCGGGGCACGAAAAAACGCAACGCGCAAACGTAGAGAATGAACCACCCCATAAAAGGCACGGCCATCCACGGACTAAAACTGCTCACCACCGCAACCAGAGTGACAAAATAAATCGCAACGTACATGAGGATGTCTCCCAGAAGAAAGCAGACATCGCGCAGGGCTAGCGCAGTTTGCATGACTTTGGCTGCCACACGGCCGGCAAACTCGTCCTGGTAAAAATTCATGCTTTGGTTTAGCATCAAGCGATGAAAATTCCAGCGCAGCCGCATCGGAAAGTTTCCGCCCAACACCTGATGCTTAAAGAGGTTTTGCAATCCAACCAGCAACGGGCTAGCGACCAATAGCCCGGCAAACAGAAGAAGAGTGCTTTGCTCCTGGTCCCACAATAGAGCAGGCGGCACATGGTTTAACCAGTCGACGACTTTTCCCAGCATGGCAAACAATAATGCTTCGAATGCGCCAACCAATGCCGTAAGCAAAGTCATTGCAATCAAATATCGCCGCACCCCCCGGGTGGATTGCCATACGAATGGGGAAAACTTCCTGGGCGGAACGCTATCCACGGAATCAGGATAGGGATAAACCATTTTTTCAAAATAATTAAACATAAAAACCTGCCAGCGCATCGATAAAAGGTTTAATCACGAGATTGGCTATTTTCTGTACCGGTTAGCCGCCCGGCACAGCCAATCGGAGGTTCGAAGTGAACTATGATGGGTTCAATCCTGCTGCTAACGAGATGAAATAATTTTCCGCAAACCGGAATATCGGTCTGTGAACCGGCATGGCTATGCGGCTTGACTAAACCGGGGAAAAATATAGGCAATGACCCCGAAAAGCAATAACCATTCTGCGTACCGTCCGCCTCGTCAGGAAAAATAGCGCCTGCGATCAAACTCTGCAAAAAAGAGACCCTGGTGCCTGCCACTTACGCCCCCCTCACGTTCGTCAACCTCATCGGAGAACCGCTGCGGTTCAAACGCTACGGTTCATGCCTGAGGCCATCGTTTCACCACTGGATCACTGCCGATTCCCGCGAGGTTGGCGCTATCAGTCCGCTTATCCGCGCTTGAGGAAAGCGCCTTTTTATGGTCGCTTGCTCACGAATTCAAGCAAAACCGTAATGGAGAGGAGGATAAAAGAAGAAGATGGACGAGATTGGCCAAACGCGGAGGGAACACGGCCTATTGAGGCGGTGTTAATGCATCGGCTTGCCCTGACTTACCGCTTCAACACCGTATCCCTCGCCTCGGGCAACAACTCCGGATAGTCCCGGCTGTAGTGCAAGCCGCGGCTTTCGTGTCGCAGCATCGCGCTTTGCACGATCAGGTCGGCAGTATCCACCAGGTTGCGCAACTCCAGCAGGTCGCTGGTGACACGAAAATTGGCATAATACTCGTTGATTTCTTCGTGCAGTAGATTGATTCGGTGCCCTGCGCGTTGCAGGCGCTTGGTGGTCCGGACAATGCCGACATAGCTCCACATGAAGCGCCGCAGTTCATCCCAGTTATGCGATATCACGATCTCCTCATCAGCGTTGGTGACGCGGCTCTCGTCCCATTGCGGCAGCTCCGGGGGGGGTTCCGGCGGCTGACCGATAATGTCCGCTGCTGCTGCCTGTCCGAACACCAGGCATTCCAAGAGTGAGTTGCTTGCGAGCCGGTTGGCACCGTGGAGGCCGGTATGGGCGGTTTCGCCGATTGCATACAGATTATCCAGATCGGTCTTTCCGTTCCAGTCGGTGACAATGCCGCCACAGGTATAGTGGGCGGCAGGCACGACGGGGATCGGCTGTTCAGTGATGTCGATGCCGAATTCCAGGCAGCGCTTATAGATATTGGGGAAGTGCTCCTTCAGAAACTCTGCCGGTTTATGCGAAATATCGAGATAAACACAATCCAACCCGCGCTTTTTCATCTCGAAGTCGATTGCGCGGGCAACAATATCGCGCGGCGCAAGCTCCGCGCGGTGGTCGTGCCAGGGCATGAAGCGTGAACCGTCAGCTAGCTTCAGCTGGCCCCCCTCCCCCCGCACCGCCTCGCTGACAAGAAATGATTTGGCATGGGGATGGTATAGGCAGGTTGGATGGAACTGGATGAACTCCATGTTGGCGACGCGGCACCCCGCGCGCCAGCCCATGGCGATGCCATCGCCGGTAGCGGTATCGGGATTGGTGGTATAGAGATAAACCTTGCCCGCGCCACCGGTCGCCAGCACCGTGTTGTTGGCCCCGATAGTGCGAACCACGCCTGCCGCACTGTCCAGCACATAGGCGCCATGACAGCGGCTGCTATTTCTCGCGGTTTGGCCCAGTTTTGCGCCGGTGATAAGGTCAACCGCCATATGATGCTCGAGCACCGAGATATTGGGATGGCTGCGCACTTTTTCGGTCAACGTTAATTGCACCGCCTGTCCGGTCGCATCCGCGGCGTGAATAACTCGCCGCACGCTGTGGCCACCCTCCCGCGTAAGGTGGTAGCCCGTTCTGTTGTCCAGGTCGCGCGTAAAGGGCACCCCTTGCCTGATAAGCCACTGAATGGCCTGGGGCCCTTTTTCCACGACGTAACGCGTAACGGCGGGATTGCAAAGACCCGCGCCTGAGATGAGCGTATCCAGCATATGCGCCCCCGAGGAGTCTTCGTCTGAAAGGGTGGCGGCAATGCCTCCCTGCGCCCACCCACTGGCGCCATCGAGCAGCGCCTGCTTAGTGATAAGCCCCACCTTTCTTCTGCTCTCCGCGAGATTGAGCGCAAGCGTCAGACCGGCGAGGCCGCTGCCGATGATCAGGGTGTCGAAATTAAGCTGGGGCACTTTGTATTATTGTTCTGATTCAGTCAACAGAATGATAGCAGACCGCATGCCAACGCCGCTCCCGGTTCAGCATATCCGACCCTCAGGATACCCGGAGACGTGTACGAAAACCAGTGTGCAAGTTTATGTCGGTTACCGTACGGAATACCCCAGGGCGGCAGCGCACATTATGTGCTGGCTATGTGCTGGCGCTCTTTTGCCAAAGAGAAGGTGGAAAATCAATAAACCCCAAAGGAAGGAGAATTTATATGCACTCTCCCCTACAACCAGCCAGGACATGCAATCCTGTCGATGCCCGTGATCGCTGCCATCCGGCCTGTTTGCAGATCGCCTTGCATCATTGCGGGAGAATCGGGCAGCAAGCATGTCGAGCCGGAGCATTTTCCGCCTTATGGAAACCCTGAAACAAGTCCCATGCGGGCGCGACGGATTTTTTCAGGATGAAATACGCGAAAGACGACAATGCGAATGGTTGGGACCGCGCAGGACGGAGCCGTATCTTACGAAGGAAGGCGCCCGGGATGCAGAGCCTGCGCCGATATCTGCGGTGGCTGTGCGAAAACTGCGGGCGGCTGGACGGCATGGAAGAGTTCGGAAGAGCGTGCCGCGAGTGCGCCGAGAATTGCCCCAAAATGGCGAGCTACCGCTGAAATGGTACTCGCACAGATCCCGGGGGAAGCGGTTATTGGAACGTTCAAAGCTGTTTCGGGAGCGGGAAACCAGGCTGCCCGGTGACGCGTTGCTGGAACTATCTGATGCTTTAGGGGGTGGGGAATGGAGAGCGTATTGCGGGGATAGCGCCGTTCTCCAGCTTACCTCCTGTAACGCAACATCATCGCAACATCGGCAGGGCTGTAAGGCCAGAGGTGCAAAGCGGGAAACAGAAGAAGTGAGCCGGTAGAACGGGCCGCTTCACCCTACACTACCCGAAATCGCTGATGAGTTCGCTTCTGAATTCATGTGATTGTGTCGCCAAACCCGCCGCCTCGAATAACCATGTTTTGAACTGAACTAATTTATAATATTCGTTGTCTCTTCACACAGGTTACAGATGATACTGAGCCTGTAGCGCGTAATTCCCCGATGGACCCGTGAGCGGGTATACTTGGCTGAGCTTCAACTGCATTGCACATGCGGCAGGCGTCACAAGTATCAAACCATAACTTTGGGGATTTATGCAGGATGGGTGACCGGGAAATCGATCAGCAGCTGGTGGAACGCGCGCAACACGGCGACAAACAGGCGTTTGATCTTTTAGTGGTCAAGTATCAACGCAAGCTTGCCCGGTTGCTGTCGCAATTTATCCGGGATTCGACCGAGGTTGAGGATGTGACCCAGGAAGCATTTATAAAGGCGTATCGGGCGTTACCCTCTTTTCGCGGAGACAGCGCATTTTACACCTGGTTGTACAGGATTGGCATTAACACCGCGAAGAACTTTTTGGTGGCCCAAGGCAGGCGGGCGCCTACCACCACCAACGGGTACGATAACGAAGATGCCGAAGGTTTCGAGGAAGCCAGCCAGTTGCGGGAGATGAACACGCCCGAGAGCGAGCTGACAAGCAAGCAGATCGCGCAGACGGTAAATCAGACACTAGAGGAATTGCCTGAAGAGTTGCGTACGGCAATTACCTTGAGGGAAATTGAGGGCCTGAGTTATGAGGAAATTGCAGTCATCATGAACTGCCCCATAGGGACGGTGAGATCACGCATATTTCGTGCTCGGGAAGCCATAGCGGAAAAATTACGGCCCTTACTGGGGACCGGCAAAGACAAGAGGTGGTAGCGTGCAAGATCAGATATCGGCGTTGATGGATGGCGAACTGGATAATGAAGATGCGTCAGGGGTAATCGAGCAATTCCGAAACACCGAAGGATTACGTGATCAATGGGCCGTTTATCATCTGATAAGCGATGTTCTGGAACACTCCGAAGCAAGGCATCTCGATATTACGCAACGAGTAAGCGCGAGGCTGGCGGCTGAACCGGCCATAAGGGAGATGTCGTCCGCGGCGGATGCGTCGGCGCTCCGGCTGAAGGCTAAGCGTAAACCTGTTGCATATGCGGCCGCAGCGTCGATAGCGGCAGTGGTCGCAGCAGGCTGGATGAGCCTGCAAACGCAGCAGGCACCGGATGCATTGCAGCACAATCTCGCCGATAACAGAGCAGTCCCCGCAGCCGCTACACCGGCTCTACCGGTAGGTTCCGTTCCGGTATCGGCTCCCGTTCAAATCAATGATTATCTGCTTGCCCACAGGGAATTTTCTCCCAGTACTGCGATGCATGGCGTAGCGCCTTATATGCGCGTAGTTACGGAAACGCACGAATCCTTGCCCAGATGACACGAGTTGTACTGGCTACGCTGTTGCTGTTATCAGCCAGCGTTCAGCCTGTATTCGCGCAAAAACCCCACACCTCATCGCCTGACGCATTACGGTGGCTGCAAAAAATCGCCGCCGCGCCTCGCCAGCATAACTACGTCGGCACGTTTGTCTATTCCTCCGGCAATAACATTGAAACCTCCCGTATTGTCCATCTGGTAGATGAAGACGGGGAGCATGAAAAAAGCGAGGTGCTGGATGGCCCGCCTCGCGAGATTATCCGTAATAACGACGAGATGAGATGTTATTTGCCGGACAGCAAGACCGTTGTCACGGAGAAACGCTGGCTACGAAAAGTTTTTCCCGCGTTGCTACCTCAGCCGTTGAGTAATCTGGATGATAATTATGTCGTCAGAAAAGGGGGCCAGGAACGCGTGAGCGGCTTTCTTTGCCAGGTAATCGAGCTCGAGCCCAGGGACGATAAGCGTTATGGGCAAAAGTTGTGGGTAGACGCGCATACCGGCCTGCTCCTGAAAGCCACCGTGATGGATAAGGGACGGGTGGTCGAACAGTTCGTTTTCACGGATTTAAAGATCGGCGGCAAGATAGACAAGGAATTACTGAAATCAAGGTATGCGGCGAAAACAGCCGATTGGCGAACGACCAACCTCGTATCTTCCACCGTGGGAAGCGGAAAGCTCGGTTGGCAGGTTGAGGATTCTCCCCCCGGATTCAGAAAAATCATTGAAATGAAACGCAATCTCTCTGGAACATCAAGGCCGGTGGGGCAGATAGCGCTCTCGGATGGTCTTGCCGCGGTGTCGGTGTTCATCGAACCGCTATCCGGAAATTCGTCTCCGCCAGTTGAAGGGCTTTATCACAGCCGCGGGGCTATCAGCATCTATACCCGCACAGTTGGCGACAACGTTATCACTACGGTAGGGGAAGTACCTCCTGCGACCGTGATGCAAATCGGGAACTCGGTAACCAGCCAATAAAGCGGGATAGCCCAACAGTTAATTGCGGGATCCGTCGCGTGGCCCACGAGCGCGATGCTGGGCCGCCACAAAATGCATCGTCAGCGTTGATGCAGGAGGATGGCCGTCATACTCAACTCGTGATGGGATAGCGTGAAACTCGCCGGGCGCTGAGATAAACTAAAGCAACCACCGGAATCAGCAGTCCAAGAAGCGCGGACAGCAAACGGGGATTCAAATCGGAAAGCGGCTGCTGCACATACCAGAATCGTGGGAACCGGTCATAGTCCTCCACCGTTAGCGCAGTGTTGGTCATCACCCTCGTCACAAAAAATGCCTGCCAGTCCCCGTAGAATTGGTCGATCTGCTGCGTATAATGGCGGTATCTGCTATTTCCGGTACCCGCGACATCGTTCAGCGCCTCCTGCATCAAAATTGTAGGTGATAGAAACCTCAGCCAGTCGACAATCCGCTGTTGCCGGGTCAGTTGATCGTTATGCCGCGCCATTAATTCTTCTGTTATCCTCGATGCGGTTTGCTGCACCACGACCCTTCTATGGGCCACGTCCAGATCCTCTTGATTCAACACGCCGGCATCGGCTGCCAATGCGTCATGCTCATCCTGGTAACGGGCTGCCGTTGCGTCATATTCCCTGCCTGTACTGGTCTGTATGGCACGCAGGCTATTAACCATCTCAGCCCTGGACGGAACCGGATAAGCCACGTTAACGGCAATACTCAGCAGTGTCGGCACTATCAGGGAAAACACGACCCATAAACCGACAAGAACCAACGCATTGTGCTCGGAACTTTTGCCAAGGACACCCACAGCAGCCGCTACGGCAAACCAGAGCAGGCCGTAGGCTATCGTGAGCGTTACCCACCATGAAAGCCTCGTCATGCCGTCCAGGGAAAATAATGGCGCGCCGTTCAGAACGGCAAAAGCGATAGTTATGATTACTGTCGAGAGAATTACCAATCCTGCCCTCAACGCAAGCTTGGCGAAAAGCAAAGTGCCGAGCCGGATCGGGTTCGACATTAGAATCGCCAGCGTACCCTGCTCACGTTCGCCCGAAAGAACATTGTAAGACAGCGCGATGATAAGCAGCGGCAAAAGAAATACGATAAAAAAACGCGAGGTCGAAGTAGCCGATCAGCAGATTTGCGGGATTTTCAATCTCTTCGTTGAATAAAAATGTTTCCTTGCTGTCGGCTGACACCGCCATATAGGGTGGATTCAAGTCGCTCTGGCCTATCGCGGTCAATGCAAGGGCGGTAGGTGGAAGAACCGCATAAGTGGCCGCGTGGCGATTGCCAACCCAAAGCGGATTTGCGGGATTTCTAAAGGAGGACGACGCAACATACCTGCCATCCTCCATGGCGATCAGGTTGTCACGGCTTTCTTTTAGCCTTGCTTTCTCTTCCGCCTGGGCTGCGGAGACCGCCTGCTGTTGCTTTTCGACCCATGCCTTGCCATTGTGTATTCCATAGCCGATCGCTGCAAGAAGTATCAATACAATAAGGGCAGTCAGGCGGTCGGCACTAAAAAGGCGCCGCTCGTGCCGGAACGCTTCGCCGAATAAAAAGGATGGGGTCATGATTATTCTCCGGATTCGAATCTATCTAACCTATTTACAGAGGTGTTAAACGTCGAGTAGTAACCATAGCGAAAAGACCAGCTGCAAACGCCCACATTGCCAGAATCGCAAGATTGAGCCACTGACGCTCGAGCACCCAGCCGGTATCAGGCGTTTCATAGTCGAAAGCGGGAATCTCTCCCCATAAAGCCGGGCTGGCTTTGTAATCCTTGTCGCCGTATTTCCGGTTCCTGATCAGATCCTCGCTAGTCACGCTCTGGATTTGGCGCCGATAAACTTCCGCAGAGCGTGCAAAATCATTATGATGCGCTGTATCCGAGCCAGCCAGGCCCATGGAAACAGGTTGCATGACGGCAAGCGGAAAAACGAAGCCCGCGAGCGCTCGGATGCGCTCCTGCTGCGCGTAGCTGTTCCATAACGCGCCGTAGTTTTTATCGAAGACGCGATATCCTCTTTGGTCATCTTCTCGCAATGCCAACCCTTTAAAGTCCACCGGAAGTTGTTCAACCTCCGATACGCCATATTGCTGCAATACCTGATTCCGAAACTCCAGATACCCCGGATGACTTTCGTCGTGTCCAAAATTCGCCTTGCGTGCCTCGACGAGCGTGTTCTGAAACTCCACTGCGGTAGGCGTCGGACTGATGCTGCGGACAAGATCGGTCATGATGCGCGGCATAACGAAACTGTTGATCACCCAGAAAGCGAGCAACACAACAAGCGCCTTGCGTGACGATTTCAGCAACGCCGAGATGCCTAGCGACAGCGCAACAAAACCGGCAAGATAAATTGCGTAGGCGACTACCATCAGGACGCCACGTCCAACCGCGGTGTCCACGTTAGTGTCGTGACTGGTAGAAAAAGGCAGTGCAATTAGGCCAGCCATCACGAATGGCAGAAGCAGTGCCCCCAGGATAACGGCGCTCGCCAGCCCCTTCCCCGCCAGCAACTGCATGGGCTGTACGCCGACGCCAAGTAACTGCCGCAGCGTACCGCGCTCACGCTCGCCGGTGAAGGCCGAGAATGTCAGTAAGATAATTATTAGTGGAGCAAGCACCTGCAACACAAACGCGACCGACAATTCGCCGAACCGCTGCAGCGAAGTGGCATCGCGTGCCGGACGGAATTTGAACTCGTTTTGCTTGTGCGCTTCCATCCAGACGCTGACGCCGACAAAAGGCGTCACTCCAGGATCGACAAATAACAGTGGACTGGAAGGTTTGAATGCATATTGTCCAAAGTGCGCCGCAGTATGGGGATTTCTTTCGCCCTGCCCTAGCCATTGTTCATAGGAAACGTTTTGCGCGGCGGCTCGCTCCGTTTCCATATGCTGCATTTGCTGCCATCCCAGCAGCAATGCCGCCAGCATTAACAGTGCAAATAGTCCGCCGATCCACATAAGCCGCGCGTCGCGAAATAGCTCAAGCAATTCCTTTTTTGCTATAACCGCGACCACGCTGACTCCGCGCGCCGGCACGACGCCCGCCGGATAATCGGAACAGGTTACATTGCTCATGCCGCCCACCTGCTGCCTGAGATGTCGAGGTAAATGCGTTCAAGATCGGCTGAGCCAACGGCATCAGTGGAAAGTATGGACATCAATTTACCTCGCTGCATGATACCGACGCGAGTACCGGTTTGCTTGGCAAGAAAAAGGTCATGGGTGGTCATGAGAATGGCAACATTCCTGTTCTTCAACTGCTCCAGCAACCGCGCAAACTCGTTCGCCGCCTGTGGATCGAGGCCCGAGGTCGGCTCGTCGAGCAGCAACGCCTTTGTATTCTTCGCCATTGCAATGGCAATCCCGACCTTCTGCCGCATTCCTTTCGAATAACCGGAAACGCGCTTGAAAGCCGCCTCTTTTGCCAATCCTGCCTGAACCAGAAGTTCCAGCAATTCGTCGTCTGCCGGCCTTGCGCCGAGCGCGAGTGTTGTAAAATAGGAAATATTCTCGAGGCCGGATAAGCTGCCGTATAACATTACCGTTTCCGGAATGTAGGCAATACGTCGTTTTGCCTCGACCGGACTTTTGACCACATCGATGTTATCGACCAGCGCCTTGCCGTCGGAAGGCGCGATAAAATTCAGAAACAGGTTGATAGTGGTCGTCTTGCCGGCGCCGTTACCGCCCAGCAAACAAAAAATTTCCCCACCCATGACGGTCAGATTCAACCCGTCCAATGCGACCACGTCGTTGTAATGCTTGGTCAGATTCTGCGCTTGCAACATTGCTGCACCTCCCGTCGTCCGATAGATAATATGAATTTGAATGAATGGGATTAAAATTTGAGCGAGGCACCTACCAGAACCGTAAGCGGCGGCGCAGGGTTATAGGTTCGCACCCCGCCGGTCACGCCCGCGGACGATGCATAGCGCTGGTCGGTAAGATTGAATACCTGGATGAAATAACGCTGGCGTACGTTCCCTGGCTGACGCTTTGGCTCGTAACTCGCTATCAGATCCACCGTTTCGTATCCGTCATAGTAGGTCTGACCTGCGGTAGCCGAAGGCAGATTGATCGGCCAGCGCCCCAGGATCCTTCCGATCGCGGTAATGGCGACACCTTTCATGGGCCGTACAGTACCCGTAAAAGTCGCCATGTTTTGCGGCACACCGGTAACGTTGGCCCCGATTAAATGCGGCTGGAGAGATTCGGTAATTCTCGAGTTGAATCTGGAAACCGCCGCGGTTGCTTCAAACCAGTCTGTGGGATGGAACCGGATTTCCGCCTCGGTACCGATCCGCTTGGTTTTTCCGATATTGACATAATCGAGCAACAGCGGGTTTGGCAGCGCCACTTCATTCTTGCTATCGATCTGGTAATGCGCGATATCAACCACCAGCATCGAACCCGGCGTGAACGTAAAACCCAGTTCAAGCTGCCTGAAGGTGATAGGCTTTACATTGATGCCAGGTGTAAACTTCGCGGCATCGCTGGGTAGCGCAAAACCTTCGGCCAGGCTGAACCGCCCTTCAAGCAATTTTGGCCAGAGCGTGGAACGGAATCCGAATTTAGGTGTGGTAATGTCGAAATCAGCCATCTTGCCGCACTGGGCGCTCGCACCCGTACGCGTTTCGAGACCGCGTCCTGTACAACCTCCATCAATAAAATCTTTCCGGATTCCGAAAGACGGACGAAAATAGGGATTAAGCTCCCATTCCGTCTGCGCGAACAAGGAAATATAGTTCGTACGTAGATTGCGGTTAAGCGTGCCGCTGCCGCCGTTGGCTCCTCCTGTTAGGGTCGCGGCGGTAAATTGCCCGTTATTTAGCGCGTCCGCATACTTGTACAAGGTATTCTCCTCGTAACGCTCCACTCCTAGCGTCCACCTCAAGGGTTTTAGCAGCAGGTCATGCTTCCCGTTGAGATTAACGCCAAATCCCAGCACATCGCGGTCGTAGTCTTCCTGCCGTTGCTGCCAGGTGGTCGCATTGGTAAGCCGGGTAAATGACCGGCGAAACGTCTGTGTCGTGGCGTAGGCGAATGCGGCAGCTGTTATCTGCGGCGTAAAAGCATGAGAAAGGTCGCCGCGTACAGTATAGAAATCCTTGTCGGTGCCATCGTTCTGAACATTGGGATCTTTGGCGAAAAAGGCTTTCTGGTTGCGCCGGTTATCGTATTGCGCCTGGGTTATGACGGAGGCCGTATCTGCTTCGGCCATGTGAACCCGGCCTGCGATCGAAAATCGGGTCTTGTCGGAGAAATCATAGCCGGCGCTGACCGATCCGGTATAACGCTCGCTATTCGACTGCGGCCGAAAGCCATTGGTGTAGTAGGTCTGAACGGCTGCGTTCAAATCCACCCCATATAGATTGCCCCCAGCCGCAGCTTGCAGGTCTGCCGTGCCGAACATCCCTCCCCGCACATCCACTTCCGCATATTTGCCGGATCGGCGGGTTTCCAGCGCAATCACGCCAGCCCGGTTGAAATTTCCGTACAAGGCCGATACGGGGCCTTTAAAAATCCGCATGGCATTGATTTCAAGCGGCACGATCACGCTCAGGTCCGCATACCCGTCGGCATGACTGGATGCTTCGTTTAGCGGAATTCCGTCGACCACAAAACCTATGTCGCCCCCGTGTCCGCCGCCCGAAAACCCACGCAGGGTAATGGAATTGGCAACACTGCCATAGCCAAGCCCACGCACTTCCATCCCGGCGGTTTCACGAAAAAGCTGCTCCAGCTGCGAAACCTGGCGTTCGGCTATAAATTCCTTGTCAAAGACCTGGACGCTGAATGGCTGGTTTCTGCTGATCGTCTGCGCTTGTCCCTTGATTATCAGCGGGTCCAGCCTGACGATCTGCTGGGTATTCAGGGCGAGTTTTATACCAGCCTCTTCATACGAAATGTCTTTTGCATCCTTGGTATCATTTGCAGCTCGGACCACCTTCGGTTTATCGTCAGTTACCTTCCCGGCTTTATCCTCTTGTTGAGCCTGAGCCATAAAACTGCAGGTTATCATTAAGGCAAAAGCGCTACCTCGTCGCCTTAATCCTAAAAACGCACCCATCTCTCCCTCTCCCTTTCTTGTGCGATAACGAAGGCTACGTCCATCGTATGATGAAACTGAAAATCTTCATACGATGTAAAGCTAACATTAATCGCGCAGCAGGGATGCAGGGGATTCCTGACAAGACGTTCATTTGTTCTTACATCATGTTTCAACATCACTTGACAGGGTGGTCAAGCGCAAAATGGGTTGCTTCCTTTATCCGGCGCAAAGCTGATCAAAGGTTGTATGCGACCAAATGGAGGACCCCGTGAAACAGAATCCTGTGTTTGAACTTTTAGGCAGCATTTGTGCCTCATTCAACAGCGCAGTTTGGTATCATAGATTTCGAGGCAAGGTAATGCACTGGTATATTTTTCTTTTTGTTTTTGTACCGAAGGCGAAAAATGATACTTAAATTTATTCTGGCGGCACTGTTCGGGTTGTCTACCACGGTTTTCGCACAAGTACAGGAATTACCTGATTTCACCGGTCTGGTCGAAAGAGAGGGCTCCGCCGTCGTGAATATCAGCACCGTGCAAGCCCCTAGCATGGTCAACCGGATTTTTCCCGGAATGCCCAATATTCCGGAGGACGACCCATTTTTTGAATTTTTCCGCCGCCACATGCCCCCCCACGGAAGCCCAAAGGATTTCGAATCCAAATCCATGGGCTCGGGCTTTATCATCAGTTCGGACGGTTACATCCTTACCAATGCGCATCTAGTGGATTCGGCGGATGAAATCAACGTAAAACTTCACGACAAGAGTGAGCACCGCGCCAAGCTGATCGGGGCCGACCGCAGGACCGACATAGCGCTCCTGAAAATTGAAGCCAGCGCCTTGCCTAAAATAACCCAGGGCAATCCGGAAAACCTCAAGGTGGGCGAATGGGTGGTGGCCATCGGCGCGCCTTTCGGGTTCGAGAACAGCGTAACCGCTGGCATTGTCAGCGCAAAGGGACGATCGCTGGCGCAGGAAAATTTCGTGCCTTTCATACAAACCGATGTAGCGATCAATCCCGGTAACTCGGGCGGCCCTTTATTCAACATGAGGGGAGAGGTGGTGGGCATCAATTCGCAAATCTATAGCCGTACCGGCGGATTCATGGGCCTGTCATTTGCCATTCCGATTGACGTGGCAACCGATATCTCAAACCAGTTGATCGCCAGCGGCAAGGTAAGCCGTGGCAGAATTGGCGTACTGATTCAGGAAGTCACCAAGGAACTGGCAGAGTCCTTCGGATTACCGAAACCCAGTGGCGCGCTTGTCGCGTCGGTACAAAAAGACGGTCCCGCGGAGAAGGCAGGGATCGAGGCAAGAGACGTTATCCTGAAATTTGACGGCAAGCCTGTCAATTCCTCGGGGGATTTGCCACGGATCGTAGGCGCTACCAAGCCGGGCGCGAATGTTCCGGTGCAGGTATGGCGGAATGGAGCCACGAGGGAATTGACAGTTACGGTGGATGAACTTCCGCCCGATGAAAAACCCGCGGCACGCGGTAAGCGGGGCAAGGCCCCGGATACATCGAATCGTGTGGGGCTGAGCCTCAGCGAACTCAGCGCCGAGCAGAAGAAGCAACTGGAAATAGAAAGCGGCCTGCTGGTCGAGGATATGGTGCCCGGCATTGCCAGTCGCGCGGGTATCCGTCCGGGGGACGTAATTCTAAGCATTAACAACCAGGATGTAAAAACCGTCGATGAGTTCAACCAGTTACTCAACAAGATCCCGAAGGGACGCAACATCGCACTGCTGATAAGGCGGGGCGATACGGCGACTTTCATCACGATGAAACTTAATGGCGGAAACAATAATAGGTAGCCCGGCCAATCGCGATTCCCTGGCGTTGACCGTCTACGGCAGGAAGCATTGCCACCTCTGCGAGAACATGGTTGCTGCCCTGCGAGAATTGCAGGCGCAACTGCATTTTCGCCTGGAAGTGACGGATGTGGACAGCGATGACGATCTCAGGTCGCGATACGGCGAACGCGTTCCGGTTCTGGTAGCTGGAGACGAGGAACTTTGTCATTACCAGCTCGATCTTGTTGGGCTGGATGCTTATTTCGCTAAAATTCGCTAGAATGCGCACTTCTTGAGTAAAGAGACGGTCGATCTGTGCAAAGCCTCCCCCGACCATGCGGGAGGCTTTCAAAAGGGCACGGCACGTGCCCTTTTTAGTTGTTCTGGCATCATCCTGGTCATTACCTTTCCCGATTATCGATTCCGATCCTGATGCAGCACATTCGTAATTTTTCCATTATCGCCCATATAGATCACGGTAAATCCACCCTGGCCGACCGTATCATCCATCTGTGCGGTGGCCTGTCGGACCGCGAGATGGAGGAACAGGTCCTGGATTCAATGGACCTCGAGCGAGAACGTGGAATTACCATCAAGGCGCAGACGGCTGCTCTGGAGTACCGGTCGCTCGATGGAAAAAACTATTCCCTGAACCTGATCGATACACCAGGCCATGTCGACTTCTCCTATGAAGTATCACGTTCGCTCGCCGCCTGTGAAGGCGCGCTCCTGGTGGTTGACGCCTCGCAAGGCGTGGAAGCCCAGACCGTCGCCAATTGCTACACCGCCATCGAACAAGGAGTGGAAGTAGTTCCCGTATTGAACAAAATCGACTTGCCTGCCGCGGAGCCGGAGCGGGTAATCAAGGAAATAGAGGACATCATCGGTATAGACGCACAGCATGCGCTGCATGCCAGTGCCAAGACCGGCCAAGGGGTGCGGGAAATCCTGGAAGCGGTTATTTCGCGGATCCCGCCCCCAAGGGGAGATCCCGCTGCTCCGCTGAAAGCCTTGATTATCGATTCATGGTTTGACAACTACGTTGGCGTGGTGATGCTGGTGCGGGTTCTGGATGGCGTACTCAGACCGAAAGACAAGATATTGCTCATGGCGAGCAAAGCCGTGCACCTATGCGAACAAGTCGGTGTATTCACGCCAAAATCAAAGAACCGGGAAGCTCTTGGCGCAGGCGAAGTGGGTTTTATTATTTCCGGCATCAAGGAATTGAAATCCGCCAAGGTTGGCGACACGGTGACGTTGATGGACCGGCCGGCGGCACAGCCGCTGCTCGGCTTCAAGGAAATAAAACCCCAGGTATTCGCCGGACTTTATCCGGTGGAATCCAATCAGTACGAGGCCCTGCGCGATGCGCTGGAGAAACTGAAGCTTAACGATTCATCATTACAGTATGAACCGGAAACCTCGCAAGCACTGGGTTTTGGTTTCCGCTGCGGTTTTCTCGGTCTATTGCATCTCGATATCGTGCAGGAGAGGCTGGAGCGGGAATATGGCATGGACCTCATCACCACCGCGCCAACAGTGGTGTATCAGATAGAACTGCGGGACGGCTCGATAACTGAAATCGAAAATCCGTCGAAGTTACCCGATCCCTCCAAAATAGCCGAAATCCGCGAACCGATCATCACCGCCACGATCCTTGTTCCTCAGGAATACGTTGGAGCGGTTATAACACTCTGCATCAGCAAGCGGGGGGCGCAGAAAAACATGCAATACATGGGCAGGCAGGTAATGCTCACCTATGAAATCCCGCTCAACGAAGTCGTGATGGATTTTTTTGACAGGCTGAAATCCACCAGCCGAGGCTACGCGTCGCTCGATTACGAGTTCAAGGAATTCCACGCTTCCGATCTGGTCAAGCTGGATATTCTTATTAACGGCGAAAAAGTGGACGCGCTATCCCTGATTGTTCACCGCAGCAATAGCCAGTACCGCGGGCGCGACCTGGCCCAGAAAATGCGTGAATTGATTCCCCGGCAGATGTTCGATATAGCTGTGCAGGCAGCGGTTGGCTCGCACATCATTGCTAGGGAAAGCATCAAGGCCCTGCGCAAAAATGTCATCGCCAAGTGCTACGGCGGCGATATTTCCCGCAAACGCAAGCTGCTGGAAAAACAAAAGGCCGGGAAAAAGCGAATGAAACAAGTCGGAAACGTGGAGATCCCGCAGGAAGCTTTTCTTGCGATTCTGCAGGTCGGCGACAAATAGACAGCAAAAGAGTCAGCGCGTGGGGATATTGAAAAGCTTAACCTCCGGCAGTTATTGCCCGACAGGACATTTTCTACTCTAAGAATAAGGAATAGCAATGAATTTCCCCCTCATCATGCTGATACTGCTGGTGATTACCGGCGGCATCGCGTTGCTCGATCGTTTCGTGCTTCGGCGCCATCGTGCACCCGAAGCCGAGGGGCCATGGTGGGTAGAGTATCCGAAAAGCTTTTTTCCCGTAATTCTCATCGTCTTCTGCCTGCGGTCATTCCTGGTGGAGCCCTTCAAGATTCCATCGGGTTCAATGATTCCGACTCTGCTGGTGGGGGATTTTATCCTGGTGAATAAATATACCTATGGTATTCGGCTGCCGGTCGTTAATATCAAGGTGCTGGATATAAACGAGCCGCGGCGAGGCGAGGTAATGGTATTCCGTTACCCGGTGAATCCATCAATGGACTACATCAAACGCATTGTTGGCGTGCCTGGGGATACGGTTACCTACCGTGACAAGCGATTGACGATCAATGGCGCCCCAGTGAAGATGGAATCGCGAGGAGAATATACTTATGTGGAATCCGGCCTGAATTACATCTATAACCGCCGCTATAGCGAATCCCTGGGAGCACAGGAACACGATATCCTGATCAACCCCGAGGTGCCTGATATTCAGCTCTCCAGCGTGCATCCGTTTCCATATCACCAGAACTGCAGCTACGATGACAGAGGGTTTACGTGCAAGGTGCCTCCCGGCAACTACTTTACAATGGGCGATAATCGGGATAGTAGCAGCGATAGTCGCTACTGGGGATTCGTTCCCGAACGCAATATCGTCGGCAAGGCCTTCATGATCTGGTGGAACTTCGGCGATTTCAAGCGAATCGGATTGTCTATCCAGTAACTCCACGCCCGGTTGCGGGTAGAGCGGAGAAACCTGGGCAGGAAGCGGAAACGCGAAAACGCCTGTTTTCGCAATGCAAGGCCGGCCGGAGCAAATGGGATAACCGCTGCAGCTAACCTTGTCACAATATGGATAACAATGAATTCTGCCGTAGAATGGGTTATACATTCAATCGCCCGGAGTTGCTGCGGCAGGCATTGACTCACCGCAGTCATGGATTTCCGAATAACGAACGCCTGGAGTTTCTTGGCGACAGCGTGCTCAATTGTGCAGTCGCCGGGTTGATATTCCGGCGCTTCCCAGACCTCACCGAAGGCAACTTATCTCGGGTCCGCGCCAATCTGGTTAATCAGCAGATGCTGGCACAACTGGCGCAGATGCTTGAATTGGGGAAACTGATCAGGCTTGGCGACGGAGAACTCAAAAGTGGCGGCGCCCAGCGCCCTTCGATTATCGCGGATGCGCTGGAGGCCGTATTGGGAGCAATATACCTGGACGGCGGTTTCGCACCAGCCGAGAATATCGTTGCAGTCCTTTTCTCTCCCTCGCTGCAGGAACTGGATGCTCGAACTTTTGGCAAGGACCCCAAGACGCTTCTGCAAGAATACCTCCAGGCTCGCCGGCTGACACTACCCCAATATACGGTAATAGAGACCTCGGGCGAAGCTCACCAGCAGCAATTCAAAGTGGAGTGCATGATCGCTAAACCGGACCTTCGCACTGTCGGTGAAGGCGCGTCCCGGCGGAGCGCGGAACAGGAAGCGGCAAGACAAGCTTATGAAATACTTTATCCGCCGAGTTAAGCCAACTCCGAACATGCTCGCCCGCGCACTGACCTTGTTCGGAGATTTCCTGGAACCCTCGCCCCTGCCGGGTATTTTACCGGCAGATTCTCCGTCTTCCGTGGATTCTCCCCAGCGATGACGGATGATCTCGATCACGCCCCTTCTCCTGAATATCGTTGTGGCTATATAGCGATCACAGGGCGTCCCAATGTTGGGAAATCCACGCTGCTTAACAAGTTGGTCGGTCAGAAAATCAGTATTACCTCGAACAAGCCACAAACCACTCGGCATCGCATTACCGGCATACTCACCGACGCACAATCGCAGTTTATTTTTGTCGATACGCCCGGTTTTCAGAAACGGCATACGAATCGTCTGCACAGTGCGATGAACCGTGTGGTTACCCAAAGCATGCGCGATGTCGATGTGGTGATCCTGGTGCTTGAGGCGATGCGCTGTGACGACCGCGACAAGCTGGTAATAAAGCTTCTGCCTGCAGACCGGCCCGTGATTCTTGCCATCAACAAGGTTGACCGACTGGGAGACAAATCCCAGCTACTCCCCTTCATCGAGAAAATGTCAAAGGAATTTGCCTTCGCGGCAATCGTCCCGATAAGCGCGGAGGAAGGGACGCAGTTGTCGGCGCTGCTAAGTACCATCCGTCCGTATCTGCCGACGAACCCGCCATTTTTTGCTGAAGACGAAGTTACCGATCGCGATGAACGCTTCATCGCCGCTGAATTGGTCCGCGAGAAACTATTCCGGTTGCTGGGCGAAGAAATACCCTATTCCATCAGCGTCGTCGTGGACAGATTCGTAACCGAAGGTGAACTGCGTAAAATTCATGCCTCAATCATTGTCGACAAGCCTAGCCAGAAAGCGATGATCATTGGCAAGGGCGGGGAAAAACTCAAACTGATTGCCACCAAGGCACGCAAGGATATGGAAGAAAATTTTGGCGGCAAGGTGTATCTCAAGGTCTGGGTAAAAGTGAAAAGTGGCTGGGCCGGCGATGCCCGGGCGTTGAAAAACCTCGGGTATGAATAAGCCGGCTTCTGAATAATTCATGGTTGTCGATAAACACCGTCAAGACGACCAGCCCGCATTCGTCCTGCACACCTACCCTTATCTGGAGACCAGTCTCGTAGTTGAAACGTTCACTCGCAATTTTGGACGGGTGCCGCTGGTGGCGAAAGGAGCGAAGCGCCCCAGATCCGCACTACGCGGCTTGCTTCGAGCATTCCAGCCGCTGCAGCTCAGTTGGGGAGGAAAGTCGGAATTACGCACTTTGCATAAAGCGGAATGGCAGGGTGGCCACGTGCCATTACAGGGTACCGGCCTGATCTGCGGCTTTTACCTCAATGAATTGCTGGTACGGTTGCTGCACCGCAATGACCCTCATGAACAGTTATTCGTATACTACGAGGAATCGCTGGCGGGGTTGAGCACCCGGAAAGATCTCATACCCATACTCAGGCGTTTCGAACAGCGCATGTTGCAGGAACTGGGCTATGCCCTGACACTCAACTACGACGTCGCATCCGGCAAGCCAGTCGAACCACACAAGGAATATTCTTTTGAGATTGAGCGCGGACCTGTAGCCTTGAGCGGGAGTAACCTGGGCCACGGCTTGCCAATGCGGGGCAAAACCCTTCTGAATATGGAGCAAGGCGATTATTCAGACAACCTGACCCGGCAACAGAGCAAGGCGCTAATGCGCTTCATACTCAACCATTATCTGGGCGACCAACCCCTGCATACCCGGCAACTATTGAAAGACCTCCAGCAGTTATGAGTTTGCGATCTTCATAATCTCGCGCGGCTTCGGGCGCGGGTGATTCCGCTCATTCGACCGGAACCAGCGCAACGTACTCAAGGGGTTATTCTCATGAATTGTTGGGCGATCGCATGAACTGACTGAGCATTGTTTGTTCACTTAAACCAGTGTAATCTGGAAAACAGCTGAGTTCGCATTTCCTTCTAATGACGCGAAGTTTACCGACTTAAAGAGGGTTATGTTGCAACGAATCTATTTTCTTGTTCCGGACATTACCATCACTAGACGTGTTGTAGACGAACTGCTGCTTGCACGGATAAAGGAACGGCACATCCCTATACTTGCAAAGCGTGGCACACCGCTTTAGGATTTTCCCGAGCCAATCTCTTGCAAAAAAAAGCGCTCATCCCCGTGGTGAACCGTGGACTGGCGCGACGGGTCGACTGGAATTCTTGCGGAGCTGCTGCAGTTGCTTCACCTCCCGCCTCAACGGTCGCGGCGGATGGGATTCCGTTCGCAACCGCCCTTGCGGGCACCATTTTACCCGTGCGAGCATGGTCTCGGTAATGCTTTTAAAAGCCTCCCAGAAACCGGTTTAACCGCCTGCCCGGGGGCGCCGCCGGGCGGTTGGGCCAGACGATCGGGGGTCAGTCCCCGATTTATTTTTTTGCCTTCAGCTCCTCAATGCGTTTCTTTTCTTCTTTTCTGATACGGTCCAGCATCGTGGCATCGGGCTCTTTCCAGTTTCCTCCCGCAGCACGAGCCATATATGTAACCGCACTCGCAAATTCTTCAAGGGAAAGATCCGCTCTTCCTCCTCTCGCAGGCATCCCGCGCTCACCTACCCATCCATGAGCGGTAACAACGTGCTGCCCCTCTTTGAGCCAGGGGCCCCACGCTGTCTTGTCCCCGAATTGGGGTGCATCTTGTACTCCTGTCGCGTGACAGGCAAAACAGATCTCCTTGTACACTTTCTCTCCTGATTGAGCGCTCTGGGCGGCAATTGTGGCCGGGAGACAAATACCGAGCACAAAAGCGAGCAGCTTTACAGTCATGGCAGCACAACGTAAAGATACCTGTTTAATACAGGCAATAAACGGCGTCATAAGGTCTCCCAAGTATTCGTGAAGTACACGCTTTCTCTCATCTGCGGCGCCGTCATCCAAAAAACCCTACAAGAGCACCCATTCGAGCATGCTCCGTGACTTCATCAAACCGCGTCTCATCTGTTATCTCCGCAGCCTGAGCATGTGCTTGGTGCTTGCACAAATAAAACAGCTAACAACGACAGGATAAGCGGCTTCATTACAGGGCTTCCTTCCGGGGTGATATTCGATGCGGCCATAAACGCTTCATGTGAATGTAAGATATATGCCAAGTAGAATCCCCACCACAGTAACCGACAAGGACAAAAACGATGCAAGCCACGGTATGGGCAACTGCGGGACGTCTTCGGTGGGAAGGGAAGATACATAAGTCCGATGGTTACGCAGCGCGCCAAGGATTATTGCGGAACCGGCAAGCACCAGCATAATACCAATCGTACCCGAGAGCCAGTGGCTATTTGAAATATCGGGCGCGCTCCCTTGAGCCCCGCTTGTAGTCTGCAACAGCGACAGAAACAGACCGAACCTGGCAACGACAAAACCAAGCGCCATCACGGTAAGTCCCGTGCGCACCCACGCCAGAAGTGTTCGCTCGGCAGCGAAGAAAACGCGCGTGTCCGACATTTCCCTTCTACCCTCCTCGCTGTGCAATTCGCGTGCTGGTGTTGAGGGGACCGCTATCGTCGGGGGGACAATTGCACTCCAAATTGCCTTCTGCTCGCCACACTCGACTGCCCCTCTGGGCTCATACCCCCGAGCATTTCGCAAGTTGCCGTTTCAACGAAATTAATTATAGTATAGTAGGTTTTCGGCCTCTCAAGCCTCGGGCTGGGCTCCGTTCTTTGTAGCGGATTCCTGAGTTGAAAAGGATTTTGGACTGCAAAACAAAACACGAAACGTATCCGCGCCAGCTACCGTGGCTTCTGCAAACACAGCTGGATGCCGATGCGCTACGGCACGCTTTTTATCCTGAATCAGTCGCTTACACATACAGCGATGACAAACCTGCAAAATCATGATCCAACTTGGCGTCAACATTGATCACGTAGCGACACTGCGCGAGGCCCGCGGCACGGCTTATCCCGACCCTGTAGAGGCTGCGATGGCCGCGGAATCCGCGGGAGCAGACGCAATCACGCTCCATTTGCGTGAAGACCGTCGTCATATCCAGGAGCGCGATGTGGAAACCCTGCGGGGTTTGCTGAAAACACGCATGAATCTGGAAAGCGCTGTAACGCCTGAAATGCTTGCTTTCGCGCTGCGCATCCAGCCGCGGGACGTGTGTCTTGTACCTGAGCGGAGAGAGGAGTTGACCACCGAAGGCGGACTCGATGTGCTGCGGTATTTCGACCAGGTACAAGTGGCCTGCCACAAATTGACCGAGGCGGGCATCCGCGTATCACTGTTCATTGATGCCGATCATGCGCAGATCGAGGCAGCCGCGCGGACCGGGGCGCCGGTTATTGAAATTCATACCGGTCATTATGCGGATGCGGGAACGGCGGACGAACAACAAAATGAGTTCCAGCGCGTTCGCACAGCAGTAGAGGAGGGCCTCGGCCATGGGCTGAAGGTCAATGCCGGACATGGATTGCATTATGGCAACGTCCAGTTGATAGCGGCTATTCCAGGGATATCGGAGCTCAATATCGGCCATGCAATCGTGGCGCGTGCGTTATTTGTCGGCTTTGAAAAGGCTGTACGGGAAATGAAAAAATTGATGATGGAAGTACGCACATGATTTACGGAATTGGAACCGATCTGGTCGAACCCTCGCGCATTGCCCGGTTACTGGAAAAATATGGCGAGCGCTTTGCCAAACGAGTATTGACAGATGAGGAATGGCCGGAATATATCAATTGCGGGCAGCCGGCCATGTTTCTGGCCAAACGTTTTGCCGCAAAGGAAGCACTTTCCAAAGCTATTGGGACCGGGTTGCGCTATCCAGTGAGCTTGAACCACATCGGGGTCACCCATAATCATCTGGGTAAACCATGCTTCACATTTCACCCTGCATTGAGCACACTGGTGAGTAATGAAGGCATCACGGGTCACCATCTCTCGATCAGCGACGAATTGAATCTTGCCTGTGCGTTTGTAATCCTGGAAAAATAATGTCGCTCGGGCCCGTCATGCTCGATATCGAAGGCACGAAACTTACTGCCGCCGACAAGAGCAAGCTCCTGCACCCTCTGGTGGGCGGCGTAATCCTCTTTGCACGCAACTACTCGTCTTTCGGTCAGCTTGTTCAGCTAACCGCCGAGATTCACGCACTCCGGACTCCCCCGCTACTCATCGCGGTGGATCATGAAGGCGGCAGAGTACAGCGCTTCCGCGAGGACTTCACCAGATTGCCTCCGATGCGTGAACTGGGAAGAATATGGGATGAGCATCCGGGTCAGGCGCGGCGTCTCGCGCGGCAGACAGGGTACGTGCTGGCAGCCGAGTTGCGCGCCTCGGGTGTGGATTTTAGCTTTGCCCCAGTTCTGGATATGGATTACGGATACAGTTGTGTCATAGGCGACCGCGCCTTCCACGGCCGGCCACAGGCGGTAGCGGATCTGGCTCACAGCCTTGTGGCGGGGCTCAAGTCAGGCGGCATGAGCGCAGTTGGAAAACATTTTCCGGGACATGGATATATCCAGGCGGATTCCCATGTTGAACTTCCGATAGACCAGCGAGCATATTCGGATATCGAAATGAATGACATGGTTCCGTTCCGCAAAATGATCGGTTTCGGGCTGATCGGCATCATGCCCGCGCACATTATTTACCCGCAGGTGGATGCCCGCCCGGCAGGGTTTTCCGAGTTTTGGCTAAAAAAGACTCTGCGCGGAGAGTTGGGCTTTGAAGGTTGCATTTTTAGTGATGACTTGAATATGGAAGGCGCCGCGGTTGCGGGAGATGTATTGCAACGCGCAGAAAGTGCATTAAATGCAGGTTGCGACATGGTGCTCATTTGCAATAATCCGCAAGCAGCCGGGGCGTTGCTCACGGAACTGCAATGGGATATCCCGGCCATCAGCCTCGCCCGCCTCGCCCGCATGCATGGCCAGCCTCACCCGAAGTCAATCGTGGAGCTGCATGAAAACCCGGTTTTTGTTCAAGCGGTGAAAGAAATTGCAAGTATCGGGATGAGCAGCGGAGAATTGCCGCTCGCGTAACGCCTGGCGTCTTCTTCCCAATAGATGGCCGGCACCCCGCAGACGCGGTGATCGAAAGGAAGCAAACCCTGCCTCCGGCATAGCTGGCGCGTTCAAATTAATTGGATTCGGTTGAAAAAATGGCAAATGCCCCTATATTCGGATCAAGTGCTGGTTCAACTGTTCAGCACGGCCCAAACATTAATTCAACAGGAGGTATTATGGCTGTTACTCGTTACGAACCCTGGAGCTTGTTGCATCAGTTACATCGGGAACTGGACCGTGTGCGGGAAGGTACCAACGGTGATGGATCGACCGCGACGGCCGAATGGGCGCCCGCAGTCGATATCAAGGAGGAATCCGATAGATTCATTCTGCAGGCCGATCTTCCCGGTGTTAAACCCGAAGAAATTGACATCAGCATGGAGGACGGCGTACTGACGATCCGCGGCGAAAAGAAAACCGAGGCAAAAACAGAGAAAGAAGGCTATAAGCGGATCGAACGAACTTACGGGTCTTTTTACCGGCGGTTCAGCTTGCCCGATACCGCCAACCCGGATGCGATATCGGCAAAATCAAACCATGGAGTGCTTGAAATCGTCATTCCCAAACGGGAAGCCGTCCAGCCAAAGAAAATTAACGTAACTTCGGCGGAATAATGCCGAACGAACGAACGGAGTCTTCGGGCTCCGTTCGTTCGTTTGTCGGCTCATCGCACATGACGCGCCGCCCGGAGAATATTCCAAGGCTTCCCTGATGCTCCGTCCCGGATTAAGGATTTACTCAGCGTTTCCCCGGTAGCCCTGGGCAACCCGGTAATACACCTTGCGCAACGGCTTACCTTCCCTGAGTATACGCAACTCCTGTATCGGGCCGGGTTGTACGAGCCTCGGAGTGATGTTGTCATGGCCCGCTACGTCCCTCTCGAGTTGCCATGGCCTCATGCCCACCAGAATGATAGGCCGGGTTGTGGGCGGTTCAAATGGATACCAGAAATCGTACATGGCAGCGTTCTGGCTGAACAGGTTGCGCGAACGTATGTCCATCGGCTCTTGCTTATTATTGTTATAGAAGGCCAGCGAACTGGCAACCGACCACCGGCTCATGCCTACCACAATGGGCTTGTGTCCGGTCTGGTTCTGAACTTTCTCGGCAATTTGCTCGATTTCATGGGTTGCCTCACGCCAGAAGTAGTGTTGAGTGAAACCCGTATATGGAATTCCGGGAATGCCCAGCACGACATAGTGCATTGCAAATGCGTAGAGAAACACACAAACTGCAATGGTAGGCTTCCAGGCTGCTCTCACGCGGCTCGCCAACCTGCTTCGCTCTCCGGCCTGGCCCAGCAGCCAGGCCACGGCGGGCAATACTGCCAGCCAGACGGGGCCCGTCCAATGGAATTTCGGAGCCCCGAACAGGCTGAGTGCAAAAAAAACTGCCAATGGTACGCCAGCAAATACCCACATGAACAGGCGTCGCCTCCGTGCGTGTGGACGGGAAGCAGGGTCACTCCTCACCAGCGCCATGGCGGCAGCAACCAGACCGACGGGAGTCAGCACCAGGAGCATGTGGACAAACAGCCACTGCAGGGAAAACCGGTCGTCTATCCCCGTAGCGCGCTGCGACTGGAACAGAATTGATGCCCAGTCGTGCTGGATATTCCAGATGATCACTGGAGAAAACAGCAACAAGGCAAGCGAAGCCGCCAGATAAGGATGAGGGCGACGCAGCCAGTGGCGCGCCACCGGATCGAAGATCACAAACACCAGGGCGGCAAGACCCAGCAGCCCCAAAGTATATTTGGACAGTATACCCAGCCCGAATGCGATACCCATGCCCAGCCAGGCGGAACGCTGGTCCGCTATCAGTGCCCGTTCCATGTAGTACAGGGTCGCGGCCCAGGCAGCCATCAACGGCGCATCCGCGGTCATTAATGTCCCAGTCACGAAACCGAAGGGCAGCACGGTAAGCAGCAGTGCTGCGCGAATAGCGGCCGATTTGTCGTACAGGTTGCGCGCCAGCGCGTACAAATAGCCCATCGTTACCAACCCGCACACGAATGCGCCGATCCGCACCCCAAACTCGTTGTTGCCAAAGATCGCCGTACCCAGCCAGATCAACCACGCGACCATGGGCGGATGATCGAAAAAACTCAGGTCCATATGCTGGGCGTAACTCCAGTAGTAGGCCTCATCCGGGATGAGCTGCGCCACGCCCATGTAGACCAGGCGCAGCAGCACGGCAAACGCAATGATGCCCAACGAAGCGACTCGCCAGCGCACGTCGAGCGAGGGGGAATCTCGCATGACGGGAAACACGTAGAACGCGGAACCGAGATAATTGATTACGGCGGTTGCAGCGATCGCGGGAAAAATGGCCAGGTATGACGGCACATGCAACCCATAAACCAGTAGGGCCAATACGCCGCCGCGCATTAACAAGGCGAACATTCCTACCGTCAGAAAGCGGCCAAATTGGCGCCACCGCAAGCCGCCCTCGTGGTGGGGACGGAACGACCATTTTGAATTCAGCGAATAATTTACCGCCGCAGCTGCGAAGAAGCTCATGATGTGAGCCATGGCGAGCCCTGCTCCGCCACTCATGAGCCATTGAAACAGCAACGCATCAATTACCACGCCAAACAGCCCCACCGCCGCAAAGCGGCTGGCGGTGCCTGCGGAAACCGTACCCCCGGCCAACGTCATCAAGCGTTGCAGGTAAGTCCACTGATGCAAAAACGACAGTTTTGAGGTGCCGTGCGTTCGATCGCGAAAGCAGATGGGAACTTCTACCACTCTGAGTTTACCCTGACCCGCCATTAGCAACTCAAGCAGAATCTTGTACCCGCGGGCACGCTCGGCAATGGTCGCTGTCAATTCCCGGCGAAACGCAAAAAAACCTGAAGTAGGGTCATTTACATCACAGAGCGGGCGGGCAAGCCAGCCCCCGATACGGGACAGCCACTCGCGATGCAGGGGCCACCCCTCGATACTGCCGCCGGGTACGTACCGGCTGCCAATGGATACGTCATGGCTCCCGTCCAGCACCGGCTCAACCAAGGCGGCCAGCCGCTCAGGTGGGTGGCTCAGGTCTGCGTCCATTACCACAATAACATCGCCGCGCGCTAGCGCCGCGCCGGCCAGAATGGAGCGCGTCAGGTCCGGTTTTTCCTGGCGTTCAACTAGCCGCACGTTCGCCCGCTTCTCCCAGGCGCGCACCTTGGCGGGCGTCCCATCGCTTGAGCCATCGTCAACGAAAATGACCTCAAAACTTTCCGCTGGCAACCCAAGCGCGGATAGACGATTCAACAGGGAATCAATATTGTCCGCTTCGTTGAGCGTTGGAACTACCACTGAAAACTGTATGGTGGGAGTAACGGCCGCGTCGGAAGGGCCAGTGGAGATTGACGACGGAGAACGCAAAGACGGGAGGTTGGTTTTATCGGGTGATACGGCAGGAGAATTCACGTACTTATTATTTTTCAGAGCAGTTTGGTGTTGTTGCTTATCAGGCTGCAATTAAGATCAAAAGGTATCTGCTATGAATACGCTGAAGCGTAGCACATTCCGAGGTCTCGGTGCGGCTGGAATCTGCTGGCAGAATTATCCCAGAGCTCCGTACGCAAAAGCCAGCAATTATGCAACTTGCGATACCCTCTCGCGTCGGGACGCACGCTTTTTTTGGCAACCTCTCAACCTGTTGCAGAAAACTTGAATTTTTAAAATGCCGTACCCATATCTCGCGACGGTATGCTAGTATTAAGTCGGATTTAATTTATTAATCTACTCAAGGGAGGTATCGATGAAAAATATGTTGAAACCGCTGCTGTTGGCATCCGCACTATTCTTCCTGTCGCCTCAGGCAGCGATGGCCCACGGTTATGTGGAGGGTGTGGGCGACAAGCTTGCCCATGGCCTGGCAAACACGATAACGGGCGTAGGAGAAATTCCCAAGAATATCATGCTCGGTAACGATGAGAAAGGGATGGCTTACGGGGCAACCGCGGGACTGTTTACAGGTATTCTACACGCGATTGGGCGCACGTTAACCGGGGCTGTGGATCTCGTCACATTTATCATCCCCACCAAGCCAATTATCGAGCCCGACTACATCTGGAAAGACTGGGACAGGGAAACACGTTACAATCCGGAATGGAGGCTGTCAACGGATACGAAGGATACCCCGCGATAATCGTTGGTACCTTTTCATAAAAAGGGAGCCGCGGCTCCCTTTTAATATGGTATCGGCATATTAAGAATAATTGAACACCGCTCAGTCTGAAGAACCCTTGATGAACTGGAGGGAGATGACGGGCTTGCTGCGGTTCGCCCGCCTGTCTTCACCCGGGGTGCGGGCCTTTTCTCTTGTTTTGCAAATTGCGCTACACTGATAGCGTCCACTTTATTATCTCAATTACCACCGATATTTCAGGGATCATAATGAGTGACGCACTCCGGGCCAGGCTCAAGGCAATCGACGCCAATTGTGAAAATACGGCGAACGTCGAACTCGAAAAGCTGTTCGAGGACGCGAATTACGACGATGCGAAATTCCGCATTCCGTCGCCTCAAGCCGCCGAGGCAATCTGGCTCAAGCTTATTGCACGGAAGGAGCACGAATTTATCCAGGAGATAGCCAAGGTTCTAAAGCCTGATTCTACTGTCCTGAGTAACGCTACCGGCAAGGAGTTGGTCTCCGTCATCGAGGCAATGATTGATACCCTATTTGCAGAAGACCGTTACGTGGATCGAATGCAGTATTTTTATCAGGAAGCGGCCAGGAAAGCGCTGTTGCAGGAGACTTCCTCTGACGTCCAGGCCAAACGGCTTGACTTGATTGATGCTACGTATCGAACAGGTGTCAAAGATGCATTACGCCGAGCCCGGCAAAACATCCTTGTAGAATTAGATTTATATAAGCAGCCCGATGCGCCGACGGATGCAGGATTTGTATCGCAGTGGCGGCAATATTCCACCTTGAGTCCATGGAGGATGATCGGCACAATCGTCCTCCTAAGTCTAACGTCATACCTAATCGCTTTCGTCATTGCGAGCGACGCGTTCAAAGGGTTGCTGGAACGCTTCGGTTTCTCAAGCGGTACGGGTCTGTAAAACCGCCACTCCTCCCGCAACGCGTCCCGCGTGAAACTGATTCAGGAGTCCTCAGAAGTGGTCCCGATTGTTTGAACAGCAATCTGAGTATTTTAAGTGGAATCTCTGCTGAATCTCACGCTGCCAGTTTAACCGTCGGCAGCATCACGGCATAAGCCTCATCAGGTGTTTTCTTGCCC
>JACDGV010000035.1 GCA_013821425.1 Nitrosospira sp. | reverse complement strand
GGCCGGCATCCCGCTTCGGGGTCGCATCTTTCCTGCGGAAGGTACTACTCCACCCTTTTGCGGTCGTGCCCGATTTTGGGGCCCGTTGCCGCTTGAACCGGTATTATTCCAACGCCTCCGCATAGAGCGGCTCACAACCCGCCAGGTCGGATTCGTCGGAGGGCGGCAGCTGCGCGGACAGGTTGCGCAGTGCAGTGCGCAGACCCTCTTCCAGGACGGGATGGTAGAACGGCATTCGCAGCATATCATGCACCGTGAGCGAGCGCCCGATAGCGAGGGCCAGCAAATGCGCCATGTGTTCCGCAGCCGGTATACACATCTCGGCACCCAGCAGCCTGCCGGTTTCCGGCTCGGCATACAGGTGCAGGATACCCTTGTTGCGCTGAGCGGCCCGGGCGCGGCCCTGGTGCTCGAATCGCACCTCGCCAGTCAGTATCCTGTTGTTATCAAGGGACTCGAAGCGCTTGCCCACGGTGGCGACGCCGGGGTCGGAAAAGACTATTGCAAGAGGGGTTCGACGAGCGAAGCAGAGCGGGGAAGGACGGGTAGCATTGATTCCCGCTATGTGTCCCTCATCGGCGGCCTCATGCAATAGAGGCTTGTGGCCATTTACGTCGCCCGCCATGAAAATAGACAAATCGGCTATTTGCATGGTCTGTGGGTCGACTTGCGGCATGCCGTGCCCGTCAAGTTCGATACCCAGTGTTTCCAGCCCGAGATTATCGATATTGGGGCGCCTGCCCAGGCAGGCCAGAACACCATCGACCTTTGTTTCGCCATTCTTCGCGCGTACTCGCACGCCTGTGCTAATCGCGTCGAGGTCAGCCTTTGTTCCCAAGTGCAATGGGAATTCCTCTGCGAGGAAATCTGTGGCGGCGGCGTTGACCCGCGGATCGCTTAATCCCGCAATGGCGGCGCGATTACCGAAAGCTGTGACATGTACACCGAGTCGGGAAAGCGCCTGCGCCATCTCCACACCGATGGGCCCCAGGCCTATCACTGCCATGTGGGCGGGCAGGGTTTCCTGCTCGAACAACGTGTCTGTAGTGAGCAACCGTTTGTCGAGAGCGCGCCAGGCCTGCGGCACGGCCGGGCGCGACCCGGTGGCGATTATGATATTGCGGGCCCGGAGTTCACGTCCGTTTACTCTCAATCTTCCCGCCCCCAGCAAACGCGCATGTCCGGAAATGGCCTGTTTACCCAGGGCTTCCGTAGCCTTCAGCGTGTTGGCAACGAAAGCGTCGCGCAGGCTGCGCACGCGCCGAAGGGCGCCCGCTATGTCGAGCGTGAGCGTGTCCGTTCCGCGGATGCCGAATTCCTCGAAGGTGCCGCGGCGGTGAAAGGCATTTGCGGCCTCGATCACTGTCTTCGACGGCATGCAGCCCACCCGGGCACAGACCGTGCCCCAAGGACCATCGTTAATGAGCACAAAGTTGCGCGTGCGCTTCTGCACTTCGCGCAACGCAGCAAGACCGGCCGTGCCGCCGCCCACGATAATGACATCGAATACTTCATTCATGGGAGTTTCCCAAGCCGTTATCCCGGTTTCATCAGGGGAGTGCAATGAGGCTCACTAAAAAAGCGTTTCCAAAAGCTATTCCACGCCGTTTAAATTGGGTAAAAATTGCCCCCGTGACCATTTTCGATGTAGAAACAGGATAGGGTCAAGGTCTACTGGCGTGAGAGGCACTTGCTGGCGACACCGGATCTGCGTCTCCCAGCGGTGTTTCTTTCGGCTCTGTTTTGCCAAGGCCGTTACCATTGCCGGACGTTTTGGTCTTGGACTTGGAGGCGAGCCAATCGCGGGAGCTCTTTTGTCCCTGCGCAAGCTGTTTGGAGCTGAGAGAACGCATGACTTCCTCCCGGGCCGTAACGGCTTGCTGGACGCCGGCGGCGGCGGCGAGATTCAGCCAGACGTAACTCTGAACCGGGTCAACGGCAACACCGTGTCCCATGCGATAGACGAGCCCCAATTCATACTGTGCGAGCGCGTAACCTTGTTCCGCAGCCAGCTTCAGCCACTTCGCGGCTTCCGCAAAGTCCTGAAGCGCGCCATTTCCTGTCAGGTAAAGCAGACCGAGTTGGTACTGTGCATCGCTATTCCCGTTTTTGGCGCTCTCCTGGTACAGGTTTACTGTAAAGTGATGATCATTGATGGGGTTTTGCATCTGAGGAGAAGGCGGCTTTACGCGCGCATGGGTCAGGGTGTCATTGGGCGGCTTGCCGCCACTGCCTGCCGCTGCCGGGCGTGCGGGCTGATTATGGCCGGATGTGTCAGAAGATAGGAGGTGCTGCTCCAGTTGACCATCGCTTGCGGGAGAAATATATTGATCAGCCGCGTTTTGCTCAATAATCAGCCAGACCGAGGCAAATACAAGCGCAATAAAGACTACCACGCCCCCTGCCGCAAAATAGGCGGTTGGGTTCTGGACCCAGAAACGTTCCTTGCATTCACGGCAACGCACTGGTCTGAGAAACAGCACAGCCGCTGTGCGTTCTCCAGACCGTACGCGGGACCCGTGCGTTTTTTGACTTCCGCACTTAACGCATTTCACGTACATAAGTCCCGTATGTTTTCTTTTTTCGCTCCTGGAGCGGCACGCAAGTAATCCTTCTCGACCGCCGGGCACCTGGATGCCTTGGGAATGGAGTGCATAAGGTGCAAAGGCGAACGGGCGAACGGGCGAACGGGCCGGGTGGCCCGCTGAGGTGAGCGCAATCTCGAAAAGCAGGCCGGGCACCGGCGCAATACCGGCGCCGAACAATCGGACGACTACCTTGCTGCGCTTCCAGCTTCGACCATAAAGGAAGAAGGTACGGCCTTTTCCCAATCTTGTCCACCAATTCAGTATAAGGGCTCCCGGAAATTCGCGAATAGTGCAAGGGAGAGACCCTCTCAACAAGTTCCACGCCGTTGGGAGGATAGTGCGGATTGCCGATCAAAGACCGGCGCCACCTTCAAATACGTCATTGCGCGTCTGTGTTTGTGAAATAGTACTACCAGGGGGGACGCTGCGCGTAAGCCAGACATTGCCCCCGATAGTCGAGCCCCGCCCGATAGTGATGCGGCCCAGAATGGTGGCGCCGGCATAGATGACGACATCATCCTCAACAATAGGGTGGCGCGGATTGCCCTTTACCAGGGAGCCATGCTCATCCACAGGAAAACGTTTGGCGCCGAGGGTTACCGCCTGATAGAGGCGCACGTGTTCACCGATAATGGCGGTTTCACCAATGACTACACCCGTGCCATGATCAATAAAAAAGCTGCCTGCGATCTGTGCGCCTGGATGAATCTCGATTCCGGTTGCGGAATGCGCGATTTCGGAAATCATGCGAGCAATCAGCGGCGCGCCCAGACAGTGCAGTTCATGGGCAAGACGATAATGCGTAATGGCGGTGATGCCAGGATAGCAGACCAGTACCTCGTCGACGCTCCGCGCTGCCGGATCTCCTTCGTACGCTGCCTGAATGTCACTTTCCAGCAAGCTTCGTACACGCGGCAGCCGCTGCGCAAACTCCTGGGTAATGACCACCGCACGTTCCCGGTCTGAATTGCTGGAGGGTTCCGAGCTGGATACGAAGCGGAGTTCCCGGCGCACCTGTACCATGAGGTCCCGCAGTGTCACGTCCAGCATGTGTCCTACGTAATAATCTACGCTTTCATTGGTGAGGTCCGGTAAGCCCAGACGATTCGGAAAGAGCACGGCTCTCAATCCATCCGCGATGCCGACAAGTACCTTGCGGGAAGGAAGCTTGGGCGGCTTGTCACGCCGCTGGCGGTCTTCCAGCGATCGCAAACGCAGCGCCCGTAACTCGGCAACCACTGCGCCAATCTCCAGATCTGCTCCTTTCCAGGATGATGAATGCTCCGGTATCTTGAGTTTTGTCATTATGAAATCAGTCCCTGTGCTTCAAACACGTCCCCGGAGAAGATGGACCTTTTGTAAGGTTCCCTCAAGCCTTGCAACTAACGGCGAACTAACGATGCGCTCATTATCCCGCAGATCAACTTTAACGGTACCCGACCAGGACGTCTCCCATAGTGCCGGCACACTGCCCGTATCTGTTTATTACCGCTGTGGTTGCCCCGGTTAACAGTCCAGGTTACATTCCCCGTTCTCCCGGCTCTCGATCGCTGCTTCGCCAACGCGGCATTTTACCGGATATGCGAGTGCCTTGTTACGCTCCGGGGGTACTGCGGTCGAGCCGCGCTAGTGGATTATTCTGTAAGGCGCTACCCGTATATCAGTGAACAGTGCGACATTCGAAGCCAGGCCCGGTTCGAACATCTCGAAGATCGAAGTTGGCGTCCGGCAGCAAAGCAAATGGCAGTCAGCTCCGATTCTGCCCGTTCGCGCTCGCCCAGGAATTTATCCAGGTTCTTTCAGGTTCTTTAATCATGCTTCGAAAGCAGCGCGTCGCTTATAATAGCGGGTTTCATCGTGAAGGTCGCTCTGGGAAAGCCCTGGTCTGTCCAAAATTATCCCGACGGAATCGTTGTGTTGTTTTAACATAAGTAAAAAATCCTAACCAATAGAGGGATCATTCGAATGATGTCCAACCCGATGGCCGGCAAGACATGCTGGATACCTTTAGCCCCGCTTGCGCTTATTTTCGCGCTTGCGGCGTGCGACGGGGATGACAAACGCGCAGGTAGTGGCAGTGGCAAGCCGGAAACAGGCCCGGCTACCGGCATCCTGACAGATGCGGCAGTTGCCGGCGTTACCTATCTTGCATCCTCTGGAGCTGCTGGTACGACAGACGAGAGAGGCCGATACAATTATACCCATGGTGATACGGTTGAGTTCAGGCTGGGCAGTCTCGTCCTGGGAAAAGGCAAAGGGGCGCGTATCCTGACGCCAATAGAACTCGCGGGAGATAACAGTAACAGATTGCAAAATATTCTTATCCTGTTCCAGTCCCTTGACGTGGACGGCAATCCGGAAAACGGTATTTTCATTCCGGCCGATGCCGCAGCCGCCATGAGCGCTTCCCTCAATCTGGACATTGATCCCGCTGAGTTCGCGGCCTCCGCCGAATTGCAACACGCAAGGCAAGTGGCCGGCATAGCCGGTCCGGCAAGAACCGTGGAGGAGGCCAACGCTCACTTTCTTTCCCAGGGTATGAGATTGCTCAGTACGGATATCTGGGTAGCTCATGACGCGACCATGGCTGTCGCCATTCGCGCTTCGACGGAGGGATCCGGAGAGTATCTGCAAGGCGAGGCCACGCCAGACGATTCCTGCGATGTCAATCGCGTATGTGGCAGCAAACTGGTTAGCACAGCGGGTGTCGAATATGGGGCGGCACGCATGTCGGAGTTTGATACCAGGGGATTCAAGTTTGCCGGCGCACCGGTGATCGATACGAATCTTCGGGCCGGCCTGTCGCATACACGGCCAAATTGGCGCATCCGTATCGACGGTTCCGGATTGATCGCAACGGATATAGTTGCGGCGCCATCCAAACTGAAACCGGCCACCTCGGCATTCAATCCGGGGTCGCTGATAAAAACCACCGCGGAGGAGCCTGTGAGGACGATGGTCACGGAGAGCCGCTATCCCAGGATGGAAGACGACCCGGGGGGAATTGTCGGTGCGTGGGTTTCTGACACATCCACTATCAAAACCCAGACGTATCTATTCTTTTCTGACGGGAAATTCATGATGGTTGATCCAATCGGTGATCCTGAACGTCCCGGTCATTCAAGTTGCGGCGGTCCAGGTGTCGAGTTTGCCTCCTATACATTCGATTCCAGCAGCAAGTCCTTGAACGTGAGAGGTTTCACCTATGACTCCAATGGTTGCGCGGGTTTTTCGTTGAACGAGACTGCTTCATTCAAGATGGGAGCAGACAGCAGCACAGCAATTTTGGAAACCAGAAGTGGTACACCCCTCACGTTATATCGAATTTCGGGGGGAAACCCCTGATAATCGTCGGCGGCGTCCGATGCAACAGGGTTTGGCAGTGAAAATCGTCTGCGAGGCGCGTTATGGGTTTTCTTGAACTGCCGGCAGCAAGGATTGCGCGGGGAGTGGTGCGCCTGCCAGGTTCGAAGAGCATTTCCAATCGCATCCTCCTCCTTGCTGCGCTAGCCGACAGTGCTACCGAGATACGCAACGTGCTGGCTTCCGACGATACTGAGCGAATGCTGGAGGCACTCAAGGATTTGGGTGTAGGTATCGTCCAGCTCGGAGAAAACGATTATCGCGTGCACGGCGTGGGGACGAATTTCCCCCTGCGCTTCCCGGTCGGCGAGGCGAGCTTATTCCTGGGCAATGCAGGCACGGTTTTCCGTCCGTTGACTGCCGTGCTGGCGCTGACTCAAGGAAGTTACCGCCTAGCCGGAGTGTCGCGCATGCACGAACGTCCCATCGGTGATCTGGTCGATGCGCTACGCCAGTTGGGCGCGGATATAACTTATCTCGGCAACGAGGGTTTCCCCCCCCTGCAAATCAAACCCGCGCGTATTCATCCACACGCGATAACGGTGAAGGGCGATGTGTCCAGCCAGTTCCTGACAGGCCTGCTTGTTGCAATGCCGCTATGCGCGTCAGATGCAGGTGAAGCGCCAGTGATAATGGTGAACGGGGAATTGATTTCGCGGCCTTATGTCGAGCTAACCATAGCTTTGATGGCCCGGTTTGGCGTGCACGTGGAGCAGACAGGATGGTGGCGATTCGCCCTGCGGGGACACCACTATCGCAGCCCTGGAGAGATATTTGTCGAGGGGGATGCATCTTCCGCGTCCTACTTTCTTGCTGCCGGTGCTATCGGCACGGGTCCGGTACGAGTGGAAGGCATCGGGCGCGGCAGTCTGCAGGCGGACATCCGTTTTGCTGAGGTGCTGGGGAAAATGGGCGCGCATATCACCTCGGGCGATAACTGGATCGAGGCACGCGCACCTGAAACCGGTTTGTGCGCCATCGACCTGGACTGCAATGATTTCCCGGATGCCGCCATGACAGTAGCAGTGACGGCGTTATTTGCTCATGGCACCACCACCCTCCGGAATATTGCAAGCTGGAGGGTGAAGGAAACCGATCGCCTTGCGGCAATGGCGAACGAATTGCGCAAATTGGGGGCAGTTGTGGAGGAAGGTGCGGATTTTCTGCGTATTGCCCCCCCTGCTGCAGGACTTGCCGCCCATGCTGCGATCGATACGTATGACGATCACCGGATGGCCATGTGCTTCTCGCTGGTGTCTCTCGGCGTCCCTCTGCGGATCAACAATCCCGATTGCGTAACCAAGACTTTCCCCGGCTATTTCGAAAGATTCGCCGCAATAGTTCAGGCGTGACGCGATATGATTTTCCCGGGATTCACAGGCGAATTTTATTTAAAACGATTGCATGAAGACTCATAATATTCCGGTAATCGCGATCGACGGTCCATCCGCTTCGGGCAAGGGCACAGTTGCGCAGCGGGTAGCGGCACATCTCGGGTTCCATTATCTTGACAGCGGCGCACTTTATCGTCTGGTTGCCTTGGTGGCTATGCGGTGTGGAGTGGATCTCAGCGATGAAACGGCACTGAGCAAAGTCGCCTCCAGCCTCGACGTAGTTTTTGAAAATACGGAGATCCGCCTGGGGAATGAAAACGTCACCGAGGCAATTCGCGCGGAGGCATGCAGTAACTCGGCTTCCACTATCGCGGCTTATCCGCAGGTCAGATCAGCACTGCTGGCTCGGCAGCGCGCGTTCCGTCAGCCTCCCGGCCTGGTAGCGGATGGCCGGGATATGGGATCGGTAGTTTTTCCTGACGCCGTACTCAAGATATTTCTCACCGCGAGCGCTGAAACGCGTGCACAGCGCAGGCATAAACAGTTGATGGAAAAAGGCATAGATGCTAATATTGCCACCCTTTTACGGGATATACGAGAACGTGATGCCCGTGACAGTAATCGTGACGTTGCCCCCTTGCGCTTGGGCGCGGGTACAGGTTTGCTGGACACGACGTCGCTCGATATTGCGCAGGCGGTAGACAGCGTACTGAAGCAGTATGCGCAAATCGGTGGAGAAGGGCGGCCCTGAAACTCAAGCTTTCAGGGCCATGGGTTTACTCACCCCGCCGGACCCGGTTGCATCAGATTGTTTCAATAGGCGAGACACGCAATAGCAAGACCTGCGTTTGTGACCCGTTGTATTGAGTAGCAAGCGGTATTGAGCAGTAGTTTGTTAACAGGTATGAGGTAGGTGTTAATGAGGTAGATGTAACAGTTAGATTATTCCGGTGCTGCCGCGCCGCTCTTCGGAATGAGAAGAGGGCGAATTCTCAGCAATTTATTAACTTACTAGCCCCGTCAAAACAGTGTTTGGACGGGATCCCAAACCAGGTGTTTTTTACAATGACCATTGCTTCCCCCGCCACAGCTTCCCCTTCCACGGATTTTTCTGAAAGTTTCGCAGCGCTATTTGAAGAAAGTCTCTCCCGCCAGGAAATGCGTATCGGTGAAGTTATTACCGCGCAGGTTGTCCGTGTTGACTACAACATCGTAGTTGTAAATGCCGGATTAAAATCAGAGAGCTTCATCCCTGTCGAAGAATTCAAGAATGATAAAGGTGAAATCGAAGTCAAGCCCGGTGATTTTGTCAGCGTCGCCATCGAAGCACTTGAAGATGGCTACGGCGAAACGTGCTTATCGCGCGATAAGGCCAAGCGTCTGACAGCCTGGCATGACCTGGAAGCCGCCATGGAAAGCGGCGCCATCGTAACCGGAATCGTAAGCGGTAAAGTCAAGGGTGGCCTGACCGCGATGATTAACGGCATCCGTGCTTTTCTGCCGGGTTCGCTGGTCGATATCCGTCCGGTCAAGGACACCACCCCTTACGAGAACAAGGAGATGGAATTCAAGGTTATCAAACTTGATCGGAAGCGCAACAACGTAGTTGTGTCGCGCCGCGCGGTTCTGGAAGAAAGCCAGGGCGCGGACCGGCAATCCTTGCTGGCAAGTTTGAAAGAGGGAGCTGTTGTCAAGGGCATCGTCAAGAACATCACGGATTATGGCGCGTTTGTCGACCTGGGCGGGATAGATGGCCTGTTGCACATCACGGATCTCGCCTGGCGGCGGGTCAAGCATCCGTCTGAAGTCATCAGTGTGGGCGATGAAGTGACTGCAAAGGTACTTAAATTCGATCAGGAGAAAAATCGCGTTTCCCTGGGCATGAAGCAGTTGAGCGAAGATCCATGGGTAGGGCTCTCCCGGCGTTATCCACCGCAGACTCGTCTGTTCGGCAAGGTTAGCAATCTGACCGATTATGGCGCTTTCGTGGAGATCGAACAGGGCATCGAAGGGCTGGTGCATGTATCGGAAATGGACTGGACCAACAAGAACGTGTATCCCTCCAAGATCGTGCAACTAGGCGACGAAGTGGAAGTGATGATTCTGGAGATTGATGAGGAGCGCCGGCGCATTTCGCTGGGCATGAAGCAATGCAAGGTGAATCCGTGGGAAGATTTCGCGATGAACCACCAGAAAGGGGACAAAGTGCGCGGACAAATCAAATCCATTACCGATTTCGGCGTTTTCATCGGCCTGCAGGGTGGGATTGACGGGTTGGTGCATCTCTCGGATCTTTCGTGGAATCAGCCGGGTGAAGAAGCGGTCCGCAACTATAAGAAAGGCGACGAAGTGGAAGCAGTCGTATTATCCATCGACGTGGAGCGGGAACGTATTTCGCTGGGCATAAAGCAACTGGAAGGTGATCCGTTCAACAGTTTTGTTTCGGTAAACGACAAGAACAGCCTCGTCAAAGGCACAGTAAAGTCTATTGATGCCAAGGGCGCAGTGATCGGGTTGGAAAATGATGTCGAGGGTTACTTGCGTGCATCCGAAGTATCCCGCGAAAGGGTCGAGGACATTCGTACGCGCTTGAAGGAGGGGGATACGGTAGAAGCAATGATCATTAACATTGATCGCAAGAACCGCAGTATTAATCTTTCCATCAAGGCAAAGGATATGTCGGAGGAATCCGATGCAATCCAGAAAGTTACCGTCGATAGTGCTGCCAATGCGGGCACCACCAGCCTGGGAGCGTTGCTTAAAGCCAAGATGGATGTTAAGAATACCGAACAATAAGGACATTCATGACCAAGTCGGAACTGATTTCCAGGCTTGCTGCGCGTTATCCACAACTAGGGGCGAAGGATGCCGAGCTTGCGGTCAAGGTTATCCTTGATGCCATGGCGAAGAGCTTGTCAGAGGGGCAACGGATTGAGATTCGTGGATTCGGCAGTTTTGACCTGAATTACCGTCCTCCGCGCACGGGACGCAACCCGAAATCAGGAGAAAAAGTTCGTGTGCCGGAAAAGTATGTACCGCATTTCAAGGCGGGGAAAGAAATGCGAGAGAGAGTCGATCACAAAAGCTAAAAAATGGGCACGTATGGATGGGTATAATAGCGGCGTGTTGCGAGACATGCCGTTTTTTTTTGGCTCCGAAGGGTCGAGCAGGCTGCGGTTGGACGGCCTAGACCTGCAGTTCGCGTTGTGGAAAGTAGCCAAATGCAAAATCAAGTAGCGGAAAACAGTCTCGGCGTTTCGTGGTAAAAAAATATGAACATGCCGGTGAGCCGCCGGCCTCAATCATGCGTTATTTAATCTGGTTCTTTCGCATTGTTCTGTTTACGTTGTTGCTCGGCTTTGCCGTGCGAAACATCGAACCGGTAACGCTACGTTATTACTTTGGCTACGAATGGCAGGCGCCTTTGATATTGATTGTATTGTTATTTTTTACCCTTGGCGTAGCAATCGGGGTGATGCCCTACTTCGGCGAGATATTCCGCCAAAAGCGGGATATTGGCACACACAAAAGAAAATCGCCTTTGGCCGATGAATAGCGATAAATGCCTGTTCTGTCTCCAAGTAAAGTCGCGGCAACCGGTTTAAGATGGTGTATGAAGAATCCGCGAATCATTGTTGCCCTGGATTTTCCTGACTTGAAACAGGCGTTGAACTTCACTGCCAGGCTTGACCCGGCAGCGTGCAGGGTGAAAGTCGGCAAGGAGCTTTTTACCGCTGCAGGGCCGTTATTGGTAGAAAAAATCAGAAATCTGGGTTTCGAAGTCTTCCTGGATCTGAAATTTCACGATATTCCTACCACAGTGGCAAATGCATGCAAGGCGGCGGCAAGGCTGGATGTGTGGATGATGAACATACATGCCCTCGGCGGAAGGCGAATGCTGTCCGCAGCCCGTGAAGCCGTTCCGGCGGGAGTGACTAAACTTATCGCTGTAACCCTCCTTACCAGCATGGAAAGGAGCGATCTGAACGACATCGGGCTGGAAGGAAACCCCGAGGAGGTCGTGCGCCGTCTGGCGCTGCTTGCGTGGGACTGCGGTCTTGATGGGGTAGTATGTTCCCCGCTTGAGGCTCCGGGGCTAAGGGAAATTACAGACGAGGGATTTTACCTGGTAACACCCGGAATACGCCTGGCCCAAGCCTCGCCTGACGAACAGAAGCGTGTGTCGACCCCTCGACACGCTATCGAGAATGGGGCTGATTACCTGGTTATCGGCAGGCCCATCACACAGGCAATGGATCCCGGCCTCATATTGCAGCGCCTCAATGATGAAATAGAAGGAGCCATGTGCCAGATCAAGGCGGCGCCATAGGACCTCCCGGTCTCTCGATCAGTCCTTGCGTGCGGTCTTTCCAGGGGCTTCCCTGGTAACGGTCTGCATTCTTATGCGGTTCCTGATCTCTTGCCATAGTTCGAGCGTTGGTGCGGGCGAGCATTCCATTGACCGATTAGGCGGTTGGGCGTAAAGTCGAATCAGGGGTATTTGAAACTTGGGTTCTGCATTTCAAGTGTATCCCCGCCATCGACTGGAGATAACGCCATGCCCGACTATCATGTACTCCCTGCGCGGCGCCTCGCGGGCGCTGTTCGGGTGATTAGCCCCGCTCCGCCAATACCGGTAACTCTGAAATCAGCCGCCCTTGATGTAATGACAGACCTGCGGCATGCCCATGCTGGCGTAACCGACCTGCACATGGCGATGGAATCCGCCCATTCATACATGAAGCAGCGAGGTGTCCGTTCCTTGCTTGTCCTGAATCAGGATAAGCTTCTGAGTGGCATCATCACCGCCACGGATATCCTGGGCGAAAAGCCGCTCCGGTTCATCCGGGAGCGATGTGTAAGGCATGATGAGATACTCGTCTCGGATATCATGACCCCGCTTGATCGGCTAGAGGCAATTCCCATGGAGGAGGTTCGGCGCGCCAAAGTCGGGGATATTATCGCGAGCTTGTGTGATACCGGGCGGCAGCACACTTTGGTGATAGAGAACGACACGGACAACAGCCCAGTGGTATGCGGCATTTTTTCGTTGACGCAAATTGAAAAGCAGTTGGGTGCGGAGATTCCGTCGATACAGCGGGCGCAAACTTTTACAGAAATTGAGGCCGCATTAAACGCAGGTTAACTTTACGCCAATACCAACTGCCGGAGCCGTTCGGGCAAACCCTTGCGCAAGGTCCCCACGGCGTTGCCGCTACCCGGGAAACTCGTCTTCTTCCCACTCCTTCCGCTACGGAACGCTTGAGATAGCAGGGGAAAAAAGCACTCCTCAGTCACCAATGGCTCTCACCGGGCCATTTATTTCCTGCTTTCAGGAATATGACCTCGCCTCCCGCTTTTTCTTGCGGGTCGGTATATTCTCCGGCTCGCTCCAGGGCTTAGCCTTGTTCAGTTTCGCATGTTTAAACATTTTTGGCGTTGCAATCTCCAGCCAGTTATCAAATTCAGCTGGATCAAGGCCGGAAAAATTTCGATAAAGTTTTTTCATATTGCTGGCTCCAGGAACGCAAATATGTGGATTGATAGAAACTTCAGGCGTCCGGTAAGCAGAAAAACAAGATCCGGACAAGTGTCGATTGAAGATAACAAGAACACGGAAGTAATCTTCTCCAGTTTTACCTGGACGCTCTGTTCGCTTTCCCACATAGCGTGACGAGAATGGGGACCGGCAATTAAGCTTCAGTTCCCGCTTGATTACCCAGGAGTACTTATCAGCGGTTCCTGGCTGGAATATCAGTCGAGTTGTCGCTCAATGGGAGGAAGTTTCTCGCCGCCCTCGTTCAATGCACACTCCTACTTTTTTTACGCCACGTATCGCGCTGAGCTTTGCTACGCTGACCTTGACCCACGGAGAGCTGAATTCCCCCAGAATGAGCTGTGCGATGTGTTCGGCCAGCGCCTCCAGCAAGGAAAAATGTTTTTGCGCGAGGGTTTCGTGGATTCGCTGGACGATAAGGGCGTAATCCAGCGCGTCGTCCAGTTTGTCTGTCTGACAAGCTCGGCTTGTCGGTAACGCGATTTCCAGATCAAGTTGAATGGTTTGGGCGGTGCTGAGTTCCCATGGATAAACTCCAATCAACGTTTTGATCTTGAGCTCTTGCAGGAAAATAATGTCCATTATCGGGATTGGATTGGGCGGCGGGGTACCGAACATTCCGGCACGGATTTTCGCGTAAAATCGACCGGTGATTTTATTCTATTCGCGGAGGGCGCGCTAATATCATGACGGGGATGTTATTTATTCCGATAGCCTATTTGCTGGGCTCGATCTCGTTTGCGGTACTGGCGAGCCGGCTCTTTCACTTGCCTGACCCGCGCACCTATGGTTCAAAAAACCCTGGCGCGACGAACGTGCTGCGTAGCGGAAAGAAGGCAGCGGCTGTGTTCACCCTGTTGGGAGATGCAGCAAAAGGCTGGGTGCCAGTGATGTTGGCACAGCATTTCGCACCTATGCTGGGGTTGGGCCCGGGAGAAATCGCGGGAGTGGCACTGGCGGTATTTTTGGGCCATCTCTTTCCGATATTCTTGTGTTTCAGGGGCGGGAAGGGCGTGGCGACCGCGCTGGGAGTATTACTGGCGTTTAACCCGTGGATGGGGCTGCTGGCAATAGCCATATGGATAACAGTCGCGGCGATCTGGCGCATTTCCTCGCTGGCAGCGTTGAGCGCAGCGGGGCTCGCGCCAGTTTACGCGGTTTTTTTTCTCGGCCTTGAGGAACGGACGCTTGCAGTTCTTATCATATCCCTGCTGCTTATCTGGCGGCACATGCCAAATATTGCCAGTCTGATTGCGGGTAGGGAGGCTCGTATAGGAAAACGGTAGCGTCATATAACATTGAGGCCGTCCTGTTCTTCGGGGCGTGTTTCCTGTACTTCCATATCCCACCGTGGCTTTATCGTGAATTGGTAGTCCAGCCTGTCAGTTTCGCTTTTCCGCGCTTGCAATCGCATGGCTCCCGCAAAAGCGATCATGGCGCCATTGTCCGTGCAGAATTCCAGCTCAGGATAAAAAACGGTCGCCCCGGCTTCTTCGGTCTTCCGTCGAAGCGTGCTGCGCAGCTGGCGATTGGCACCCACGCCGCCCGCCACCACCAGTTGAGTAAGACCGGTTTCTGCTAGTGCGGCCAGCGATTTTTCCGTAAGCACGTCTACTACTGCTTCCTGGAAAGCAAAGGCAATAGCTCCCTGGGCTTGCTGTGTTATTTCCTGTTTTTTTATCAGCGTTAACACTGCGGTCTTCAGGCCGCTGAAGCTGAAATTCAAATCACCGCTGTGGAGCATGGGACGGGGAAGCTCGAAGCGTCTCGGTTGGCCTGTTCGCGAAAATTCATCGGCAAGTCTGGATAGCGCGGGGCCGCCGGGATAACCCAGGCCGAGCAGTTTCGCTGTCTTGTCAAATGCTTCTCCCGCCGCATCGTCTACGGTTTCGCCTAGTAACCGGTAATGCCCGAGGCCAGTCACCTCCATCAATTGGGTATGGCCTCCAGACACCAGCAGCGCGACAAACGGAAAAGCTGGTGCAGGTGTGGATAGCAGCGGAGACAGAAGGTGTCCCTCCAGGTGATGAACACCCAGCACTGGAATTTGCAGGGCAAAGCCAAGGGCGGCAGCGATGCTGGCACCTACAAGCAGCGCTCCTGCCAGCCCCGGCCCTTGAGTGTAGGCAATCGCGTCAAGGTTATGCAGGTCGAATTGGGTTGCCGCCACCGTTTGACTGACAAGGGGCAATACGCGCCGGATATGGTCGCGGGAAGCGAGTTCCGGCACCACGCCGCCATACTCGCCATGCATTTCCGTCTGGGAATAAAGCGCATGGCTCAGCAGGCCCTGTTTTGTGTGATAAATCGCGACCCCGGTTTCGTCGCAGGAGGTTTCAATACCCAGTACAAGCAATGGTGTGGTGGACTCTTTGCAACGGCGTTTGGACTTTGTTATATAATAACAAGTTACAGGTTACACGACTTGTACCACTAACGATCCGCCCATTTAACATTTTAGAGAGGAACTCCATCTTCATGACCACTATTAAAGTCAAGGAAAACGAGCCATTTGAAGTCGCCATGCGCCGCTTCAAGCGCACCATAGAAAAAACAGGCCTGCTTACCGAATTGCGCGCCAGGGAATTCTACGAAAAACCCACGTCTGAACGCAAGCGCAAGCTGGCCGCAGCAGTTAAACGTACATACAAACGCCTGCGCAGCCAGTTGCTTCCACCGAAACTTTATTAGTCGCGGTCGGTCAAAAACCATTGTTTTCATGAAACCATTGCCTCACCTGGCTTCCACTGTGAATCTGAAACAACAAATTTCCGATGACATGAAAGCTGCAATGCGCGCGCGCGATAACAGGCGGCGGGATGCCGTCCGCCTGTTACAGGCGGCAGTCAAGCAGCGCGAAGTGGATGAGCGCATAGAGCTTGATGACGCGTCCCTGGTTGCGGTAATCGAGAAAATGCTCAAGCAGCGTCGAGACTCCATTGCCCAGTTCGAAGCTGCGAATCGCCATGACCTGGCCGACGCGGAGAAATACGAAATGACTGTGCTGCAGGCATATATGCCTGCAGCGTTAGGCGATGCCGAAGTGGAAGAGGCCGTAAACGAGGCAATCTCGGCTGTGGGGGCTGCGGGGCAGCAGGACATGGGGCGCGTGATGGCGGTGCTCAAGCCCAAACTTTCAGGGCGCGCGGACATGAGCAAGGTATCCGCGTTAGTCAGAACAAGGTTGCTTCTCTGAATATCGTTTATTGCACGGTATAATTTCGCCGGCCTGGTTACCCTGGCGGAAAAATCGCGGACCGCACCGGGTTCTCGGAGAAACTGAGCTTCCCGGCCAGCATTCCTCCTGAAATGTTCTGGTTTATCCACCCTCGATGATTTCACAACCATTCATTCAGGAACTGCTCAATCGCGTGGATATTGTCGATGTCATTGAGCGTAACGTACCACTCAAGAAAGCAGGGGCAAATTACAGTGCGTGCTGCCCTTTTCATAGTGAAAAAACCCCGTCGTTCACGGTTAGTCCCACCAAGCAGTTTTATCACTGTTTCGGGTGCAGCGCCCATGGAAATGCCATCGGTTTCATGATGGAATACATCGGCATGGATTTTGTCGAGGCGGTGAAGGATCTGGCGGGCCGTGTCGGAATGCAAGTCCCCGCACAACCAAGGGAACCCCGATTCGGAACAGCGGAATCTGAATCTCAACCTTTTGTAGCGAAAGACAACCCGGAAGGAAAGGAATTTTCTTCCAGGGGTTTGCTCGAGATAATGGATATAGCGGCACGCTATTACCGAAAACAACTCCGAAATTCGCAAAGCGCGATCGATTATTTGAAAAAGCGCGGGATAACGGGCAAGACCGCCAGTCACTTCGCCATTGGATATGCCCCGGGCGGGTGGCAAAATCTTGACGCCGCATTTTCCGATTACGTGGCAAAGGCGCGGTCCGGTTTGCTGGCAGAGGCGGGACTTGTGATCGAGAGCGATGAAAGGTGCTATGACCGTTTCCGTGACCGCATCATGTTTCCCATTCTTAATCTTAAAGGAGTCATTGTCGGTTTCGGCGGACGGGTACTGGAACAAGGCGAACCCAAATATCTGAACTCCCCGGAGACGCCTCTGTTTCAAAAGGGCCGCGAGCTATACAACCTGTTTGCCGCGCGGAAAGCAATTCGGACGGCCGGCCGCGTCCTCGTCGTCGAGGGATATATGGATGTGGTGGCCCTGTTCCAGTATGGCATTGAGTATGCAGTGGCGGCGCTAGGTACCGCCACGACCCCTTATCATGTCCAGAAGCTGTTGCGCCAGACCGATAACATAGTGTTTTGTTTTGATGGTGATGCGGCGGGAAGAAAAGCTGCATGGCGCGCATTGGAGGCAAGTCTTGCACAGCTGGTGGATGGCAAGAATATCAGTTTCCTGTTCCTGCCAGACGGAGAGGATCCCGACAGTTTCGTTCGCAATTCGGGCAGGGAAGCATTTGAAGAACTGCTCAAAGAGGCATTGCCCCTGTCTGTTTTTTTGTTTAGGGAACTGTCGGCCCGTGTCGACCTCAAAACCAGCGAGGGGTGCGCCAAACTGGTTCAGGACGCCAAGCCGCTCCTGGCGCAAGTTGCGGCACCCGGATTGGCGCTGATGCTGTTAAAAAGACTGGCGGAAATCAGCGGCCTAAGCCAGAGAGAGCTGGAAGGTGTGTTGAAGATCAAGCGAGCTTCAGCATACCGCCCCCGCGAAAGAGTGCCACGGCCGCAACCTGCCTCCCCGTACCGATGGCTGATGCAGGTGTTGTTATACGATCCCCGCTATATCGGGAAGCTGGATAGGGATCTGCTTGTGCAGAACGAGGAATATGCTGAAGAGGCGGCGGCTTTGAGGGCTCTAGTTGATTTTATCGATACGCACCCCCATGTTGACGGTAATACGGCAATAGCTTCCGCTATCACCTATTTCTACGCAAGTTCTCATCGTGTTCTTCTGGAAAACGCAGGGAGCAAGACACTTGCATGGGATAGTGATATAGACCTGGAGGCGGAATTTACCGGAGCAATGGAGCGGCTGCGCGCAATGAAGCGCAAACAACGAATGGCGGCCTTACACAGCAAGTCCTTGAGCGCTCTTACTCCCGAGGAAAAACTGGAACTCCAGCGTATGGCCCTGTCCTGAAGGCACACCGACACGGAAGCTGGTTCCTGATATAATCAAATATTTTTTCGGCCTCACCCCGGCCATGATTTCAACCGGCCATATTTATTTGGAAACGACATGGTAAAACCAAAAACACAACCCGATGCGGCGGTAAAAGCGAAAGCAAAGACTGATGCCCAGACGGCTGAGATTGTGCGTCATTCCGGGGGCGAGGACATGGTGGCGAAAAAGGAAGCAAGCGACGTGAAGATGCCGAGGCGGGGACCGGCAATAGAGGAAGTTGGACAAAAACCAATAAAAACATCTGCTGACACGCTGGAGGAAACCATGACAAATGTTGCAAAAACGGCCGTTAAGACCCGGGTCCGCGTGACCGAAATCGCGAAGGCGGTCATGGCTGCCAAGGACCCCGGTTTACTTTCGACGAAGATGACCAAGGTAAAGGCAGCCAAGGAAGGGAAGCCTGCGCAAGTAAAAGATCCCGAGAAGGCGCCTCTCGCGCCCCAGGATCTTGAAGCGCGGCGCATGCGGCTCAAGAACCTGATTGTGCAGGGCAAGGAGCGCGGCTATTTGACCTACGCCGAAATCAATGATCATCTTCCGGACGATATGCTTGACGCCGAGCAGATCGAGAACATCATCAGCATGATTAATGATGTCGGCATATCGGTTTACGATGAGGCCCCTGACGCGGAAACCCTGCTGATGTCCGAAACCACGCCAACAGTGGCCGACGAGGATGTAGTGGAAGAAGCTGAAGCGGCACTTTCCACTGTGGATTCCGAGTTTGGCCGCACTACCGATCCTGTACGCATGTACATGCGGGAAATGGGTTCGGTGGAACTGCTCACGCGCGAAAGCGAGATTGAAATTGCAAAGCGCATTGAGGACGGGCTGAAGCACATGATTCAGGCTATTTCAGCCTGTCCGACGACGATAGCCGGAATTCTCGATCTCGCCAACAAGGTCGACAAGGATGAGATGCGCGTCGATGAGCTGGTTGATGGATTGCTGGACCCCAGTACCGAAGAAATAGTCAGCGAGGACATCTCCGACGAATCGCTGGAGCAGGAATTGAGCGCGGAAAGCGGGGAGGATGAAGATGTCGCCGCGATTGCAAATGCCAATCTGCTTAAGCTGAAAAACGACGCACTGGAGCGATTCGCGGTTATTCGGCAGGCCTATAACCAGATGCAGAAAGCACTGGAGAAAGGGACCGGTAACAAGGGATACAAAGATATACAGGAACAGATTTCAGCGGAACTCATGGCCATCCGCTTCTCGGCGAAAATGGTTGAAAGGCTTTGCGATACTCAACGCGGGTTGGTTGACGAAATGCGCAGCTACGAACGCAAAATCATGGAATTGTGCGTGACCAAGGCGGGAATGCCCCGTAACCACTTCATAAAGACTTTTCCTGGTCATGAGAGCAATCTGGAATGGGTCACACAGGAAGTCGCGCTGGGCAAGGCTTATAGCCAGGCTTTGGAGCGGTATCAGCCAGCTATTCTGGAGCAACAGCAAAACCTGCTGGCTTTGCAAAAGCAAGTGGGAATTCCCTTGAAAGAACTCAAGGAAATCAATCGGCGAATGTCTACCGGAGAGGCCAAGGCGCGCCGTGCCAAACGTGAAATGACGGAGGCCAATTTGCGTCTGGTGATTTCGATTGCAAAAAAATATACCAATCGCGGGCTGCAGTTCCTTGATCTTATTCAGGAAGGCAATATCGGGCTTATGAAAGCCGTGGATAAATTCGAATACCGGCGTGGCTACAAGTTTTCGACTTATGCTACCTGGTGGATTCGGCAAGCCATTACTCGTTCCATAGCCGATCAGGCGCGCACCATACGCATTCCGGTGCACATGATCGAGACAATCAACAAGATGAACCGCATTTCGCGTCAGATTTTGCAGGAAACCGGACAGGAGCCGGAGCCCGCCTTGCTAGCGCAAAAGATGGAAATGCCGGAAGAGAAAATCCGCAAGATACTCAAGATTTCAAAAGAGCCTATCTCAATGGAGACCCCTATCGGGGATGATGAAGATTCTCACCTTGGCGATTTTATTGAGGATGCCGCGACCATGGCGCCGGCAGACGCGGCAGTGTATGCTAGTCTGCGGGATGTAACGAAAGATATACTGGACTCTCTGACACCGCGCGAAGCGAAAGTGCTGCGCATGCGTTTCGGCATCGAAATGAATACCGACCATACGCTGGAGGAAGTCGGCAAGCAATTCGACGTAACCCGCGAGCGCATTCGGCAAATTGAGGCCAAAGCCTTGCGAAAACTGCGGCACCCTTCGCGTTCGGAGCGACTCCGTAGTTTCCTGGATACCGAAGGCTGACCGGCCTTCGGTCTTGTTATACTTCCACTTTCAGTTAGAGGGGTCTGTAGCTCAGTTGGTTAGAGCAGGGGACTCATAATCCCTTGGTCGCTGGTTCGAGTCCAGCCAGACCCACCAATAAAATAAAGGCTTACGGGTAAAACTGTGAGCCTTTTTCTTTGTATTTGATTCCAGCCCCTAACATTTACAAGTGTATGGGAGAGAGATAAAACGGGGGGTGTGGGGCCACGATCGGCAATCCGGGCCCCCTCTGAAGTATCGTCCGTAGAAAACAGGCCGTTTTTTGAGGTTGTGTTAAGCAGTCTACAGTGCGTTTAATGTGTATTGTCTAGCTGCTCGCATGATTGGGTCAGCGACAGAACGAATAATAATGGGTCGAATATTATTACACCGGCGAGAACTGGAACATACAATAACGTGCGGCAAATGAATTGATAGCCTTATATATGGCTTCTTACGCACCTTATGGGGAGAATGCTAGCGGAATAATCCATTACTTTCAGTATCTTTGCTATCCGTTTTCCTCAGAACCTGGGTAGGCTCTCGAAGTTATCATCGGTCTCACTATTAGCGGGCGCCCTGTAGTATGGATTATCATTCTCGGGGTGGATGAGCTGCAAGCCACGCAGGATGAGGGCTCCCGCGTCCTGCAGCTCGATGGCTTCTGATACTTTCAGATCGAGACCGCTGGTGAAGTGGATCTCCCGAACGATGGTATCTGAACGACGGATAGCGTCGGCAGCGAGACAAACACTGGGTAGCCGGCCCGCCGGAATGCGGGGTTCCGACTCCTCAGGTGGGATACGGATCTTGTATGGGGCACGCAGTTCACCTTCCTCCACGCGCTCCAGTACGGTGTCGAAGGGAATCTCAACTTCCGTGTTGTCGAGTGTTCGGTACACGAGGGCTTGCAAGCGATCATTTTCGCGACGCCGACCCACTAAGGTGGCCGGGAGGGGTTGGAAACGCTCCCCTATCTGCACCGAGCCTGCGAACGCCAGGCCAGATTCATCTATCTGAAACTCATTATAGTTTGTCTCCACGACCACCGTTCGTTTATGCAGCGGATCAGGCTGGTCGCTTCCTACAGGGATGGAGCGGGGTATGGCGTTCACGAAAGAGCCCATGAGGCCTGCATCTTCTTCGTTGGGTTCTGCTTCCATTACAACTTCATCTTCACATATGTAAATGGGAGGAATCTCTTCTCCCTCAAGTGAGGCAACCACCTTTCGTTTGATCTTGCCTTCGTTCGTTGCTTCCTTGATTTCCACGAAGATTACCCCGCCGAAGGCACCAATCCCGGCACCAATGGCAGCACCGGCAAGACCGCCTCCAAAGATAAGGCCGACAAAGAAGCCCAGGACCCCGCCTGCGAAGAAGGCGAAGATACTTCCAAGGATGCCCGTATCTACATCGGTGTCTACACTGACCTGGAAGGTTACGAGGCCATCTGCCACTGCCGGACTAAGGTCGATCGTGATGGTTACGTCTGCGTCCGGGCCTGTTACAGGCACATCAGCTTTGAGTGTGATGCGGATGCGACCGTCTTGTGCCTCCACCTTCGCCGACTCCCATGTTCCCTGTTTGTCCTCATCATCAGGAAACGGGTGACTCCCGTCCTCGGCCCTCAGGGAAGCGTGCCAGATATCGTTTGCAATTCTGGGGAATGTGGCTGCACCAATGCCGATGGCAATATCCTGACCGGGAGGAAGAAAGGAAATTGCAAGTTCTGTGCCTCGTTCCACATGTTGACCATTAGGGAGCGACTCCTCATCCTGTGGGCTGGCGCGGAGGTCGAGGTTGGCAAGGAAAGCGATGCAGGGGCCATGGTCGTCTCTGCTTTGTAGCTTGAGCATGCGGGGGGGAGCGGCCAAGCCGCTTAAGGCGTCAAATGGAACATTGATAGGGTCAGAATTAGGCACGGTGCTCGTGATGATAAGCTCACTGCCGTCCTCGCTGAGCTCGAGAATGATGAAGATTGTGAGCGGAATCCCGGCGATCATCACCTGGGCAACGAGGTCGCGGTTTGTGTTGTCGAAATTGATTTCTACCGACTCGACGGTTACTGTTGCATCCGGATCGAAGGGAGGAGGAGGCCCGTCCGGGAGAAGAAGGCCTTTGTCGTTGAGCCCCCGAAACGCTGTAAGAAACCATCCAGCTCCAAGCTGAAGTTCAACGTCGAATCCAGAGATAATGCGGTTTGTCAGGATCATACTTTTACTCTAGAAGTGATGTAGTTGCATTCAGTATCCAATGTATATGAGCATTGGGGACGCCAGCACATAAAGGGATCGTCCTTCACCCAGCTTCCCCGCCTCTGTTACTCCATCAGAAAACCCTGATTTCATTGCAGGGTACATTGCTCTTCCCCTGCTTGAAGTTCTAATTTCATAATATTCAACTTTAACAAACACTACAAACACAAAACGATGTGATTTTTCACCAAATCAATTACGAACAATTAGTAACATATGGCAAAAGCTAACTGCATGATTCACTAGAGAAATACATAAATGTTGTGTATGGCAGCTTAATCAGGCGGCAATTCGTTGATGATTTTCTGTTTTCGTTATGACCCCGTTTTTGAACTGGATGCCAGCAATAACTTTGGCGATTAATTCAGATCCTCGCAGAAGCA
>JACDGV010000066.1 GCA_013821425.1 Nitrosospira sp. | reverse complement strand
TTCTGAGCCTGACACTCTTTGAGAAAACACCGCTCGATCAACTACTTAAAAATACGGAGTTGCAAATAAATACGCCAAAAAATGATAATCAATTGAATCTATTCAACTAAATCTCCGGACACTACTGGTTCTTCCTGTATCCGCTCTCGGTATGGTGGGAAATGAGAGATACGGCTGATCCGGGTAGGGGATTCCAAAGAAAAGTAAACACCGGGCCCCAGGAGTGGGCCCGGCTATGGGCCTGGCAACCAGATCGGTCAGTGCGCCGCATGTTTGATATGGCTCGATTAAAGTGTTTTGAGGTACTCGAGCAATGCCTTTTTCTCGTCAGCCGAAAGTGAAGTGCCATATTCATGGCCGCAGCGGCTATTTCCGGAATTTCGATCGCTGCAATCCGTAGTCTCCAGCGTAAAGTCGAACCTGGTCTGCTCGACAGCAAGACCGATGTTGACAAAATCGTAAGCTAGACCGATCTTGAAGGAACTCACCCGCTCAGCCGCTGGTTTCAGTAATTCCGCCAGTGTCGGAACTGATACATTGTGAAGATAGGAGCAGCCGCCCAGATGCCCTCGAGGACGCGCGATTCATACGCGTAAGACGATTTGTCAGCTGTTTCGAGCGCAATGGACGCGCCCTTAAGACACTCTGTTTCCCGCGGAAAGGGAGACCGGGCACCCTTCACCCGAGCTTCATCTTGAGTTTTCATAAAGACGGGAACGTAGTGCTGGAGGATAGAGCCGAGGACGGCCGTTCCCAGAAGATTGAAGGCAGTATCTATGGGCTTTAGCGGCTCGGCGTCGCAATGTTCACGTTTCTAAATCATTCCTGACCTTGGAGATATCGGCTGGGCGACAGAGCACAATGTTACGTTACGTCACATTCCAGACGTGACAACTCGACTAAATGATCAGCGGTAGAACCAACGCCGCCGCACACGATAACCAATACCGTTTTATATCCTGATAACGCCGTAACTTTTTTGTAAACTGCAGCAAGCGCAACGCCGCATGCAGGCTCAACCACAATTCCATGGTCTTGCAAAAACTGCAAAGAAGCAGAAACGGCCACCTGGTCCGGCAACACAACGCTTTGGATACAGTGATTTTTTGAGTATGCCAATGCTTGTTCACAAACTATGCGCGCTCCTAGCGTCGTCGCAATACTCGATATGTTTGCAAGCTCGACAAGAAATCCTGCTTTTAAGGATTTCCCATAGGAGTCTGCACCTTCAGTTTCAACAGCGATGACAGGTACATCGGCACCTCCATTCCGCTTCAATCCTTCTATAACACCGCAAAGGAGACCGCCGCCCCCAACTGACAGAACGATTGCATCAGGCTTTAGCCCAGCACGAAATATTTCATCAATTAGACTGGCATGACCTCTCCAAATTAGCGGGTCATCGAAAGGATGTATATATGCATCGGCAGGTTGCATGAGTGACAGTGCAAATCGGTGCGCTTCGTCCAAAGACTTCCCCTGGACTATAACTTCCGCATTCTCTAAACACATCAAATTCACCGCCCGCTTTGAAGCTGTCTCCGGCACGATGATGATTACAGGAACCGAAAGACGCCGCCCAGCAAAGGCGACCGCCAGCCCCGCATTCCCACCCGAGGACGCAATGAAGCGTTTTGCTCCTCGTTTTAAATATTCTTCGCATGCATACCCAATTCCTCTGATCTTGAAAGAGCCGGATGGCTGCGCGGATTCCATTTTCAGCCAAATGGATTGGCCCACTTTGCGACTAATCGAGCGGGATTCAATCAGTGGTGTTTCAATATGTAGCGGCATTTATGATTCAAAGTTGGGCCTGACTTTCAAAGAGAGGTAGATATTCATACAACCACGCCCAAGAGGTACCCGTTCTAGGCTCTGCCCTTCCCTTTGAGGTTCCCCCGGTTTTTCGTCTTCTAAGAGGTGGGGTTTATGCTACCAGTTTTTCTTTCTGTTGAGCAATAAGCCAGTCATCCAGAAACCGTATGGGTGACTTATAGCCTAACGTTGAGTGCTGC
>JACDGV010000050.1 GCA_013821425.1 Nitrosospira sp. | reverse complement strand
CTTGAGCTGGCTGTTTTCCGCTTCAAGCTCTTTTACCCGCACCAACTCGGAAACTTCAAGCCCGCCATACCTGGCTTTCCACTTATAGTAGGTCGCCGAACTGATCCCGTGCTTGCGCCAGATCTCGTTGACCGCCACCCCACTATCCGCTTCCTTCAATATCCCAACAATCTGACTTTCCGTAAATCGTGATTTCTTCATTTTGAAACCTCCCACCTAAAATCCTGCCAGAAAGTTCTACTTTTTGCTGGTCTCTCAAAGGGGGGAGCTTACGGTGTGCGTTACGTGCTGCCGCTACCCATCTTATAGGGCTTCTCGCGAGGTTTGGCAGTACGGATTATTGTGCGGTAAGGGCCACCGGGATACTCATTTATTATTTCTCTTATACCCCAACTATACCTCCATTGAAGGCCGGTTTTGTAATGAATCTCCCTGGCCTTTTTGGACGAAAAGAAAGCCCCAAGCCGCATACTTACAACGTTTGGTGGCCTTCGTTGGATTTCTTTGGACAATCTTTTGGTGGGCGGTACTGGGATCGAACCAGTGGCTTCCACCGTGTGAAGGTGGCACTCTACCGCTGAGTTAACCGCCCGCTGGGTTGTGCCGGACTAATCGCTGGATAGTAATTGGGGAGGCGCAATTAGAGCATAAATCCCGGATTCTGGTCAACGCGCCGTTTGTGCCTCGGCCCAAACCAGGGAGGAAGCGAGCAGGAGAAGGGTATAATAATGCAGTGAAGAGAAAATTATCGAATTGGACCGCCTTGCTATTCCTTCGGCTTTTCTTTTTCCGTTTGGTTGCCTAAAAGCATGGACTTGAACCCGAGATAACGCGGCCGCTCGGCGGGCGGGAGTTCTGGGGGGACGGGTTCCGGGGTTAGCGTCGCCAGTTCTGCTTCAAGCTGAATGCTGCGGCGCTCCAGCGCCGCTTTCTCTTCTTCCAATTGGTTAACCTCGCGGCGCAGACGGGAACTGGTCCATCGGCTCTTGATCACGTCCGGCAGGGAGACCAGCGCGGCAATAAGGGCGCCTACACCAACGGCCATCAGCAGCACCATGGCTAAAGAGCTATCAAAACTCCATATACCCAAGGTCACCGTCACCGTCGCGTTGTTTTGCAGAGCGAACGCTACGGCGGCGATGGCAAGGGCAATGCCCAATATCAATAAAAGCTGCATGTCTGTCTCCTGCCATTAATTGTCCATCAAAGACCAGCGATTGTGTAGATGGAATGAGTAGGCTCGCAGATAGATGTTCAAGAGGATAAAGAGATAATGAGGGGAGGGCCACGGGATAGGACAGGGACGCGCATCGGTTTTGCCCTCCAAATTTCTCTTACGTATGTTTTACCAAGACTTACATGCGTTTAAAATTGCCGTCACTGCTTCAAACCTTCACCCTATCATTTGGGAAGCATCTAAACAAATGGGCCTGAACCAGTTGGATTGAGTCCCACAATCGGATACCCGCACTTCGCTCTGTTTGAACGGCATCTGAATACTCTGGAACAACTTGTCTTTGAACATGACTCCCCTCGCGAACAGTACCAAGCTAACGCTTTTTACGCTTGCGAGCGGCCGTTCAGGTACAAGTTATCTGGCTGATTTTTTTTCCAGGAATGTGCGACAGTGTTATAGCACGCACGAGCCCTATCTGGTTCCGGGAAACCCCGTTTTGTTTGGCAAGCCCATAGACTGGAATACCCAGCATAACGATAAATCATTGTTACCAGTGCTGGAGCGCAAATGCGTGTTTATCGCCAAGTGCAAAGCTCCGGTTTACTTTGAATCCAGTCATGCCTTCTTGAAGGCATTCGGGCGTCATGCCGGGGCATTTCTGAATAATGCCGGTTTTGTTCATCTTGTACGTCATCCAGCAATGGTGGCCAAAAGTGAGCTGTTGCGCGAGCAACTGATACGCAGGATCCATCTCCCTTTCACGGATTACACCAGTGATACCGGTGAGCGTTATTTTCGCTGGGCATTAACCGGAAAGGAAGATATCTTCCGGTATTATGCCGGGCTCACCCACACCCAGACCCACACCTTGAGTCGCTTCCAATTTTATCTGCTGCAATGGATTGAAATTGAATATCGGGCGATGCAATTGATCAAACAGAATCAGTGGCAGGACCGTGTGTTTTTTATAGATGTGAATGCACAATTAAAAGATGACGCAGTATTAAAACAGATGCTTGGCTTTTTTGATTTACCTCACGAGCCTCGTCTCAATTTGCATTTACGCAGAAACCGGACTCCGTTCGTGGGGCCCACAGTGATTACCGCCCAGGATGAGCGCGAAGTGCAATGGGTGTTGAAAAATTTGCCGGTAGCTTATAAAGCCATGTTAAAAGACGAACCTTATTCAAGATGCTTGGGATGGGAAGCCTTCCGCCAGTATTTGGATAGCGCTGATTGATAGTAACGAGCTGGCGTGGTAAGTGTTTCTGGTCAAGAATTGCAAAAACAGGTCTGATTGGCTCAGCATTATGCCGTCCGCTCGCGTAAAATACGCCATTCCGCACCTGAACCGGCGGCTCCCATTCTTCTTGGCATAGCTCATGATTCGTACCCGTTTCGCTCCCAGTCCCACCGGCTATCTCCACATCGGCGGCGCGCGCACCGCTCTGTTTTCCTGGGCTTATGCACGCAGGCACGGGGGCAAGTTCGTTTTGCGGATCGAGGATACCGATCTCGAACGCTCTACCGTGCAATCCACCCAGGCGATACTCGACGGAATGGCCTGGCTGGGGCTGGATTATGATGAAGGGCCGTTTTACCAGATGCAGCGGTTGGCACGTTACCACGAGGTGGCCGAACAGTTGCTGCGATCGGGCAATGCCTATTACTGCTACGCAAGCAGGGACGAGTTGGATGAGATGCGCGAGCAGCAGCGTGCGGCTGGGCTGAAACCGCGATACGACGGGCGCTGGCGTGATTCGAAGCAAACCCCGCCTGCAGGGGTGAAGCCGGTGGTGCGCCTGAAGAATCCGCTGGATGGTGAAGCCGCATTCACCGACCTGGTGAAGGGTGAGATTACGGTAGCCAACCGCGAACTGGATGATCTCGTGCTGCTACGCGCCGATGGCGTTCCGACCTACAATTTCGGCGTGGTGATCGACGATCTCGACATGAACATCACCCACGTGATTCGCGGCGACGACCATGTCAACAACACACCTCGGCAGGTTAACATTCTCAAGGCGCTGGACGCACCGCTGCCCCAGTATGCGCATGTGCCGATGATACTTGGGGCGGATGGTGAGCGGCTGTCCAAGCGGCATGGCGCGGTTTCGGTCGTGCAATACCGCGAAGACGGCTATCTGCCCGAGGCGCTGGTGAATTATCTCGCCCGGCTGGGCTGGTCGCATGGCGATGAAGAAGTATTCAGCCGCGAACAACTGGTGGATTGGTTCGATTTTTCCGCGATCAACCGTTCGCCCGCGAAGTTCAACCCGGAAAAACTGCAGTGGCTCAACCAGCAGTATCTAAAATCGGCCGACCACGTCCGGGTGGCGGAGCTGACCCGGCCTTTTCTTGATGCAGATGGCTGCGACGCCACTACCAGGCCCGGCGTGCCCGATCTGCCCAGAGTAGTGAATCTGCTCAAGGAACGGGTCAATACCCTGGCGGAACTCGCCGATGCGGCGGTATATTTCTTCCGACCGCTGGAACCTTCCGACGAGCTCAAGGCGCAGCATTTTGCGGTTGAGGCGAAACAGGCGATTCTCTATTTAAGGGACAAGCTCGCGGTTGTCGAATGGGAAAGCCATGCCATCCACGATGCGATCAAAATCGCCGCCAAGGAGCATGGCATGAAGCTGCCGAAAGTCGCCATGCCATTGCGGGTGATGGTGACGGGCGAAGCGCAAACGCCCTCGATCAACGCAGTGCTGGAATTGCTCGGAAGAGAGGAAACGCTCAAGCGCATGGATCAACAGCTGGCAAACTTTCCCGGCTGACGGCTTGAGACAGCGCATTGCGGAGTGCTGCTTTACATTGACTGAGAGAAGGCAGCTCAGTATAATTCGCGTTCATTTTGCAGGGGGTATAGCTCAGCTGGGAGAGCGCTTGCATGGCATGCAAGAGGTCAGCGGTTCGATCCCGCTTACCTCCACCAGTAATCTGGCAAGTACCTGACTGACGAACAGTTTTTTTAAAAAGTCCCTCAGTCCCCATCGTCTAGTGGCCTAGGACATCACCCTTTCACGGTGAGTACAGGGGTTCGAATCCCCTTGGGGACGCCAGCTCATCCTCAACTGCTTGAATAGAAATTAAAATCAAGCAAATCAATAGGTTCAGTTTCCAAGTGTATCGCAATACTGTTACACTTGGAGAGTGGACATGGCTTCTCAAATTCACGTACTTAACCGCAACGGAATATACTATTTCCGCAGGCGCGTTCCTAAAGACCTTCTAAGTCTTTACCCTTCCTCTCAAATCATTTTTAGCCTCAAAACGAAGGACCGGAAAGAAGCGGACCGGCTAGCTCGTATTGAATCCGTTAAGCTCGACCAAGAGTTTCAGCGTCAGAGGAGCGAATTGTGTACCCACTCATCCGGCGAACTATCGGAGGAAGATATTAAGCATATCTGCGAACTGTGGATTGCCTCGGTATTGGAGGAGGATGAGGAGTACCGCATGGAGGGGTTAACTGACAGGGAGTATCGAAAGTATACCGAATCCTTGAACATAGCGGATGCAGGCGGGCGGTATGATTTTGCTAAGGGTGACACGAAACTCATTGAATTTGAGATGGAGGATTTTTGCGAGTCTCACGGCTTTAACATAGTCAAGGGTTCGCTCGCGTATCGGAGGCTGGCGTACGCATTTCTCAGAGCGGATGTTGAAGCAATGCAAAAGGTATTAGCTAGGCATAGAGGGGGAATCGTTGAGACTCCTCAGGTTCCTCCTCTAGGCTCCCAACATCGTGGTTTAACTCTCTCTCAGGTTCTCGATAGATGGAAGCTGGAAGCTAACCCAAAACCTAAGACAATTGCAGAATGGGAGCTAGTTATTAGTAGGTTTAATACCCTGCATGGGGTACTACCGATAGCAAAAATAACTAAAGCCCACGTAGTCGCTTTCAAGGACACAAGGCTGCTCGCAGGTAGCGCTTCAGCTACGGTAACAAAGCAACTAGGTGCATTGTCTTCCCTGCTCCAGTATTCAGTGGGTAACGACCTTATAACTACCAATGTTGCATCAGGAGTGAGGGTCGCCAGGAACAAGGTAGAGAAAAAAACAAGGCTTCCCTACGAGATTGACGACCTCAACAGGATATTCTCCTGCCCTATCTATACCATTGGGGAGCGTCCACAAGGTGGCGGTGGAGAAGCCGCTTATTGGCTACCACTTCTGGCCCTTTACACTGGTGCCCGCTTAGAGGAGCTAGGGCAGCTGAGAAGGAAAGACATTAAGGAGTCTGATGGTCTATGGTACATCAGCATTACCGATGAGGCAGAGGGGGCATCTTTAAAAACACATAGCTCAAGAAGGGCCCTTCCCATTCATCCTGAACTATCTAGACTGGGCTTTGTTGATTACGCTCATACGCAGAGGGAGAAGCTTTTTCCAGGACTTAAGGTAGATAGCCACAAATCCTTAACGGGCAACTTTTCTAAATGGTGGGGCAGGTATGCGCGGAAAGTTATCGCTATTGAAGACGAGCGAAAGGTATTCCATAGTTTTCGCCATGCCTTTAAGGATGCGTGCAGAAACAGTGGAATACATCAGGAAATACACGATGCTTTTACGGGCCATGCAGGAAGCAACGTTGGCAGTACCTATGGCTCGGGCGCATCTTTGACACGATTAGCACAAGAGATGGTGACCTGCTATCGTTTTTTGTAACCAATTCGAAAGTGAGTCTTCGGTTCAAGCATTCTGATTTTGCCACCGTTCCCGGCCTGCTTGAGCCGGTGTTCGATTGCCGAGCGAAGAATGCGGCCGCTC
>JACDGV010000049.1 GCA_013821425.1 Nitrosospira sp. | reverse complement strand
AGCACTCAACGTTAGGCTATAAGTCACCCATACGGTTTCTGGATGACTGGCTTATTGCTCAACAGAAAGAAAAACTGGTAGCATAAACCCCACCTCTTAGAAGACGAAAAACCGGGGGAACCTCATACCCCCCACCACCCCACCCCCTCTGTGGGACACTCTTGGGACACTTGCCAGTAAAAAACGGCAATACAAGACAGTAAGCCAAGATGAAGCAAAATTAATAAACTACTGATTACATTGCTTTCATGTGTTGCCGTTTGCTATGACGTATTGATTACACAGGACTTTTAATCCGTTGGTCGCGAGTTCGAATCTCGCACGTCAATACACGTGCCACACGCTTTCCCGAAATAGAAGTATCGACCTCGATGGCGAGGCTTTCCCTGATACAGTCATCAACCACATTCAGGCAACGAATGCGCCTGCCATCAGCCAAGCCGTCATGGACAAAATCCACCGACCAGGCATGGTTGGGTGTTTCTGGAAGAACAATGGCACTCTTTCTGTCAGGCCGATCCGTTTACGGTTGCGCTTGCGCACTGCTAATCCCGCATGGCGGTAAAGTCGATAGACCCGCTTGACATTGATGTGCCAGCCTTCTCGTTTGAGCAATATGTGGATACGGCGGTACCCAAAGCGCCGTCTCTGTCCGGCAAGCGAAACAATGCGCGCGTGCAACTGACCGTTTTTGTCATCTTTGGGTTGATAGCGCAACACGGAAGTGGAAATGTTCGTCAGCCGCCCTCGTCATGGACTCGGTTATGGCAAGCCATGAAAGGCTCAAAACCTAGCTTTTTGTTTACTTAAACTTTCCGGTCTCTTCAAGGTCAGCCGCCCAAACGTCACGAATCCCAATCCACCGCCACTTCTCGATTCTTTGAACTTCCTAGATCAAGCGAAATGGCACCGGGTACAAACTTTTGGTGACTGATGCCCGCAATGCAGGTTTCGACGTGCTGCGCCCGGATCAAGCTGCATTCGATTTACGGAATCATCCAATCTCCATCGTTATATCTGGCGCGTGAAGTTATGCCTACTGCAATGTCCGCTTCAACGAAGGTGAGATCTGCCAAACCTGCGACTGCCCACCAATATATTTCGACATTTTGATGTGGTTGTTGCTCTCCATAAGACTAAGCACAAAATCCACGAAGCTGACCGGCCTCTGAATGCGATACGCCAATTCTTCATTCTGGCAGATGTTCTCGTTGACCAGCAACGCAGCAATCCGGGTGACCACCTCGTTGTAGTCGGGAACGTATGCCTCTGCAAACTGCTGAAAGCCAAAATTGGTGAGCACGACGTGTGAGAGGGGTGCGCCCATCACATAGGAAATTTTGATCAGATATTTCTGTCCGAGAATTTCCAGGGACTCAAGCAACTCCTGCTGAGGAACGTCCGCAAGCTTTGGCTCGACACAGATCTGATCAAACATCACCAGCCCGTTGTTCTTCTCGATTTGCAGTCGAGCGATCTCACGCAAGACCAAATCGTCGACACGCGTCAGACCAGAAATCAGCGGCTCCGTACCGGAGAATCGCGCAGGCGGCTGGCCGATAGCGGGCTTGTCGCTAACATCAAAAATCGCTGCCAAGATACGCTGCAGGCTTTGGCTGTAGTCGTTAAGGTTATCTATCTTTTGCCACACGGTAGATCGTAAGCACTCTGGTACGCCACATTCGTCAATGACGACAGGGATCAACTTTGTTCCACGACTGATCCGGTTTACAACAGAAGCGTTCAGTTCCTCTCGCACCCAAGGTTTTTGAACGCTGATAGTTGAAAGGACAATGAGCACTGCGCTGGCATCTTTCAACCCTTCCTCAAAAATCCGGTCCACCAAACTATCGCCCGGCTTCATTTCCCACTGATCAAGCCATACGTCGACGCCACTCGCGCGCAGCTGTTGTGCGAAACCCACTACGAAGCGGCCTTTGTCTTCGCTTGCATGGCTCAGAAATACTTTTGGTGCTGTCATTTTGAAAATCCCAAATCAAGAACTGGTTTGCCGGAAATAGAGAAATCAATATTCCGGAATGCCAGCCCGTTCTTCCACCGAGCAAGGTCATAAACGGATTTTCCCTCCCACTCTTCGGCGCCGATGTACTCATACATTGCGGGCAACCTCATCCAAACCAGCCCGAATCGCTATTGCCAGCTCGTCAGCTTTCTGGAGATCACGCTCTAATTTAGCCCTGAGCCTAGGAAGGCAGCTGCTTGTGGCCATAATCAAAACTTTTTCATCCGATAGGCCAATTTGCAATCCTTGCTTTGCAGCTTCATACGCCATAGCAATTTGTGTCGGCCCAGGTGTAATGCCAACCAGTGCAATTCTCGCTGCTGAATTGGTTAATTCGAACGGTACATAAAAAAAACGTTGTAGCCACGCTCACTGCCGAGTAAAAACTGCTCGTGGGTGTATTCCGAAGCAAGGATTGGTTTGAAACGTCCAAGCAGATGAAAGCGGGACATGTGTTTTCTAGGAAAAAAACATTCAGATGAAATTCTTAATCAGCGGAAATGCCTTTCTTGTGCCGGGTGACAGATAGGATAACGATAGGAGCCCGATTAGATTCTAAGTTGGTTAATTGAGAGAAACAACTGGACTCAAGTACAGCTATTGCTGAGTAAGGATATTTCCCCCAAATTTATTGAAGCGCATCTGCTTGACTGAACCGCGTTCTCCTTAAAATGGTCATTTTTCGGAGATAACAAACGGATAGAAAAAACTGCGTAGTTTCCCACCGATCACCTCTCACACGATCTCTTGAAATTGACTCTCCTTCTAGCGAAAGGCCAGATGAGTTTCAGGAGACCAGCTGCACCCTAACATGCTACGGATCAGTGTGGGCGTACGGGATTGAAGGATGAGGGAAGCCCTGTTTAAGCGGCTTGACGCTCAGGCTCATTAGAATGCCTCTTTGCCAGGGTCATCAGACATTTTTCCTCACCCGCCTCTGTTTCTGACGTTGACAAGAACTTGCCCGCGTTTACAGCCCGAAGTGAAGAACCCTTTTGCTGATCAAGCACAGCGAGCGGCTTTTCCATAGAGCGTTGTGATGTTTTTCCCGTGTGTAGGGATGACCATCGTTGAGCCGAACGGTACAGTTAATGTTCTTGCTTGAAGTATTTGTCGGTATTGCAGAAACAGCAGCTCAATCGATGGCGGTTGTTCTGGGGGGCTTAGAAAGAAGATGTTTGTGGCAATACCGTTAGCGTCTAGACAGCGCTAGGTCAACGACATTAGTAGAGCAGTATATTGGGCGAGCAAGTATTGAATAGTATGCTTAAATATTATTATTCGCCTTTTTTCCTCAGGTGCGGTCGAGCAAGCGCAACTAGAGGTTTTAAGGAGAGGCTTAGTGATTCAACTAGGCTTGCATTCGTCGTCATCGTCGGGCTCACTCTGAGCAAGGAGTTAACTATTATGAAAACGGAATCTCCTTTAAAATTTTTCGGGATTGCGGGAGGCATTTTTCTGTTGGGCCTTGCGGGAGCAATGCTTTTTGCGTCACTCGATTTAATTTATGTTTCGGATATCTCTCGCTTCGGAGTATGGATATCCTTGATTTATCTTGGACTTCTCAGCATTATTTATTGGAGAAAGCGCTCGCATGAAAAAAAACTTGGCAGTGATAAGCCTTAGTTTTTCCCTTCTTTTTACGCTGTCTTCGAATTCCGTCGCTGACGCCCAGTCTCGGGAATTGAGAGATACAATTGTTTCAAACGAGTATCAATTCATAAACGCGTTTGAGAAATTACTAAGTTTCATACCCAGATTTCGAGATGCTCTTTCTCAGGTAACTGCACCTGAAGAGCATGCTCAATTTATCCGAGGCCTCGAGGAATTGCATGAGGAGATTGGATATTTGCTGGAGTCTAAGCAACGTATCATAGCCTCTCTTTCAGGTGGTACGAGGGAGGAACAAGCGCGACTCAGAGAACAGGCAAGGGAGCTAAACAGAATGGAACCGGTCTTCAAGGCATTAGCCTTCATTGACCCGAAACATTTTCCAAAGACGTTTAGAATGAGATCTGGATCAAATGAGAATGGAACTCTACGAGATTTGCGCCAAGATTTCTATATGTTAGAGGAGGAGATAAAAAAAACTAGGGTAGAAAAGGATACAGCAACGCTATTGATCTACGGCGAAACGTCAATCGCTCCGGATGATATCCCTCGTATTCTGAAAGCTTTAAAAGCATCTGAATCTTCACTAAGACGTTCCCGGACGGTGGTTCGCCAAGTTCTTACTGCAGTTAACCAATAGAAGCGTCAGCATCAATATCCTGATCCCCTCCATACTTCGTCGCTTCCCCTCTATAAGAGTTTCTAAGATCTCGGCAGGCCTGCACTGGAAAAGCCGGTCGAAATTGAGGAAGTGGCGACGTGGAATCCTGTACAACCTTGGGGATTATTTCTGACTTCACGGTAACAACGAGATTTATACTGCATAAATTTAACCTTCATCGCAGAACTCTGTCTTTCCAGACAGTGGGCTTAACCAAGGCTGGAATAATCGTTGGAGGAGCCTCACAATCGAGCACCTTGCCGTATATATTGATAAAGTGTTTCCCGGCTTATCCCAAACTCCTTCGCCAGCTTTGTCCGGTTTGCGCCCGCTGCGGCCTGTTCTCGAAACTGAGCAATCCTCTCCGCGTTTAGTGCTGGCTTCCTGCCCTTGTAGACAGTCCCCTTGGCCTTCGCCAAGGCTATCCCTTCCCGCTGTCTTTCCTTGATGAGCGCTCGCTCAAACTGTGAAAACGCGCTCAACATGGTGAACATCAAGGCAGAACGTGGATCATCATGGCCAGCGGAAAAGATCATATTCTCTTTAATGAATTGAACCGATACTCGATACTCCCCGGTCATTCATTTCCCTCACAAGCCTGAGCATGTCTTCGACTTACGTGCCAACCTATCCATGGAATGGACTATGAGCGTATGCCCTGCACGAACGTGAATGAGAGCGGTCTGGAGTTGCGGTCTGTTTGTATCCTTGGCCGAGGCCTTGTCGCCAAATACCGTGTCTAGTGCAATACCGTCGAGCTGCGCTCTGCGTTTTGGTCCAGTAAGCTCACCCGAATGTATCCAATTCTTTGGCCGGTCATGACTCTCTCCCCGTAATAATTTGTCAGGATAGCGTCTATAGCCTCTGCGGGTGTTCGTCAATTAATTATAATACTTAGTCTAAACCGACATAAAACAGGCAGAAAGTGTCAGGCAGATTTGAAAGGCTGGGGTGTACCTTAAGGTGACAAATTTCTTTTACTCGATCTTTAGAGTCACCGCTAATTGCTGTGCTTTAAGGGACTAGAAGTTTTGAGAAAATCCGTAATGAGGGTAACAGCAATGCCAACCATGACCGTAGGAATGACAAATTGCAGAACGCGAAGATTCTTGACCAAACTGATTTGCACAACCTTTTCGTCGAGTTCTAGGAAATGCACGTCATTAAATGCATTAATCGACTCATCATATAGGCCGAACAGAGCTGCTGCGCTACAAAGTAGGTAAAGCGCCCCTATAAGCGGGCAGTAGTACCTGACGCAGTCCTTGTACAGGCCATCGTAAATCAGACGAAGCCAATAAATGACCAGAAAGATAAACGATAAATATGAAGGTATGACGACATATATAAAGTTGAAGAAAATTTTCTGGCCGAGCAGCGATAACTGCATTACGAACCCTTCTAACGTGAGAGGTAACAATGCCAGAGCAATGCCTACAGTTAGGCTATAAACTAGGATTATGGGCAGGTCAGGGCTGCGGAGATTAGGATTATTGATAGTATTCATGATTGCCTTTATGGTTGCCTACTCCGATGAATGTGCTGCTAACAAGGTAAAACTACTCACACTGATAATATAGCTGTTACTCGCTAGGATAGTCTGTGTTGCGTTTTTTCTTCGATGCTTGATTTAACCTGTGACCTGCTATCGTTTTTTGTAACCAATTCGAAAGTGAGTCTTCGGTTCAAGCATTCTGATTTTGCCACCGTTCCCGGCCTGCTTGAGCCGGTGTTCGATTGCCGAGCGAAGAATGCGGCCGCTCG
>JACDGV010000034.1 GCA_013821425.1 Nitrosospira sp. | reverse complement strand
GTTTCTCCTTCACGCAAAATCCCAATAACCTGCTCTTCGCTAAATCGCTTCTTCATATTCGCCTCCATGTCAAAAATTAACATGAAGACTCACTCAAGGGGTGGCTACAAAATTCCTGGCAGGTCAGGGGGAATAATGGCCGTTTTTAGTGTGAGAGGAACCGTGTCAGGATTAGTAAGTCACACCTTCTACAGGAGGTCATTCCAGTACGGCACTAACCTCTTAGGAGATTGAGAAATGACTGACGAAGAGAAGAAGCACCTGAAGGCGGCTATTGGCCGGGGATGATTGCAATCAGGATACTGATTTGGGCTCTTATTTTTAGCTTTCTGGGAATTTTCCTGATGGGAAATTGACTGATGGAGCACAAAATATCCGCGGGGGCGGAGTGGAAATGAAGAACCTGCGCATATTTTTTTCTGAATGAGAATTGAGCGACGGGCGGAATCAGTGTTTTGCCGCACCTTAGGCTATTAATGCCACAAAAGTCTTTGTAATAGCGAGGCTGATCATCGCACTAAACTGGGCAATGGATTGCCTCAATTGGCTCAGGCGCATCTACCGGCCAGTGTTTTTCTTCATAATCCTCGATCAGCATCGCAAGGACTTCAAAGTGGCGGGCTTCAGGCGTATCAGGTTCCGGCTCGATATCGAAAAATAGCTCTATCTTGCGCAAAGCCGCGTCATATTCTTCTTCGTTTCGGATTGGTTTAAGGGGTTTCATTATTAATTACTTAATTCCAATGTCCCCCGCGTTAACTCTGTCGTACTCTTCGTGGGTACCAATGAACTTAATAATCCCGTGCTTGCAGACCACTGCAAAGCTAAGGTGAATCGGCCTGCCATGGACCCGTAACGGTCACAAAACGGTTACATTTCCAAAATCCAGTAAGATCTGAAAAAGACCAGAATCGCTGCAAAGTCTATGGATACTGGCGTCCTGAACACGAATTGGATACTGGCGCCCTGAACACGAATCGAACGTGTGACCTACCCCTTAGGAGTTTCTCAGGCTTATCCTTTACCCATATTGCTAGCCATTTACAAACCTATATAAATAGCAGGTTTCAGCCGGAATTAACCTTAACGGAGTTATACGGAGTTTGCTAGAATTACACGCATACCGTAACCCCGGCGTAACCCCAGCGTAACCCCGCTGCAGTCGTTTGTCATGGCAACAAGTATCAATTTCACCAAAGCAGCAATAGAAGCATTGCCGCTCCCGTCACCGGGCAAGCGAAATACCTACCTTGATGCGAAAATTTCCGGTCTGCAGCTGCGCATTACCTCGAACGGAATCATTACCTTTTCCGTATATCGGCGCACGAAGGGCGGCGGGCCCGGACGTGTCACGGTAGGCCGGTATCCTGCAACAACGATCGAGCAGGCTCGGCGGAAGGCGGCAGAGATAAATGCTTCTATTGCCGGCGGTGGAAATCCCGCTGATCGAGCCCGGGCGGCAAGAAGGGAAATGACGCTGGACGACCTATTCAATGAATACATGACTAGGCGTGCAGCCTTTAATAGAAGGCCGGATAAGCCGCAAGCAAACTATCGGCTGTACCTTTCTCATTGGGGAAAACGGAAGCTTTCCACGCTCAAGCATGAGGAAGTGGACAGACTGCACAAGAAGATTGGACGCGAGAACGGCATCGTAACTGCAAACATTGCTATAAAGCTCCTACACGTGATGTTCAACAAGGCCATCAACGAATGGAGGATCTGGTCGGGCGAGAATCCTGCCCATGGTATTCAGAAATTCCCCGAGCAATCACGCGACCGCTTTCTCCAATCCGATGAGCTGCCGCGTTTCTTCAAAGCGTTGGCGGAGGAGCATAACGACATAATGCGGGATTATTTCCTCTTGTCTCTGCTGACTGGCGCTCGCCGTTCAAAATGTACTGGCTATGGAATGGGCTGATGTGAATTTTGAACGAGCAGAATGGCGCATCAAGGAAACAAAGAACGGTACGCCGCAAACAGTAACGCTGTCGCCAGAAGCGTTGGCAGTATTGCGCGATCGTAAGCCTGAACAGCCTTCAAGGTTTATTTTTCCTGGTAGGGGAAAGACCGGGCACCTGGCGGAGCCAAAGAAGGCATGGGACCGTATCTTGACGAGCGCAGGCATCGATGATTTACGGATTCATGATTTACGGCGCACCTTGGGAAGCTGGCAAGCCAAGACTGGCGCGTCATTGGCGATTATTGGTAAAAGCCTGAACCATAAGAACCAGAACACGACAGCCATTTACGCCAGACTGGATCTTGATCCGGTTCGAGATAGCGTAAACGCCGCAACGAGTGCAATGATGGCGGCCGCAGGAGTAAAGACGAGCGCCGATGTGGTTAAGATTGGCAGGAGAACAGCAATAAACAGCGATAATAAAATAAAAGTAACTGATTGATTTTGTCCTCACGTTGTCTATTGTTATGCCTTAATGATTGCATGGGACTCGTAACACTCACCCTTGTTTCACGTGTATGCGAGGTTAAGATTGCATAAAACTATGCCCCCCATGGAGTTTATTCCCTTTGCTTGCATTAATCCCCTTATAGGAGACGTGACGAGGAGAAGGTTATTCCGTTATTGATTTTTGTTTCACAATACCTACTTTTTTAACTCCTGATTTTAGTCGTCCACGGACTTAATAGGCTTCGCGTCGTGCGTCACCTTGGGTTCCTCCTTTTTTGTGCCAGATGAAAAAGAGGCGGATTCAAGAGTGGACGTTGCAGGCGGATTTCCCACGCACTCATAATTTCTCGAAACCATGGCAGGAAGCGACATCTGCCAATGGTTGATGCCGCCGCCGAATGGGGCGGCTGTTTTACCCTGTCCAGTGATAGACTTAAAAGGGTGTGAATTAGCGAACCATGCAATTTCTCCCCCGGCACCATTGCATATATCCATCGAGGTTCTATATACCCGAAAATAGTCCTCAGCTTTCTCCTTCTCCGGGAGAGTAAAATCGTCGGCCGGATAATAGGCGCCCTTGATGGAAAAGTTTTGCTTAATCACAACAGCCCGCCAATTTGCCGTTGCACAACCAATCATCTGACTTTTCCCCGGAGACAACATGTAGTCGCGAAACTTTGGATAGCGGTCCTGTTGAACGGACCCATCCTTGTCACGGTAGCTATGAACTTTGATATCACCGTCTGTCATGATATTAGCCACGACCCGTTTCGCAGTATTGGTATTAACGACAACATACCTGTCATAGTCAAAATATTGGCATTTCCCTTCGATCTCAATCTTGAGGTCATCAAGGGCGGTTTGCCCCAGGACACTCCCAATCGAGACTGCCCAAAGCCCAGTAACGCCTAAAAATGTCCGAGCAGTTGCGGTATACATAACCTCTCTCCTTATTTGTATTGTTTATAACAGTTAGTTGCTACCTGGAAAGCGTTTGGCGGTGTTTCAAAAGAATGATGCAAAACAATTCGGATATGGTATTACTATACGAGGCATGGAATTAAATCTAATTGGCATCATACTTCATAAAGGACATTAGCCGTCATGAGCAATAAATTCTTTGCGACATTCGGAATTGTTTCAGTCTTGCTAGCGGGCTGTGCCACTACTAAGCCTACGCAGCCAGTGCTGGCATCGACATGCCAGCTGGAAGAAACGGCAATGGCAACCACAACATGCCGGGAAGGGGCTGAGACCTGCTTTGTCTGCTACATTGGACCAACCGGAAACACAAAACAGACTGCAAAATGTATGGGGGGGCGTTGGGTTCCGACCGGGCAATGCCCGAACTGCCCATGAGTTAATAAAAGTAACGTTCACTCTAAGAGCTTTAGGGTGATTAGATTCGAGAATCCGATCGATTATGACCCTACCCCAATAAACCGCACCATTTAAAAGTAGAATTTCCGGCATGATTTTGACCTTTCTGGAAAGGAGTCATGACGTGAAGAGAAGCAAATTTACCGAGCAGCAGATTGCGTTTGCCCTGAAGCAGGCGGAGCTTGGCACGCCGGTTGAAGAGGTCTGCAGGAAGATGGGCATCAGCGATGCCACTTTTTACAACTGGAAGAAGAAATACGGAGGTTTAGGTCCATCCGAGTTGAGGCGATTGAAGCAGTTGGAGGAAGAGAACGTCAAGCTCAAGCGGCTGGTAGCCGACTTGAGCCTGGACAAGACCATGCTGCAGGATGTGCTGTCAAAAAAGCTCTGAAGCCTTCCCGCAAGCGCATTCTGATCGACGATCTGTGTGAGCGTTACCGCGCCAGCTTGAGGCAGGCCTGCGCATTGCTGAGGATGTCGAGTTCAGTCTATAAGTATAAGTCGCGCGCGCGTGATTCAGCAGTGTTGCTCATGCGCATCAGGGAAATTGCCGCGGCAAGGGTGCACTATGGCTATCGGCGCGTGCACGTCCTTCTTAAGCGGGAAGGCTTCAAAGACAATCACAAACGTGTTTACCGATTGTATCGGGAGGAAGGGCTGTCACTACGGTTCAAGCGCCCCAAGCGCAACAAGTCGGCACGCCTGCGTCAGCCCAAACACTTTGTTACGGCGATGAATCAGATCTGGAGTATGGATTTTGTAGCGGATGCGCTGTTCGATGGCAGGCGCCTGCGCGCACTGACCATCGTGGACAACTATACGCGGGAGAGTCTAGCCATCGAGGCAGGCCAAAGCCTGAAAGGAGAGGATGTAGTGAATACGCTCAATCGCATTGCAGTCAAGCGGGGATTACCTGCCACCATCAAGGTTGATAATGGGAGTGAATTCATTTCCAAGGTCATGGACAGGTGGGCTTATGAGCGGGGCATTGAACTCGATTTCAGCCGTCCGGGCAAGCCGACCGACAATGCCAAGGTGGAAAGCTTCAATGGCAGATTGCGGCAGGAGTGCCTCAATGCACATTGGTTCTTGTCTTTAGAGGATGCCAGGCGCAAGATTGACGAGTGGCGGCAGTACTATAACGAGATGCGCCCCCACTCTGCATTGCAGTGGGCAACCCCCGCTGAATTCGCCCGCCAGGCAAGGGAAAACCCCTTGTCAGGCAGGCCGAAGGAGCCGGAAATTTCCATTTTAGACCGGTGCTGATTCCGGGGGCGGGTCAAATTACCCTGGGACTCTAAAGCCCGATGCTACTGAAAACGGGGGAACGTCGCGAGAGCAAACAGTCAAGTAAGATTCACCACGCCCTACCCCTCCGGGGGACACTGGTGGGACTCTTGCAGATAACACACAGCGATAAATGGCGACAAGCAGCAATAACGAAAGAATGCTAAGCTACTGATTAGATTACTGTTTTGTGTTGTCTATTGTTGTAGTTTCTTAATTGGGTAGGACTCTTAATCCGTAGTTCGAGCGTTCGAATCGCTCACGACCCACCGTCAAAATCAAGATCTTACGAGGATATTTCTTTATAACGCTTTATACTTCTCACAAACTTGTAACCAGTTTGTAACTGATATTCATCAATCTCCGATGTTGCTTGGATTGCCAAGAGTAGCCAATTCTCCCACTTGGTGCCGACATATAGGACGTCGATAGCAAGAACCATTGCAAGCTTCATAAGACTTCTTGTTTCCAGGCAGGTGAAGTTCCCAGTCAACACACCACTAATTTGAACGACAGCAAAACGGCGTATTAGCGCCGGACTTAGGGCGACAGGCCAACGGCGGCAAAGACCGACGAGCACTCTAGGCATCTGTCAGGTTTGAGAATCGACCGGTCTCTTGAACGTCTGCTGTTGGTGTTAAGTGACAGTCGGTTCCTGGCCGATAATACGTATCCGGCCAGCCCCTCGAAAGCAGTCATGGCTAGGTTTGGTGGGACTGGCACCGCGGTAGAGAAAGCGAGCAGGACACGGACTAGATTTAGCCCGTGATGCGTATTTAAGAGGACCTACTACTGATCCCAGCGGGAACCCGGCACCTACCAAACACCTATTCGCATCTCATCTTGAGGCCTCAGTCTAGTTTCTCGATGTTGGCGCGTAACATGCCGAGCTCAAGGGTGATCTGGCGCGTGCCAAGCATGCGTGCCGGATTGGGGAAGGACTTTGCGACTGGTGCGTGGCTGGCGACGCAATAGATGCGCCACAATTCGTAGCGATCGCGCTCGCGTAACGCCTTCTCGAACTCCTTGCGTGGCCAGTCGAACCGGCCATCGACACCCGTAGTCGACTTTACTTCGATCCACCGTGGTCGCCCTTTGGCATCGATCGAGCGGATGTCGTGGTCCGCACCGAGTTCGTCACGTGATGTCCAAATCACGTAGCGTTCAGGCTCCGCATAGCCCATATCGCGCACTTTCTGTAGCTCCATGCGATAGACGAGTTCTTCGCCGCGTCGACCCACGAGGCTAGCGCGCTCGCTTTCGGCGGGGGTCGGTGGAAGCCAGGAACTGGACGATCCGCCCCGGCCGCCGCCGGACGGGATGCGTGGCTCGATTTCCGTGCCTTTGTTCGATGCGATGGTCAGCGACACATCGTCGAGGTCTGGCAGTTTGAAGGGCGGAGTCGCTGGCGGGGGGGGCGGTAGTGGCGGTGGATTGGTTTGGAGCGCCGCCGCCGGATCGACGGGGCCGACCGTCTCCGCGTTCGTCGACCCGCCGGTATCGAGATTGTCAAAGACTTGGCGCAACGCAAGCTCCTCAGCGTCGTCGTCACTATCCTCATCGTCATCGTTGTCGAGATCGATTCCGTCTTCTTCGTCGGCTGCTCTTTGGCGGCCATGAGGAATGCCCATTCGAGCGAGATATTCCGTGAGCTCTTCATGGGTGCCACAGAGGAGAAGCGGAAGGAAGGCGTTGGCGATGCTGCGCATCGTCGCCACGCTGGTCGCTCCCGCGATCTCGGCAAGCCCTTCAGCGAGCAGCAGCTGGAAGCTGATCTTGGTCTTCGGCGGAATGACGCCGATCCGATGTTCGCTGACGGCGACCTGCGCGGGCACGAGAACAATCGTTCCACCTACGTTGTATCGCCGGTCCATATTCTGGAAGAAGGCAATTTCGCGGACGGCGGCAAGGCGCGCTTTGATCATCCCCAGATCGGAAGGCTTGGAGCCAGAATGGCTATGCCGATTCCGATAGGCGACCTCATACAGCGCACGCGCAAAAAGCGGCCGGCGCAGCATAGCAAGGACCCGCTCGCTTTGCTTAGGCTTGTACCAGAATGGCGGTCGCCCCAAGAGACCGAGCACCGGCTCACTCGTGCCCGCGATTGCAGACAGAGGACGGATGCCGAGGCTTACAAAAAACGCACGAGCCTGAGCGGGCCGTTCGATAACCCCGATCTCGCTTTTGGCGTTGCGGAGCGCCTCTTCAAGCGCCTGAAAGTCAGGTTCGACGAGCTTTCCTGCACGCAATTCGCCGAGCGTGAAGAGCCGCGCTCGATCGTCGATTAAGCAGCGAACATCCTCAAGCCCCGGCGGCAGCCCGAAGCTTCCGCGCGCGCTGTAGGCTTCGAATAGGATGCGCCGGCGACGGGTGTCGAGTGGCGTATCCTTGGCCCAATCAGTCCCCACGTACCGGAAGAAGCGCACCCAATGGTGCATCGGTCGATTGAGCTGGCGCGCCAAGCTCTTGGTAGGCGCGGCCGACTTCATCGGAATAGCGGTAGAGCGGGATTGCCTCGACTAACGGTGCCGCCGTCCGAGGTCCGACGAGGATCTCTGAGGGCGCATGGTAGCCGTCTTGCACCCAGCAGATCGGCATCTTGGCAATCTCAGACTTGGCGCGACGCTCCCGCCCGATCGCCTCCACGAGCGTGGGATAGAGCAGCTCTGGCCGATTAGGTGCTCTGCCCTCTGCCCGACAGCATTTGATGATATCGAGAAGACTCTCGGAATGGGGCGTGATCTTGAGTTTGAGCTTACGATAGAGAAGATCGTTGGTCCCGTCCACAATCCGGTCATTGTCGCCAATGCATGCCCTATTGATTGTTGTGTCGAGATGCAGAGTGGCCGGGACGCCCAGCTGGCCTGACCGTGCCTTGATGCAGGGGATCGCTCGCAATTCCTCAATTTCTGAAGTGCTCAGCAACTTCAGATTCTCGGTGAGGAGCTTTTCAAACCGCTCCGCCATCTCGGATCGATCGGCGAGGCCGCGAGCGTAGCGTACGAGGTCCAGGCCGTTCAGGGTGCTCCGAATCCGCAAGCGTCCCATCAGATCGGGTGCGTCGAGCATCTCCTTCGAAGGCGCGTCGACGGCCGGGTCGAGCAGGCGGGCAAGCGGTTTCTTGAGATGCACCATGGCGGTCGGGGCGACCCACTGGTTTCGCTGGTTCTTGACCACCGGACTCTTGCGCAGCGCCATCAGGGCGCGCCGGCTGATCGGTGCCTTTCGCGTCAAGAGCTTTCTGTAGAGGGTTTCGCGCTCCCGATCATCGAAGGCGGCCGTGGCCGCACGCTCGGCAGCGTCGATCAGCCATTGCTCCTCGTTGAAAGTCCTGCAATGGCTAGAAATTGCTTTGAAGGGAACGAGGTCCGGATGCAGCCTGTTGGCCTTCGGCTCGGGACAGTCGGCCCAAAGATCGGGATCCACGATCATGAGCTGGGTGGCGGGTTTGATCTCCCCGGATGCGCTCAGAGTGGAGGGCGTGTTGCCGAGATCCGCCTTATGGTGCTTGCTCAGGCCGCGCGGATAGGCCGATAGCGCAGCGGACTGGCGTTTCTGCATGTTGATATCGGCGAGGCGGCGACTGTAATCCACGAAATGGAAGTTGGCGCCGTCGCCGACCTTGGTTTCAAGACCGTCTTCATCCTTGCCCGCGCATCGCAATCGGACCAGCGAGGAGGCGGTGAACCGCTTGGCGCCACACGTGGCGACCAGATCGCACAGCGCTTTGTCGCCGGCGAGCGCCGGATCGAGATAGCACTTGTCACTGAGGAATCCAGCGTACTCTTCTTCCGTCGGTAGCACGATCTTGCTTGCTAAAGCAAAGTGGTCCTCGCCCTTTCCCTGCGTGGGCCAGCAGGCGTCCTTTTTAAGCCGTTCAGCAACTTTGGTTACGAAGCGATCTGGGCTGGCAGTGTCGTTACCGAAAAGCGCCTTGAATGCGTCGGCACCATACCGGCCAAACCAGTCGGCCTTAAGCAGATCGAGTGTCAACTCGACGGCCTGATCGATGAGCCAGTCGTTCCAGACATTGTCATTGATCCCGCTGCGATCGGCATTGAGTTCGAACGGCGCGCTGACGCTGACGACGCAACCGGTGCGGGAGGAAGGCGCCTTCAGCGGATAGTAGAAATAGCCGTGCTGGGCGAGATCAATGCGCCGGCGCGCGATCGGGACGGAGACCGCGATCTTCAGCCGGCCGCGGGGCAGCTTGTAGTAGACGGGGAAGCGGTGTGCCGCATGATCGGCCGGGATCTCGACCGACCGGGAGAATTCCTCCTCCTGGAACGGCACGCTTCTGTCATCGCCATCGATGAGCCTTCCGCCACGCGCCACCATGGTGACGCTTGGGGCGGGGCAATGTTGGGGCTTCGCGTACTGCTTCCAGCACAGCATCCGGCCCGCGCGGATCGAGCGGACATTTACCTCGCGCAGGCCGCGCTTCTTGCCGCTGAGCGCTAGCTTGACTAGCGTGTCCCGCATTCTTGCCGCCATCAATGCAATGGCATGGTCCTCGCGCTCGACAGTGAAGGCCTCGAGCCTCTCGGTCGATTTCTGGCGGTACGGCACGTAGACACGGACCCCCTTCTCGCCGCGCCACGCCGGGTCGCGCTCGCGCCCCGTTTCCTGGGTTTGGAGATCGAGCAGCGCAACCTGCCCCCCCGAGCGAACGTGGATTTCGTCGCCAAAGCGGAAGAGCGAGCGCAGGCCGAAATTCTTGGAGCCGATGCCATTCTCCTTCGGTGCCACCACCTCTGCTTGCCGGCTGCCCATCACATTGCCTGTGCCGACGATCACGGAGAGCCGTTCCCAACCGTTGCGGTCGATGTTTCGGCCCGTACCGGCTACCTCAAGTGAGCAATTCCCGAATGTGAGTGTCAGCGTCTCCCCGCCGCCATCAAATTCGTTCTGGACGAGCTCGCGCAGGACATCGCTTGCATCGTGTCCCGCGACGAACTGCTCGATGAAGCTGGAGCCAATCCTGATTCGCCGGCTGCCACTGAAGTTGGGCGGCACATAGTCGGGCTCTTTAACGAAAGAGGGCGGAATGCGGGCATTTCCCCGGTTCCGGACGGATCGGCTTGGTGGTATGGCCTCGATCGTTCCTGCCGGACCTTCTAAATCCTCCGTTGCCAAAATCTTGCCCACACTTCGCCCCGCGCCCTTAGTGAGATGACAACATCGTAGCGCGCAGGTCATGCTCACGCAACGACGCACAAAAATTGCTCTCTCCGCGCGAGAGGCTGTGGTGTACCACGACTATGATCCGGTTCGAACCCAGCACAGCCCGCTATCAACCAGTAGCACAAAGTCCGACTAGCAGGCGTCGACGCCCCCGAGTGGGCGTAGCCGTCTGGTGAGAGTTCCAAATCCAGCCTAAGCACTATGGCTTTTGGCCAGCAGGCGACCGCTGAATGCCCCAAACATCACAGTTATCCGGGTTGTGTGCTTGGTGACGGTCGGTGCAGAAAACTCGCACTTTGCGCAAAATTCTCCTGGATACTCTGACTGTTCCGTTCAGCTGCTCGTCCCTTGCGGTGCTTTTTACCTCCGAAGGCTACTTACAAACAAGACGCTCTGCTCAAACCAAGACGCTACGATTGATTATTTTGAAGTGATCCTACCACAGTAGCAACTGAAGCTAGCGAATGAAATAAGTACCATTCTGAGCTGTTTTATTAGCTTCAAACTCAAAGATTTCTTGACATAGGAGCGTCAATGCATTAGCCGAATCCTTCTTCAGCAGCCTGAAAAAAGAACGTATTCGCAAACGCATCTACAAAACAAGAGATCTTGCCCGAGCTGATATTTTTGATTACATCGAGGTCTTCTACAATAGGAGTCGCCGACACAGCCATCTCCGCGGCATGAGTCCCGAAGCGTTTGAGTGCGCTTCGTTATGAGGCCACGGAGTGCCTGCCGTTCCGGGGGAAGTCCAATAACCTATCGAACGTGTCCGTCTTATCGGGGGAAGGCCAATCCTTTTATGTTCTCTTCTGTAGGGGTCTGTTGCTCAAGAACTCTTCGCTTCTTCCGCGGCTGCCAATAAGTATTGATTTACATCTGTAATGACTTGATGAGGATCGCTCGCAAAATAGCGTATGTAACCCCACGTGCCGGAAGATTCATCGATCTCATACTCTTGGCTAGAAACGTCTTTTGTACACTCCAGAATGCTTCTAAAGACTTTAAAAACCGAATGACCCTGATCTTCAAAGGCATCCGATAGGCTATCACCACCCTTCATCGACAAGATAACATTTTTCCTCAGCTCTTCGTATTCGCCATCATAGTTGTAGGGCCGAGGAAGTGTTTCAAGGTCTAAAATAAAACCCTCCATGCGTTCTTCCATCCCGCGTACATGATTCCTTAATGGACCGTGAACAGTCCCCTCAGTCACCGCAAAAGTCGCAACCACATGCTCACATTCTTGTTGAGATTCACAGATGGGACATTCCGGTGCAGCGAAGCTATTCTCTTCATCGTCATCATATACCTCATTCTCAATTTCTAAATCATCATCTATATTGTTGTGTTTCATAGGTTTTCAGATACTCCTTTTACTGATATCGGTTTTAAGGCTACTTCAACTCATCGATTTTTTTGCTGAACACTACTCATGGGATTACTGCTTTGCGCTTCAGCACTTAATTTGATAAAGATTAGCCTCTATCAAACTATGTAGCCCCACCTTAAACGGGTCCTACTGTCAGATTATGTCTGAACTACTACAGATCAGGAGTCCAGAAGCGAGAATTTGCAACTTGCTTAGATCATCCTTTAAAAAAGACCAAGTCGCAAAAAAACCCGTGTACCCAGCAAGCAACACAACGCTTGTGTATGCTTGTGCATGCCCGTAGGTATGCGCAAGCAATTCTTTCTGAGCATCCAAAAGATCACGGTTGATCACCCGTTCATTCTTCATTTGCGGTTGGAAGCGCCGATACTAAGTTGTCTATCTTCCAGGTGCGACTTATAAAGAAGGAATTATCAAAGAACATCAGAAACCAAAAACTGTTTGCATCGACTTGCTCATCCACCGCATATCGATAACTAAATACTGAACCATTCTCTCCAATATCGCGGCGTGGAAGACTACTAATAGCTTTCCAAAATTCTTCGGTAAGGTCTGGGTTGCGGTAATACTTCTCGATGAAGTGATCGGACGGGAGTGCTCGTTTTTGATGGTGATAATACAATCCCCTAATGATTTTTTCGATTACAGCTTGAATGCGTAACTCGTCTGGAGTGAATGCCTTCGCCCTGCCTAAATATATTCCCTTCTTGCTTTTAATCTCTGCCCATTGCAGGGACTTCATAAAACTTGTTATTAGTGCCGGCCGCCTCTTCATCCGCGGAAGAATGCGCTGATGCAACAGTGAAAGAGACGCCGCACTGTTTGGGCTGCTTGTTGCAACAATAAGCCGGAAATACTCGTCGTGGAGAGAGTTTTTCTGATTGCACGATTCACAAGCAGGCACCGTAATTAAGTTTTTTGGTCGGGGATGAGGAAACAGTCCGACAGGAGGAACGTGGTCTCTAGTTGTTGCGGTAGCGTTACAAAGATAGCATTTGAGTTGATGTTTTTTTTTACTCACTTTCACGATAACGACCGACGTTGATAGAAATTGAAAGTATGCATTTAATGCAAACGTCTGCACTCGTTCCATGAACCAAACAAAACCCCGCAGCATTTCGAGCTGAGAGCTTTCTTTTCGTGCCGCCTGCTACGTAACGAAAGGATAGCGCTGCTGGCTGTCAGAGGTTTCCCGCTACCCCACTAACCGGACGCATTAGCGCTGCGAGCCGCGGGATGCTCCGGTTGTTATCCATGCTGGATCAAACCCATTTGGAGTCCCATGGAAACACTTTGGGCGGAAAAGATACCTGGGTTGTTAAATCGTATTGTTTGGGATGTTTGGAAAATTAACTCGTCATGGCCAGTCGAATTTTTTGCTCCGACAACTCTCTCAATAACTGCTGCGCCAAGTCGCCCAGTGGATCGCCCCCCATCAACTCGGCTTCTTCAACCGAGGTTTTGAGTTGATAAATTTCTGATTGCTTTTGCGTGTCCAGTTCTTGCTGAATTTCACTCAAGCGGCGGCGCAGTTGCGCAATACGTCGAATGGTCTTCACAATTCTTGATGCCACATCTTCCCCCGCAATGGCTTCGGGGTCTTGACCAAATTCCAGCATTAGTTTTTCTATGGCCTGTTGGTTGCCACTTTCATAGGCGAAATTTAGTTTTGCCATCAGAGCGGTGCGCCGTTGAATTTCTTGCGTCGTGGTGGCACGATCGGGGTGCATCATTTGGGCCGCCTTGCGATAGGCTTTCTTGCAAGCTGGCGCAATCTCCCGTGGCAGGGCAGGGTGAGCTTCTATCAAACCGGCTTCTTCAGCAGATTTTCTGGCTTGTCTCTCTGAAGCCTCAGCTTGTGCTTGAGCGTCGACATCCTCCGGTTTGGCCTTAGCTTTCTCGCGCGTGAAGCCAGCAAGTAATTCATCCAACTCCACATACAACTGCCCAACCGTTTCGTAATAGCGCCGTTGGAACCGGGCAATATCTGTCTTCTCGGTTTCGCGTTCAAGCTCTGCCGTTACAACCTGCTCTTCCAGCTGTGCCTGGTCCAACTCCAGTCGTGACAGCTCTTGTTCTTCAGGAAGCATCTTTTTTTCCCTGGCTATGCCACCCGATTCAAGCTACCACGAGCTCAAAAACATTCCTGTTCCGCAGCCTTTTGATACCACTCCATCGCTTTAACAGCATCCTTAGGCACACGTTCACCCTTCGTATACATCACCGCGAGGATGATTTGCGCTCTTGCATGCCCCTGCTCCGCAGCTTTTTGATACCAATGCACGGCTTTGGCGACATCTTTCGGCACACCTTTACCGTTGTCATACATCCACCCGAGGATGCATTTGAGTGTCCGCATTGTCTTCCTCATCAGCCTTGCGATACCAAAGCTCTGCTTGAATGTGGCTCTGCTCCACATCCTCGCCTGCACTGTACATTTTGCCGAGTTCATATTGACAATCTTCGCACTGCTCAGCGGCTTTGTGAAACCAATAAATTGCTTGTTCATCGTTCTGCTCAACACCCCGTCCCGTGCTGTGCATTTCGCCTAGTTTCCACTGAGCCAGACTATACCCTTGGTCAGCAGCCTTGCGATACCAAAACGCTGCCTGTACGTAGCTCTGCGCAACTCCCATACCATCTTCGTACATTTTGCCAAGATCATATTGAGCAGAGTCGTTCCCTTGTTCCGCAGCCCTGTGATACCAAAATAAAGCTTGTTCATATTGCGAATCTACCCAATACAAATCTCCCAGCCAGTCTTGCAAAAAAGCATCGCCTTGCTCGGCGGCTTTACTCAACCAGGAAAATGCTTCTTGTCGTTCTGTCACCTTGTCGCGATCGGGTGCTAATAACGAAACGCCGAACTCCCACTGCCCTCTCATATCGCCTAGCTCAGCTGCTTTGCGATACCAAATTACAGCCTCCGCACTGTCTTCCGCAACACCGTGACCTTCTCTATACATATCTCCCAAGTCACACCACAGCTCCGCATCCTTCCTGGCTTGGTGGGCAAGACACCAATCAATAGCAAGTTGTGCAAAATGCTTAGCGCAATCCTGGTGATTTTCCTCGCCGTTGCTACCAAGGTAGAGGATAGATAGCGGGTAGTAGGCTTTCCCGTATTTATTGTCAGCCAATTGCTGAAATTTCTTGAAGGCTGCAGATAGGTCAGGGTGTTTTATTTCATCCCAGTTTCTAATCGCAGTCCCTTTGTTAAATCTCGTTCTGGCTTCTCGATATAGTGCGTCGTTGTCTTTCGTCAGTGTCAGCTCTTTACTCCTCTGCACTGCCATCAACCCACGCGCCACAAGGCTGCCGGGTTGCACGGCAATTTTCGCTTTCAGGTTGATCGCCGCGGGTAGGTTTTCTCGTTCAGTCATGGTTGTTTTCCATTCTCTCTGGAATTAGCTATTGTTCGTTTTCGCGGCGTACTGAGCCATGAGGTTACCAATGGCGCTACGGCCTATCATTCTGACGCCAGACTTCGCCGCCAATTCATGTGCGTTTACGGTGAATATTCCAGTGGTAATAACCCAAGCGGCATTGCACTGGTAATAGGCTTTACCCGATAGAGCTTCTTGCACGGCCGCTACGCCAACGCTGCCTGCATAGCGTTTGGCTTGTACGCAGATGCGTTGTCCATCTTTACTCAGAATAAGGTCAGCGCCATAATCACCCGTGAGAGCGGTCAGTTCCACTACATAGCCTTGTGTACGAAATAGACCCGCCAGAAATTCCTCGAACTCTTCACCACTGAGTTGGTCAAGCCCACTGGCGTTTGCATGGCCATACGCTTGTTGCCATGCATTTTGCTCGCGTTGTTGCTTCCTCAGGGTTCTGTGTTGCGCCTGCACGAATTCCAGCGCACTTTTTAGATGTCGCGCTTGTGGGTTTTCTTCCAGCGCCGCTTGCTTAGACTGGGCAGGCCTTTTTCCAAGCGCTTTCCAAGCGAGCCATATAAGTGCGAGGAGAAGTATGAAGAGACCAAAGTCTGTCATGAGGTGTTTCATTCAGGCGCGAGCTAAGCGCAGTTTGCACTGCCTATTGAATTTTATCGACCTCAGCAGTATTTACTACTGTACTGAGGTACACTAGAAACTCAGTGTGGTAATTCTGAACACGCAGAAATTTTAAAGGGGATTATTAGTGTACCGAGCTTGGTGCAAGTAGTGTAGTTTGTATAACGACGTCAGCCAGCCAGCACCAGGGCGCACGCCTGTGTGGGGCACGACACGAGTACAACAATTGCCTGTCTCCAGTAGAGTTCAAAAACTGTATTTCAACCAGATCGAAAATGCCTAGTTGAAATGGGGAGATTTACCTCGCCCTTGCCTAAGAATAGCCAGATGTGATGAAAGACTCAGCCATGCTTCCTCACTTAGAATCTGATGCCGTGCTTTGGGAAGCTCCATTGCTTTAGCAAAAGCTCCAAATGTCTTCCATTCAAGTTGTCTTTTCTCGCGCCCGCGTAATCGTTCTACGCCGGTAACGTGGTTAAGGATCTCTTCTTGAACAATCCTGTCGAGTCCGACTGCGTCCCTACACTTCAGGAACGCTTTTCCTGGTAAACCCCAAGCATGGGGGTTTAAGAGTGCCGGTATGGCCTGCTGCGGAAGCTCAATACCATTTGTTTTTACGGGGTCAGCATATTCTTCAAACATTGCCTCGATGAAACATTCTCGTGCAGCGTGTATAAACCATGATGGCTCATTCACATATGAGACGATCAGCTGCTTTTTTGCGCGCGTCATTGCAACGTACAAACGACAAAGATCCCGAAAAGATTCCTCGCTGGGCAAGTTCGGGTGTGGCAGTACTCCAGATGAGCAGTTAATTACAACAACTCCATCGAATTCGAATCCTTTAGTCTGTTCGAGGTCTGAAATAAAAATTCGAGCCGTTCGCACATCTGTGTTCGCAGCAAGGATTGGAACCGATAGCTGGCGCCCAAGCTGTTCAATAGCGTCGTGGCTATATCCGCATATTGCCAAACAATAGCGTTGAGTTGGCTGCTCCTCATCAACATAAGCATTCAGTAAGCCTAGGCCATACTCTAGTTCCTCCAGAAACGAAGGTGCGCGAAGCAACAGTGGTTTTGGCGATGAGAAGCTAGCGTAAGTAGGGATCAAAATTTCAAGATTCATAGCCCCCTTTGGCATCGAATCAAGAGCGCGAGTCAGCACCTCGTGTGCGGCCGTAAGTATCTGCCGGCTATTCCGATAATTCTGATTCAATCTAACAGATCTACTTGTTGTATCGATTCCAGCTGCTTTAAGATCAGCTGATTTTGAGTAGATTGTCTGTGCGGTATCGCTACAGAAAAATAGGTCGTTTTCGCCATCGTATGCCAATCGTCGAATGATTGCCAATTCCAATGTGCCCAAGTCTTGCGCCTCATCGACCAATATAGCCCGATACTCAGGTGTAACGGCATCAAGGTGACGATATAAGGAGGCAACGATACCCATATCGTCAATAACACCGACCGCATCCATTTTTCGTTCCCAACCGGACAACCCATCAAGGATCTGTTGCCGAAATTTCTCATCGAGTGGGACGATGCGACCTTGGCGATCCATCTGTAGGTATTCCGACCTGCTCGTGGGTGGATGACTGCTCCGGATATAGTCGAACTCTTGTCTCAAATACGCGTCAGAATAAATACCACGAGTATTAAGAGACTGCGTAACGTCGAGAAGGATCTCTGCATCAAAGTTATTGTTTTCACACATAAAAAACTCAAGCCACACATCGTCGATATGCTCAGAAATCGCATGTGGATTCTTTGTAATGCTTCGTTTCGTGTAGTAATCCCTCCGGTTTGGTGCAATATGCATCAACTTATCAAAACAAAGGTCAAAAATCGATGCCACCTTAAGATTGCTCGGTCTAGCGCTGCCACACTGGGCCTCAATCAATTGATTAATAAGTGAAGCTAGTGCCGCGCTAAGGGTGACAACTAATACAGACTCTGGGGCATACTTGTAAGCGAGCCTAAGAGCTCGGTGAACAACTACACTAGTCTTGCCAGAACCGCTCACCCCTGCCATACGTGCCGGCCCGTTAAAGTCTTGGTTAACATACCGGCGCTGCGCGGGATGCAGATACAACATCCACTTTTCGAACGATGCACTTTGCACAAAGTGTTGGAATAATGCGGGATCGACGTCAGAAAGCAGAACCGCAGATTCGCTCGAACGCAAAGACTCAACCGCATCCGAAGGTAGCTGTTCCACCCGTTGCGCAATTTGCCCATAAAGATCAATAAGGCTTTTCGCGTTTGTGACGTCTCCTGCCCGCAAAGACATAAGCACGTCCATTAGTGCAGTTTGTTGTTCTTCTGGACCGCTTAGGGTGCAAACATCAAAAAGCAAATCATCATTCGCTATTGATTCGATTCTTTCTATCTCAGCAATCGTTTCCTCATCAAGGTCATGCAAAATACGGCTTTGGTAACGCTCGGGGAGTAGTTTGATTAGTGACCCGGTACTCAGGTCAGGCTCGCTCGCGATACGACCCCTCTCGCCTTGAGTAACATCCGATACTCGGACCTTGTCCAGCACAAGTGCCTCGCCTTGGTGCATGGCAACGAAATCAAGCCCCCTATTGCGCTCTAACCATCGATCTGATTGGGTATGATCGCCAGCGAAGAGGAATAGACACACGTTTTTATTAATCATGACCACCAAGCGCGCAAAGCCGGTCAAGTCATACTTTTCGCAGTGTGGGATTCGGCTCTCGCCATTGTTAGTTCGCGCCACACCGCGAAACGTTTCCGCGAGAGTTGCGCCATCGAGCTTAGCTCTTCCCCAAATGCTTTGAACGGTCTCCGCGGCTTTCTGAAACTTTCCGCCTTTTTGGTATAAATCGCGTAGGGACGAAGTGAATTCCTCACCTTGAAGGAATTTCATAGTTGCTTTCAATCCTCTTATTTATATTTTAGGATGGGCCCAAACTACCGGTGGATTAATTTCCAAATTTCCCCCACAACCACAACAAGTCTATGCGTCTTTAACTCACAACGTACTTTTCAGGCCTTTCTCGTAAAAACAGCGGTCCAAATATACGTTATCGGTTAGATTTCTCGCGCATCGTAGAGCTCTTTTTTCACTAGGGAGACGTTTGGTACCAATAGGACGCCATTGTCTATTCCCAAGTCGTATTTTGAACTTTATTATTTTGCGAGCAATTGTACTTAAGTACATCGACCGGCCTACTGTCGCCACCATGCCTCTCCGAGAAATAGTCGTTTATCGGAGATAAGTAGCGGAAAGAAAAAATACTCATTTCTCCGTCATTTCCTCCTCTCAAAACTATATCTTGAAATATCCCCTCCGATAAATTACGATATCGATGAGTTTCAGGAGAATAACTACTTTGTTGAGGGAATGAAATGAAAATTGGCTATGCGCGGGTAAGCACTCAGGAGCAGGATCTGGCCCTACAGCTTGATGCGTTGACTAAAGAGGGATGCGAGAAAATATTCCAAGAAAAGGCCTCGGGGGCGCAGCGAGATCGGCCAGAGCTAAAAGCCGCCCTCTCATTCATGCGCAAGGGCGATACGTTGGTGGTGTGGAAGCTAGACCGCCTTGCCCGGTCAATGAAGCAGCTGATTGAAACCATTGAATCGTTTCAGGGGCAAGGGATAGGGCTTAAATCGCTCCAAGACCCCATCGATACCAGTTCACCGAGCGGAAAACTCGTCTTCCATATTTTCGCAGCATTGGCCGAATTTGAACGGGGTGTTATTCGGGAGCGAACGACTGCAGGGTTAAGAGCCGCCCGGGAACGGGGACGGGTTGGTGGCAGGCCTCCATCGCTCTCAGCGAAGGATCTTCAGGTAGCCAAAGCGATGTTGAAAGACTCGAATATAACCGTTGCTGCTGTCGCCCGGCGATTGAACGTGGCGGCATCTACGTTATACCGCCATATTCCCCACGCGAGAAGTGCAGTTCTGGCAGAGGAAACGCATGTATGAAAATTTATGCCAACCTTATATGTCAGTGAGAAATTCAAGCGAAAGCTAAGCTCGGTCTCGCAAAAATATATCTTCCGACCATACAAACAACTGGAGTCAACATCAAAGATTATGTGTTCAAAAAATCCAATCGTTATCCTGCGTTCAACAGTCTGCCCTAATTATTGAGTAAGCTGTACTCCCGTCATTTGTTTCCGATGGGCGTGTATGATGTGCTTCAGCTGATTTACCACTCAGTTGGACATTTTGACGATATAAATAAATAAGGGAACCAAAATGAAAGTAATAAAAAAATCCACCCTAATCGCTATTACGATGCTATTTGTCTCCGGGCTTGCGGCATGTGACAAGCCGGGGCCAGCAGAAACTGCGGGTAAAAAAATAGACCAGGCGGCGGGAGAAGCCAGCAAGAAAATAAGTGAGGCGGCCGATAAAGTCGGTAAAAAACTGGAGGAGCAGAGGGAGTGAGTTGCCCCAGCTTCCGTGGAGACCGGCTAGTTCGAATTAGACTTTTACCCCACGGGGCAAAAAATAGCGATAACACTCACCTGCTCTCGCTCATAGGTGCGAGCAGGTGTTTCCCGCTGTTGCTGGGATCGGACCGGTTAACCACCCGGTCCACCTTCCACCACATGAATTCTTCTGTCGGAATCGATCTTAACTGCGCAATGTGTGCTGCTTCCTCAACCGACGTCTCCATATCCAGCCACCGCAAAGCATCATCGGGTTCCAACACCACCGGCCTGCGGTCATGAATATCTACCATCCCGCCGTCGCAATCTTCGGTTACGATCACGGTTCCCACTTCGACCGCTTGACGGGCGAAGGACTTAAGATTTGTTATTCCAGCCATGAAGATTGGTTGGCCGTTTCTGCGAGTGATATACCAGGGCTGCTTCTTTCCATCCTCCACAGTCCACTCAAACCAGCCGCCTCCGGGAATTATCACCCGCCCTTCCCTGAACATGTGGCGGAAATATCGGCCGCTTAACGCTTTCTCGATGCGTGCATTGATCCACGGCTTCCGGTTCTCCTGCGGAGTTCGATAGCCCCAGGTAAGGCGATCGGAGTCGAATTGACCTTTCAGCATCTGGAGCGCCAGGACGGGACGCCCAGGGCTTATGTTGTACTGTGGGAGAGTATCGCCCCCACCCCACTTGTATTCCGGCGCGTCTGGTAGGAGCGCCCGGGCATAGTGAAGACGCGTTTCGGATTGCTCAAAGCGGCCGCACATTTTTACTGACACGCCTTCTAAATTCCCATGGCGGAACAGGGGAGGACTCGGCCCATAATCCCCGCTTTTCCATTTTCGCACCATTCTCCAGCACATACAGGTCAGGATCCTTTGCATAGCGCCGGTATACCCAGGCCATCCCACTGTTGACCTGTGCTGCATTGGCATCAATGCCAGTGCATTTGACACGCGCAACGGTTCGCTTATAACGGTCTTTTGCAAAAGGAATAATTTCTGCCGGCTTGCCAAAGCACAAGTCTGAGAGCGACTGTTTTGATTTCGTGCCGAAAGGCTGGTGTTTTTCTGGCGCATCGATCTCGGCCAGGCGAATCTTGTGTTGCTGCTTCGAGGCGGTCAGGACAGTCAGCGTGTCCCCATCTGCTATGCCAACTACCTTGCCGCTGAATGATTCAGCCCGCCCAGCAGACAGGTAAAACCCGCATATTGCAATCGCGGTCCACCGCAATGCTAAATTCAAATTAAACCCTTTCATAGAAGGAACAAGCGCATGGCTGATCTGTTGACGTTCGAGGAATATTACAAGCTGGCTGACATGCTAATCGAGAAGGCTACGAAAGAACAGCTTGCCGAATGCACTCGGCTGCTTGCCCTGAATCTAGCACATCACCAGCAACTGCATGGTGAAATACCGCTGGATCAGACCTTGGCCATCCTTGACGATACCGCACCCAATGAAGCGCAGCTCAAACTGTTAACAGATGGGATGAAAAACCTTGTGGGGTTGCTAGGCAACATTATGAGTGGCCTCGGAGAAAAAAAGCACTAGATGAAACAAAAAACGAATTGGTAGCGAACCTCGAAATCGATGGATATTTCCCTCCGCTATGCGAACGCGCTCATGTCAGGCGGCCGCCTTGAATCGTTCGTAACGCTGCGCCAGCCGATCCCGATCAGGGTGGTCCCTGGCTCGTCCCGGCAAATGGATCATCCCACCGTGAAGCCGTTTAAGAGCTTCGAGCATCGGCCCGTCGTTTTGCACCAGCAGGCGTTCTGCGACGTGCAATTTGTAGTCCGGGTCGATACCGATCAGGTGGGCGTCGAACGCAGCATGGTGAATTTTCGAGAGCGGAATGCCATTGGGCACCACCGGCTGGCCGAGCTTTTCATCCTTGTCGGCTATGATGTGCGCCGCGTCGAGCAACAATGCTTCCGGCAGACCCGATAGTGCGCAGCGCCCGCTATAAGCGGTGATGACCGCTTCGCGAAACGATGCCTGATGCAGGCGTTGCTTTACCGTTCGCAAAGCGTAGCGGCGTTCATGGGCATTATCCGGGGGGACTAGCGCATCTTGATCCGGCATGCCGAACGCTACGCGAGCTTTCAATGCCTTGGCGTCCCACCCGGATATAAATGCCGGCAACATGGCCGAGTAGCGCCCAGGCGCGATGCCGAGGAAATAGATGATCGGTATTCGGTTCTCGAAGGCCTCTCGCAACCAACTGTTATCCGCCGCATCCGGGTTTTGTCCCATGAAGGCGTAGTCAACCGTCTCGTCGCCCTCGAAAATCTGGCGGTACACTTCGCGCTGGTCGTCATACCAGACCTTGGCACCAGGCTTCGGGAATACAGTCTTGATCGAGAGCAGGAACCGCATTTGTTGCGGCTTGAAAATGCCGCGTTGCGGGTTGATGAGCGGAATGCGCTTACCTTGAAAGACGAAGCCGGGCTTTAATTGGATCGCCGTCAGATGGTCGTGAATCTCGCCTAACTGTCGGACATGCTCAAAAGCTGCCATACGAATTGCCGCGTCGACGTCCTCCTTTAACGTTGGCATTGCCGTCAACGCCTAAAGCAATTTTTGTTGTGCCACGCTAGGGCTGAGGTCCGGGACTGCACGAAGATCGCGCCGTTGTCGGGACTGGGGGTAACCATAACGTCCGCCAAGCCGTAGCTCTTTTTGCAGTAGCTAATGACGACCAATGCGCTGAACGCACTGGAACTTAGCCATGCGAGAATCATGGATGTGGTGCACCTCAAAGGCAACAAAATACCCCAGGTGAAGATTCAATATTTGAGGGTTCAATTCTAAGCTTTATTGCTGAGCAAGCAACTTGACTTAAGTATATTTTTATCCCAGGTATGGGGTATTGTCCATGTCGCTGGACTTAATTCCGCCAACAATTTCTTTCTTTTGAAAAGTGGATTCCCTGAGGAAGTCCTAGCCGGAGAAATATCGACGTCGCGGGCGAGTGCTTCTGGAAGGACATGGTCGAGCAAATTCCTTTTCCGTGCCAGGGACGCTTCATAGGCAAGGAGATTTATTGTACGATCGTTCAGCGTAATCGATCATACTCAACGGAAAAAGCGTGCGCACCGTGGTGTGCGGCAGCGGGCGCTACAATGACAAGGACGGAAGAAATGGAAAGTGTATTTCCCTTCTTCCAAGGTACGTATATACGCATCACGAACGACGCCGCCACAATACGACGGGGCGCATGACAGTCGGCCCAGACCCCGGCTGTATAACGCGATAACGACTACATGTTTCCCAACCTGCCCAACTACGTCATGCTGGATCTGGAGACTACCGGCGGCACGCCCCTGTATGACCGCATTACCGAGATTGCCCTGATCCGCTTTGAATACGGCGAAGAAACCGGGCGTTGGCAGACGCTCGTCAACCCCGGCATCAGTATTCCGCCCTTTATAACCCATCTTACCGGCATCACAAACGAGATGGTCCAGGATGCTGTCACTGCCGGATATAAACTGACACAGAGGGGGTGCGGCGGAAAACTTGGACTCGTTTATGTTCATGCTGCGAGCCCAAGGCTCTCACGGTATTCGAGAGGACTGAGTGAGCCGAGCGAGATTTTGATCCGCTTTTCGTTATACCAGCGGA
>JACDGV010000002.1 GCA_013821425.1 Nitrosospira sp. | reverse complement strand
GCGTTCGGATGTTCGCAATGCGCTGCAGGACCGGAGCGTTGTCGAATGTTTTCGTGCATAGCAACACGACCTCGTCCGTTGGCGGGACCCAATCATCAAAGTGGACAAAGTGCACGCCGTGAATGGATTGACCATCGAGCATCATTTCATTGCGTCGCCCAGCGGCAACCTTCCCAGGATTCGACTCAATCATGGTCACATTCCAGCCAGCCCGCACCAGACATGCCGCTGCCGCTATGCCGATACCTCCAGCGCCAATAATATGAGCGGAGGATTTCATATAGGGAAATGCTGTTTCATCGAGTTCGAGAGTCGGTAGCTTGCGGGCAATTTCGATCTTGTGTGTGGCATCCGGTTTACGTCCAGCATCGTTGGGGTCAATTACACCCTGGTTTCCGTGATTTTCTCATGGGCGAGGCGTAACAACGTAAATGGGAGTCGCCGTACGCCCAGTCCAGGAAACCGGGTGGTAGCAGCGGTGCTGCCCTGTATAGAAAGAAGTAACGGAGCGTAAGGACAAAAACAAGAATTTCAGGGGCTTTAGCGCGACCGAGGGCTGCTGTGAACCACCTATGCAAAATTATCTTATAGAGATAAGAGATGGCTTGCCTATCGTAGTGATATTGCGAGATTAAGATAGCACAATTACGATGAGCCTGTCCGAAATTTTGTGTTTGAAGTGCGGGCCAGGTTGCCGGTCGTGAAAAAGAAGATAACCTTTGATGATCAGAAAGGGGATAGGCATCCTGGAGAAATCTTCTTCGCATGTCTTAGCCTTATCCTGCCCCATCATTCTTATTGATCATTTTTTTATCCCACCGCCGCCGCGGATATGACAAAAAGCTGGTAGCGCCAGGACGGCGGCCTTGGCAAGCACGGGACCCTGTTGGCGTTCTACGGTCACTGCGGCGAGGCCTTCACGTGGTCGGCTTTCAACAGCGCATAGGGAAATGTCTTGAACAGCTGAGCTATCTCGAGTCCCTTGAGCCCGCGGTCTTCTTTATGCGCGTGCGCGCTGAAGGTCTCGCCAGTCAATATGTTGGTCCAGCTTTCTTGCATTCGCTCTGACGGCAGCTCAAGCCATGTGTCGGTCCACACCGCCTCGCCCACCGGGGACTTGCCATGCTCTTCCATGAGTCCGGCGAACAGACGCGGGACGACAACCAGCAGGGTCTCGTTTCCATGATGCCTGGCATAGGCGCACACATGCTCCGCACGGACACCCTGCGCTTTCAGCGGCAAGTAGTCGCCATCACGGAAAAGCTGCTCGCGCTCGCGTCGGAACGTCAGCGTCTTCCATGTCAGATAGAGCTTGATGCGCCCGTCCCGCAGGTTCTCCAACAGGCTCTGTGCGCATGTGTCCCCACCCTCGGCCGCATACATCGACCTGATCGCTCGCAGGGCGGTCGCGCGCCCCTTGTAGTCCACTGCACGGCGGTTGTCGGGGTCCACCAGGCTGAAGTCCCATACTTCGTTGCCCTGATAGATGTCCGGCACGCCCGGCGAGGTGAGTTTGAGCAGCAATTGCGACAGGCTGTTGAATGCGCCCACACGCGCAACCCGCTGCTGAAACGGCAGAAATTCACGCAGGAACAAATTGGCCGGTTCAGAGGATAACAGCGCGCGCACGAAATCTTGCGTCGCCGCCTCGTATTCCATGTTTGGATTGATCCACGAACTGTCCTGCTTGGCCTCACGTCCAGCCTTGAGCATGTAGGCTTCCACGCGCTCCGAGAGTTGGGCCAGCCCTGCCGCATCCAGTTTGTCAAACGGCCACACCCCCAGCAGTATCTGGTATAGCAGGTACTCGTCGTTGCGGCTAGGCATGTAGTCGGTTTCCAGCTTGCGGCGCTTGCTGCGGTTCAGCTTGCTCCAGCGTGAAAGCGCCCGGTTCCACTGGTCGGGTATCTCGGAGAGTACGTTGATGCGCGCCCGCACATCTTCCGAGCGCTTGTTGTCATGGGTCGAGCTAGCCAGCATCGCATGCGGCCAGCGGGCCGCCCGCTCCTGATTACCCCGGTGGAATGCCGCAAGCGAGACTCCGAAGCGGTGCGGCTCGCCGCCGACTTCATTCAAGGACACCAGCCGGTTGTACTGGTAGAAGGTTGTGTCCTCCATTGCTTTCGCCATCACCGGACTGGTGTACTGCTGAAACCTCATGGCAAAGGCACACACGGCGTTCCGGTATGCCTCGCTCTTGCCCTGAGCCTGTCGTGCCAGCAGCACATCGCGTACGAAATCGAAAATGCTCGTGTCGGCCGCCTGGCTGCGCTTTTTTGCGATCCCCACCGCCCAATCCACGTAGCGGGCGTCTTCCGGGGAGCTGTCGCAGTTGGAGACATAGGTTCGGTAGACTGGAAAGCTCGCTACGATTTCGGCCAGTGCACTGCGCTGGCTATTGAAGGTGAAGTCGCAGGTGCGACGGTCGCCTTTCGCAATTCGAGCCAATTGGGTCGCCAGCACGTGCAGTTCGCCTGCAAGCGCTGTTTCCATGATCAGATGCTTGTTCACCCGGACCATTGCCTCCAGGTCAGGGCGCTCCCGGATGAAGCTTTGATAGACGCGTGTAAAATGATCGGCGGCGGCACCGTTCACAAACAGGCCATTGCACGATGCTGCGAAGTCATAGCCCGTGGTGCCGTGAATCGGCCATGTCTCTGCAAGATGTTCATGAGAAGCGAGGATTTTTTCCACCACCACATACAGCGGCTTGGGGTTGAGCTCTTCCTCCGCCGTTCTCTGGGAAAGCCCCGCCGCCATTGCCTGCAGGCGCTCGAAGTATTCCCTGGGTGCGTACAGGCCGTCCGGATGGTCGATGCGCAGCCCGTTAAGATAGCCGCGCGCAAGCAATTCGCGCACCAACCCGTGCGTGCTTTCGAACACCTCCTTGTTGTCCATGCGCAGCGCCGCCAGATCGTTGACGTCGAAGAAGCGGCGATAGTTAATCTCGTCCGCCGCCGCTCTCCAGAAAGCCAGGCGATACGCCTGCGCCTCCAGTAGTTCATGCAGCAGATCGAAATTCATGGTGTCATCCGGCGCGGTGCTGTTGAATGCGGCGACGTTTTCCTGAATGAACTGCGCGATATCGGCGCTGGTGGAGAATAGCGAAGCCAGATGGCGCTTGTGTATTTCCTTGTCGCGCGCGCGTTCCGCGATCCCCTCGGGAGAAGTACCGTCGCGCGATGGGAGGTGGCTAAACGCCGTGATCAAAGACTGGAGCTCGAGCAGTTCCGAGTGCTCCTCCGTCAACCGCGTCTGCAGGCGCTCCAGGCGATTACCCAAAATTCGGGGATACTCCCGCGGGTCCACCGGGAAACGGTGCTCGTAATAGAACACGCTGAATGAGCCATGTTCGGCATCGAACATGAGGTTGAGCCCGCCGCTCTCCAGAACTGTGCCGTAGTGGTCGCCGAGCACCGGCAATATGACTCGGCCTGGCGGCTGATCTCCGATAGCATACCAGTCGATATCGAAGTAGTCGGCGAACCGGGAAGCCGGGCCGTTTTCCAGCACGTCCAGCCACCAGCCATTGTCCGACCCCATGATGCTCATGTGATTCGGCACCACATCCATGATCTGACCCATTTCTCGACGCTTCAAGGCGGCGACAAACTGTTCGAAGTCGTCCGCACCGGCAACCTCGGGATTGAGGCTGCTGTGGTCGGTGATGTCGTAGCCGTGGCGGCTGCCCGGACGCGCCTTGAGCATCGGCGATAGATAGCAGTGGCTTATTCCCAACTCATCGAGATAGGGAATCAGCTCGGTTGCCTGCTTCAGGTTGAACTCGCGATGCAGCTGCAGTCGGTAGGTCGCCCGGGGTATCCACAGTTTTACGCCCGCTGCGGCCACGCCTGCCGCGATGCGCGCCGGCATATGCGTTACGGGCCGTTCCTGGCGCAGCGCGAGCAATAAATCCTGTAAATACGCATTGCCATGCCACTCTTCCAGATTGAACGGCATCTTTAGCCGCCAGTTAGGGTAGGCGGGCTCCACCGTGCCAGGCAGATTGGGCTGCTCGCGCACGCCGAAACCGTCTTCCATCTGTACCAGCAGCAGCTTGGACGGTGCCTGCGCCAGATAGGTATACACCGCAGCAGCCAGTTCCGCCGTCATTTCGGGGAAGCCGACCTGGTGCAGGCCGCTGCCAGGGGGTAGCACACCCTGGCTCTCCAGCGCCACCAGTAGCTGGGCCCGGTCTGCCGCGCGTTCAACGATCTGTCTATTGCGGGCCTCGTCATCGGGAAACAGATGCTGCTGGTCGCGCAGATCAATGTCCAGGCCGTGCCAGAATCCGGCAAGGGTCGGCAGATCGTGGGTCGTGACCGCAGCCACGGCATTCACCGGGTAATCCTGCGGCGGCTTCAGCCTGCCGTCGTCGCGCCGCTCGAAATACAGGAGGCGCGTGGACATTACGTTCATGGGTTGCAAGGCCTGGCGCACTTCATCCGGCACTGTGCCCAAGTCCTCGCCCACTACCAGACAGCGGTTGCGATGGCTCTCCAGGGCGAGAATGCCCAGCAGGTCCTCGAATGGGTAGAGCACGTAGGCACCTTCTGCGGCGGGGAGGCCGCGCGCGACCCAGAACAGGCGGCGCAGGCCCATTATATGGTCTTTGCGCAGCGCCCCGGAATCGCGCATGTTGGCCTGCAACATCTCAATGAAAGGTGCATAGGCCGCCTCGGTAAGCTGATGGGGAATCCACGGCGGCAGCCCCCAGTCCTGGCCGAGACGGTTGAAATCGTCCGGGGGCGCGCCGGCGCTCGCGGCCAGCGCAAAAAGTTCGCGCCCCGTCCAGGTGGCGCCGCCGCCTTCCGCCACGCCGACAGCCAAATCGAACATCACGCCTACGCCAAGTCCCAGTTCCCAGGATCGCGTTCCCGTCACGCCCAGCTGTATGGAAGCCTGCCACTGCAGGTATTCGAAGTATTCCACCCGGTCCAGGCGGGCAGCGCAGAACGCTGCCACCTCCTGCGCATTCGGGTCGCGGTAGGTCTCCGGCCACACGGGCCAGCCCCACACCGTACTATCCTGCGCGCGAAAATATTCCTGCAGCGCCTCGAACAGCGCCTGTTTGCGAAGGCTCTCGCCATGTTCAGCCTGGAAGGCGCGGAAAGCCTTCGCCCGGTTCGTGCTCCGGCTCAGGTGAGCGCTGCGGAAATGATGGTACAGGCAAGCCAGGACTTTCGATTTCACCTCGGCGACGCCCCCGTAATCCACCTGTTCCTTTGCGCGAAGCGCACGCAACTGGGCCTGGAAAGTTGGCGCAAACACCATTGCACGCACCTCCTCGGACTCCGTAAAATCGGAAATGGCCTCCACGTCCAGATAAAGCGTGTTGAAATAGGTGCGGCTGGAGGGGCTGTACGGGCTGGCGTGATCGGGTGCGTCCGGAAATAACGCATGAAGCGGATTGAGTAGCAGCGCGGCTGCACCGGCTTCGGCGCAAAATTCGATCAGACGGCGCAGGTCGCCGAAGTCTCCGATGCCATAGTTGCGCTCGGAACGTATGCCGTAGAGCTGGACGGCGAAACCCCACGCCCGCCCCTCACCTCGAATAGCGGGCGGCTCGTAGCAGGTGACGGGCGCGACAATAAGCGGCATCTCGCCATTGGGGCCGCGCCCGTCGGCGCGTTCGATCGACAAGCGGTGATAGCCCGGTTCCACTGCAAGATCCAGCGCCAGCACCCGGCGCACGAATTCCTGGCCGTCGAGATGGCAACGTTCCACCTCTTCCATTGCGGCGGGAGTGAATTCACCGTCGTCCTCGGCGCCGCACTCCCTGCGCAGATGCCAGCGATAGGCCAGTTTATCCTCGGTTATAGGCAAGGCAATGCCAATACGATGCGGCTGGGCTGGTTCGCGCACCACCTGTACCGGCGGCATGGGCCGCTCCCACCTGCGCCGTTCAAAAGCATGCAAGGACGCTGCCGCCTCTTCCTCCGTATTTGCTGGCACGCCCATGGCGCCAAGCAAGGCACGTTTTGCGGCCTCGGAGGTGTAATGGGGGTTTCCCCAGATATCGCTGTATTGGGGGAGCACACCACATAGGTCGCATAGTTTATCAAGCCGGTTGCTCATGCAGCTCCTTTAGCGCGGATATTTTGATCAGAAACTGGCGGGATGAAGTGAATATCAATTCCTTCAATGGCCGTTACCCGGCTTGCGATGGTCCGGCCAAGGGTTCGAGCGTCCACACCACGCAGAAAGGACCAAGGATGCTTTTCGCTGCCTCCTCCGAGGAGGCGAACACGGTTTGCCCGGCTGGAAGCGCTGTGCGGATACTCTCTCTCGAAAAATTCGCCAGCAGCCACAACGTTGATCCGTCACCCAGCTTCCACTGCACCCGCAAGCCGCCTGGCGCGAGCACTTCGAATCGGGCCGACCGCCCCTCCATCCCCGGCAGGCGCGGCACAATGACTTCTCGCCGCAGCTTCAACAGCCCGCGGTAATATGCCAGCCAGCGCGCATGCGCGTCGTTATGGAGCGAATCCCAATCGATTTTTGAGGCGAGGAAAGTCTCGGCCGCATTCGGGTCTGGTATGGCTCCCAGGTTGCTGAACCGCGTGAACTTGGCAAATTCGCGCCGCCGACCTTGCGTCACCGCTTCACGCAGTTCCTCGCCGAAGTCGCAGAAGAACTGAAACGGCGACTTGGCGGCGAACTCTTCTCCCATGAACAGCATGGGAATGCTGGGAGCGAGCAGATACACGGCCGTGGCCGCGCGCACCGCCGGCTCTGACCCAATATGGGTAATGCGCTCGCCGAACGCCCGGTTGCCCGTCTGGTCATGGGATTGCAGAAAGGATACGAAGGCCTGCGGCGGCAGGTTCGCGCTCGGTTCCCCACGCGCGGCATGGCCGCGATAGGCGGAGACCTCTCCCTGGTACGCGAATCCTTCCGCCAGGCAGCGCCCGAGGTGGCGGATCGGCTCGTCCGCGTAATCCATGTAATAGCCGTCCCTCTCATCGGTGGCGAGGACATGCAGCGCGTGGTGAATGTCGTCGTTCCATTGCGCAACGTACTTGCCGCGTCCGAGATAGCGCGCCGTGTTGATGTCGTTTTCCAGAATCAGATGCACCTCGCGTTCACCGCTAACCCCTGCGTACACGCGCTCCGCCAGTTCGGCAAGAATGTGCGGCTCGGAGTCGTCCACGATTGCATGCACCGCATCGAGGCGCAAGCCGTCGAGGTGATACTCCTGCAACCAGTACAAGGCATTATGGATAAAGAACTCCCGCACGTCGCGGCTGTCCGCGCCATCGAAATTGATCGCCGCACCCCACGGTGTGTGATGATGTTCGGTAAAGAACTTTTTTGCGTACACGTAAAGGTAGTTTCCCTCCGGGCCGAAGTGGTTGTAGACTACGTCGAGCAGGACCATCAGGCCCTTCGAGTGAGCGGCCTGAACCAGTGTCTTGAGGTCATGTGGCCGGCCGTAGCGGCTGTCCGGCGCGTAAGGCAGCACGCCGTCATAACCCCAGTTGCGCGCACCCGGAAAATCCGCCACTGGCATAAGCTCGATAGCGGTCACGCCAAGCTCCACCAGGTAGTCCAGGCGCGCCATCACCCCCGCAAAAGTCCCCTCAGGGGAAAACGTCCCCACGTGGAGCTCATAGATCACGGCCTCTTCCCAAGGGCGTCCGCGCCACGCCCCGTCCTGCCAGGCGAATTCAGCAGGATTGATCACTTCGCTTGCGCCGTGCACATCCTCGGGATTGAAGCGCGAGGCCGGATCGGGAACGCGAAGGCCGTCGTTTACTTCAAAACGATAGCGCGTCCCCGCACCTGCTTCGGAGGAAATGAGCTCGAACCAGCCTCCGCCGCATGCGTTCATTGGCAGCACGCGCTCGCCCCGCCCTTTAGCAAGGCACAGCCCGACCTGTTCGCAACTGGGCGCCCACAGGCGAAATCGCACGTCCTGTTCCGTAATCTCTGCCCCGTAGGGCATTTCATGCCTTCGCGTAACCAAGCGTGCCCTATCTCCTCCTGTGCATGAGCTGGATCAGCCGCCGCATGAGGGCATCCACTGCATTCGAATGCCTCGCGAGCGCGTCGCTCACGCTCGCAACCGCCTTTTCCACCATGAACAGCGTGACAAACGTATCCACGGTCCTGCTATCGGAAGGAAACAGGGCGTGTCCCGCCATCGCCCTCCGATAGCTCTTTAAGAAACCCTGTTCCGCCAGCGCTTGCCAGTTGTCCACGTGCTCCCGCAGCCCGGTGCGCTCTTCAGGGCATTCAGCCGTAGCGTGGTCAAGCGCCGCTGCCGCCACCTCGGAAAACGAGAATAGCATGGTTGCCACATCACGCAACGGCGTATGTTTCCAGCGGCGCCTGTTCCAGCCGGGCTCAGGTCCGCCGCCGTAGTTGGCAATCAGGAAATCGTTATTTGACAACCAGACCTGGCCCAGATGATAGTCGCCGTGACAACGCGCCTTCGTCGCCTCGGGGGGGACCGCCGCCGCGCGAATGATGCGCCGGTAGAATCGGGGCCGGATCGCGAGGAGATCGGCCCCGGCCAGCTGCGCCGAATCCGGCAGGCGCCGCGATTCTGTCTCCAGCAGCTTATACATCTCGTCCATCTTCACGCGCACCCCGCTCACCCATTCCGTAATGTCTTCCCCTGTAATCGGCTCGCTTCCAAAGGACCCTTCAGTTCCGTCGGTATCGGGCAGCGCGAGTGCCTGATGAAATTCGGCCGTACGCAGCCCCAGGGTTTTGATCAGATCCATGTATGCGGCATGCCGGGCGTCGATCGGGCGCTTCTGGCGTTTGCCGCACTCATCCAGGTAGCGCGCCAGATAATCGAGTGTGTAGGCCCAGGCGGTGCCCTGGTTCTCCGTGTAGCACTCCAGGATGGCCAGGGTCGCGCAGTGTTCCCCCCGATGGCAGTACTCCACGGTCCCGGCCAGCTGCGGCACGCGCGTGAACTTCGCTGTTTCCGTGAGAAACTTCGACATTTCCAGTTCCGGATGTATGCAGGGGAGCAGCCAGCGATAGCCCTTCAACACCAGTTGATCGCCCAGGTTCACCAGCAGGCGCCTTCGGCCGGACAGGGTGCGTGTTACCGTTGCCATTTCGTCCTGAGGCGTGCAGGCGCGAAAAACGCTCGTCGCCCTGAAATGCAATTGCCCTCCCTCGAGCTCGAGCGTCGAGCCGGGTTCCATGCTGGATATCATTGCACGACAGAAATCATCGTCCCAGAATGCATCGAAGAGCGCGCCAATTTTCGCCCGCCGCCGCACTTTGGCAAGGGTGACATGGAGCAGCCCCCTCACGCGGTCTTCGTCGCCGTCCTCCCAAGCCATTGCCAGGGGGAGGGCGTAGCGGCGTATTTCACCACTCCCTAGGGTCAACATAACAGTGATCAGCAACCAGCTTCCGCGATCGGTCGACCACTCGCGCACTTCCCCAAGCTCGAATCTATCCGCTGTCGCGTCCCCGCTTTCGAACCAGGGCTGGGAACGGAAGAAGCGGGGGATGATCTCCTGCTCAAGCTGTTCCCGGGCCCTGCGCGCCATCAGCTGATTTCCGCCACCGCGGTCTTCCTTGTCGGCAAGAAGGGTGCGCCATCCCGTCTCTACCAATACCAATACCGGAAGATCCGGCAGCGCGGGCCGCTCCTCGTGCCAATCCGGCGCCGTCGCTTCGGCCGACAGAACGAAGGCATAGAACCCGTGCCCCCTCAGGGTGAGCAGGTACGGCAATTCGCCGATCGGGGGAAACTTGCTGCGGCCCATCAGCTCAATGGGGACTCTTCCCTTGAACGGGCTCAAATCCAGTTCCACTGCCTGCGCTGCCCGGGACAGGTTGGCAACGCAAAGAATCGTTTCATCCTCATGCTCGCGCAGATAGGCGAGAATCTTGCGATTACCCGGCCGCAGAAAACGAAGGGTGCCGCGACCGAATGTGCGGTGCGCCTTTCGCACCGCGATCAAGCGCCGCATCCAATTGAGCAGCGACGAGGTGCTGCGGTTCTGCGATTCCACATTCACCGCGGCGAAACCGTACACCGGATCAACGATCGGTGGCAGGAACAGCCGCTCTCGTTCAGCGGTTGAAAACCCGCCATTCAGGCTGCCTCGCCACTGCATCGGTGTCCGGACACCGTTGCGGTCGCCAAGCTGAAGGTCGTCGCCCATTCCGATCTCGTCACCGTAATAGACAACCGGAGAACCAGGCATGGTCATCAGCAGGAGATTCATCAGTTCAATGCGGTGCCGGTCGTTGTCCAGCAATGGCGCCAACCGGCGCCGAATGCCGAGGTGGAGGCGCGCCTGAGGGTCAATAGCATAAGTCTGGTGGAGATAGTCGCGCTCGCGGTCGGTGACCATCTCCAGGGACAGCTCGTCGTGATTGCGGAGAAACAACGCCCACTGGCAGTTGTCCGGAATGTCGGGGGTCTGCTCCAGAATCTCCACGACCGGGTGTCGGTCCTCCTGTGCGATGGCCATGTACATGCGCGGCATCAGCGGAAAGTGAAAGGCCATATGGCATTCGTCGCCGTCGCCAAAATACTCCCGCACATCCTCCGGCCATTGATTTGCTTCTGCCAGGAACACACGGTCGTGGTAATGCTCATCCAGCTCAGCCCGCATGCGCTTGATAACGGCGTGGGTTTCCGGCAGGTTTTCGCTATTGGTTCCCTCGCGTTCGCACAGGTAAGGCATTGCGTCCAGGCGCATGCCATCAACCCCCGCATCCAGCCAGAACCGCATTACGTGCATGATAGCGTTGAACACGTGGGGATTATCGAAATTCAAATCCGGCTGATGCGAAAAAAAACGGTGCCAGTAATAAGCCTGGGCTACCTCGTCCCATTCCCAGTTGGACTGCTCAGTATCAGTGAAGATGCTGCGGGTGCCGCTGTACTTGGATTTATCGTCGCTCCATACGTAGTAGTCCCGCTTGGCCGAGCCTGGCGGCGCGCGCCGCGCGGCCTGAAACCAGGGATGCTGATCCGACGTATGGTTAATCACCAGTTCGGTGATCACGCGCAAACCGCGGCGATGCGCTTCCCGCATGAACTTGTGGAAGTCGGACATCTCGCCCACATCGGGATGAACCGTGTGATAATTCGCTATGTCGTAGCCGTCATCGCGTCCGGGCGAGGGATAAAACGGCAGCAGCCAGAGCGTGTTCACGCCGAGTTCCTGCAGATAGTCGAGCTTGCAAATCAAGCCGGGGAAATCCCCGATGCCATCACCGGTGCTGTCAAAGAATGTCTTGACGTGCAACTCGTAAATGATGGCGTCCTTGTACCACAGCGGATCTTCGTCTCGTTCCATATGGTGCTATTTTTCTGTTTATGGGATATGTGAGCAGGGTTGGGAGCAGTAGCATTACGGGGCCAAGCACAGCAGCTTGCCAACAACTGACGGGAGGGTCTGTGCCATATCGTACAGAACCTCTTTCTCATTTTACCTAAGGTAGAAGTCCTTTTGCGCGCGTGGCCTGACTATTGCGGCTGCTATTCGCGGCATCACGACCACCCTTGGCCTCGGTGCCTGCCTCGCAGCGCTGCTTTCCGTACGCTCCATTTGTTCCCGTGAAGGCCGACATGAAAAGAATAATCCGACGAGTTGCAGCCAGCAAGATAACGTGGATAACCGCGCTATTACTTCTCCTCTATACCCTTGGCGGGTTTCTGCTCGCTCCCTATCTGGTGGAGCGCCATCTTCCGCGCTATCTCGAGGAGCACCTGGGCCATCAGGCCAGGATCGACAGCGTCCGTATGAACCCTTACCTATTTACCGTCGACTTCTCCGGGTTTCAACTCGATGGGACCGACCGCAGGAAGATATTGCATTTGAAGCGCGTGTATATCGATTTCGAGCTGTCGAGCATCTTCCAGCGCGCCTGGACACTTGCAGACCTACGGGTGGAGGGGTTCGATCTGACTCTGGAAATCGACCCGGAGGGCCGGCTGAATATCATGGATATCATCGAACGCCTAAAGGACCCGGAGCAGAAAGACGAACCTCCGCCCAGCCTCGTGCTCGAGCATGTTATCGTCAGCGACAGCAGGGTGCACGTAAACGATCTCTCGGGCTCGACCCCTGTCAGCACGGCATTCGGGCCGATAAACCTCGAATTGAAGGACTTTAGCACGATTCCTGATCGCGAGGGCCACTATGCGCTGGCAGCAAGATTGCCGGCGGGGGGGAGCGTCGCCTGGTCGGGAAGCGTTGCGGTGTACCCGATGGCATCCAGCGGGGGGTTCAGCATAGTCGGAATGAAGCTGGCTACCGCGTGGGACTTCCTGCGCGATGAATTGCGCATTGCAGAGCCGGGAGGAGAGCTTTCATTGGCAGGCCGGTACGACTTCTCTCACCAGCAGGGCGAAACCCTGCTCACCGTAGCCGACCTCCGAGCGGAGATTTCCGATCTGTCCCTGGCAAGCGCCGGTGGCAGGGGGGCACTCCTTGCACTTGGTGCTATCCGCTTGAGCGGAGGACGGTTTGCGCTCGCTGAGCGGGAAATCGTCGTGCCGCACCTGGAGTTGTCCAATGGGACGCTGAGTGCGAGCCTGGCGAGCGACGGCACGCTGGACTGGCTGGAACTGGCTGGAAACACCGACACCACGCAGGGGAGCGATGACCGGACGGAAGGCGGGAATGCGGCTGATGCAGCCAATGCAGGTGAGGGGGGTCGCGAGGAGCAGCCGTGGAAGGTGCGAATGGAAAATATTGCCATTAAAAAGGTGGCGGCGGGGTATACCGACCATACAATGTCGCCCGCGCTCGTTTTCGGCGCCGAGGAGATAGGCAGCAGCTTCAGTTTGGAAATTGCCGGCGGAGCAGGGGCTCCCCGGATTGTTGCGGAAGATATACAACTGGCGGTAAACAAAGCGGCGGTGGCGCCAATTGAAGTGGAAGATACCACGCCGCTTGCAACGCTCGATGCTGTCAGGGTGACGGGAGGGCGGCTTGATACCCATGTCCGCGTCGCCCGTGCTGGCACCCTTACCCTCAGCGGCGGCGATATCGTAATCCTTCGAGATGCCGACGGACCGGCAGGCCTGTTGCAACTTTTGCCGGCAGCTAACTCGACTGGCGAGGAAAAGCCAGGCCGAGATTCCAACGGAGAAGAGGGGACTGCAGACACCCCCTGGAAGTATCAGACGGGGTTACTGGAACTGAAGGAATTCGACATCCACCTTATTGATCGAAGTTTCAAGCCTTCTATCCTGTACGACATCGTCCTGGTATCCGCCGCTTTCCGAAATATAGACAGCGCAAGCGAGTCCCCGCTTGACTTTGCAGCGGAGTTTCGCATTGGCGGGCAGGGGATGGTCAAAGCCAGTGGCAAGTTGCAACAGGACTTCAGCGAGGCGCGGGGCAAGCTCGAGGCCACGGGCATTCCGCTCGAGCCGTTGCATCCGCTTGTCTCCCGCCACGCGGCGGTTGATCTCGCATCGGGCAGCGTTTCGGTCTCCGCTGAACTGGAATACCGTTCTGGCATCGTTCCGGAAATTACATCTCAGGGGAGTGCCAGTATTCATGATTTCCGTGTAAATGAAGCGGGGGCGAATGAACGCCTGATCGCATGGAAAACGCTTTCCGCACAAAAGATTTCCCTGAGCCTTCCCCGGAAGCAACTGGCAATCGAGGAGGTGCATCTGCACGAACCGGACATGAAACTCGTTATCGACGAAGACAGGAACGTCAATCTCAACCAGGTTATAAAGAAACACAATGGCGACGAGGCGAAGACGAAACAGCGATCACCAGAAAAAAATCGCAGCGAGGTCGGTGTGCCCTTCTCAGTTGAAGTCAGCCAGGTGCGGATTGCAGGAGGTTCGCTCGACTTCGCGGATCTCAGCCTGGTACTGCCATTCTCTACCCGGGTGCAGGCGCTTGAAGGTTCAATTGCGGGAATCTCTTCTCAGCCCGGGAGTCGTGCGGAGACAGAACTTTCGGGGCAGGTCGAGGAGTATGGAACAGCGAGGGCTGCAGGTGCGCTGATACCTTCCGATCCCAAGAAATTTCTGGATATCAGGGCGGATTTCGAAAATATCGGATTACCTGCGCTTTCTCCATACTCAGCCACCTTTGCCGGTAGAAAAATCGCCGCCGGCGATCTCTGGCTCGAGTTGCACTACAAGGTTGTAGACGGCAATCTCGTGGGACAGAACAGCATCACGCTGGCAGACTTCAAACTTGGCGAGCGCGTTGAAGCGCCGACTGCGCTGGACCTTCCGCTTGATCTGGCCATCGCTTTGCTGAGGTCGCCCGATGGCAGGATAAGACTTGCGGTGCCCATCGAGGGCGATCTGGGAAATCCGAGATTCGACTATGGGGTGCTCATACGCACGGCGCTTGCGAACGTGATTCAGCGCATCGTCACTTCGCCCTTTCGCCTGCTGTCCGGATTATTGGGCGGGCGCACCAACGAGGAGCTCCAGGCGGTGGAGTTTGAAGCGGGAAGTGCCCTCCTCTCCCCTCCCCAGCGAGAAAAACTGCACGATCTAGCAGAGGCAATGAAGCAGCGGCCAGAGGTACGGTTGATGGTGGGGGGGGCATTTGACCCGCTACGCGACGGCGAGCGCTTGCGCAGCGCGCAGGCGCGGCGGGATCTGGCCGCCGCCAGGGGCATACGGCTGGAACCGGGGGAGGATCCGGGACTGATCGCGTATGGCGATGCCGACACCCAGAAAGCGCTGGAAAAACTGCTCATCGAACAGGCCGGAAAAAAAGCGGTAGGGGAGTTCGCGGAAGAGTATGCGAGACAGACCGGACGTGAGCCGGACCGCGTTAATCCGTTACTCGGACTGTTTGGGCGCGGCAGCGAGGACCGCGCCTTCTACGCCGCGTTGTTCGAGCGCCTGGCGGAACTCCAGCCACTCCCCGAAAATGCGCTGGCGTCGCTGGCGGAAAGCCGTGCGCAGGCTGTTATTGACGCAGTGATGGAAGCCGGCATTGACAGGAAACACGTCGAATCGGCGGGCATAAAGAGCGTGACCGGAGAATCCGGCGATTCGGTTGCCGCAGAGCTTTCCCTTGGCGCCGCGCCGGATGACCAGTAACAAGGGCGGAGGGGGAAGGGGGCGTGGGATTCCCGATCCTCGAAAGAATGGGCATCGGCAACGATGGAAGCAGGCCGGACGAGCACGTAAATCCTATGAAATGACTTCAATAGCCCCAGGGCCACACTGGCTTTACCTTTGTCGCAAAGCCTTGTCGTCACAGATGGGCTTCTAGCCACCGCGTTTTTCCGAGTTTCTGATTTCATGCTCAAGAAAAAAGTTAAGCGAGGTGCGCAGTACAATTATTACGGCAAGCTTGGCAATTTCCTCCCACGATGGCGCGATAATCGTGCTTATTATGTCTGCAGCGAGCATAAATTCAAGCGATAGGGATAGCCATCTTCCAAGTCTTAATCGCACCTCGATTGTTTTTTGTTCAGGCGGCCTGGGCCTGGCGAAGAACAGTCTTAATCCCCGGTAGGTGGCTTCAATGACTGCAAGCAAAATGATGATCGCAGCGAGAATTTCTATGCCCGAAGCGAGATGAGAAGTGGATGTCTTAATGATTTCTATCATGCCATGCGCCCCAACAGGGGAATAGCGGAAGCTCGATTAATCTGGAAACCCCTCGGCAGGATTTATAGCCTACGGGGAAGTGCCTGAACCGGCAGGTCTGGCAATGATGGTTACGGGCTGGTACTGGCTCGACCCCGTAGTTAGCTTGCTCATCGTTGCTGTAGTGATCGGCGTGACCTGGGGCTTCTTCGAGATTCAATCCGGCTTGCCTTAAATGTCATACCGGCAGAGGTCACTGTGATCGATGCTTATTTGGGGGAGCAGCCGGTGCAAGCAATGTTTATAGTTTGCATGTCGGGGAATTCGGTACCACGGAAAGTGCTTTAGGGGTCCATCCCGCCATGCCGGGTCGCTGGCTGGGCCAGTACGGTTTAGATCGAATGGGGCGCTACCCCTCGCTTGCTCGCTGGATAAATAGCCAATGATTCAGCTCTTATGCACCGGTCTGAGCTATAAGACTATATCCAGAGCATTCCCAAAAACCCCAAAACAGAGGCGAGTACAAGAATATAGGGAGCCCAAATCACTAAAGGGTGATACATGGCATGCCTCCTTGACGTTTCTCTATCCGGTTTAGACACCCGTATCATTCCCTTTCCCGCTTATGTTATCGGTGCGATAAGCCGCATAGGAAAAGCTAAAATGCGCTAAACGAGCCAGGGCAGGGGGGCCATGGTCGCGGGGCAGGTTTCAATGTACGACGGCGCACGGACATCGCCGCCCTAAAAGGCCGATTATCGCTTTGCGCCTGCCCCATGCACGGGTATCCCTGTTCTCTCACTGCGCAAGCGCTCCCGTGGCACTTGCCTACCCGCCCCTGTTGTTTCGAGCTAACAACTTTACGGTGTTTTTGGTCCTGGCGTCGTTGACCCTGCCGTTGGTAATGACGATGTCGGTTCCCACCCATGCCGACGAAGCGGGTACGTCCTTGCCCGAGGAGATTCCTGCGCCCGCCGTTACGGCGGCAGAAGCCAGGCATATGCTTTCCATACTGCGGGATGAGAAGAAACGGGGCGAACTCGAACAGGCCCTCAGCGCTATCGCACAAGCAGCGGAAGCCAGCACAACGTTAAATGCCGCGGTCCCAGCCAGTCCCGAGGCAACCGAGAGTTCTCCCGAGCCTGTTGTGCGCGAAACGGGGGAGGGGGGGGCCCAGCTGGTTGAGGTGATAGGGAATCGGCTGGAAGTGGCGTCGGACCAGCTCCGGCTGACCGCAGGCATGCTCCTGGAGGCGAGAACGGTGGCCGGGTGGTGGCAGAGTACCACCTTGGCACGCCCGAGCGTCGCTTGCAAGTGCTCGGCGGCTTGTGGAAGATCATAGCGGTACTCGGGGCGGCGCTATTCCTGGAGTGGCTTTTGCACCGTGGCCTCCGGGGTCCCCGCGAACGGGTGGAACAGCGAGCTGCCAGCCGGCAAAACGCGATCGACCGCAAAAAAGAAAAAGCTTCGCTTGGCGCAGCACCCGCGATCATGCCTTCCGCCGCCACCCCCGCCGCGCCCCCGGCTCCCTCCGCCAGCCACCACTGGAGCTTGCTTCGACGCTTCCCGTTCGCGCTCGCACACTGGGTGCTGGAACTGATTTCGCTTGCCGCTTTCATGGCGACAGCCATGCTGCTGCTCAATATATTTGGCGGTCGCCCGGCAGTGTTCCACGACATGACGCTCGCCATCGTCGAGGCCTATGTAACGACGCGCTTAGTGTTGAGCGTGGTTCACCTCATGGCATCGCCGCTTGGGCAGAAACTCCGACTGATGCACATCAGCGATGCCGCGGCGGCGTATGTGAATCGCTGGTTGCGCCGCATCATCATCGTCGCTGTCTTTGGCACGGCTGTCGCCGAGCTTGCACTGCACACAGGAGGAACCCGCGATACTCATATCGCGCTTTCCAAGCTGGTTGGGCTGGCTGTCCACATCATGCTGCTGGCGATGGTCTTGCGTAGCCGGAAAGCTACCGCGGAGGCTATACGCGGCACCGCCGGAGATAACTGGAGCGGGTTGTTCGGGTTGCGGGAGATACTGGCAGACAGCTGGCCATTCGTGGCCACATTCCTGATAGTCGCCGCCTGGCTGCTATGGTCCGCCGGGGCGGAAAACGGATTTCAGCGCGTACTGTATTTCTTCGCCTTGTCGGCGACAGTTATCGTGGGGGCCAGCCTAGTTTCGATCTTCGTCTTGGGCGCAATCGACCGTGCATTCCTCGCGGACCGGGAAAACGCACCTGAGCATCGCGCTCCGACGGCCACCGGGTATGAAGAGGTAGATGAGGAGGAGGTTGCCACAAAGGGCACCTATCACCTGCTGATTTACCGTGTCGTTTCCATATTGATCGGGACCGGCGCTTTTATCGTGTTACTGCAGGTCTGGGGCGTAGATACGCTCTCATGGTTCGAGCGCGGTTCCGTGGGCCGCCGCGTTGCCTCCGCCGCGGCCACAATAGCGATTACGCTCGCGCTGGCGGCGTCGGCATGGGAAGCCCTTAATGTCGTGATTTCCCGCCGGATCGACCGGTGGACCGATGTTGGCGACACAGCTCGAGCGGCCCGTCTCCGCACCCTTTTACCCATGCTGCGTACCACGCTACTTATCATCATCGGGATGATCGTATTGCTAGCCGCGCTTCACGAATTGGGTATCACGATTGCTCCCTTGCTCGCGGGAGCCAGCATTATCGGAGTTGCGTTAGGTTTCGGTTCGCAAAAACTCGTCCAGGATTTTATTACCGGCATTTTCCTGTTGATGGAAAATGCCATACAGGTAGGGGATTTCATCACTGTTGCCGGCGTATCGGGGGTGGTCGAGCACCTGTCGATACGTACCGTCCGGTTACGCGCTTCGGATGGGTCGCTGCATGTCGTGCCCTTCAGTTCCGTTTCCACCGTTACCAATGCCTTTGGCTCCGTGTCTGCCGCATCCAGCAGTCACCGGGGAATCGGGAATGCTGCCATCCGGGTGAGTGTGACGGCAGACTCCGACGTGGACAGGGTACTTGCCGCGATCAGGAGCGTATGCAAGGAGATGCGCAGCAATCCTCAACTGAATCACCTGATTCTGGCCGATCCCGAGATATGGGGAGTGGATCACGTTGACGGTTCGATTATTACCATCCTGGGGCAGATGCAAACGCTGGACAAGGGACGGTGGGCGGTGCAGCGCAGCTTTAACCGGAGAATACTGGAACGCTTCCGGGAATCGGGCATTCAGTTCAGCGATCCGCAGCAAACGCGGGTCGTGACTCAGGCGCCCATTCCGGTAATGCCCATAGCGCCGGTGCCGGGGGCTTCTCCAAAAACGGAATGACGGTATATTGCGGATTATGAGGCTGCTGGTGGCTCGGATGCATTTCCCCGTAATGCCGGCAACTTCGGTGTCCCCTACCTTCTCCTGAAGGGGGAGGGGGAGGCAGAGGCTTGTTGTCTTGACCGGAATGTGCGCTACTGCACAGCCGTGCCCGCAGCCAAGGGGTATTCTCAAAAAACGTACTTTCCGAAACCCATCCATGAGGAGCTTTGACATGAACAATACAAAGGATGCGCCGGGCATACTCAGGCGGGCTGTTACGTCCGGCACCATAAGCGGACTCGCAACAGCGTTGACCGCTTCCGTTGCCGGCAAGCTTGAAGACGGCTCTTTTGCAGCTCCCTTGAACGCAACGAGCCACGTCCTGTGGGGAGACAAAGCTGCGCGGAAAGATAAGGCTTCCCTAAAATACACGCTTACGGGTTTTTTGCTGAATCATGCCTCGGCGATATTCTGGGCGCTATTCTATGAAAAATTTTTCGGAAGCCGGGGCGGCACCGCTCACGCTGCCGCGAGGCGTCCCGCGCCTGAAAAGTCGCTGACGCGGCCCCTCGTTGGCGCTGCGGTAGTGACAGCCGGCGCTTACATTACGGACTATTATCTTATTCCTAAACGGCTCACGCCGGGTTTCGAGAAACGCCTTTCGGGCAAATCCCTGGCTGCCATCTTCGTTACACTGGCGGTTGGGCTTGCCATATGCGATCTTGTCGATGCGTCGAAGGAAAGGCTCGACAGATAAGTATCTGCGGTTGCTTATATCCGAGTGACCTGGGCCGGGGTTTCCCGCTCCATTTAAAAATCCCGCTATTCCCAAATCTTCTGCGGCAGGCCCGTTCTGGGGAATCGTCTGAACCCCGGCGTAGCTGCGGGTCCCCGTCCACGGTTATCAGGACGTCGTGCCGTTGCAGTTCCCCTTTCGTCAGCGCTGTGGCTTCCGCTTGGACAGCGGCGGAGCTAACGCCCCGAATACCGCTATGGAATAATCCAGGAAAAGCTCGATTTTTTGCTTGAGGCCGACGGACATGGCGATTCGCCGGGAGCGGAGATCTTCGGGATCCGTATGTTCGATGAGCAAGCCGTGATCGATTGCGATCTGAACGTATTTGACCGCGGTCCGTTGACTGATGTTTGGCATGAACTGGTACAGCTCCGACTTGCGAAATGAACCGTCAGGGGCGTTCTTCGAATTCAGCCACATCTGGGTGAACAAGTCATAATAGTTCAGGTCGTGGAAGAGCATGTCTCCCATCACTTCTACCCAATACTGATCCGTGCTGGTCAGCAGCTCGATGAAGCGCCGCCGCCTTTTATTCGAGTATCCAGGAGGTTTATTCATTCCTGTTCCTTTTTTCCTGCTTCGTTTGAGGATCATGGTGGCTGTTCCGCACTAATTGCTGCGCAGCATAACATGCCTGTTTATTATCGCAATTTTACATGTATAATTGCAAATATTATCCCAAAAGGGAATTGACCGAACAAGGGCGGTTTGTTTTGAATCATCAGGTATGCAGGCAGTTTGAACGAAAAGGGAAAGGTCACATGGCTATGTTGAGAAGATTTGAAGAAGCGCATTTCCGTTACAGGGGCGGCTTGCTTCGGGGGGCAGGAGCACTGTTTTACTGTCAGCTTGCCTATTTTGGCGGAGTTGCGCTTATTTTGTCCCTGAATCCGGTTCTGATGGCAGTCGGTACGTTCGCAATGGCCCACGGCATGGTCATAGCCTCGTACATGATTCACGAATGCGCACACAATGCCCTGTTCAAATTGCCGGGCTACAATGCCAGGATGGGAAGCATGTTGAGCTGGCTTACCGGCGCGTGCTATGGGACATTTATGGATTTGCGCGCGAAGCACCTGCGGCATCACGTCGATAACATCGATGCCGCCGCGTTTGACTACAGGGGATATCTTGCGCGGCACCCCGTTCAGCTCAAAATTGTAGAGATACTGGAATGGCTGTACGTTCCCGCTGTCGAATTGATCATGCATGGGGTCCTCGTTGCCGCGCCTTTCATCTTCGAAGAGAAAAAAAAGCAGCGGCCCCGGACGACCGGGGTTGTAGCTGCGCGGTTCGGCCTGCTTTTCATGCTGTTTTTGCACGCGCCAGCGGCCTATGCATGTTACCTCCTGGCCTGCGCAGTATTCCTGACGATTTTGCGGTTCATGGATGCGCTTCAGCATAGCTATGAGCTAGTCATGCCGTCTGCTGACAGCCTCGATGGCGCGAAGCGCCGGGGCGACAAGAATTACGAGCAATCACATACATTCAGCAACCCGGTTTCAGTTAATCACCCGTGGTTGAATCTTGTTACTCTTAATTTCGGTTATCACAATGCGCATCACGCCAGGCCTACCGCTCCCTGGCACGAGCTGCCCAAGCTGCATGGAGAGTTGTATGGGAGAGAGGCGGCGTGCGTCATTCCGTTTTGGAGACAGCTGTCGAGCTTTCACAGGAGCAGGGTGACCCGGGTGCTTGGCGATAACAGCGAAACGGAAGGAAGCCGGTTTGCCCGGCGCCTTGAGAACGGGTCGGCGGTAGGAGCCAGCGGCGTGTCCTTTCTGACTCCGTTTTAATGGTTTTAACGTCTCGCATAGTCTCCTGGTTTCACAGTCTCTTTGACCGATATTCTGCCAAAGCGCGGTTTGCAGTTCGCATGGCAGGAGCGAATAGCCGAAACCCGCAACAGATGAACCAAACCGGCATCAAGAAGCCTTCCTGCGGCACTGCTCGCTTTTATCAGGCAGGAGACGTAGGCTAAAATCAAGGTTCCCAAAACGAGCAAGAGAGGACGGCATGAAACTGGAAACACTGGCATTGCACCACGGGTATCAATCCGAAGCCACGACACGGGCCGCTGCGGTCCCTATTTACCAGACGACTTCCTATACCTTCGACAATACCCAGCATGGCGCCGACTTGTTTGACCTGAAGGTGCCGGGGAATATCTATACAAGAATAATGAATCCCACTACTGCTGTGCTGGAGCAGCGTATAGCGGAGATGGAGGGCGGCGTCGGCGCGCTGGCCGTTGCCTCGGGCATGGCGGCGATCACCTACGCCATCCAGTGCATAGCCAGCACGGGCGAGAACATCGTGAGTACCAGCCAGCTCTACGGGGGCACCTACAATTTGTTTGCCCATACATTCCCCCGGCAAGGCATCGATGTTCGCATGGTGTCGCACGACGACTTTGAAGCCATGGAGGGTAATATAGATAGTAAGACCCGCGCGGTCTTTTGCGAATCCATCGGAAATCCCGCGGGAAATATTGCCGACATCGGGAAGCTGGCCGGCATTGCCCACAAGCACGGCGTGCCGCTTATCGTCGATAGCACGGTTTCAACCCCTTATCTTTGCCGGCCTTTCGAATTTGGGGCAGATATCGTCGTGCACTCGCTCACGAAATATGTCGGCGGGCATGGCACGACTGTTGGCGGGATAATCGTTGATTCCGGCAAATTCGATTGGGTAAAACACAAGGACCGCTTTCCCTTGCTGACCGAACCGGATCCCTCGTATCACGATATCGTCTACACGGAAGCATTCGAGACGGCTGCCTATATCGGCCGCTGCCGGGTCGTGCCGCTACGCAATACCGGCGCCGCACTGTCGCCGCACAGTGCTTTTTTAATATTGCAGGGGCTGGAAACGCTGGGTCTGAGAATGGAGAGGCATTGCGAGAACGCCCTGCAACTCGCGGGGTATCTTGAGAAACATCCAAAAGTGGAGTGGGTGAATTATGCCGGATTGCCCGGCAGCAGGTATCATGACCTGTGCAACAGGATAAGCAAGGGTAAAGCGTCGGGCATACTGAGCTTCGGCATAAAGGGAGGAGCAGCCTCCGGCAGTCAATTTATCGATGCGTTGAAGATGATCTTGCGGCTGGTGAACATTGGCGATGCCAAGTCACTCGCGTGCCATCCCGCCTCGACAACCCATCGGCAATTGAACCCGGACGAATTAAAGGCGGCCGGGGTGCCGGAGGGCCTTGTCCGGATATCCGTGGGTATAGAGCATATTGACGACATTATCGAGGATGTATCCCAGGCGCTGGATGCGATTGCCTGAAGCCGGGATTCTCTGAATTTCTTCCGCTCCCGCCGCTTACTCCACCCGGTTCTCCATCTTGCGTTGCTCGCGAAAGGTACCCAACTGGGGCGGTTGTTCAATATCTGTCTGGGCAAATGAAATGAAAAACAGAACGGTATGGTTGTTGTAATAGGACTCGGCCAGGAAAGTAGGGGTCGAGTGGATAAGCCTGCCTGACGGCAGTTCAAAAATATCCATGTAGAACCTGACATACCCGGTCTGATACTGGGCCTTGTAAAGCGCCATTTCCGGAAGGGAGATGGGAATGACCTGGCTGCTCGACGCCGGCATTCCAAAAAAACTGCCCCCGGTTTCCGTCCCCAACGCTCCCACGATCACGTTGATGCGATGCGTCGCGTTCCGCTCGTCATCCTGAACCGCATATCCATGGTACCCGAGCCAGCCCGTTACCATTTGCTGCATGAGCTTCTGGTCCGAACTGGTTCCCGTGGCGACGGCAATAGCCGAGGTATCCAGCATCACGCCGGAGCCGGGAGGGACGGGTATCAAGCCTTCCGGTGCCTGGGCAAGGCTGCGTTGTACTGACTGGCTGATGAGGAGCTGCTCTATGGTCGTTCGTTGCGACTGGGTCGTCTTACCCGTCACAGTACAACCTGTCAGCCATCCCGTGCAGGCCGCGCAAAGGGCGATGAAAACAAGGGTTCGGGAAGGATTGATCATTTATGCCTTATTTGCGCAGTTCAACGGATATCAGTTCGCATCGCGCGCAAGACGGATGCCCGAGAACTGCCAGCACGTGCTTGCCGGGAAGAAGTTGCGGAAACTGGCGCGAATTCGCTCCCGGGGAATGGCGCACGATCCGCCCCTCAATACATACTGGTTCACCATTGACCTGCTGTTGTATTCGCCCACCGCTTCATCCCAGACAATGGACATGGGCTGGTGGTCGTTCGGTTTCGCCGGGTTATAGCCGGGGTAAGGCGAATAACTCGACTGCGTCCATTCCCAAGCATCGCCGTAAAGTTGGACGGGGCCGGCGTTATTGACGGCCCCAGCGACGGAGGGATGAAAGCGGTTATTGTCGGCAAAACAGCCTTCTATTTCCTGCTGAGAGGCGGCGTGCTCCCATTCGGCCTCGGTGGGAAGCCTTGCATCCGCCCACCGCGCATAGGCCTCGGCTTCGTATAATGACATGTGAACAGCCGGCAACGCCGGGTCCAGCGGGCCCAGTCCGCTGAGCGTGAATTCCTGCCAGCCGCTCTTATCGCGGCGCCAGTACAGCGGATGCTCACGCCCGTTGTCTTTTATCCAGTCCCACCCTTCCGAGAACCAGATCGCGGGATCGTCGTAACCTCCCGCTTCCATGAATTCAAGATATTCCCCATTCGTGACGAGGCGCGATGCAAGGTGGTAGGGTTGCAGGTATTGCTTGTGCCGGGGCGACTCGTTATCGTAGCTGAATTCCTCTCCCTTGTATCCGATCTCCACCAGGCCGCCTTCGAAGCGGCGCCATTCCAGCGGGGGAGGGGTGGCGCTGGACACGGCCGGCGTCACGGCTGCGGTATCTCCGGCATAACTCGGGTTGAGCGGATTTTGTGACAGCAGGTGCTTGATATCGGTGAGGATGAGTTCCTGATGCTGTTGCTCGTGATTCATGCCAAGGACGGTCAGCATACGCAACATCTTGTCTTCCGCCTTGCCATTCAGGACCTGGGCGATGCGCTCGTCCACGTTGCGGCAATAGTCCCGCACCACGGACAGGGAAGGCCGGGTGAACAGGCCGCGCAGCGGGTCCGGATGGGTCTGACCGGATGCATTGTAGGAACTGAACATCGTTTGAAAGGCCTGGTGAAAAGGTTTGAAAGGCTTTTCGTAATGCTGAAGCACAAAGGTTTCAAAGAACCAGGCAATATGGCCCAGGTGCCATTTTACCGGGCTTGCTTCCGGCATCGACTGTACGCAGCAGTCCTCGCCATTCAGAGGCTCGATGAGTTCCAGCGTACGCGCGCGTATCGAAGTGTAGTTCGCAAATAGTGAAGAAGATGTCATGGTCCTTTTCCTGAAGGGCAAGAGGGAAACTGCCAGGGGCAAGGCCCTTGGCCGTAATAACCGATCGGGCACCTGCATGACTTGGCGCGGTCGCCGGTCGGCCGCTCTGTTCACCGGCCGCAATCATGGGCTGCCAATTACAAGACGCGAATTTTGTGGGCTCTTACCACCAACTGATCCTGCCTGAAGCGCTTCTCCAGTTCAGTACGGTAGCTAACCCACCATTCCACATCAAGGCCGTCCGCCATGACTTCGTAGACGACGATGTCGTCGTGGACGGTCTCGCCGCCCTGTTGGCGCCACAGCCCGCTTGCCGGTGTCCGTGCGTAGGCTGTCAGACCGCCATAGCGCCCCGTGAGTTCGTCCCGGACCTGCTCAAAAAGTGCGTGCGGTAATCGTTCGCCGTCATTGCTCCAGAGTGGCAGCAAAAGCTGGATCATGTGCATGTCTTATCCGGTCGTCTCTCGCGTTATCCTCTGTTCCAAATACCTGAGCCATGTCGGAGTCACATACTACTTCGGTCCAGACTGCCGAATTCCACCAGGGAACGCCGGAACCCCGACTCCGTCCATCGAGGCGGTTGGGGCGGAAGGGAGGGCCTTTTCCGATTCGCACCTTCTGATCCGTACCTGCGATACTATGAAATAACATGGTTTTCCCGGATCAAATGGAACGCCGCCGCAAGTTGGCAATCTAATGTTAGCATTCCGGAGCAAAGGGGAGCAAAAGGCGCGCAGCAAAATTTTGAGCGCATCAGGCTTCATAGTCCCGCAGGTGAAATGGTGAAGTACAGGAGTATATGCAAAGGAAACTTGTTTACCTGATTTTCTTTCTGCTCGGGTCGCTCTACATGGGTCCCGCAAGGGCAGGCGATGGGAATCACCACGATGGTGGTGGTCACGATCATCATGGCGGGGATCATCATGGGGGCCATCATCACGGGGGTCATCACCATCACCACGCCGGTCATCACCACGTGAGCGGGATTTTCTATGGCGGCGGCTATCCTGGTTTCGGCTTTGGTAGCGGATATGGCATTGGCCTGGGTTATTATGGTGGCGGGTTCGGGTATAGGGGTTATGGAGGTTATGGAGGTTATGGAGGTTATGGTTTTGGCGCTCCTTATTACGCGCCGTATTACTCGTATCCTCCTGTTATTGCCGTGCCCGTTACGCCCCCGGTCTACATAGAGCGGCAACAGGCTGTCCAACCCCCATCACCCTCGCAGAGTGCAGCAAACTACTGGCACTATTGTAGAAACCCGGAAGGATACTACCCATACGTGAAGAAATGCCCGGATGGCTGGCTGCGAGTGGCTCCGCAGCCAGCAACCAACTAAATCAATCAAGAGGGGTAATATGCGCGCATACAGATCGGTCTCTTTACTAATGGCGTTTGGATTGGCTTCATGCGCGACAATACCGAGCGGCCCTGGTGTGATGGCCCTTCCGGGATCCGGCAAAACTTTCGATGAGTTTCGTGACGATGATTCGTACTGCAGACAATATGCGAGTGAACAGGTTAGAGGACAGACTCCCAGCAGAGCCTCAATATTAAGCGGCCTGGGAACTGCGGCGGTGGGCACAGGCGTCGGCGCTGCGACGGGGGGTGCTTTCGGCGGAGCAAGCGGTGCTGCCATCGGTGCCGGCAGCGGCCTCTTGCTGGGAGGACTGATGGGAACAGGCACTGCAAGGTCTTCAGGGAACATCAGCCAGCAACGTTATGACATGGGCTATACGCAGTGCATGTACGGCAAAGGCCATCGTGTTCCTGTATCCGGCCAGATCATGGATAGCTCTCGCAGTCAGGAGCCCGGGGTCTCATCCCGGCCTTTACCGGATAGTACAACGCCGCCGCCCCCGCCCGGAAATCCTCCGCCGCCGCCTCCGCAATAATCTTTCAGGGCGTCCAACTATTATTGCCGGGGCTGAGTCCCTGATTTGAACGGCTTTAGGCGATGAACGATGCGATAAACGTCGGCCAGTAGCACTAGCCCGGCAATACTCGAGAATTAGGGCTTGCGCGAAAGCTTCGCCATCATTTTATCCAGTTGAAGATCGGCTTTTTTGGCGGCCTGCTCGTATTTTTTGATTAACTCTTTCTGCACCATGTCTGCGAAAGCGATGAGATCCTGGCGGGGATAATCATCCTGCACTCCACAGTCCTGAAAGAATTCTGCAATCCAGCGGGGGCAGAGCTCGGTATCTCCCCGTTCCTGCACGTACTGGTCTGCAGCCGTTTTAACGTAGTCACTCAGCTTTGCCATTTTTGGCCTTTAAATATATTCGGGTCTGCCATGGGCAGGTGTCAATCAACTTCCACTCCATACTGATCAAATAAAATGAATCTGAAGAATCAGGGCAACGCCAGGCAGCACGTTCCAATCTCCGCGCTCCCTGCTCTCTGCGACTTACCCTTCGACAATAGTTTCGTGCGGGAGCTGCCCGGCGATACGGAGACCACAAACGTGCCGCGCCAAGTGCGCAATGCCTGCTATACGCTTGTCCATCCTACTCCGGTGCGAGCGCCAAAGCTACTGGCCTGGGCCGGTCCCGTTGGGGAGATGCTTGGCGCAGCGCGCCCCGATTCGCTGACCGGCCCAGCTGTGGAGGTGCTCGGCGGCAACCGCGTCCTTCCCGGCATGAAGCCCTATGCAGCGCGTTACGGAGGGCACCAGTTCGGCCACTGGGCGGGGCAGCTGGGCGATGGACGGGCGATCACTCTGGGCGAAGTAATCGGTCCGGATGGTATCAGCCGCGAGTTGCAACTGAAGGGCGCGGGCAAAACCCCGTACTCTCGCACAGCGGATGGCCGCGCGGTGCTTCGCTCCTCGGTGCGCGAATTCCTGTGCAGCGAAGCCATGTATTATCTGGGTATTCCGACTACCCGTGCCCTGAGTCTTGTCGCCACTGGAGAGTCGGTGGTGCGGGATATGTTCTACGATGGCAACCCGCAGCCGGAAACGGGTGCCATTGTCTGCCGTGTCGCGCCATCGTTCGTCCGCTTCGGCAACTTCGAGATACTGACGGCGCACGGGGAGCTGGAAACGCTCAGGCGGCTGGCGGATTACGTTATATCGCAACATTTCCCCGAGTTCTCCCCGCCGTCCACTGCGGCATCTCACATCTCTTCCGCGCCCTCGATTACGGATAAATCGACCTACGCCCGCTGGTTTGAAGAAATCTGCCGGCGTACCGGCACGCTAATGGCGCACTGGATGCGCGCGGGCTTTGTCCATGGCGTTATGAACACCGATAATATGTCCATACTCGGGCTGACCATTGACTATGGTCCCTATGGCTGGCTGGAGGGTTTCGATTTACAGTGGACCCCTAACACGACCGATGCCCAGGGGCGGCGCTATTGCTTCGGTAACCAGGCCGACGTCGCGCACTGGAACCTGACCCGTCTGGCCGGCGCGCTCGCTCCGCTGGTCGATGACGACGCCGCGCTGGAACGCGGGCTGGGCATTTTCGTCGATACCTTCCAGCAGACATGGCAGGGGATGCTGGCTGACAAGCTTGGCCTTGTTTCGCTGGAGGGCGAGAGTGATAACGCCCTTTTGAGTGACCTGTTCGCTCTGCTACAGGAGGTTGAGACGGACATGACGCTCTTCTTTCATGGCCTGATGGATGTTCCTGTGGATATGCGCGCTGGGGATGGCGCCACCCTGCATGACGACGCAGCACTGGCCGGCTTCCTGCGCCGGGCATTCTACGATGAGCAGCAGGCATTCGCGTCCCCGCATCTGGGCCTGCTGGCTGGCTGGTTACGCCGATATATTGCGCGGGCTGCCCTCGACGGGGCGCCGGCGCAATCACGCCTGGAGCGGATGCGGTGCGCCAATCCCAAGTATGTCCTGCGCAATTACCTGGCGCAGCAGGCAATCGACGCACTGGAGCAGGGTGATGCGTCTGTCCTGGAACGGATCATGCACGTGCTGAAAAACCCCTACGACGAGCAACCGGAGCACGATGTTCTGGCTGACAGGCGTCCCGAATGGGCCCGCCATAAGGCGGGGTGCTCAGCGCTGTCGTGCAGCTCGTAATACGCGTAATACGGTCTCAAAAGGGTGACGGAAGCAGGGCATGTCCGCGCAAACCGGAACTGGCGCGAGATCCTGCGCGCCCTCCTGAAACTGGGGCTCACCTCTTTCGGCGGGCCTGTTGACCACCTGGGATATTTCCGCGATGAGCTGGTCACGCGGCGCAAATGGATAAGCGAGCCGGCTTACGCCGATCTCGTCGCGTTATGCCAGTTTTTGCCGGGTCCCGCCAGCAGTCAGGTGGGCTTTGCGCTAGAACTGTTGAGAGGGGGATTTGGGGGCGCCCTGATTGCTTGGGCCGCTTTCACGCTGCCTTCCGTGCTGTTGTTGCTTGCCTTCGCCTACACCGTCTGCCTTTGGCGGGTCGCTCGGGCAAGGCATTATTCATGGCCTGAAGCTTGTTGCCGTGGCCGTCGTTGCACAGGCCGTCTGGGGCATGGCGCGCAATCTTTGCCCCGATCGCGAGCGCGCCGCCATTGCCGTTGGCTCCGTACTGATAGTGGTCTTCTTGCCGACGGCTCTCGGGCAAATCTGCGCAATCATCTCGGGCGCCGTCGGTGGGCTGTGGCTTTGCAGGAATTTGCGGATAACCGATGCCGGTCATTTGAGCGTCGGGCTTTCCAGGCCCAAAGCATTATTTGCATTGCTGAGTTTTTTCATCCTGCATGGAAAGCCTCGCCATGGAAGGTCGTTTTGCTGACCGCGCTAGCCGGAAGTGGTTTATCCCTGCTTTAGGGAAGCCCATACGGGCGGTGCGAATGGAATAAGGTCATCGGTCAGCAACGCGCCCTCAAGGCAGGCGGTTGCGCCCGGGATTACAGCGTTAATCGTGAAACCAGCAGCGCGCCGGCGGCAGGTGCCGAACGCATATTGCGGTAAGATACCCGGTGCCGGTGGAGCCGGAATAGAGACCCTGATATCGCGGGTCGCTGATTTCGCGCGAATACCTGTTTTCCTGAACAAGGAGATATGATGGAAACATGGTGGCAGGAAATAGGCGGTATGATAAGGGCGGAATTCTCCGACCTTCCCACGGCAACGGAGTTTGTCCGCATCTCCTTGCGTCTGACGATAGCTGCCGCGCTAGGAGCGCTGCTGGGGCTGGAGCGGGAGCAGAGCGGAAAGGCCGCGGGAGTGCGGACACATATGCTGGTTGCGGTCGGCGCAGCGCTCCTCGTACTCATTCCTCAACAAATGCAGATGTCGGATGAGGCAGTTTCGCGGGTGATTCAGGGGATTGTCACCGGGGTCGGGTTCCTTGGAGCAGGGACAATACTCAAAAGCGCCAGCGACGATACAGTCAAAGGGCTCACGACCGCGGCAGGTTTGTGGTTGACGGCGGCGATCGGCATAGCCGCCGGTCTTGGACGCGAAGCAACTGCCGTGCTGAGCGCGATCCTGGCTTTGATCATTTTGCATCTCGTGCCTAAAATCTGGCCAAAAAGCGGGCGATAATGAATCGTCCCCGAAGGCTCATCATCATGGAAAAGGTATTGGAACACGTCATATGAGATGCGGCTGGAATCGAACCAAAATCGTGTGCACGCTCGGGCCGGCAACGGATCCGCCCGGGGTAATCGAGCGCCTGATTGGCTGTGGCATGAACGTCGCGCGCGTGAATACTTCCCATGGCAGCCATGCCGAACATGCCGATCGTATACAGCGTGTTCGCCACGCGGCGCGCGAGTGTGGCGAACCTGTCGCCATCCTTATCGATTTGCCGGGGCCAAAGTTTCGCATTGGCGATTTGCCTGGTGGATGCTGCAAGCTGGAGGAGGGTGCAATCATAACGCTCCGTGTAGAAGGCGGCGTTGCGGAAGCGGATAGTGATTTTCTTCCCGTGCGTGACCGCGAATTGCTCACGGCGCTTCGCGCGGGGGAAGGGGTTTTTCTTGCCGATGGATCCATCGAGCTTCGCGTGAAAACGGCTGTCGCGAGCGAGGCCACGTGCGAAGTGCGTATCGGCGGCACCGTGCGCTCCGGTTCCGGCATAAATGTGCCGGAATCTGCCCTGGACGCGCTGATTCCGACCGAAGACGACAGACATCAGCTTGCATTCGCAATATCGCAAGAGGCCGAGTGGGTGGGCATTTCTTTCGTGCAATCGGCGGACGATATTGCCCGCGTGCGGGTGTTACTACCACCTTCCGGCGCGCAACCGCTGCTAATCGCCAAGATAGAGAAGCGCAAGGCACTCGCAAACCTGGAAGCGATTGTGCAGGCCGCCGATGGCGTGATGGTGGCCCGTGGCGATCTCGGTGTCGAAACGGATCTCGCCAGGGTGCCCGTGGTGCAGAAGCAGATTATCGCCATGGCCAACGCGTGGGCGCGGCCGGTAATTACCGCTACGCAAATGCTTGAATCCATGGTGGAGCATGAGCACGCCACGCGGGCGGAAGTCACCGACGTGGCCAACGCGGTGCTTGACGGCACGGATGCGGTGATGCTGTCGGCGGAAACCGCTATTGGGGCCTTTCCCATCGCCGCGGTGGAGATGCTCCAGCGCGTGCTCGCCGCCACCGAAGCGGAGTACGGGGGACGCATGACGACAGAGCGGGGGCATCCGGGAATGTCCAGTTCTCCCGACGACGCGCTGAGTTTTGCAGCTTGCCAGCTTGCGGCACGTCTTGGCGCCCGTGCGGTAATCGTGCCGGTCGGCACCCTGGCAGCGGCGCTGGATGTTGCCCGCTTCCGTCCTCGCATGCCGCTGGTCATGATCAGCGATTCCGCGCGGCTGTATCGCAGCCTGGCGCTGGTGCACGGCGTGGCGCCGCTTTTCCCGGACGCCCCCGCAGGAGGCCTGCAGGCGCATGCCGCGCACGCAGGGGAGTGGCTATTCGCGCACGGGCTGGCGCAACCGGACGATGAGGCGGTACTTTTATCCGCACTCGGCGCGGCTGACGATGCCGAACCCAAGGGCGGCACCCTGTGCACCAGCGGCAAGGCCGACACGCTGCAGACGATCCGCCTGATCCCGGCTCGGGTTTAAACCCGTTTTGAATAAATCGCCGCAGAGTATATCTGCCTGTATCTGCCGCTTTAGGCTTCAGGTGTCAGGATTGCGAGACTAAAGGATATGACACCCGGTTACGTTGGACAATGAAGGCCTGTTGCATCAGGTTGTTGAAGTTGGTGAGAGTCTTTGAGCGTGTTGCTGGAAAATACCGTCTGCAGGTTGCACTCCGTGGTATCGTCGGCTAAGCTTCAATCTGCGCCGTGTCGTGCGGGCATCCCGTTTTTCCACCAGGCGCTCCACGTAAAACTTATTCACGGATTCGCAAGACGGATTCAGAGACGGAAAACAGGATGAATTTTGCCCCGCCTGCGATTTTGCTAGCCTGCATTGCCTCGTTCGCCCTGGCCGGCTGTGCATCGCAGCCGAGATCCTTCCTGGCCGCCTCGATTCCCAAGGTTGCGTATCATGATCTGGAAAGGAGTGGCAATCCGCTGCGCCTGAAGCTTGTTGTCGAGTTTCAGCGTAATGGAAAGCATTTCCCTCGGGGGGACGTGCCCCTGAAAGACTATGCTAACAGCATACTCAGGAATACCGCCGCGATAATTATAATCGCTGCGGACCAGGTCGATGAGGGTGAGATCAGGGTAGTAGTGAACAATGTTGCCGACAGTGGCAGCGTCGCCGCGGAAACAGCCCGTACGGCATTACCGCTCTGGGTACGTGGAAAAACCATCACCGACCTCTACGAAATGTCGATGTTTATCACCGCCAGGGGCAGGAGTGTCAGCCGGACGGGCATAAAGCACGCATTCCATACCGCCATCGGCAATATGGACGTACCGGAAAACATAGAAGTCTTTCCTTCCGACCAGGCATTTGGAAAAATGCTCGAGCAGATGATTCTCCGAACGCTGCAAGATGTGCAGCAAAGCGGCGAGCTGACATAGCAACTCAAGCGTCCACCGGCTATCTACATGCGCGGCCGCCCGGCCGGGCATGGTTCATTCAGTTCACATTGCGATCAGGCTACCCGCAAAAGCCTCGTCGCGCCCGCGGAGGACTTGTTCGGGCTTCCCTAGCATTCGGGCAGGAAGGTTCGTTTTAGCGGCTCGGTCGCCGGCCCCTCGATCACCGCCCCGTCAGGCGCAAAGCGGCTGCCGTGGCAAGGGCAGTCCCAGCTTGTTTCCATGCTGTTCCAGTGTACTCTGCACTTCATATGGGTGCAAACCGGCGAGACGGCGAATAATTTGCCGTCAGGATCCCTGTATGCGGCAAGGGATTCCATTTTTCCGATCTTCACTATGCCACCTTTGCCCGGCATGAGTTCCGATAGCGCGATTGTCTCGCGTTCGGTCAGGTAGTCCTTGATCAGGGACTTCATTACCGTCACGTTTTCTTCAATCATGCCCTTGGCGCCCTTTAGCGGCGAAAAGCGGCTCGCCTTCACGATGGGCGCGAAGACGTCGTCGCGGCCGGCGAGCTGGTGGGAAATCACCGATGCGGCCACAGTGCCGTAGACAAGACCATCGGTTGCAAAGCCGGTTGCTATGAAACAGCCGGTCGTGTCGCGGCCGATATAGGGCAAATTGTCAGCCGGGCTGTAATTCTGGGCGGACCACCGGAATACCGCCTCGCGCAGACCGACATGCGAACGGGCTGTTGCTTCCAGTCGCTCGAGGCTGAGACCGGTATCTTCATGTCCGGTCTTGTGCTCTTCCCCAACGCAGACAAGGAATGACGCATCCCCCACGTCCACGCTGCGCACCGAAATACGGTCGGTCCCGGCGCCCCAGAAGATGCCGGCGGGGAATGAGTCCCTCGCCATAGGCTCGGCGATTCCATATTCGCGGTTCACGAGCATTTCCGCCTGCACCAGATGCAAGCCCAAGGGCGAATGGGTCGCAAACACGATCTCCCTGGCTGTCACCCTGCCGCTGGCGGTACGTACCATGCGCTGGTCGGTATCCACCTCGAGAACCTTGGAGTTCTCGAACAGGCGGCAACCCCGGTTTGCGGCCTGGCGTGCAAGCTCCCGGACGTAAGCCTGCGGGTGAAACTGCGCCTGATTGTCAAGGACCATCACGGGTCCATGCGGCGGGGGAAAGGGAGACGGCAACGCTTGCTCGAGACGCACCTGCAAACCCGCCTTGAGCGAGGCCTGATACTCGTTTTCCACACGTTCCTTCGCATCCTCCGAGGTGGCATAGCGGTGCAAGGCGCAGCGCCTGAATCCGCAGTCGATGTTGTACTTCTCCACCAGGCGCTCGATTTGCGCGACCGCTTCACGGCGGGCTGCGGCGACAGCGTGTGCGGTGTCGTTGTCCCATTGATCGGCTATGCGGTGGATACCGTGACTGATGGTTTCATAAAGATTACCCGTCGAGTTGCCAGTACTGCCGAAACCTATATCGCGAGCCTCCAACAGTACGACCGGCGTGCCCTGTTCGGCCAGATTCAAGGCCAGCGTAACTCCGGTAATGCCGCCGCCAACAATCACGACATCGGTGGCAGTCTCTTCCTGCAGCATCGGAAAACCGGCCTCGGCTTCAGTTTCGCGCGCCGTGCCGCGCCAGACGGAAATGGTATCCACAATATTTTCCTTTTTTTATTCAGAAGTTATCAAATTACCCTTCGCCCCCTGCACGACTTCGCCCGGGTTCGACCGCCTGCCGGCAAGTCACGTGCTACAGAGGGAGGGGCCCGGCCAATATCGTCAAACATAAAATGTAATCGCTCTGTACGCTATGGCACATAGCTGATTCATCTGTTCGCCCCAGTTGGAAACTGGAAGCTGGCAAGAGTCCACAGTCATCCTTATGTTGAACAGGCGATGCATGTGAATAATATGGCGACACAGTTGATTGTCGGCTACGGTGGGCTAAGGAAGCCTAAGCGATCTCCAGTGAGGGAGAACGTGGGCACGGTGCGATGGGCGGGACCGGAACCAGGCAAATTGCTCCAGGAGTAAAGGGTAAAGGGAAGTAGGTCTGTCCCTCCGCTTTTCCTACCTGGTAACCTTGTGGACGCGATAAAGCATCCTGTCGAGCTTTTGCGGCTTGATTTTTTCGATCACGGATTCGGCTACCGCGGGTGTAACCTGATTCGCCAGTAAAGCCGCCAGGGGACCGGCCGCCGCCGCGGCTGCGAGCCACGGCATTGCCACGCCTAATCCAAAATAGAGCCCGAGACCAGGCAATGCGGCAACCGTTCCCGTTCCGACGGTAAACAGTTTTGCCAGTTGTTTTTCTTTCGCAATGAGGTGGAACGATTCGGATTCGATGGCATTATACTGACTGATCAGATCCTCCAGGTCCGGGGCCTTGCCGTCGACAAAAGAGGCGGGGCCCAGTTCGCTCAGGATTTCCGCCGCCGACCTGAGCTTGAGGCGGCTGCGCTGGAGAACGTCGATCAGCGCATCGATCATCGTGTCGGTGAAGATGATTTTCGCCGGGTCCTCCCTGAGCTGCAGCTTGAGCGTCGCTACACTGCGCGCATTCAAGGGAGATTTTCGGTCAAACAGGCAATACAGGAGCTGATCGATGAGTTCATCATACTCGGGGTCGTGATGAACGGGGTCTGACGGCCACGTTCGGAGCCTTATCAATTCCTTGTACTCTTCGGGAGTGATGTTGTAGGTTGTGCCGAACGAGGCCGTGATCGGCGCGGTGAAGTTGAGGTGGCAGATACGCGCGAGACGCATGAACCTGGTCAGATCGCGAACCGACTCCGCAGCCTTGTGAAAGGCTTCCATAAGCTGGCGGTTGATTTCATAGGGGAGATAGTCCTGGACCGAGCGCAGATAGGCGTAGTGCCAGAAAACCGCATCGGCCGAAGAGCGCCTGTCCCGAAAGTACGCAGCGCGTACCCTGATATCCTCATCCGGCAGGTTCGCATACTCGGTACAAACAGGCCTTAGTGCATTGGCGGCCTCTTCACGATAATGCTCGTATTCGATGAGTCCCTTGTCATGGCCGGCGTCGTACGGTGCGGTTGCCTGACGACTTCGGATAATGGCCGCGTCGAATATTCCCTTGCGCACTGCGCTGCCAAAGTAGACGGCTTCGGGGGCCTGGGCGAAAATCTGGTCGAGTTTCACCTGTTGGGCGAGATGCCCTTTCAGGCCGTTTTGCAGGTCCGAGTCATAGTCCCTCAGGTTCAGGTAAATAAACCCTTTCTGCGCGAGCTTGCACAGTGACTCCATGCTGATGCCGTACGGATTGGCCGAAGCGAGGGCATCAAGGGTGAGATCGACCGTCAGCTTCGGCTGGGTCATCAATTGCAGGGGGAGCGGCACGGAGTCAACCCAGCTTCCCGTCTCGTTGACGGGCATCCCAAAGCCTTTTACCACGGCGGACATGGTTTTCCGGGACAATTCGCCAAAGTCGGATATGGTGGCATTTTTTGGCAGTTTCAGGCTCGCCGCCGCGCGAGCAGCCTCCTGCTGCTGCCGGGCATGGTGCCTTTCAAGTTCATCTTGCGTCATTCGGCGATTCCTTTAGACAGGCCCCAGTTGTGGGGGGTGTGTCCCCGGCGAGCATCCATCCGGTCGAGCACGGCCTCGCCCCGCCCGCGCAGGTACCAGTCAAGGAAATCCGAGATACGCTCCTCATATTCCTTGCCGGCGTAGGCATGCATATTGAAGTGCCCGCCTCCGGGGACAATCCACATCTCTTTTGGTTGCCGGGCGGCGGCAAACAGGCGTTCGGTTTCCGTCACGGTGGTATGCCGGTCATCGGTGCCCGAAATCAGCAGTAATGGGGCGTTGAGGTCGTCCATGCCGTTGATGGGGTTCAGCTCGCCGGAAGAAGTGCCAAGACGAAACGATAGCTGCCACAACAGGAGCGGCGAGAAAACCGGCCCGAATTCGCCTAGATGGAGTCTCAGCCGGTTATCCACTGCTTCTTCTATGGTGGGGTGGACCGATTCGAGCACTACGGCGTCGAGCCTGAGGGGAGTCCTGGCTAGCAGGATAGCGGCCGCGCCGAGCGAGACCCCGATGCCCCCGATGCGTTCCCCCGGAAAGGTGTTGCGCAGATACGCCACCGAAGCCTCGACATCTTGCGATTCTCGCAGGCCAAAGGTGATCCGGTCCCCTGGCGTTTCGCCGTGCGCCTGCAGATCGATGAGCAGAACGCCATAGCCCTGTTCGTTCAGGAACCTCGCCCGGCTCAGCATCTCGACTCGATTGCTCCGAATGGAGTGAACCAGCAATACCACGCCGCCGCCGCGAACGCCCTGCGCCAGCCAGCCGTGAATGCTGGCATCCTCGCTTCCGGAGTCGGCATCGGCGGGAATGCGCACCGGTTCCACCGGAAAATCAACCGAGAGCGTACTGACCGCGGTTGGCACGGCGCCGGATAAAATCTCGCCAACGCCAATGGCTGCAAACAGCGTGACTGCGATACCCGAAAACAGGACAACGACACCAATCAGGAAGAAGCGGCGCATATTCTGGAGGTGGCTGACGAGGTTGAAGGCTGAATCAATATACCATCCTGGCGCCACTATTACTAAACCTCATGCGAGCGCGGGAAAAGCAGCTGCCGACTCATAGGGTTGGAGCCGGCTTTCGCCTCCACCCTGTCAGGCTCCCTATCGCGGCTATCAGCTCATGGGATTCGACGGGTTTGGAAAGATGGGTGTGATAGCCGGCGACCAGGGCATCCGTGCGGTCGCGGGAATGGGCAAATGCAGTCAGCGCGATAGCGGGTGTTTTTCCTCCCTGGGCGGCGGCGAGATGTCTTACTTCGCGAATGAGATGATAACCATCTCCTTCCGGCATGCCAATGTCGCTTATTATCACATCCGGTCTCTGGGTCTTCAGGAGTTCCACTCCTTCCGCGGCATTGGCCGCGGTGATGACATCGGCTTCGCACTGGGTCAGCACCTCGCCGATAAGGTCGCGCGCATCAGCCTCGTCATCAATGACGAGCACCTTTATCCCTGTCAGCCTTATTTTTCCACTGTCAGGGGCTAGCGGAGAACCCGCCGCCGGTAGTTGTTCGCTTCTCCTGGTGTTGACGGGAGCGAGCGGGAGGCTCACGATAAAGGATGCACCCCGGCCTTCGCCGGAGCTTTCCGCCCGAACCGTTCCCCCATGGAGCCCAACGAGCTGCTTCACGATGGAGAGACCCAGCCCCAAGCCGCCGTGAGTTCGTCTAAGCGAAGAATCGGCCTGCCGAAAACGGTCGAATACGTATTCGAGGAACTCCGGGTTGATACCCATCCCCGAGTCCTTGACCGTAACGTCGATATGCGATGCTATACGCTCGACTATGATCTCTACGGTACCGCCCTTCGGGGTGAATTTGACGGCGTTCGTAAGAAGGTTCCAGATCACCTGCTGCAGCCGGTTATGATCGCCCGAAACCAGCCCAGCCCCTGGGTCTATCGTTTTCCGGAGATGAATCCCCCTGGCTTCCGCAGCCGGTGCCACCGATTCAATCGCCGCCTCCGCTATCCCGGCAATATCCTCCCGTTGCACGTCAAGCTTTACCTGGCCGGAGACGATGCTGCTCATTTCGAGAAGATCCCCGATAAGCTTGTTCTGTGCGCGCGCATTCCGTTCTATGATCTCCTGCCCCCGCCGCACCTCTTCCTCACCCATCGTTCCTTGCGAAATGAGCTGCGACCATCCGAGGATGGCATTGAGCGGCGTCCTGAGTTCGTGCGACAGCGTTGCGAGAAATTCATCCTTCGATTGACTCGCCTGTTCGGCTTCATTCCTGGCAGTCCGTTCCCTCTCAAGGAGTTCCCTCTTCTCCTCGTCCGCCCGTTTCAGGGCGTCTATGTCGGTATTGGAACCCACCCACATCGATATATTGCCCTTGGCGTCGCGTTTAGCCTGGGCTCGAATCAGATGCCAGCTGTAGCCGCCGTTTGCGCGGCGGAAGCGGCATTCCGCCTGAAACGGCTCGCCCGTGGCCAGGCTTGCCCGCCAGCGCGTGGTGCTCTCGTCCAGATCATCAGGATGGATCAGTCTGGTCCATTGCCAGCCTCCCAGTTGTCCAGTGTCCAACCCTGAATAGTCCTTCCATTGCTGGTTGAAGTAGTCGAACGTTCCATCAGGCCGCGCCGTGAATATTTTCTGCGGCATCGCGTCGGCCATGAAGCAAAGGCGCTCGCCGCTTTCCCGCGCGGCGTCTTCCGCACGTTTGCGCGCCGTTACATCGCGGAAGCTCCAGACGCGGCCTATGCTCTTGCCATTTACATACTGTACTTTGGAATATTGGTCGAACACTCTGCCGTCGGCAAATTCCAGCAGGTCGTCGCTGTGCCGCGGCCAGCTCGCGTATACTTCCGCTGCCTTGGCGAGGAACTGCCGGGAATCTGTCAAATACATGGAGCAGAAGTTCAGGAGTTGCTGATGCTGCGCGCCGTCTGCGACTTCCGGGGGAATTTGCCATATTTGCAGATACCGCTCGTTATAACGGAGTACATTGGCATTCTCGTCGGTAACCAGGATCCCATCGGTGGTCGATTCGATGGTTGCGCGCAAGATCGCGAGGGCGTTATCAATCTGCTTCATCGTTTCCTCGAATGTCTTCCTGACCTGCTCGAGTTCGGGTTCGATACGCTGGCTTATTTCAAGAATGGCGTTGGAAGCAGCTTGCCGCGCCGCCTCGTCCGACTGGCTGTCCTGGTTATATTCCATCATGCTATCTCCATTAACACAACGACTTGCCCTTTCCCCAGGGCTGAGAACCGTTCGACCCTGCCCCATCGAACCCGCGGACATAAAGAGCCTTATATTTGACCTCGGGGCGCAAAGGAGGTTTTATTTTCTTTATAGCACTTCAACATATCCCCGCAGGCGCCGAGCTGTCGTCTAAAATAGGCGGGCGTGTCCGGGAAACGGGGAAACGGGTAAAGCAGAATAACGACCGGGATGGCGGGAGACAGACAAACCAGAGTGGAGGAGAGCGTAATTCATGAAGCAGCCTGAAATGCCGGGCTGGTTGCCCGACAGTGAAATGGGCGAGCTGATTTTTGCTCGCGACTGGACTGAATCCGGCCTGGGGCCGATTGCGGGCTGGCCGCCGCACCTTGAGCTTGCGGTCAGTATCATCCTTTCGCTGCCATCCGCCGCGGTATTGCTTTGGGGACCGAATCTTATACAAATATACAACAGCGCCTTTCGCGATTTGATGGGCGGAAAGCACCCCGGGGGCCTTGGCCAGATGGCGAGTGCATGCTGGCCGGAGGCGTGGAGTTTTATCGGCCCGATATGCGAAGGCGTCATGAAGCGGGGCGCGTCATTCAGTTTCGACGAGCAGCGGCTGGTGCTTAACCGCAGCGGGACGCCGGAGGAGGCATTCTTCAATCTCACTTACAGCCCCGTACCGGGCGGCACCCAAGACTTGATGCCCAGCAAATCCGTATCTGAAACGGGTGTGCCAGGGGGCGTGCTTGTGACGGTAAGCGAAACGACAGAACTCGTCCGCGCACGCGCTAACGAGGCGGAACGAGCACGGCTCAACGAAGCGCTGCAAGCAAAGCGAATCCGGTTGCTGGAAGAAGTGTTTCGTCACGCGCCATCGTTTTTGCAGGTGCTTCGGGGTCCCGAATTCGTATTCGAGTTTGCCAACGATGCCTATTACCAACTTGTCGGCCAACGCGAACTGATCGGCCGCCCGGCCTTCGAGGCAATACCTGAATCTGCCGAGGGCGGCTACCAGCACAGGCTCAACGAGGTCATGGCCACGGGCAAGGCGTTCATGGGGTTCGAGCTACCGGTGACCCTTGCCCGCACCGCTGGTCAGCCGCCCGAGGTGCGCTTTATCGATCTTGTTTATCTTCCGCTTTGTGATGAGGACGGCACCTTTCAGCGTATTCTGGGTCATGGCATCGACGTTACCCAGCACGTGCAAAAGCGAAAACAGGCCGAAGAGGCGTTACGCGAGAGCGAGGAAAAATTTCGTGCCATGGCCGAGGCATCTCCCGCGCTTATCTGGCAGGTGGATGCGAGTGGAAATATAAGCTATCTAAGCCAGCGATGCATGGATATGGTCGGGATGACGCGGGAAGAGCTGATGCAGGGTGGATGGCGTATGGCGTTTCACCTGGAAGATGGATCGGCTTACCTGGCCGCCGTGAGGCAGGCATTGGGCCACCGTTCCCCCCTGGAACATCGGGTGCGGGTCAGGAACGGACACGGGGAATGGCGTTGGCTGAATTCCTACGCACTGCCGTGGTTTACCCCGACCGGAGACTATGCGGGACACATTGGCCTGTCCATCGATATTACGGACGCGGTTGAGGCGGAAACAGCCTTGCTGGAAGCCGACCGCTGCAAGGATGAGTTCCTGGCCATGCTTGCGCACGAGCTGCGCAACCCGCTTGCGCCCATTTCCAATGCGCTGGCTATTATTGATGGTCCCGGCGGCGCCGAGGCTCTCTCACAGCTTTTGCCGATCATCAGCCGGCAAGTCAATCATATGGTTCGGCTGGTGGATGATCTGCTTGAGATATCGCGCATTACCAGCGGCAAGATTGAACTGAGGCGGGCCACCATGGATCTGGCTCTTGTGCTGCGCAATGCTGTCGAAGCGAGCATGGCGCAGATCGCCGAGAACGAACAGGTATTGAGCACGTGTACTCCGGAAGAGCCGTTGCCTGTGCATGCGGACGCGGTGCGGCTTGAGCAGGTGTTTACCAATCTGCTCAACAACGCGGCCCGGTATACTCCGAAGGGTGGGCATATCTGGCTGACCTTGCGGCAGGAAGGTGACAATGCCATTGTGTCCGTGCTCGATAACGGTATCGGCATCCTGCCAGGGATGCTGCCTCGCCTGTTCGACATGTTTGCCCAAGAACGCCGCAGTGGCGTCGGGGCGCAGGAGGGGCTGGGCATTGGTCTCAACCTGGTACAGCGGCTGGTCAGGATGCATGGAGGCAGTGTCGAGGTCAAAAGCGAAGGGAAGAACCGGGGGAGTGAGTTCATCGTGCGTCTGCCATTATCACAGTCATCACAGTCATCGGAGTCATCGGAGTCACCCGCGCACGGGCCGGGCGCCGAGCCCGAAATCAAGGCGGCGCCGCTATCGCCAATGCGTGTGCTGGTGGTCGACGATAATCGTGACGCAGGGGAAGTCCTTGCGATGCTGCTTGAATCCACGGGCCTGCACGTCCGGTCGGTCGACAGCGGCCCCGCTGCGCTTGCCGCGATCCCCGATTATCAACCGAACGTGATCCTGATGGATATCGGCATGCCCGGCATGACTGGCCACGAGGTTGCGCGCCATATTCGCCAGCAGCCGGAATACGGCGATATCAAGCTGGTCGCCCTGACCGGCTGGGGCCAGGAAGAAGACCGCCGGCTGTCCCGTGAAAGCGGCTTCGATCATCACCTCACCAAGCCAGTGGATTTTACCGTGCTAAAGAATTTAATAGGCACGCTCCAAGGCAGCGGGGCAGGCCACTGAAAGCGGTAGGCGTATCGGCTTGACAAGTTTACCGTCTGCCTGGGGTTGGCGCGAAAGTTCCTGGGGAAGCGATTCGGTCTTCCGGGATAAGGGGCCTGCCATTCCGGCTGCTTACCCTGCTATCATCTTCAACGCAAGAGCGGTTCCAGCTACCCGGGACTGGATCTTTTCAAAAGCCGTATCGCGGCTGGTTGAGGTATCGTCGCAAAAAGGCGAGAATCCGCAATCGTCCGTGGTGCCCAGTTGATCAAGGGGAATGTATTGTGCGGCTTCCACAATACAGTTACAAATTTCTTCCGGACTCTCTATACGCGGGTCGATCGGGGCGGTTACCCCAATAAATATCCGCTGGTCCGGCTGCATATGAGCGCGTATGATTTTCAGAACCCGCACACGATCCTGTTCCCCGGCAAGCGCAATATAAAAATTCCTCGCTTTCAGATGGAACAGGCTGGGCAACAGCTCGGCATAGTCGACATCTGCGCTGTGCGTGGAATCACGGTCGGCACCAGGGCAAGTGTGCACGCCGATGCGCGTGAGTTCTTCGGGGGTAAAACGCGAGAGGGCGAGGTTATTCAGGTCGATAAAACTGTTAAGGAGTTTTCCGCTTGGATCCAGCTTTATCGCCAGCCGCCCTTCGGTGAAGTCGATCTGCACTTTGTGCGCGCCCTTGTCGAGACAGCGGCGAATCTCCGTTTCGTGTTCCCGCAGCAGGTCATCAATGAACTCCGCGCGCGAATAGCCGGGAATCTCTTCCGCCGGGTACATCAGGCTCAAGGCAGAAGGCGAGATAACGGCCTGCTTGACGGGGACAGACGCGTGACGCATCGCAATATCCAGATAGCTGTCCGCGTAAATCCGGTAACGGAACGGCCCAGACGTTAACCGGGGCATGCGACGGTTGTGGCCCGCGCTGAAAGGTATAGTGAAACCATCAGGAGCGGTATTGGCAAGCCCGTGCACGCAATAGGTCCAGAAATTGTGGTATTTTTTCTGCTCGCCATCGGTAATTACCGGCGAGCCGGTGGCTTCAAACCTTTCTATCGTGTCCCGTATTGCATCTTCGTAGAGATGGGCCAGCTTCGGGTCAGCGTGGTCTTCATTGGCAAGTGCCTCGATCAATTCGGGGCGGCGCGGGATGCTTCCAATGGGTTCAGTTGGTATTATCATTATCGCGAGAATCCCTGTTGTTATTCAAAATGAGCTCCTGCGCAGCCCCCTTCAAGCACCGGCGTTTATCGGATTACTCCTGATTCCTGCAGATTGGGCTAGCGGCATATGGATCAGTAACGGAATATGAGGATGCCTGTGCGGAATTTCAAGCGGGCGCACCAGGAGCCCCGAGTTTCCGTGCGTGTGGCCCCGTAATCCGTTGTTGACCTAGCTGCCGGGCTTGTGCATCCATTTAGTCAGAGTCCGGATGGTGGCGATCAGTTCCTGCGGTTCGACAGGCTTGGAAAGGTACGTCTGGTAGCCCGCATTCATGGCCTTCGTCCTCTCTCGCGACCGGGCAAACGCGGTGAACGCAATCGCCGGTATCTCGCCCCCCTGGACTGCGGGGAAAGTCCTTACTTCGCGGATGAACTGGTACCCATCCTTGCCAGGCATGCCGATGTCGCTTATTATCACGTCCGGCCTGTGAGTCTTCATGATTTGCAGTCCTTCCTCGGCGCTGGCAGCGGTGGTTACCTCCGCTTTGCATTTCGTCAGTATCTCATGGATGAGTTCGCGCGAATCCGCTTCATCATCGATAACGAGAACCTGGATGCCTGGGAGCCCCATGGACTCGGCATTCGCATCCAGCAATCTTGCGGTTGTCTCGGACAGATGTACTTCAGTGAGAGGGACGAGAGGAAGACTCATAATAAATGATGCGCCTTTGCCTTCGCCGCCACTCTCCGCGTGAACCATGCCTCCGTGTAGCCCTACAAGCTGCTTGACGATGGCAAGCCCCAGGCCGAGCCCTGCGTGCTGCCGGGTAAGCGAAGAGTCAGCTTGACGGAAACGGTCGAAAATATAGGGCAGAAAGCCGGGTTCAATACCGGGGCCGGAATCTTTCACTGTCACCCGCAAAAGAGAATCGGAGCGCTCGACGGTAATGTCCACGTTGCCGTTACGGGGCGTGAACTTGACCGCATTGGACAGAAGATTCCAGATTATTTGTTGAAGCCGGTCATAGTCACCCGAAATGGGACCTGCCGATGGGTCAATCATTTTTCTCAGGGTTATTCCTTTGGCTTGTGCCGCCGGGGCTATCGACTCGACGGCCGCCTCAACCACGGCGGCCAGGTCCAGACGCTGGATGTCGAGCCTGACCTTGCCGGAGATGATGCTGCTCATCTCCAGAAGGTCGCCGATGAGCTTGTTCTGTGCGCGGGCGTTTCTCTCGATGGTTTCCAAGGCCCGCCGAACGTTCTGCGGGTCCATGTTGCCCTGCAGGACGAGCTGTGACCATCCAAGAATAGCATTGAGCGGCGTTCTCAGTTCGTGGGATAGCGTTGCGAGAAATTCATCCTTGAGCTGACTCGCCCGTTCGGCTTCAGTACGCGCAACCCGCTCATGCTCGAGAAGCCGTTTCTTCGCTTCTTCTTCGCGCTTCAGGCTGTCGATATCGGTATGCGAACCCACCCACATCGACACGTTGCCCCTGGCATCGCGCTTGGCCTTGGCCCGGGTAAGATGCCAGCGGTAATTACCGCTGGCATCACGGATGCGATGCTCTATCTGGAAGGGTTGCCCTGTATCAATAGCATATCGCCAGCGCCTGATATTCTCGTCGACATCATCCGGATGAATGAGTCCTGTCCATTTCCATCCTGTCATTTGTTCACAGGGAAGGCCGGTATAATCGAGCCACTGCTGATTCACATGATCCACCTCTCCGTCAGCCTGTGCGATAAAAATTTTCTGCGGCATTGCTTCGGCCACAAAACGTATCCGCTCGCCACTTTCAAGCACCGCTTCCTCGGCGCGCTTCCGTGCCGTGATATCCCGAAAGCTCCATACGCGGCCGATATTTTGCTCCTCTATATATTGTATTTTGGAGAACCGCTCCAGCACCGTGCCATCGATCAGCTCCAGTAAATCATATGTATCTTCGGGCCATGATTCGTAAATCCCGTCCGTCCTCTCCAAAAACCCCTCCGACTCTTTCAGATGCTTGCAGCAGAATTTCAGGAACTGCCGATGGTCACGGAGATCCGTAATCTCGCGAGGCATCTGCCACATCTGCAGATACCGCTCATTGAAACGAAGCACAACGCCATGTTCGTCGGTTACTAGAATTCCGTCGGCGGTGGCTTCGATGGTCGCGCGCAGGATAGAGAGGGAGTGATCGAGTTGCCGCGCCTTTTCCTCCAATTCCTTTTTCGCCTGTTTGAGGTCATGCTCCGCGCGTTGCCGGGCCTGGAGAATAATAGTGGAAGTTTGCAACGCTACAGAGCGTAGCAGCTTCTCTTCGTTATCTTCCGTCATGGCCATTCTTGTTCCTTTTTCGGGGTCGTTGCCAACAAGTCGTTAGCGGGCAAGTTCATGTTCGATCGTTCATGTGCGCGCACTGTGGGCTCGGACAGCATTGCTGATGCGATCCTCCGTCATTTTGTCTTTGTCGCGTAAGCGCCTGCAGGATATACAACGGCAGGAGCCCGGAATCTATAACAATAACGTGAACCTGGACGCGAGGCAGCGACCATGCCCACGATCATTTGGGCGAGTTTATCCGCATCTGGATTGTCTCAAATACCCCTGCGCGGAACAAGGGCTGTTTTGCACTCGCCAGCGTCGCCGACCCTTATCGGTCACTCTTACTTTTCGTCTTGCATCATCCGCTAGTTTCGCATCAACTAACCACTGGGTTATGTGCGCTGCTGCACAGTCCCGGGACAGTCTTTGCTTCTAGTCTAAATTATCCACCACACGTCGAGCCAGGCAAATCTTTTGTCAACTCTGCCGCGGCGAATTGGTTGGGTGCTACCGTCCGGGAATTTTCGTTGTCCGGAATTTTACAGGAGAGAAATCATGTCCGCTTCTCATAAACCTTTGGATCAGCAGGTCATCGTCATCACCGGCGCATCAAGTGGCATCGGCCTTGCTTCAGCAAGGCTGGCTGCGGATCGCGGCGCGAAACTGATGCTTATCGCGCGCAGTCCGAAAACGCTCAATAATCTGACAGCAGAAATAGCGGCCGCGGGCGGCGAGGCAATTCATTTTGTCGCGGATGTTGCCGATGGGGAAAAAGTGCAAGCCGCTGCGCGGGAGACCATCAACCGCTTCGGCCGCATCGATACCTGGGTGAACAATGCAGGGGTCTCCATTTATGGGCGACTGGATGAAGTGAGCGAAGCCGACGCGCGGCGTCTCTTCGATACGAACTTCTGGGGCGTGGTAAATGGTTCAATCGCGGCTTTGCCCTATCTGAAACGACAGGGTGGAGCGCTTATCAACGTGGGCAGCGAAGTATCCGAAGCCGTTGTGCCGCTGCTGGGCATTTACTCGGCCTCGAAGCATGCGGTCAAAGGCTTTACCGATGCGCTACGGGTGGAAATCGAGGAACTCGACGGGGCGCCCGTATCCATCACGCTGATCCAGCCTTCGGCCGTGAATACGCCTTTCCCGCAACACGCGAGAAATTATATGGACAAGGAACCCAAGCTGCCTCCTCCGCTTATCGAACCGGAAGAAGTCGCTGAAGCGATTCTTAAAGCAGCCACCACGGGGGGACGGGATGTAACAGTCGGGGCGATGGCCGTGATAGATATCGCGGTGTCCAGGCTGATGCCAAGTCTGGGCGACAAGCTGTCCGCCAGACGCGGTACCAATCAGCAGGAAAACATGCCGCCCCTTCATCCCCAAGGCACGTTGTTCGAACCGAGTGAAGCGGGTTACGCGCGCGGTCACGTGTCGGCATGATTCATGATGGACGAGTATTCGCAGATTCTTCAGTGCTCCCGATGAACTGCTGAAATGCAAACGAACTGATTATTTTTCAGTTTATGTGTGTCTCCGAACATAAAAACGCCGGTAGCCTTCTTACCATGCAACCATGTCGCGGCCGCCATAGCCGGGATAGGGTTTCCGAAGGCATGAATATGCGACGCGCAGGAAGCGCAAATCGGTGCCAGCGGAATTTGTAAAATTTTGTAATGAGGAGATAAAGATGCCTTCATCAAAAAGCAGTGGTGGCGAGAGCAAACGGGGCTTTGCCTCGATGGACGAAAATAAGCAGCGGGAAATAGCCAGCAAGGGTGGAAAGGCGGCCCATGAAAAAGGGACGGCGCATGAGTTTGACTCCGAGGAAGCCCGGGCCGCCGGCCGCAAGGGCGGCGAAGCTTCTCATGGTGGCAAAAGTGGTTCGGGTAGCCAGTCCTCTTCCGGCCGCGGCGGCTCGTCCGCACAGCATGCCAAAGCCGGCAGCCAAAGCCACAAGAGCCATTAGGTCGAGTACTGTCAGCAGCGAAGTTGAAGAAACGTTTTTTTTACGATTAATTTTTTAGGAGTATTTTCATGAACGATTTATCAATATTTAAAGGGAAGGTCATTTCCTCCATGATAGCGGTGGCTTTCACCATTGGATTGGGAGCGGCGGGCGTGGCCCATGCGACGGGCAGCAGCATGCCGGGGCAGGGGAGCACGGGCACGCAATCCGGATCCTCAAGCCAGCAGGGCGGAACCAGCGGTTCGGACAGGGGTAGCATGGGCGGTACGAGCGGTTCTGGAAGCATGGGCGGCACGGGTGGTTCCGGTAGTACGGGCGGCACGAGCGGCACCGGCGGCACTGGCGGCACTGGCGGGTCGAGCGGTACAGGAGGAGGCGGCTCGGGGTCGGGTGGATCAAGCGGTGGCGGGAGTGGCGGATACTAGGAGAATCTGCCGGCACCCTTTAAGCTGAATTGTACTGCGGGCCGGGTTACTGTACCTAACCGGCTCGCTTTCTTCGCCAGCCTCGCTATCTCCACCCTTGCCGTATTTCCACGCGCACTTCCATTTGGTGAATAAAAGCATCAGGCATTTTTTCGACAGCCCCGTAATCCCCGCATTCCCTGAAAACAATTTTTAGGGGTGTGTGTGTTTCCGAACAGTGCCAGTCGATATTGGCGATCAAGATATGCATATTCTCTGGTCAGTAACGCGGGCATAGAGATAGGAATCCCGGGATAACGCATGTACTCAGCGGGAGGCAAGTCGCCTTTTTCCCATCTAAATCCGAATTTTTGAGGAGATTTCCATGAAAAACTTATCGATCTTGAAGAAAAAGATTATCCCATCCATGATTGCGGCAGCGTTGGCTCTCGGAGCAGGGGCGGCTGGGGTGGCCCAGGCCTACGAGGGCATGCCAAGCGAGGGGAGCGACAAGAAAAAGCCCCACGGATATGAAAAACATGAGAAGAAAAGCGGCAGTTATAAAAAGGACAAAGACATGGACCGGCGCACGGAAGACAAGGGTGCGGGCCAGGGCGCCGGTGGCGGCTCGCATCCGCATGACCCGGGAGACCATAAGGCTCCTCCCAGAGATATCGGCGGCCCGGGAAACCCGTAATTAGAGTCAAATAGCCAGGTTACACTCACGCTAGCCCGGTTGATTATTTCGCCTTGCGCTGTTTTGATGCCCGGTCTAGCCTATGCTAGCCCGGATCCTCATTCGGAACCGTTCATCAGGATATGTTCGATTTATGAACCGGGTTCGGTTAATTTGCGCCTAATGGATCTCGTCGTGCCGCAACAATTTAACCCCGCTTCAAGACTATATCGCATTCTCGATGAGGGCGCCGCGTTGCCGGATAACATGGCGGGGTTGAAAGCTTGGGCCCTGCTTTTTCACATGGAAGAGCCGTATGAGGTAAAGCTATCGATAGACGTCGCCGAGCGCTTGCTGTGGTTGAATCAGGAACTGGATCTGCTGAGAGCGCTATTGCGTGATTCAGGAAGCGAAGAAGAGAGCGATGCTGTGGTACTAGGGCACCTTGAGCAGGCTCTTTCTCCGGTGTATCTCGCGACAAACTGGGAGAGTGTCCGGCAATTTCTCTCCGCCGATACCCTGAACCCCCTGGAAAGCTGGACCGAGGTTCTTCCTGAGAGCGAGATACCCATCAAGCAGGAAGAGCTGGATGGCATCGTTGCCGAGGCTGCGGAATTGGAAAAACTCGTTGATTCACTACCGCTTGCCCACGAACTCAGGTTTCTCATTTCCGAGCATATTAAATTGATACGAAAAGCGATCGCCGGGTATAGTATAATTGGAGTCAGGGCTCTCCAAGCAGGCGTATTTTTTGCGTTTGGAGAACTGGCCTACGCCCAGGCAACCCTAAAAGAAAGCAGCGGGCCAGAAGTACGCAAGCTAATAGGTCTTTGGGAGAAAGCTGGTCGATTAGCCCACAGCGCGATAGCAGAGGAAGCGCCGAAGACGCGCGAGAATCCGTGGACGCTTTTTGCCTGATTTCTTTCCTGAGCTTCACACCCCTGCAATATTTCCGGAGACCACCTCGGCCGCCATGAAAGAGGAGGGCAGGGCGTGCACGTCATCTTTTAAACCGGCGTGAAAGCTTGCTGCGGGATTATTGCCTGGCTTGATGTTGCGCCTCATCTATCAGCTTGTCGGCGCCGCTATCCTGACCGGTACTTTGCAGAGTAATGTACGTCCATATGGGATTAGCATGACCGAAGAACCGGAATACAGATCTGCTGACGCTTCCGGCCCCACCTGGGACCACGGAGGAGGGGGACCCGGCGGGGTCCGTAACTTTTGTTGGTACCGCAACCGTTATTATCCGCTACGGTGAACTGACAATCCTGACCGATCCCAATTTTTTACACCAGGGGGATCATGTTCACCTTGGGTACGGCCTGACCTCAAAACGGCTTACTAACCCGGCCATGGAGCTGGAAAACCTCCCGCCCGTCGATCTCATCGTGTTATCGCATATGCATGAAGATCATTTTGACCGGTTCGTGCAGGAAAAGTTAAGCCGCAGCATTTCTATCGTGACTACCGGGGAATCATCCGGGGCGCTGCAAGAGCTTGGGTTTCTAAAACGCTATCCGCTGAAAACATGGGAGGTCCTGGTGGTCGAAAAGGGCAGGGCCACATTACGCGTTACAGCCATGCCTGGCCGCCATGGACCGCCTTTGCTGGCGAAACTTCTGCCAGAGGTGATGGGTTCCATGCTGGACTTCGGCAGAAATGGTATCAGGCGTAGCTATAGAATGTACATCAGCGCGGACACGATGGTTTTCAGCGATATCAGGGAAATTCCACGTCGGTATCCTGGCGTCGATCTTGCCCTGCTGAATCTGGGGGGGACGCGGTTACTCGGCTTTGTAACCGTGACCATGGACGCGGAAGAGGGGGTAAGGATGATGCAAGTCATCATGCCGGAAAAGGCAATCCCTATTCATTACAATGACTATGACGTTTTCAGGTCGCCGCTGAGCGATTTCAAGTCAGAAATCGAGCGGGCCGGGCTTGCGGACAAGATCATCTATCTGAAACCGGGCGCGACATTCGCGTTCCGTCCGAATATCGCGACTCGCGAGTCGGAACGAGGAAATGCAGCTTGAACTGCGCGGCTAATGGCAAGAGCAGCTTCCACCTCCGGGCATAATAACCTTCGTTTTCCATCTTTGTGCGTCATCGTACGGAAGATGCACGGCAACCTCGGTAGCATGGACAGTACAGCAATGTAGCTGTGCTAACTGGAGGGTGGTATCATGAATTTCCTTAAAAATACATCGCGAGTGGCGACATTCGCCAGTGTTATCGTTCTCGGTATCTCCGGAGCGGCTTTTGCCGCAGGTGCGGGGGATCAGACCGGGCAACGTGGCGACATGTCGGGACACGGCGGTCCTGTAGATCGAGGGAGTTCCTCGGGCCAGTCCGGTCAGGGGAGCACCTCTTCCGGACAGGAGAGCTACCAGCAAGACTCGGGTGGTTCATCCATGGGACAAGGATCGGGTAGCGGGCAAGGCGGGACTTCTGGCGGTTCATCCATGAGGCAGGGATCCGGCGGTTCCGGGCAAGGCGGTTCTACATCGGGCGGCTCATCGGGCCAATCGGGCGGAGGATATTGATGCCGCTTTCATGGAATTATCGAGATGAGGGTTAGTGCAGGGTTAGGGGTGTGGATATGGTTTGCGGTATGCCTCGCGCGTTACATCAGGGGCCCGCTACACTTACCTAACCCGGCGCGCGCCGTCCCCGCTGCCGTCGTGGACTGGGGTATGGCCGCCGAATCTCCCCGTTCCCGTTATGCACAATCGTGCATGCCCACGCGGTGAAGGACGGGCCGCCCATACGGCCGCCGCTGCGGTACGGGCATAGGCTCTTTACGGAGGATGTGTATTCAGGGTTAGGCCTTGTCAGCCACCGAATGTCCGGTCTTGCCGCTTGAACCAGGATAACGCCTGGTCGAAATGCCGGGGCTTGAAATCCGGCCAGTATTCATCCCGGACATAAAAATCCGCATAAACCGATTGCACTGGAAGAAAACCGCTCAGACGCCTTCCTCCTCCCCATCGTACGATCAGGTCCATCCGGGAAACTTCACTCGATCGCAAACCGCCATTTTTGAGACCGCCCAAATCCCATTCCCAACCGTAGTTAACAAGCAGATTTACCTTCATGCCGCTGCCCTGGCGTGTCCTGTATACTTCCAGCCCCTCGGGAAATTGCGCTGAGGTTTCATCGCCGACCACAAGCAATGCTACTTTGCGTCGCGAAATTTCAGAGGCAAACGCGACGCATGCATCCGTAAATGCAATCTTCTGAGCATGCGACCGTTTAGTATTGTCCTGAGTGAAGCCGTAGATGGAAACCTCGACAATACCCGATTCGATGCATTGCTCGATCAGCATTAGACCCGGATCGATACCGTAGGCGTATCCCTGCTCCTTCGACAGTCCCTTGCTCATAGCCCAGCGGCGGTTCCCGTCGGGAATAAAGCCGACATGGCCGGGGGTACTATTTCTTCCCATCCAAACTCCTCTCGAACATGATCATGCTGCTCCACCTGGCGTGGGTTGTCGTTTCTCCCGCGAGGCGAACGACGACCCCACCGGCGAGTGGCAGGCCGTGCTGAATATTAGACATTACTCTTGAACCCCGCTGTGCGGAAACGAACATAATAAATGTGCTTGCCCCGGCATCAAGGTCTGGAGCGCTGTTGACGCGACTGAATCCCAGACGCTTTCCAATTCGCCCTAAAGGAAACCGGGACGGCAGTGACAATTGTATCCTCTTATCTGCCCAGAACGGTTAGTCCACGCAAACTAATATGCAATTGCAGGGACGGGCGGCTTCCTGTCGGTCTATCACATCTGCGGCTTTCTAGTACCGAGGCTTCCTGTCGGTCTATCACATCTGCGAGAGCGATTGGCCTCGGATATGGTTACGCGACGGGCTTCCGCCACCAGAACGAGCGCGGCAGCGTGCGCGCTCGGGAATGCTTCGATTCCTTCCGCTTCGACGGTGTAACCCATAGGAGGTGATGCATATCTTTCGCAGTATTTTATTTCCCATGAGCTGGCTTATCTGATGATACGCGGCATTACCCGCATTGCCTATATCCTATTGCCGGCTTAGGGAAGCCCTGAACAAGTCCTCCCCGGAGCGCGTTGCGGTAAAATCGGGATGATCACAAGGCGCACGACACAGGTCGTAGCTTGGACTACGATGCCAAGGAGTGTAACGCAGTGGCGCCCCAAAGCGTTGCCCGAGGGGCCCCCGCATAGCGGAGATCGGGCAGCGGCGGGGATGCCCGACTGCGTCCATAGCCCTTGGGGCGCCTGCATCCCGCTGGGGGTCGCACCTTCCTGCGGAAGGCACTGCTCCGCCCTTCGCGGTCGCGCCCGATTCTCCCGCAACCCGAAGGGACGGGGCTTTGCGGGAGGTCTGCTTTGTCAGGCTCCTAGCGAAGGGGCGCCCCAGAGCGTTGGCCGAGGGGCCGTGCGAAGCGGGGATCGGCAGCGGCGGGGATGCCTGACCGCGTTTGTGTCTCCTTGGGCGCCTGCATCCCGCTCGGGAGTCGCATCTTCCTTCGGAAGATACTGCTCGGCCCTGCGCGGTCGCAACCATTCGCGTTGTCGTCTTTCGCACATCCCATCCCGCAAAGACTCGTCGCGCCCGCGTAGGACTTGTTCAGGGCTTCCTTAAGTTCTCGAGGATTAGCTGAGCTCGGGGAAGGCGACACTGATGAACTGCGCTTTCAGGAGATCGAGGAGGGCAGCATCCGGATCGACGGGCAAGACATACGGGAATTGACCCAGGACAGCCTGCGCCGAGCCGGAGGCGTGGTGTCCCAGGATACCTCGTTGCTGCGCTGTTCTTTTGCTGAAAACATGGCTTATGGCAGCCCGGGAGTAGCTCAGGCGGAAATTGAAGCGGCTGCGCGGCGCGCGCGCATGCGCACGAATTCATCCTCAGCCAGACGGACTGGAAAGTGCGGCTTTATGTCTGTTGGCGAACAGAGCCAAGGCGCTTTTTGCCGATAGGATGCCAACTAGCCCACTATAACTCCATCAGATTTGATGGAAGACTAAAACAGGAACTTCTTGTACATCTTCGATAACGGATAGAGGAGTGAAAATGAAAGGACTACCCGAGGATAGTGGTAAAAAAGCCTGCTCGGCGGCGATTGCCGCCCTGGTTCGGACTGGGAGGGATTGCGCACGCGGAACCCGGCGCTGGAAGCTTCATGATTAGCGAAGCCCTGAGCAGCGAGTCGCCCGACGGTACGGAAAAAAGCCTGGGCACCAGCAGGAGCGGCACCGGCGGTTCCAATGCGGAACAGGGCAGCGGGCAAGGCCGGTCGACCAACGAGGGTCTCAGCAACCTGAGAGACGATGACAGCGCGACCGGTTCAACCAACCTGCTCCAGGGCGGGGTCAAGATGGACCCGCCAGCAGAAAGCTCGCTCGGCGGGATGGGCGGGAGCAGCCAGGGAACCGGTTCAGGATCCGGCGGGGGCAGCAGTTCAGGTGGTGACAGATAAGCCCCGTTATGATCACCTCAGGAACGTTCTACTCGCCGGCTGTGATTCAGGAGGAGCATGGGGAATATCTCCACGCTTCACCTAATCCATAGGCTGTACACCGAAAGCATTTCCAAAGGAGAATAAAATGGCGCTTAATTTACAGGAAGACAGAGGCTGCCCGATCGACAGGCAGCGGTTCACGTGGAAGGAGTTGGTCCAAACGCCCATCAGCAAGCTCGACGACGACGCATTCACGCGGGTTCGGATCATTCTGATGAATGGAATAGAAATGGAAGCGTTGCGTTTCTCGCACTCATGCGCACGCATGAACCGTGATCTGCAGCTACCCCTTGCAGAAGTGCGTCGTACGGAACAGCACCAGGCAACCACGGTGAACGGGCTGTTGGGGGCCGACCACTCTACGCTGGAAACAACGATCGCTTATGAGCAGGTAGCGATTGAAGTGACGGCGCTTGTCGCGCAAAACGAGCCAGACGAGTATCTGGCGCAGGTATATCGTTTTGGGATGCTGGAGGATTTCGACCATCTCTATCGTTATAGCGCAATGCTGGACCGGCTGGAAGGAAAGGACGCGAACAATATCCTGCAATGCTATACGGATATCGTTCCCGGCCGCCCGACAATAGTGGAGCATCGCGCGCCGCAGGACGATCTGCGCGAACACTACAATCGCGCGCTGGCGGCGCCGATTTCGAAACTGCATGCGCTGACTATTTTATCCGGTGAACAGCAGACACAAAATTTCTACCTGAACGTCGCACCTCTCTATGCAGACCCGGTCGTGCGCCAGTTATACATAGAGATTGCGTCAATAGAGGAGCAGCATGTCACTCAATACGAGTCCATTATCGACCCCAATGAAACCTGGCTGGAGAAATGGATGCTGCATGAAGCCAACGAGGTCTACAACTACTATAGCTGCGTGCAGCAGGAATCCGACCCCCGGATCAAGGCGATCTGGGAGCGATGCCTCGACTACGAGCTTGGGCATTTGCACGTCGCAAGGGAATTGTTCAAGCAGCACGAACGCCGCGATCCGGCAGAAATACTGCCGGCGGACCTGCCCGAACCGATCAAATATGAAAGCCAGCGCGAGTTCGTGCGGAAGATACTGAACCAGGAAGTCGATTTGCGCGCACGTGGCACGCAGTTTGTGCCCAAATCCCAGGAAGGGCCTGAATCGCAGCAATATCGGGAACACCTCAATTCATCGGGCTCCCCGACAAATACGGTTGCAGCCGGGTATCAATGGTCACCCGGCACGGAACTTGTCCGCGGCAGGGAACTCGCTTATACGGAGTTCGCCCGCGATGAAGAGCTTACCCGCTAGCGGTTAGTGTATGCCCGAAGGTAGACAACAGGAGGTCACCATCATGGAAAAAAGCACAGTTTTAGGAACCAACCGAACCGGAATCGATATGTCGCCAATAGATATCAAGGAAATGGTGGCGCTGAGCAATGCCACGCCTTCTTCCTCTCCCGGCGACGAGCAGGCGATTGCAAAAATGCGTCGCGAGTACATAGCCGGAGCGGGTGTTATAGGGTCGGTTCCACCGCCAGGGACTCTGAAAGGAATGGCGAGCACGGCGATGGAAAAACTGGCTGGAAAAAACCCTGAGGCATTCATAGACAAGCTTGGTTGCCGGCTTGCTTTCGAGCGAAGCGGCGTGCGCCTTTATGACGCACTCATCACCAAGTGTTCAGCCACAGTGGATCAAGGCCATGGAATCCCGCTCAATACGTTAAGGAAATTTCGGGACGAAGAGTTTCGGCATTTCAAGCTGGTGGAAGGCGCGATTCGCTCGATCGGAGCGGATCCAACCGCGCAAACGCCATCGGCCGATGTCGATGCCATGGCTTCGATAGGCCTGATTCAGGTACTGACCGACCCTCGGACTTCCGTTGCTCACTGTCTCGAGGCCATTCTTATCGCCGAGCTCGCCGATAACGATGCATGGCAGTTACTTATCGTTCTTGCGGAAAAAATGGGAATGGACGAGATGGCCCGCGAGTTCCAGACGGCACTCCAGGAGGAAGACGTTCATCTGACGCACGTTCGCCAGTGGTACAAGCAAATGATAATGGAAGACGCCGCAGTCGCATCGTGATGAATACCCGATCTTTTGTCCTTCGACGCGGTGAGGGTGAAGGGTCGGACCGACGAGTACCACAAGGAGGAAGGTGTAGACGCACTTCCTCCTTGTGTTTGGTACACCGCTTGCTGGACCGGAAGGGAGGTCGTAAAGGAGAGTGTGCCACCTAAAGTGCCACACTCTTCTGATTGAAAGGACAGTTGCGACCAGGTAACAGGATCACCGCCTTCCTGCTCTTTAGCGGTTACCAGTTAACATTCCCTGAACTTTCTGCGCGTGCTCAAGATGCGAAACCAGGGATGGGCGCACTTGCTTCAGCATTGCTTTCAGTTCTTCATTCTTGGCACTGGGTAGCAGTTTTTTGTCTACCACATCAATCACTTTTCTGTGAAGTTCAATTTCTTCGCTAATGTACGACTTGTCGAAGTTTTCGCCATCCAGCACCCGGAATTTAATGAGGTTTGCCTTTCCTTCGGCTTTCAGGCCCAGGCTAGTGGTGGTCTCCTCAGGCTTGATTCCCAGCTTGCTTACCAGTTTTTTTGCTGACTCGTTAACGTCCGTGTGTTCGCCAACCATACGATGGGCGTAGGCTTTGACCTCCTCATTGGTCGACTTGGTTTGAGCATATCTGCCGGCTTCGATATCAACCTCATTCGCAGCGACTACAATGCCTGCAATTTCCGCGTCGTTGAGATCCGCCGCAGACACGGGGAAGGCGGGAAATATCAGCGCAGTGGCCAGGATGAGTAAATTTTTCATGAATATCTCCTTTTCTGGTTATCACGGATGGGATTAAACAGGTCTCACAATATGCGGGAATTGCGGGTTTTTCTGTGCGTTATCAGACAAAGCAAAAAACAGCCCGGTTCTTAACGAGAATACGGTCGAAAGTGGCTCCCCAGGTAGGGGCAAGCATCCTTATGCTGCTCACGAAATATAGCGCCGGAAACCATCCGGAAAGGAGAGAACGGTAGGAGCCGTTATTATATAACGCTCGCTGGGCGCGGTATCGGTAACCATCACAGCGGAGGTATTCTTCTTTCCAGAAGGACCAGTGAGCGGAGATTATCCATGCATCCGGAAAGTTAGTCGGGAGCGTCAGTGCTTTACACGGAATATCCACATGAACATGAAACAGGTGGGCGACCCCAACAGACAATTTCGGGACCTTGGGTTCCGACAATGGCAATAAAGTTTCGCCGCCTGGGCAGGGGTAGACCCATCAACGACAGTCGCTGACTGCCCTTTCGGTCCAGGAAACCAATAATTTCCTGGCAGATCATGGCAACTATCTCTTCTCCGCGCTCCCGGCACCCCTGGCGTAAACCCGGCTACCCATCTTCAACGGGTGAAAGGACTCTCTTCCTTGGTGAAGGCAACGAAGCGCAGAGTGCGTGAAAACTGTTTTCCCGCATACGCACGTGCCGGTCGCAAGAACGCGGCAATGGCCGAACCGTTGTCGTTAGCTCCCGGCAACCCGCAGCCTGTGTCGTAGTGCACACCAACAACGATGATTTCGTGCGACCTGTTCGTTCGGGAAATTTGTAGGTACTTCGCCTCGTATACCTGCCAGGAGATGGGGTAGCCAAGGGGCGCTCAGGGAACTTTCGATGAAGCTGTCCGCTGACTTGTTCAGGCTTCCTTCGGACACTAAATTAATAGGCCTCGCGGAGCCCGAACCGTTTGGTTCGGGCTCATCGGTGTATTCGCTTCTCGGCCCTTTTAGTCCAGCGTGTCCTTAACCTTCTCGGCATGCTCAAGATGCGAGACAAGCGATGGCCGAACCTTGACCAGCAAGGCTTTCAACTCATCGTTCTGGACATTCGGAACAAGTTTTTTGTCGGCAACGTCAATTACCTGTTTATGGAGCTTGATTTCCGCATCGATATAGGCTTTGTCGAATTCTTTTCCGCTCATGCCCTTCAACTTGTCCAAATTCTTTTTACCATCGTCTTTCAGGCTCTTGCTGATTTCATTATCCTTGGGCGTCACGTTGAGCTTGGTCGCTAACTCCTGCGCCTGCTTATTGACGTCGGTATGCTCGCCAATCATTCGATGGGCATATGCCTTGACGTCTTCATGCGACGCCTTCTTTTTTGCAAGCTCGCCGTTTTCAATATCGACCGTGTTGGCGGTAACCACAACATGCGCAATCTCAGCATCAGTGAGTTTGCCCTTTTTATCTCCTGATTCCGCAACCGCGGCAAAGGCGGGGAACATCAGGGCGACCGCTAATATTAATAACTTTTTCATGGATTCTCCTTAAGTTGATAGGTGAGAGATACCGAATGACCGGCGGTCAATAAACTTCGGCTTCGATATAGTGATGTATGCGGACGAGCTGTTCTGTTCGCTAGCAGACACAAGCGAGACAAGCGAGACATTAAAGCACCCCATGCATCTGGCAAGGACAAGCGGGTGCCGGGCGAATCCGGCAAGACAGCAGCCCAAGCGTTTCTCTTCAAAAAAGAATGAAGAGCAGCCTGTTAGGAAAGGGCCTCAAGGGGGAGGCGCTTCCGCTCCGCTGGTTGTACGCTACCGCACTGAACCGGCGCATACAGATAGCGACAATACGAATGGCGCCGTTGCCGATTATTTATTAGGGGAGGTATCATGGAAAATCCTTCGGACAAGAAAAACGATAAATCCACGGAAAAAGAGTTATCGGAGGCGGAATTAGTGCCGTCCGCATCGGACGAAGCCATTCTCGTCGATGGCAAAACCGATGGGAACAGAGCTAATGAGAAAATGAAGGACCGATCTACCAAAAAGCAGGAAACCCACGAGGAAGCAAAATCCATTACCGGCTCCCAAGCGCATCACGATCCCAGAAATGAGAATCCGGACTCGGGGCCAGCTCCGCTTAAACGGTATTAACATTTTCCCCTTTCAGTTCAATGGCGGCTGGAACGAAGGCAGTTCGACGAAAGGTATTTAATAGACTGATTGCCGTGCGGCGGCGATCCGGCGGTATATCGGGAGCGATAAATGCCGCATAATGTCGGTTCTGCACGATTTACCACTTCGAACAATGTGATTGGCAAGATAGCGAGGCGGAGCGCTGATTCCGCCTTGGAATGGGTTAACTGGTGGGGCGCACGCTTTTTTTTTGTACCGAAGATGGAACAAGCTGCATTCGGTACCTCCAACGTGGATCCCAGCAACGTAGTTGTTTAAACGCGTTGCTATGGCCAGATGATATGCCCTCATGCAATATTGACAATCATTCTCATTAGTATTAAGGTTCCAGGCAGGTGAGCATTTTCTAAATTCTCATATAGCCTGCCTCATCTCATTCACCCATTCACCAGCAAATAACCATGAAAATACAATGCGGTATTTCGCGCTGGTTTTATCTGTCGCTGGTTGCTGCGCTGACATTGGTATTTGCCGGTCCGAGTCCAGCGATCGGCGCCGAACCTCAACAGGACGTAAAAACCGGTTTTGTCATTCTGGCCTCCGATCGCGGCTTCGCCGGAAACGAAGACATTATCGACGCATTCGACATATTTGGACGGGAGCACAACGCGTCACTGGTATTTGTCACCGACGAGCGCACCCGGAAATATCTTCGCGCAGGTATTGATACGGTTGTAGGCAGGGGAGCAGTACGCATTGTCGTGATTCCCCTGTTCATCTCGGCTGCAAACCCGCGTTTTGCGCTCGTCCGCCGGCTTTTGGAGGAGGAGAGGGGCGGTGTTCCTGTTTCGTACGCGCGTCCTTATGGTGAAACTTTTTTTGCAGTTGAGGATCTGGCCGACAAATTCCGCGTAATCAAGAATCCGGCAGATAGCCGTATAGTAGTTGCCGGGTTTGGCGCAACGAATACCGATAACGAGCGGGAGATACGCGCGGATCTGGATCGGATCGCGGAAAAGGCAGCGGCGGGTTTTGGTTTTGCATCGATCACGGTAGTAATTGCGCATGATATCAGGGGCGATGAGGGGGAGATCCGGGCAGCTGAATTCAAACGGGAATTGATCGCCGCGGTAGCTGATACCGACAGCAATAGCGATCCCAATGCCAAGGTGGTACCGTTTCATTTCGGCCCCAAGTTCGACAGCATGATGTCGTTCGACGCCCGATTGAAACGTCTGCTGCCGGCACAGGTCGAGTTGATCCAGGCCAGCGGAGCTGCTGATCCCGTTGTTGAGAATTTGGCAACGTGGCTAAAACATGTGGCCAACCGGAACCAGCAACTCGCAAGAAAGGATATCGGCGTTGTGCTCCTCTCGCACGGGTCGGATTTCAACTGGAACGAATCGATACGCGAGGCGGTTCAACCGTTGATGAAAGATTATAAAATCGAGTTTGCATTCTCCATGGCTGACCCGGCAACAATTGAGCGTGCCATCCGCAAGCTGGAGCACAGGGGCGCGAGGGCGGCTGTAATCGTACGGGTGTTTGCGCTGGAGGAAAGTTTTCGGGATGCCGTCGAGCGTATGACGGGTCTGGATATAGAAGGAGAAGGCGCAGAGTCCCGGGCGCTCAATCATGTCGCCACCAGGGGTAATAGCGGTCATGGGCATGGACATGGACATTCCAATGAATCGGCGGCGGTGCCCGCGCCGCGGATTCGCACGGCTTTGCCGGTGGAGACCGTGGGGGGCTTGGGATCCAGTCCTCTTTTTGCGGCTGCGTTGCTTGACCGGTCGCTCGCATTGTCCAGGAATCCGCAGTGCGACACGGTAGTCCTGGTAGCGCACGGGTCGGGAGACGACCGCCAGAACGCGCAATGGCAAACCGCGCTGGAAGCGATAGCCGAACACATGCGCGATGCAGGCGGCGCGAAATTCGCGGCAATAAGGGTGGCTACGTGGCGCGAGGACTGGCGGGACAAGCGCGCCCCCTGGATTGAAAAAGTACGCGAAATGGTGGAAGACGCAACGAAGCATGGGGGGAGAGCTATCGTGATACCCGCACGGACAACCGGGGAAGGTCCGGAGCGGCGATTTCTCTCCGGGCTTGAATATGATCTGGGCAGCGGGTTTGCCCCGCACCCGAAGTTCGTGCAATGGATGAAGGAGCAAATAGAAACCGGTGCCGCCCAGTTCAAGCGTTCCCATGCTACCGGCATAGTCCCGGTTGAGGCGGAGGAGTACACGTCGTATCCGGAAACAGGCTTATGGTGGTGACTGACCTTTGAAGTGATGAGAATCGGATTTTCTGCCGCGTATCGCCAGATAACCTTCGGATAACCACATGAGGCGCCCGCCGTGCATGACAAAGCGACAAAGTATAAGCTGTGCAATGTGAGGAAGCGAACAGACTGAGCAGTGGGCTACGCATGACTATGGGCTTCCCTTAATAAATATGGAAGGAGAAGTCATGAAAAACGTTAAATATGCGGTTCCGTTTCTTGTCGCCGGTCTGTTGTTCGCGCCTGTTGCCAGTCATGCCACCGACACAGACAAAGATCGAGGCACCGTCGGAGAATATGTCAGCGATTCGATAATCACGACTAAAGTAAAAGCGAAACTTGCCGGGGACGATAGTGTCAGCGCCCTGGATATTCAGGTCGACACGGACAAGGATGGTGTGGTGGTGCTGAGCGGTACAGCCAACAGTAAGGCTGAAGCGGATAAAGCCCACTCGATTGCCCACTCTGTGGAAGGCGTAAAAAAGGTTCTTAACCGCATCAAGATCCAAAAGGACGATTAATATCCTTTCGGCTATTGCGTTCTCCCCGAGGTCCTCCATTCGTAAGCTGAGAACCTCGGAGGGTGTGTTTCTGTGTCCTCCGGTGTAGTTGACAAGGTAAAATCTGGCGTGGGCCTACTGAAGAATTCAGGGGAGAACCTTCCTGGAACTGATGGGAACCATCGCGAAAGAGGGATTTCCGGAAGACCGCAATGAGCCGTGGCGCCAGGTAACGCTTTGTCTGTGCGCTTACGAACAGAACGCGCTTTCGCATCAGGATATAACAACAAGCCTCGGAAAACAGGTCGCAATTCGGCCGGGAGCTTTAGTTGGCGGAAGACGATCCTACAGGGGCACCAGAGCTGCCTCGGCACGACAAGCCTCCTGGACTTGGAACGTTATCCCGGCGTCCGTCACGGGCGCCCGATTTTGAGGCCGAGAACCTTGCCCTTGTCGCGCTTGCTTATCAGCTTGCCACCCATCCCTTCAGGCTGTTTCAGGAGTTGTCCCATACGGCACTCAATTTATGCCGCGCCGGTTCCGCTGGAATTAACATCCTCAAGCCCGATGGCCATGAAGTCCGCCTCGATGCGTGTGCAGGGATACTCGCTTCATACGCAGGCACCACTTTAAGCCGATTCACCAGCCCATCGGGACTAGTGGCAGCGTACGACGCGCCGACGTTGTGCGAGGATCCCGCCAGCTTTCCCCCCGCTTCCAGTAATCAACCACCGGTAACGGAAGCACTGCTGCTACCGTTCCACTATGGCGAGAAGCCGGCCGGCAACCTTTGGGTGGCGGCCCATTCGCCCGAGCGCAAATTCGATGGAGAGGACCTGCGGCTGATGACGAGCTTGTCAAATTTTGCCTCGGCTGCATGCCAGCTTACAAGTACTGCCGATGGAAGCGCCAGTGCCCGCGATATTCTGGAACGCAAGGTGGAAGAACGTACTGAAGAATTGTCACTGGCAAACAAAACACTTCAATATCAAGTTTCGGAACGGGTGCGGACTGACGAGGCCCTGCGAGCGATGCAGCAACAGCTCGAATTTGAGCTTGCTTCACTGAGCCGTCTCCATGAACTCAGCATGCGTCTCCTGAATATTCCCGATCTGGGCTCGGCGCTGAAGGAAATACTGCAAGCTGCCATCGATTTGCGTGGGGCCGATATGGGGTATATCCGGCTGTATGATCCTGTCCGAAAGGTATTGTCCATTGCCGCGCATCAGGGTTTCAAGGATGAGTTTATCGAGTTGTTCGGGGTTGTCGATGGCAATGATGATTCCCCTTGCGCGCGCGCAATTCGCACAAGACAGCGGGTAATGATCGAGGATGTGCTAGGCGATAAACAGCAACCGGTTATACAACGGAGTGCGTCAGAAATGGGCAACTATCGGGCGATACAGTCCACCCCGCTGTTCAGCCGGGAAGGGAAGGCGCTTGGCGTTCTTTCCACCCATTTCCGGTTTCCTCACGTACCCGACGGCCGCGGGTCGAGGATGCTCGATTTATATGCACGGCAGGCGGCGGATTTCATCGAAAGCCTACGCATCACCGAGCATCTGCGAGACGCTGACCGGCGCAAGGATGAGTTTATTGCCACGCTTTCGCATGAATTGCGCAATCCTCTTGCCGCAATCGACGGGGTGGCTGTTTTGCTGCAGTCGCCCGGACTCGACAGCGCCAGGCAGGAATGGGCCGTACAGGTGGTGCGGCGCCAGTGCAGAAGCATGAGAGTAATGCTGGACGATCTTCTGGACGTTTCGCGTCTGTCTCTGGAACGGGTTACGCTGCGCAGGCAGCGGATCACCCTGGATTCCATCATCGAGACCGCCATTGAGACAACGCAGCACCTCCTGGATGAAGCAAATCACAGCCTGTCGGTAACGCGGTTGCCTGCATCGGTAATGGTTTATGGCGACCCAGTGCGGCTCGCCCAGGTTTTTTCCAACCTGCTCTCAAACGCGGCGAAGTACATGGATGCGGGAGGAAAAATCGCAGTTGACATGAGTCCGACTGCTGACGGGGTGCTGGTTAGCGTTACAGATAACGGGATAGGAATTGAACCGTCCTGCATAGAGGAAATTTTCGATATGTTCTCGCAGGCAAAAGCCAGGCGCCAGCAAACTTCCGGAGGACTGGGGATCGGACTTGCCCTCGTGCGAACGATTGCTGAACTGCACGGCGGCTGGGTCTACGCCACCAGCAGCGGCATAGGGCAGGGCAGCACATTCTACGTGCGCCTGCCTACGGTCGATTCGGAAGAAATCTTCGCACCACCGCCGGCGAAGATGCCAGACCCGAGTTCCGAATCGGGTTCCAGGCCAAGATACCGTATCCTCGTTGCGGATGACAACGAGGCGGCCGCAATGGCGATTTCGATGTTATTGCAACGCGATGAGCATGAGACAAGGATGGTGCATGATGGCGAAGCCGCCATTCACGAGGCAGAGCGTTTTCAACCCCATATTGCCTTGCTGGATATTGGCATGCCCCACCTTTCAGGTTATGAGGTGGCCCGTATTATCCGGGCCGCTCCCTGGGGCGCGAACATGCGCCTCATCGCGGCAACGGGTTGGGGCCAGGAGAAGGATAAAAAGCTCGCTGAGGAGGCTGGTTTCAACGCTCATCTGACAAAGCCGATCGAATTCAAGCAATTGCTGGCTTTGTTGGAAGAGCAGGGGAATAACGTCGCCTGCAAGCTGGATGGTAACTGAACTGCACATCATCATTTGCAGCACGCGCCCTGGCAGAGTAGGCCCCGCTGTCGCGCGTTGGTTCTACGACCTCGCCGTTCAGCATGGCAAGTTTAAGGTGATGTGGGTTGATCTCGCGGAATTTAATCTTCCGGTGTACGATGAGCCCGAACATCCGATCCGCCAGAACTACCGCCACGAACACACGAAAAGATGGGCTGCCAGTGTGAACGCGGCGGATGCCTATGTGTTCGTTACTCCCGAATATAACTTCGGACCTCCGCCATCCCTGTTGAATGCGCTCAACTACGTCTACAAGGAATGGAACTACAAGCCCGCGGGGCTTGTCAGTTATGGTGGGATTTCAGGTGGGCTCCGTTCTGCTTTGGTAGAAAAGATCACCTTGACCACGTTGAAGATGATGCCGATGGTGGAGGCCGTGACGGTGCAGAACGTTTCCGCCCAACTGGATGTGGACAGGAACTTCATGCCGGGGGAACATCACGTTAATTCGGGTACTTCATTGCTGGACGAGTTACATAAGTGGGCCCAGGCGCTGAAAACAATGAGGCAATGAGCAATTGAACCGTGGGGGCCAGCAGAGTGCATGCGCACGGTTCGGTGAACTCGTCAGCTCCCACGTGCGTTTTGAGGAGCGCGTATTCCCCCCCGGTTCCCCTGTTATAACTGGCACCCAAATTGCCGCGATTATGCGCCCAACGGACCAGTCTGATCCCACCCCAACGCATTCTTGTTCAACTTAGGAAGACGATACCGCATGAACTTCCCCGATTTTTACGGCGGAAAGAATTGCGCAGTTTCGCAAACGGCCGCGAGGGAGAACCTATTGTCTTTACACGTCTAGGCACCGAGGCATGCGTATCGGTGACACTGGATTTGTCCCGGTGCCTGGCAGCCCTGCGCAGAGTCAGCGTCTGATGGCGATCCTGCAGGACGGCGCCGACCCTTCCCAGGGAGCCGATTTTGCAACTGCCTGAGAAGATCGGGTACGGCGTATGCTGCTGGCGTTCGCGGACGACCCTGGCGTGATACGCGTGAGTCTAATACGCTGAATATAGCGGCCGCGCACATTCGTGACCTCGCCCCGGCGGTTGAGTACGGAAAAATCAGTGCTGGCCTACGGAACCGCGCCACGCTCCTGTTTCTTTTCCTCCCCGGTTTTCGAGGAATTCCTTGAAACGCTTGAGATCTCCGGTCGTTCGCAGCTTTACTATTCCCAATGCGTCCCCGATTTCTTCAATGAAGCCCTTCGGGCCATACTCCATTTTCACCACGACGCGCGTGACGGAATCCGAAATCTCAAAAAAACTGACGACTCCGTCATTCTTGATCCCGCTCGTGCTTCGCCATGCGATGCGCGTGTCGGGAACCTGCTCGGTAATTTCGGCGTCCCATTCTTCCTCTTTTCCCCCAATCTCGGCACGCCAGTACAAATGTGTATCGTCAAGCTGCCGCACCTCGTTTACCCCCTTCATGAATTTGGGAAACTCTTCGAACTGAGTCCACTGATTGTATGCCGTGCTTACGGGTACATTCACCTCAACCGAATCTTCGATCACCGACGTCTTCTTCCCCGATTCGCCATTTTTCCTGAGTTTCTTCGATAGCATGACGCCGCCTGCGGCGACGGCAGCGAGTGTTACAATTCTTCCTAACATTTGAACCTCCTCTAAATTAAACCGCGTCAGCGTTCACAAAAGTCTTGGCATTCTTAGGCGGCGGATCTCTGCATCAATACCCTGAGTTCGCGACAGACGACTGCACCAAAGCAAACCAGCCATTCACCCAGCGAATACAAGCGAATGATATAGGGGCAAATGCGCATCATCTGTGCGGTGGTCCACGTAACGCGTATCTGATGGAAAGAACAAGAAACCCTGGCCCGGAGAACTGTTCAGGGCTTCCTTAAGCCTAATCCACGCGGATTATACCCTTTAACGGCAGATGGTCAGATGCGCGGCGAGCCAGGCTGCTGACGTGCACCTCCAGCCTTTCGAGACGCCGGCGCGGGTGCACCCACATTCGATCAAGGGCAATGAAGGGCCGACGCGACGGGAAGGTCGCGCAATGCGGGGTGGGCCTGAAGTGCGCCTGCAGCCAGCGCAGCGGCCGTCCCCAGAGGAACCATTCATTCACGTCACCCAGCAGCACATGAATGTCCGCGGACCCGATCTCGAACAGCTTGAGCAACTTGCGAACCTGTTCGCGGCGTTCCCATGGGGCGAGCCCCAGATGCGTTCCCACTACCTGCATGCGCCGCCCTTTCCCGGCGAGTGTGACATCGATGGCGCCGCGCGCTTCGTGCCCCGGCAGGGTAAGGTTAACCCTGTTTACGGCGAGGACAGGAAGCTTCGTCAATATGGCGTTGCCATATTGACGGGTCTCGCGCAGCAGGGTGGGGCCGGCAACGGCTGTCAAACCGGTTTGCTCCGCCAGATAATCCAGGAGGTCTCTACCATCGACGTCATGGTGCTCCACTTCCTGCAGTGCCACGACATCCGCGTCCAGCTCCCGCAGGACATCTACTACGCGCGCGGGGTTAAAGCGGCCGTCCGTGCCAATAGCTGCATGGATATTATAGGTAACAAGTGTGAGACGCATGTGCACTGCTCAATCGTGTTCCGCTCTCAGGCGCAATTTCCCCTGCCGCTTTTCCCACCACCACATTACCAAGCCACTTGCGATTATGATGACGACAACTCCAGCGAATACGGCAACGGGTGGCAGGTCGGATTTGTCAAGAGTCACGAGATAATCCGTAACCAGGGCAATTACACTAATTCGGGGGACCAAACCGATGGCGGTACCGAGAGCAAAATCCCGCAAGCGGATATGCGAGGCGCCAGCAAGCAGGTTAATGATTAAAAATGGGGAAAACGGGAAAATTCGCGCGACCACCATGGTCATTATCCCCCGCTGGGCCAGTCGCTTGTTCAGCGCGTTGATTTTATTACCTGCAAATCGCCGTATGATGTCATGGCCCAACATATGGCTGAGTCCATAAGTCGTCATCGCACTCAAGCACGCGCCGAGCAGGGAGTAGAGAAAGCCGAGCCATGCGTCGAATACAAATACGCACGCAATGATGAGTACGGTGAGCGGAAATGCAACCAGGCCGCCGATAACAAAAAGGCAGATCGCCAATAATGGGGTGGCCGGGCTTTTCCGTAATTCGGCCACGAAACTGACCAGGGTTTCAACTCTTACCCATTCCCTAAGGGGCGACCATTGCCAGGCGGCGGCCAGTACCAGAATGGCGGCGAGTATCGATACGATCAGCAGATGGTTGCGTGCGGGCTCGCGCTGCTCTTCCGGCATAAATTCGGTGATCAACTGGTCGGAATCGATGGGCTGGTCTGGATCGACGATCTGTGTATCGGGCACCAGCGCATCCATATCGGGCGTGACACGCAGCACCAGTGGTCGCAAGCTCCGGCCAGAGCCGCAGAAATGTTCTATCGTACCGATCAGGGAGCCTTCGCGTTGAAGACAGGCTTCAATCTCACCGGCTTCGCTGCCCAGATGCTCGCCAAGCAGGCGGCTGCGGAAGGCGCTAATGGCGGCGCGAATGTGCGGTTTCCCGCTTGCCTCGATCACAAGATCGCATTCGGTATCCAGACCCATTGAGCGGTTATTGAGGTTCGCGGAGCCGATGCGGACCAGTTCATCGTCGATGATGATGAGCTTTGAGTGCACATTGACGCATTCTCCATCAAGGCCCGGCACACAGGGACGATACAGGCGCAACCGGCTGTGCTGGTCGGCCGCCTGAAGCCGCTTGAAAACGCGTTCGCGCAGAACGTCCATGGTATTTTGAGATAGCCAGCCGACGGTGTGTTCCGGGAGTACCGCAACGATTTCCGGCCCATCGGTCTCCTCCAATCGCTTCACAAGGGCGGCAGCGACTTTGCCCGCAGTAAAATACTGGGCTTCAATGTAGATCGAAGTCCGGGCAGCGGCAATCGCATCCACCAGGAGTTGTTCCACTTCACGCACCTCTGCCTGGGTCTCGTGCCGGGGAAAGGTGCGGGCTATCCCGACCTGAACGTTTTTCACATCCGGCGCAAGATACTCTGGCCAGTAGCTCTTTCCGGATGGAATGTGAGGCGAGGCCAGTTCCTGCCCAGTGGCGCGATGCCAGCGCTCGCGGGCAAGATCACCCAGGGCGGCTGCGATGGGTCCGCAGACCATTATCTGGATATCGTGATAGGGCTGTGGTACAGCCTCGCCTCGGAGATCGCACCGGCGCGGGTCCTGTGGCAGGTGTTCCGGAGTATCCCAACGCCCGAACGTCAGGTCCAGGCCGCCCACAAACGCCACCTGGTCATCCACCACGACAATTTTCTGGTGATGGCACCCTCCCGGGGGATAATGGTCGTCCAGATGAAAGTGCAGCCTCGGGTGGGATATCCACTCGTCCTTGTAGAGCGGCATCCACTCCCGGTCCGCCGCAAAGATCATGGGAAAATCCCAATTCAGCACGTGGATATCGAGTTGATCATTGCGGTCCAAGACGTTGGCGAGGAAATCGCTTAATTTTATGGGGAACCCGTCGGGTTCGTGCTCCCGGATGAGCTCGAGCCGGCTATCGATATCCCACGCCATGATCAGCACTGAGCGCTGTGCCTGTTTTACCGTCTCCCGGAAGGCGCGAAAATAGGCAGCGCCATTGACAAGAAAGGCGACACGCTCGGCTTGCTCGATGCGCCAGCAGTTGCTGCCGGGCTTGAGGATGGATGCTGCGTGTCCAAGCTTCTCATCCGAAGCTTTCGCGGCATCCACTTTGGCGGCATAAAGCTGTTCCATGTTCACAGAGCTGTTCCATATTCATCGCTATTTCCGAGACAGTAGTTGACCTTTGGGTTACCTGGTGGAGCCAACCGGCTTGATAGCCATTGCCTGCATGGCTATTGCACGTAACAAGTGTTAGACAGCTGAGCGGTTTAATCCGTCTCGGCTCTCAAGCGAGAGTTTAGGTGTTTTTTTTCCCACCGCCAGACTGCCCAGCCGGCGACAATAACGGCTGCCACGATCACGGCTAACAGGGCGAAGGCCGGCAGATCCGGTTTTTGCATGGTTGCAGCAAGGGTATCCGTAAACAATGATATCGCCATGATCCCCGGCAGCATGCCTATGGCGGTACCGAGGGCAAAATCACGGAAGCGGATGCGGGAGGCCCCGGCAATCATGTTGATGACTGAAAAAGGCGCAATGGGGATAATTCGAACGATGATGATAGTGATTAACCCTCGCCGCGCCAAGCGCCTGTTGAGTTTTGCGAGTTTTTTGCCGGCAAACCGGCGAACAGTATCATGACCCAGAAAATGGCCGAGCGCGTAGGACATTGTCGCACTCGACAACGCGCCCAGCGCCGAATAGAGGAACCCAAGCCAGGGACCGAATACCAGTACGCAAACGACGATGAGCACGGTGAGCGGAAATGCAACCAGGCCGGCGATAAGGAAAACACCGAATACCAGTAATGGCGTACCCCGTGCTTGCTGGGCCTGGGCCGCCAGGCTCAGCATCGACTCCATGCTAACCCATTCCCTAAGGGGCGACCATTGCCAGGCGGCGGCCAGTACCAGAATGGCGGCGAGTATCGATACGATCAGCAGGATATGGTTGCGTGCGGGCTCGCGCTGCTCTTCCGGCATAAATTCGGTGATCAACTGGTCGGAATCGATGGGCTGGTCTGGATCGACGATCTGTGTATCGGGCACCAGCGCATCCATATCGGGCGTGACACGCAGCACCAGTGGTCGCAAGCTCCGGCCAGAGCCGCAGAAATGTTCTATCGTACCGATCAGGGAGCCTTCGCGTTGAAGACAGGCTTCAATCTCACCGGCTTCGCTGCCCAGATGCTCGCCAAGCAGGCGGCTGCGGAAGGCGCTAATGGCGGCGCGAATGTGCGGTTTCCCGCTTGCCTCGATCACAAGATCGCATTCGGTATCCAGACCCATTGAGCGGTTATTGAGGTTCGCGGAGCCGATGCGGACCAGTTCATCGTCGATGATGATGAGCTTTGAGTGCACATTGACGCATTCTCCATCAAGGCCCGGCACACAGGGACGATACAGGCGCAACCGGCTGTGCTGGTCGGCCGCCTGAAGCCGCTTGAAAACGCGTTCGCGCAGAACGTCCATGGTATTTTGAGATAGCCAGCCGACGGTGTGTTCCGGGAGTACCGCAACGATTTCCGGCCCATCGGTCTCCTCCAATCGCTTCACAAGGGCGGCAGCGACTTTGCCCGCAGTAAAATACTGGGCTTCAATGTAGATCGAAGTCCGGGCAGCGGCAATCGCATCCACCAGGAGTTGTTCCACTTCACGCACCTCTGCCTGGGTCTCGTGCCGGGGAAAGGTGCGGGCTATCCCGACCTGAACGTTTTTCACATCCGGCGCAAGATACTCTGGCCAGTAGCTCTTTCCGGATGGAATGTGAGGCGAGGCCAGTTCCTGCCCAGTGGCGCGATGCCAGCGCTCGCGGGCAAGATCACCCAGGGCGGCTGCGATGGGTCCGCAGACCATTATCTGGATATCGTGATAGGGCTGTGGTACAGCCTCGCCTCGGAGATCGCACCGGCGCGGGTCCTGTGGCAGGTGTTCCGGAGTATCCCAACGCCCGAACGTCAGGTCCAGGCCGCCCACAAACGCCACCTGGTCATCCACCACGACAATTTTCTGGTGATGGCACCCTCCCGGGGGATAATGGTCGTCCAGATGAAAGTGCAGCCTCGGGTGGGATATCCACTCGTCCTTGTAGAGCGGCATCCACTCCCGGTCCGCCGCAAAGATCATGGGAAAATCCCAATTCAGCACGTGGATATCGAGTTGATCATTGCGGTCCAAGACGTTGGCGAGGAAATCGCTTAATTTTATGGGGAACCCGTCGGGTTCGTGCTCCCGGATGAGCTCGAGCCGGCTATCGATATCCCACGCCATGATCAGCACTGAGCGCTGTGCCTGTTTTACCGTCTCCCGGAAGGCGCGAAAATAGGCAGCGCCATTGACAAGAAAGGCGACACGCTCGGCTTGCTCGATGCGCCAGCAGTTGCTGCCGGGCTTGAGGATGGATGCTGCGTGTCCAAGCTTCTCATCCGAAGCTTTCGCGGCATCCACTTTGGCGGCATAAAGCTGTTCCATGTTCACAGAGCTGTTCCATATTCATACGCTATTTCACAAACCTGACGCTGGCTTCGCCCGGACAACAGACCGGCCATATTATTCAAGTATCAGTCCGTCCGGTCATTGATGCTCTGGCTTGTGATGCCTCAATTAACATCAAGGATGTAAATCGGATCGGCACGAGTTTGCCACTCTATGATTTCCTTTTCTGTACGACGTCGTACATAGCGAAACCGTTAAACCTCCGCCAGAGCAAATGCGGCACCCACCCAACTTTCACTAAATGATGCGTGGCAAAAAAAACAGTTTTTCCACGCTATTGCGGTACTCGCTCTGTCATAGAAATAGCTTGACATTATTTTAATATTCCATGTAAGATTGAAACATGAAAGCAAAACATGTTATAGTGGCCCTGTCCGCTCTTGCCCAGGAATCCCGGCTTGCGGTTTATCGAGCCCTGGTTGAGGCAGGGCGCTCCGGTCTCTCCGCCGGGAAAATCGGAGAACGCACTGGAATCTCTCCTTCATCTCTTTCCTTCCATCTGAAGGAACTGAGCCATGCGGGATTGGTAAGTGCGCGTCCCGAAGGCCGGTTCATCTTTTATACCGCCAATTTCGCCACCATGAACGAATTGCTTTCCTTTTTGACTGAAAACTGCTGCAGTGGCGACTCTTGCGCCACTGATCCTGAGCGTTGCACAACTGAAGAGAGGACATCATGAAACGTATGCACGTACATGTCGCCGTAGGAAATTTAGCCGATAGTATCCAGTTTTACTCCACGCTTTTCGGCGCAGAACCATCCATCACCAAGCCAGATTACGCGAAATGGATGCTGGATGATCCGCGCATGAACTTTGCTGTTTCGCAACGCGGGCAGAAGCCTGGCCTGAATCATCTGGGCGTACAGGTGGAGTCTTCCGATGAGCTGGCAGAGATGCATGCACGGCTTGAGGCGTTGCAAGCCGGGTACACGGTTGAGGAGGGCGCGACCTGCTGTTATGCCAGGTCCGACAAGTACTGGGCAACAGATCCCCAGGGCATCGCGTGGGAAACATTCCACACGCTGGACAATATTCCCGTTTTTGGCAGCAACCACGGCACAATGACGGTTAGCGCGACCAGCGGCGCCCCAGCCGGAACCGAGAGCCGAAAAGAAACTGCATGCTGCGGACCGGTGAAAGAAAAACGGCGCGAGGGACAGAGGATGGAAGCGGGAGTTTGCTGCTGAAAATCGATCGGACCGGGCCATATTGGCCCGGCTAGTGCTGCCGATATGAAACCTTTGAAAGTTCAGTTTAAAAACCTTCGCTAATTTTTTCTTCCCACGCCGTTTGTTTTTTTTCAACGAGACCGTGCTTCGTTTCCTTGTCGTATTGTGCCTGTTTCTTGCTCATCGATTTTTTGTTGGCAGCATAGCTTTTCTTCATCTTTGCCAGTTCGCTCGCCAGGATCGTTTTAGCCTTGGCTTTCGCAGCTGCTTCACCGCATGCATCGACTTCTGTGGGGAAGGTGCCAACAAGATCCCTGAGATCATTTTGGGCCTTTTCGGCCATGGCCTGGGTCAGATCAAAATGCGTCTGTTCGTGCTTCAACAGCTCGTCGCTGCCCGCTTGCAGAAGCTCAGTCGCGCAGTTATCGACAAATGTCGTACTGCAATCCTCAAGTTTTTTCACCGTAACAGATGCTCCGCCCATACTCGCCTCCCACGTGATCTGATCTTTCAACAGCTTTTCCAGGCCGGGAGTCAACGCCGTTTTGCATTCCGCTTTGGACGTGGCCGTGACCGACTCACCCTCGACGGTTTCTGAAACCTCCGCACCCTTCATGGATGCTGCGATGCAGTCGGGCAATAATACGTTTGTGCATTCCTTCGCGGTATTCGCTTCGATTTCGGAATCGCCAATCTCAATGGTAAAGCTGGTATCGCCTCTTTTGAACGCTGCCTTGCACTCAGTTTCAGAGGGTTTGCATTGCTTTGCCGCTTCCTTTTTGATTTTATCGAATTGTTTTTCGCAGGTGGCCTTGCTTTTGGAGACTGTCTTCCTGATTTTAGCAATCTGCTTATCAAAGGCTTTTTTGCATTTGGGCGTCCACTCCTTCTCGCACTTCGTGCGCCTGGCGGCTTCATCGGTGGTCCAGGATTTATGCCATGATTTATCTTGATCCATAAAGGACTTGACCCCGATTTTGGTGGAGTCGATAGCGATATCGACAGTAAACCGGGTGGAATCCTTGCCTTTTACCGTGCAGGGTTCGACAGTATCCACGGGGGCATTATCGGGTATCAGCGTTTTGAGTTCAGGGTCTTCAAAATCGGACCAGGTTGCCGCATCATGCTTCGCTTTTTTAGGCACCTTGCCTTTAAAGTCATCCCATGTGAGTGACCCATGAGGAATTTTGTCGCGTTGTATGAGAGGGGCAGGGTGACCTTCTACAGCTGGCAATACCTTATCTAGCCGTTTTGGTTGCAATGACGCGCTGCCCGTTTGCTGAACGACATGGGTCACCTCATGCGCGGTCAGTTCCAGATTACCAGGACTATGGTTTGCGCCGTAGTAAATATCGGAGCCATGGGTGAACGCTTTGGCCCCCACATCCCGATTCAACTGAACAGCCTCACTACCGGTATGGACCCGCACATGACTGAAATCCATTCCAAATCGTGGTTCCATATATGCCCGCACCGAATTCGGCAGAGGGTCCCCGCCTCCTTTGCTTCGGTTGAGCTGCGACTCGACATTCTTGCCAGCGTCGAAGCAACCGGCAAGCGATCGGGCCGGTTTGGCCTGGATTGGTTCGCGTTCTTCTTTCTCCATCTCGGGCTGTCGCCGCAGCCTCGCGCTTTTATCGAACTGCTTTGCCTGAAGCGGCATCTTTTTTTCTTCCGTCTCCTCGGTTTCTTCCATTTGCCTCTGCATGTAAGGAGTGATAGAGGCAGTTAAAGCGGGAGGTAACAACTGCGTTTGGATCGTTTGTTCTTTTTCCTTTTCGTCTGGAATCCCTCGCTGACTAGAATTCGTCGCTCCCTCGGGCATGGTCATCACCTGATGCGCCACCAGGTCGGCCTCCTGCTCGTATTGATCATCGGCAGCGCCAACGGTCAGCTTGGGCTGAAGACCAATTATCCTACCCTCGGGGGTAAGGCGTTTAGCTTGAACCAGCTGCGCCACTAGCTGGTTTCCCAACATGCGCTGGAGTTGGAGGATAGGTGGTGGAGGAAGAGCCCGAAGGCGTGATTCAGCGGAAGCTGAAGGCATCAAGTTCCCGCCCGCGCCTCTCCGCTGTATTTTTCCAGGTGATCTCGTCAAAAATTGGCGGCGCATACTGTGCCTCTTCAGCGGCTAAACCTTGTTTGAGCCACGGATATCGAGCTGTGCTCGGCATAAAAATTTTATGCATTCATCTGTCACGTCATCAATTGGAAACAGCCGTTCGATTGGGAGTGTTTTGTCGCTCGAAAGAGGAATAAAGGGGAGCGCCGAAGTCCACCAATGAAACCGGTGTTTTCAGTTCGCCAATCCCAGTGCGAAGGTAAAGTCGTTGTTGAAAATTTTTCGCACCTCCGCACCTTCCATGAGAGCCTCGCGGCTGGCGAGCCATTGATCGACGGCTGTGTCGCCGTAGCGGTTGCGCACGCGGTTGGGCGTGAGGAAGGCGTTGTATTTTCCCCAGTGAAGGGTGAATGGAATACCAGCCGCATCAAGCTCTTCCCAGACTTTGTTGTAGAACGCGCGGGTTTCGGACGTGTTAACCGCATCCATCTCCATGACGACCGTGGCGTCGAAGCGGGTAAATCCGAGCAGCGCCTTTGTACCCTTGACAAAACGGTGAGACAGTATCAGCGGCAGGACGGCGTCCGACGCCTCGTACACGCTGAACGCGATTTCCATTGCCTCGACGGCGCGTGCCACAGGCATACCCACACCGCAGGCTAGGGTTTTGCCCAGAGTTTTCTCGCCGCGGAAGAGGTCCCGGATGATCGCCTTCTTGAAGTAGGGAGCGAATTCCTGGTTTACCTGACTATTCAGGAACGGTACGGCCACCTTGTTCAGGGGGCTGGGGATGCGACCTACCAGCGTTCCCATTACATCCAGCCCGGAAGCCCCGAGACCGGCCTGGCCGGTGTTCCAGACCGGCGGGACGTAGCGAGCGGGGTCGTAGGCGGATTCATACATTATCAGCACGATAGCCTCGTCCGGTGGCGTGCCCTCGTTGGGATTGAAGAATATCTCGAAGTGGTAGGGTTTGTCCCTGGGAATATCCTGGGCTTCCACTGGCAAAGGGACGAGCGTCGGATCGCACGCGGCAATCGCCGCCTTGAGCGTGGCATCGTACGGATGCCGGAACCTGACGGCGTTAAGCAGGAACAGTTCGCGCGTCTCGATCATGACCCCATGAATGATGCCGAAGGAGCCCAGGCTCACCAGCGCCGCGTTGAAGAGCGTATCGTCCTGTATAAACTCCGCGCCTATGCTCTCTGCAAAGTCTGCGCGCATGACCGGATAGGATGCTCGCTCCAGATAGACATGCCTGTTCGGGCCAGAGATGAGGTGCAGCCCGACGACCATTTCCTGCATGGCGCCAAACCTGTAAGCGCTCCCATGCGTCCCCGTGGAAAGCGCGCCGACAATGGTCTGACCATTATTGGAGCCGCAACCCTTGAGTGAAAGACCGTTGGCAAAGAGATAGTCGTTCAATGCGGCAACCGAGTTGCCGCATTCGACGAAACGGAGTTTCCCGGCCTCGCCGCTGTAAAGAGGATTCGTCAGTTCTGCCGGCACCTCGAACGCGAGGCGCAGGGCGATGTTATCTATGAGGCGGCCATCCGTAACTGGGACGGTGCTTAATGACCATAGAGCGCCGTGGGCGCGAAGTGACTTTCCTTCATCAAGGCAGGTCCGTATGATGCCCTGCAATTCCGTAGTTGCCTCATTGTAAGTTTGAAAGGGCGGTTTACCGCCCGGGTCGTTACGAAATACATACTCTCCCTCAAGAACCTGCTTGTAGGATTCGTGCCGTCCCGTTTCAAGATTCTTGGTCCGGAAGAAGCTTCGTCCGTTCGAGTTGCTTTCGTTTCCATTGGGCATGGTCTGCTTCCCCTTATTTATCCGGCGGTATTTTCAGGAAGACGTTCCGTGACTGTTTATCCGGTATCGGCAGGACACCTGGCCTTGTCGGAGGCGCCTTGCAGCGGAAGCGTACTTCCGTGGGCATCCATATCCCCAGCGTGACGATACCCGCAAAATCGTGCGCCAGGGTGCGATCGATCACAACGTCATTAATGCCCTGGCCATGGCATTCGGCGGCAAAAACCTGGGGATCCAGCAGCAACCCCCAAAAATACGCATGCATGGTCTTCTTTTGATATTCCGCAGCCTGGCCCTCGGGCTGGATGGGGTCTGAATCCGGTACGGAGACCTGGTAACTCGCGCAGCCGCTCATGGCAATAAGGGCGGCGATGCAAGCGGCAACAGAACCGGAGCGAAAATTACTGGTGATGCCGGAGGGGATGATGTGGTTGGCTGACATTGCCGCTCTCCTGATCAGTGCTACTGCGCGGGGGCGTTTCGACCTGAAGGCATGGTCGTAGCCGTGTTGCTTTTTTGCCCCTGAAACTCTCCATTGAGGGTGTACACCGGACATGGATTCGAATAGCCCGGTGCGGCGAGTGACCGTGTTGATGTTATCTTTACCAGTCGCCGTGCTGGCGCTTTCGCTGTCGCGTTAGAAGCAGGTTCTTCAGCCAGGTTTGGGGGGTCGCAAACCACGTAGCCGTTGAATCTGTGAAGCGGTGCGGCCCGGGGAAAATAGCTGCCGGGGTATTGGTACCCGTACGTGCTGCCAAGCCCAGCTCCGCTATCAAGCGGAACGGGCACCGGCAGCATGATGATCGGCCGGCCTGCTGCCCGACCGATAGGACGACCAGAATAGGGGTAGGCCGTGCCCGAAGGCGAAAACCGATGAGGTGATGCCGGTTCATGCAGGAAGGGGCTATCCTCAACCATTCCCGCTGCCGAATGGTTCATGATGCTCGATCCACCCGGATTTAATTCATGCGCCCACACATGACCGGAAAAGGCCAGAGTAGCAAGTGCGAAGGCTAACGCCAGGCTCGATGTCATAGAATGACGATTGTCAAAAGAATCGCTTCGTTGCTGAAAGGAGGCTTGCAAACCAAAGCAGGACGTAGTGAATTTACGGATGTTCTGCTGTGTTTATTTATAGCACCTGCGGTGGAATAATCAAATTTAGTTACGGTTGGGCTTATGTCAGGAATACTTTCTTATCGGTCCGACTTGAGTCGTACAAAAAAAAGCAATGCCCCTGTACTTTTATACTCCAGCAATTTCGCTAGGCAAAAAAGAGTTTATCATGAGACCTGTTTCCTTGCTGAAAGCGAGAACCCGATCGGCGCACGCAGATAATATTGCATAAGCTGGCAATATTAGTTTTTTTCATCCTTTTCAGTTATATTCCCGTCGCTGCCGTACTGCAATAGATCGCGAAATGGACCGGCATTGTCGCTGATAACGCTCTACGCTCGAGCCGCGCTGGTGAAGCCGCCTTCTGAAACCAAAATCGTCTGAAATTGAACGAGCGTGCTTAGTAAGCTTGAACAGTAACAGCAAACCATAATAATATCCAAAAGGATTGTGAGACCAGGCCATACGCTGGATGAAATTCCGAAAAAGCATGGCACGCTCCTTATCCCTTTCTAAAGGATGCGACGGAGAAATCTATTGACATTCCCCAGTAACGCTGTATAATTCGAATCCATATTGTGGATTGTTGTGCGCGAACACAAAAATCCAAGACCCGCGATCAGCGGGTTTTTTATTGCCCGCTCGTCTCCAGGCGGGCTTTTTGTTGCGTGCCCTGAAAGGTTGTTCCGGTTTATTATTGCCTACCCGCCATGCGGGTATTTTTTTGTCCGGCAGTGCCCCGCCTCGTGCGATTTGGTGCTGTCCGGATTCCGTAATTTTATTGGCCCGCCTCGTGCGGGCTTTTTTTTGACCGCCCTCGGCGGAACTTCAGAGGCGAAGCAAATGATCGGTAGTCCTGCAATCACGGCAATATTAATTGCCGTCCTTGGTGCCCTGGCATTCAGCGGCGGATTTGTAGTCAGTAACTGGCGGTCGGCGTCCGAGATACAGCGGCTCAAGTCCACTAACGCGGTGTTGTCGGCAGCCAACGACAAATGCGCAACCGATGTTCAATCGGTGCGCATGAACATGCAGGCGCTGACCGCAGCTTCGACGAGCAGGGAAAAAACAGCGGCAGTGGCAATGCGGAAGGCAGCCGCGACTGCGGCAAGACATTCGAACCGCGCAAAAAGTATACGGGCGCTTCCACCGGTGGCACCCGAACATCAATGCGATGCAATCGTCCGGGAGCAAGCGGAGTATGTGGAAAGCCGCCGCGAAAGGGACTAAATGGACCAAATGGACCAAATTATGCTGATGTAATGAAACCGGCCTGGCCAGGCTTCTCCCGGTAACCATGGCGTTACCTTTATTTATTCAATTGTGAGCTGCTCATCCATGACGTATTGCATACGCCTGACACTGGTGCCCGCGCTGGCTCTTCTATTGGCCGGTTGTGCTGGCAAGCCCGTGATCCAGACCCAGGTTATCGAAAAATTGGTAGCCGTGCCCTGCCTTGTCAATATTCCCCAAGAGTGCAAATCGGCTTACGCAGCCGACCGTGTTTCCGTCAAGGACGACGCATTGACCATCAACAGAGCGTTACGCGCCGAGATAGAGGAACGATGGGCCTGCGAGATCAAATTACTTGCGGCGGTCAAGGGATGCAACAAGGGAACGGAACAAACGGTTGACACCGAGAAAAACGGATCATGAGCAAAAACGAAGGTGAAGTGCCAATAGAGAAAGCGGGGAAGAACTCCGGGTCTTTAGCGCCGTCCGGCAGGAAAAAAGGCGCTTCGACAATAAAAACCCCTGAATTGCTCGAGGTTATTCTTGCCGGTATTTCGACAGGTAAATCGGCCCGTGCAATGTGCGTGGAAGCGGGTATCAGCCAGAGGGTTTTATGGAACTGGCTGGCGGCCGATGAAGAACTCATGCGGCAATACCTGCGTGCCAAGGAACTGTGCATTGATGCTTATGCCGAGGAGATCATCGAAATTTCCGATGACGGGTCGAGGGATATCTATATCGACGATAAGGGGCGAGAAGTCGTGAATCGCGAGGTGATTGCCCGCGCCCAGCTACGCATCGATGCGCGCAAGTGGTACGCGGCGAGACTCGCTCCGAAAAAATATGGCGAAAAGGCTTCTTCAGCCCATGAGGGGGCCGAAGCGAAGAAGCCGGTTATCTACGGAGTCGAGGTGACCTTTGTCGCCGCGGCCAATTCCGGCAATAACAAGAACCCATAAAACATGGCCGTTCTCATCTATCCGTTATTGCGCCATGGCTGCGCATAGAGCCGAATTTCCCGAGAAAGTCAGGTTTTTGTTTGAACCGTCGCGGTACAAGGTCTTATACGGCGGAAGGGGCGGGGCAAAGAGCTGGGGTGTCGCCAGGGCACTATTGATTCAAGCGGCCGCCTCCCCACTGCGTATCCTGTGCGCGAGAGAGTTTCAGACCTCTATCGTGGAGTCCGTGCACCACTTGTTGCAGGCCCAGATCGAGGCGCTCGGACTGCTTTCTTTTTACGAGGTGCAGAACAATCTCATAAGGGGCGCCAACGGCTCGGAGTTCATATTCGCCGGGCTGCGCAATAACGTCACCAAGATCAAGTCGTTCGAGGGCGTGGACAGGGTCTGGATCGAAGAAGCACAGGCAGTGAGCAAGTCAAGCTGGGAAACGCTCATTCCGACGATTCGGAAGGAGGGCTCGGAGATATGGCTGACGTTCAATCCGGAACTGGAGTCGGATGAAACCTACCAGCGATTCGTAGCCACCCCCCCCCGTGATGCCAGAGTGGTCAAGATCAACTGGAATGACAATCCATGGTTTCCGGAGACATTGCTACAGGAAAAGGATGAACTCAAGGGACGCGATCAGGATGGTTATCTGAACATATGGGAAGGCAACTGCAGGGTGGCGCTGGATGGCGCCATCTATGCAAGGGAACTTGGAGTGGCGCAAGAAGAGGGGCGTATCCGGAGCGTACCGTATGACGCGACCAGACCGGTTCATACATTCTTTGACCTGGGTTGGGCGGATAACACGAGTATCTGGTTTGCCCAGACGGTAGGGGGCGAGCTGAGATTGATTGATTACTACAGCAATAACCAGATGCCAATACAGCACTATATCTTGGTACTGCAAAACAAGGGGTATGTCTACGGTACGGACTGGCTGCCGCACGATGCCAAAGCCAGGACCATCGCAACGGGCCGCAGCGTCGAGGAAATCATGATCACCGCCGGCCGCAGGGTGCGCGTCGTGCCAAATCTGTCCATTTTCGACGGCATCAATGCGGCGAGAACGGTGTTTAACCGGTGTTATTTCGACGAACAGAAGTGTGCGGAAGGATTGCAGTCATTGAGGCACTATCGTTATGAGGTTGACCAGAACATGAAACACTTTAGTGCCCGTCCATTGCATGACTACCACAGTCATGCTGCCGATGCATTCAGGTATTTCGCCGTGGCAATTGAAGAGGATAACCCGTTGGCCAGCGCCCGCGGTGTTCGCATGAGCGGGTGGCGGAAATAATGGCGGCTTCAATCACAAAGGATATATCGGTCGAGGCTTACGACAAGATCTGCCGCGACATCGGTGCACAACCCAGATGGCGCCTGGATTCAGATACGGATTGCGACTATTACGATGGCGCGCAAACTTCCATGGAGGTTAACCAGCGTTTAAAAGACGCGGGCATTCCTCCGCAGGATTCGAATCTCATCAAACCGACGATCAACGCGGTGCTGGGACTGGAAGCACGAAGCCGGACGGATTACAGGGTTTCGTCGGATGATGCGAGCCAAGCCGAGATAGCGGAAGGATTGTCCGCAAGGATCAAGGAAATCGAGACCGAATCGCGCGCCGACCGGGCCATGTCGGACGCCTATTCGAGCATGATCCGGGCGGGGATCGGCTGGGTGGAAGTATCGCGAGAGTTCGATCCGCTAAAGTATCCGTACCGGGTCCGGGAAGTGCACCGCAACGATATCCATTGGGACTGGACTTCAAGAGAACCGGATTTATCCGATGCGCGCTACCTGCGCAGGGATAAATGGGTGGATCGCGTTCAGGCCGTAAAAATGTTCCCAGAGCAATGCGGAGTTATCGAAAACAGCTGGAGCGGCTGGAGCAGCCTGGACGTATACGAGGGTGCGGATACCGGCATGGCGCGCGCCTATGAAATAGAACAGGCCTGGGGGCGCAACCAGGAAGATTACCTGAACCGGAACGCCGGAATGGTCCGGCTTTCGGAGATGTGGTACCGGTATTGCGAGGAGGGGCATGTGCTGGTATTAGCCCACGGCAAGGCGATCGAATACCGCGATGACAACCCTTATCACGCTTCCGCCGTGGCGCAGGGGCTAGTCCAGGTGCAAAAGGCGTTGTTGCCGAGAGTCAGGCTATCGATCTGGCTGGGCCCTCACAAGCTCATGGATGTGCCCACTCCACTGCCGCACGGCGATTTTCCGTACGTGCCTTTCTGGTGTTTCCGCAAGGACAGGAGCCGCGTTCCCTATGGTTTGATCCGCGATATGCGGGGGCCCCAGGATCAGATCATCGATCTGGATATTTTGCTCTACGAAGTGCTGAACTCGGTCAAGGTGGAGGTCGATAACGACGCACTGGATCTCAGCCAGAATACGTATCAGGAAGTGGCGCAGACAATAAGCAGTCTCCGTTCCATGACAGTCCTGAATGCAAATCGCCGCAATGCGAACGGATTCAGAGTTATCCGCGAACATGCGCTTGCGTCGCAACTCTTCCAATTGGTGCAGGAGCGCAAAAAACGGATTGAAGAGGTGGGCGGCGTTTACCGCGCCATGTTGGGCGCATCCACCGAGGCCAGTAGCGGGATTGCCATAAGCAACCTGGTGGAGCAGGGTTCCACCGTGCTGGCTGAGCCCAACGATAACTTCCGCTACGCCCGCCGGCTGGTCGGGCAGCAGCTTCTGTCTTTTGCCATTGCGGATATGACCGGCAAGTCCCACGCAATAACGGTTAATCATGGCATGAAGCGGAAGACGATTTACTTCAACAGGGAGGTGATGACCGATGGAGGACCAGCTGTGGAGAACGATATCGCAACCGCACAAGTGAAGGTGGTGCTGGAAGACATACCGGCCACGCCCAGCTTCAGGGCGCAGCAGTTACAGGCATTCAGCCAGGTAATGCGCGCGGCGCCTGGCGCCTATCAGGCCGTTCTATATCCCGCGATGCTCGAACTGTCCGATGTGCCTAACCGGCATGAACTGGCGGACCAGTTGCGGCAAGTTGGCGGCATCGCCGGCGAGAATCCGCGAATGCAACAAATGCAGCAGCAATCCCAGGCGCAATTGGAGCAGCAACAGGCGACTATCGCGCGACTGGAGCAGGAATTGCAGGCTGCGAAGGAGCGATTAACGGACAAATCACGCGAGCTGGACCTGAAGGAGCGCGATCTGGACATCAAGGCGCAGAAGGTCGATGTGGATGGACGGCTGAAGGCCGAGCAGATTGCAGCGTCCGAGGTATCGCAACCACAAGCCAATATAAGGTAAGGAGGGAAGATGATTAGATTGTTATATGACACGACTATCGCTGGAATTCGATGCGCCGCGGGATCGATTATTAAATTAGGTTCACATGTCGAGGCAGCGCTGATTGACAAAGGCGAAGCGGAAGATTTTCCGGCGGTTTCCAAGCCTGTCGAAGTGCTGTCGAATTCAGCAGTCCCTGTATCGTCTGCCTTAACTGCAGTGGATGAGGATTTAGTGTCGTTCACCATTGCCGGGGGGACGCTCGGAGTCAATAGCGTCCTCCAGATCGAGCCGCTGTGGACATTTAGCAGCAGCGTCAACAACAAAATCTGCAAGGTCAAGGTTGGCGGAGCCACGGTTTACAGCGCTACCCGCACAACATCGGTCAAGGAAGCGCCGCTGATTGTACTGGGAAACCGTAATTCGATGGTCTCGCAAATCCAGCCTTACGACAACACCTATGTTACTGCCGGGTCGGGTGTACCTGCAACTTATGCGATTGATTTCTCGGCGAACCAAACCGTGCAGATTACAGGGCAGCGGGTGAATACAGGCGACGCATTGACCCTCGAATATTTCCGTGTGTTACATTTCGTGGGAGATTAAATGGCTACCTGGTATTTTGACTCGGTTAATGGTTTGGATGCCAACAACGGCACGAGTAGCGCCACACCCAAGCAGAACTATCATTTATTCAGCCATGCTGGAGCAACCTTTGGCGACACGTTCCTGTTCAAGCGCGGCACAACGCAAATCGTCAATACGGCTTTTACGGCAGCACTTCGCGGTAATTCTGAAACAGTCCGTAGCCGCTATGCCGTATATGGCGAATCTGATTACAACTATTGCACTTGGACAAACCCCACTGCGGTTGGGGGAATGGTTCTAAACGTCGCGGCTCGCCGGTTTATAGATTTTGAGGACATGCGATTTGATGCTGGTGGCGTAAATAACAACGCCGTTTTTGCCCAGGTTCAAGGCGCCAGCAACGTGAATGGTCTGCGATTCTACCGCTGCCACTTTTATAATAGCGTGAGTAGCGGGCTGAATATTGGATTGCAGGGGGGCTCCACAATAACCGGGCTTGTCTTCGGCATAGTTCTTGAGGATTGCGAAGCATATGACAACGGTGGGCATGGCGTCATTTTGGTGGGCTGTGAGGGGGCGCATGTTCGGCGAAGCAAGTTTTATCGAAATGGCGCTTTGTTATCAACCGGCGGGCATGGGTTCTCATCTGGTTACGGGAAAAAAGAAGATCTCACGACAGGCTGGACAAATACATCCGGCACCATATGGCAGCGCAGCTTAGCCGCGAATGAGTTGGATATTTTCTATGTCCAAACAACAGTCTTTAACTACGTAAGAGTTCGGAGAACATCAGGCACTGCAACCGCACCGGGCATTGGAGAGTATGGCGTTTCCGGCGGCGTCCTGTATATCAACGTCAACAGGGCAACTAACCCCTCTTCTCAGGGCGTACGGTATGGATGGCGCAAGTGCAGAAACTTGGTTATTGAAGATTGTGAGGCGTACGACAACGTTTGGAACCAAGCGGCTCCTTATCATGAAGGGCATGGCTTCGCATTTGATGACTTTGCAGATGACTCCTGCTTTCTCCGCAATAAGTCATATAACAACCAAGGGGCCGGATTCTCGATAAACCTGGGCGACAGAAACCGCGTCGTAGGAAACATAGCCTACGGAAACTGGCAATCCGCAGTGGTGAACACTCCGACGGATGGCACGGTAATAACGAATAATACTTTTTTCAACAACAACGCCGGCACCGGCGCCCATGATGCAGAGATCAAATTCAGTAATTATTGCAAGGATGCGGTTGTTTCAAACAACATCGTTATTTCGACTAAAGCCTACAGCGTAGCCAACGAGGCAACCAATACCGGGTTTACCGGCACGAGGAACAATCTCATTGGGGGAACAACGGCATTAGAGAAAACTCCATTTCTCATCAGCACCGTTACCGATGATCCGCTGCTTGACGAAAACAACAGACCACGGACCTTGACGCTAAAACGTGCTGGAACGTATCTGGGCGGGAAAGACTTTCACGGAAAGCAATTTTATGATCCGCCCAACATAGGGGCCGTAGATGAGGCGACTGAAACGCTCCGCTACTTATTTTACCGTTAAACCGATTCTTCGCCTTTAAGTTCGAGCCGCTCCGGGTAACCAGGGCGGCTTTTTTATTACCCGAATTTCAGTTGTACGGGCTTTCCGTACGACTCAAAACGCGCTAACGGCGATACCGCAGATATGTTCAACCGCCCTCAGGGGCCGTGCTAACGACGATACCGAAGTGGAGGAAATAGGCATGGAAATCGACCAACTTACGGATGAACAGATCAAGAAACTGACGCCACAACAGATCGAGCAGATCGAGGAAGACCCGGCAGCGCTCGATAAGATCATGGCTGAACAGGAACCAAAAGAACCAGAGAAAGCGGCTACCGAGGACGACGACAAACCCAAACAGGAAGAGGAAGACGGCGCGGCTAACGGCGCGGGTGAGGACGAGGACGAGGATGAGCCGGTCGTTCTGAACAAGAGCGGCAAAGGGGCTATTCCCTACTCAGCGCATAAAGGGCTGAGAGTCGAGAACGCAACGCTGAAAGAGCAGTTGCAGGCAGCGGAGGCGAAGCAACAGGAGCTACAGCAGCTTCTTCAGGCAAAGGCAGACGCCAAGGGCGATGAGAAAGCGACGGCAGAGGCCGACGTGGATATTGCCAAGCATTTGTCCGTGCTGAAAGAGGATATGCCCGAACTCCACCAGGTAATCAGTGCTGTTCTGGAAGGGAGCCGGAAGCAAGGCGCGAAGCTTGAGAAAACACTTGAGGCACTGAAGCGCGAAAAGGAGGAATCCGAGCGCGAGGGTCAGTTGAGCGTGGAAGAGCAGGTCGCTGAAGCCAAGGACAACAATCCTGACCTGGTGCATTGGGAAAGCCGCGACCCGGAAGCATGGGAAGAAGCCCTGAGGCAGGACGAGATTCTGAGGACGAACGCAAAGTGGGCCGCGAAGCCCTATGCCGAGCGGTTCGATGAGGTTGTCCGCCGTGTCAGGGCGATCATGCCGGAAGTCTCCGCGCCAAAAAAACCAGCCGACCCGGAAAAATCGAGAGCCGATGCGAGAGCCAGGCTTGAGACGGCGCCGGTGAGGAGACCTACAACCCTATCGGATATTCAAGGTGGAGCAAATCCAGCTTCCGAACGCGAGCAACTTGAGAACCTGAGTCCATTTGAATTGACTCAAAAACTCATGAAAATGCCCTCGCACCAGGCAGCAGCCCTGAGAGCCGAACTTGATTAAAGGAATTTATTGAAATGGCTGAAACCAACGTAGCAAGCGGCAGTTCACTCGCCGTAAAGCATTACAGCGCCGCACTTTTCGCCAATACGCTCAAAGGTGCGTCCGCAATGGAAAACCTGGTCGGACCGGTCGAACCCACTGCCGCCATGCAGAAAATCGCGGGCCAGACACAGGCCGGTATGCCGCTGGTGCGCATAGACAACCTGATGAAGAACGCGGGAGACAGTGTCTCGCTTGATCTCGTCGACACGATCAGCGGCGAGCCGTTGATGGGTGACGTTAATCGCGAAGGCCGCGGCAGCGCTCTCTCGTTCTCGTCCATGGATATCAGGATCGACTTGTCCAGCAAGGTGATCGATGCGGGCGGAAGCATGTCGCAGCAACGCACCAAGCACCAGTTGCGCGAGATTGCCCTGGCGCAGCTGTCCGGATATTTCCCTCGTTTGAATGTGCAAACCGCCCTGGTGCATCTTGCCGGTGCGCGTGGTTCGCAGACGGGTTCGGACTGGGTTATTCCGCTGCAAAGCTCGGCAAATTTCTCGTCGGTCATGGTGAATACGGTGAAGGCGCCGACCTATAACCGACATTACGTGGTGAATGGTGCGAACCTGGCCCAAGGCGGCCAGCAATTGGGTTCCATCGTGTCCACCGATGCGCTGAAACTGACGCACCTGGATCTTCTGCGCAAGCGGATCGATGACATGGATCAACCCTTGCAATCGGTGAAGCTGGCCGGAGACCGGGCTGCGCAGACCTCGAAAATGTGGGTATTCCTCGCCACGCCCAACCAGTACTCCATCCTGTTGACCGAAGGCTCGCTGCGAGCGTTTCAGCAAAACGCAATAAACCGTGCTGCTTATCTGGACACACGCCATCCGCTGTTTGCCGGTGAAGTCGGCATGTGGAACGGGATCCTGGTCATCAAGAACGAGCGTGCTGTCCGCTTCCTTCCCGGCGAGAACACCACGGTGATCACTTCGGCCAATGCCGCCACCGCAACCGAAACCAATCAGGCGGTCAACGGATCGTTGACCACCGGGTTTGCAGTGGAACGCGGGCTGTTGCTCGGCGCGCAGGCCCTGGGTATCGCTTACGGCAGGACAAAAGTCAGCGGCATGCAGTACGGCTGGAAGGAGCACTGGTACAACTTCGAAAGTAATCTGGAAGTCATGGGCGAAGTCGTATGCGGTCACATGAAAACCCGCTTCTCGATCGACGATGGCACCGGCGCGAAGGTCCCGACCGACTTTGGCGTGATCGCAGTCGATTCCGCGGTTCCGCTGTAATCACTCTATTTTCTCACGGCACTAGTTTTTCATGGCACGAGCGGAGCCGCGGGGCCTCGCTCGTCTATTAATCAAGGAGTTTCTGATGGCTACGTTTAACGCAACAGACTTGAATACCAAGCCCCTATTCATGGGCGGGTATGGAAATGGGGCGGTAGTATGGGGATCGGTTATTCCGACCGCTGGCGTTTTGGGCGATGTTTACAGGCCAGTGCGCATTCCTGCGGGAATGCTTGTTACCCACCTTGACATCGTAAACGACGATCTGGATACAGGCGGGACATCCGGATCGGCAAAAATCGGTTATGCGCCGGTCAATACAGCCGAAGGCCCGGCGGGGGTCGATGATTATTTCTCCGCAACCAGCAACTTCCTGACTTCTGCTGGCCGCAAAGTGTGTGCCTTTCATCCGATCAAGTTCGAAAAAGATGTGTGGGTGACGATTACGTTTACCTTGTCAACCACAACGTTTGCCTCCGGCAAGGTGACGGCAGTTGCCATGGGGCAAGCCGAAGGAATCAAATAGGAGCTGCTGCCGGGCGTTTTGGGCGGTCCTTCGGGGGCTGCCCGCTTTTTATGGGATTCAGGCAATGCCAATCGTCAAGTACATCGCCAACGGTGTCAAGAAAGACAGTATCAACGGTGTGGGGTTCAGGTGGGAACCGGGACAGGTGCGCAGCGTATCCGCAGAGGTTGCCGAACAGTTGCTCGTGTATACCGATACCTGGGCCGAGGTGGAGGACGCGGAAGCAGGCAATGCCGAACCGATGGGTCTGGCGCAGGCAGAAAAGGTCATTGAAGAACCCCTTCCGGTCATCGACTTTCACGCCATGGACAAAAAAGCCATGGTCGAGTTTGCCGAGCGCAAATACAACGAGCGCCTGGACAAGCGGCTGAGCGAGGAAACCATACGGCATAAGGTAATCGCCCTGTTCACCAAAAACGAGATGGTCGATTAATGGCTTTCACTTATCAATCCGTGGTCGATCTGGCGCGAATCCCGCTTAACGATGCGGATAAGGTGCGATACCCGGACACGGCACTGATGATCTACGCGAATCACGGCATGCTGCAGATACTCAAGCGCCGGCCCGATCTGTTTGTGGGACAGTACGCGGCCTTGCCTAATGGCGAGAACGTGACGGCCGACGCTTTCCCGCTGCCCAGCGGTTACGTTCAGACCCTGGCGGATTACGTTACAGCCAGGGCCGAAATGACCGATGACGAACATGTGAATTCGGGACGCGCGGCGGTATTCGCGCAATTATTGAGTGCGGAAGCGCAACCATGACACCCTGGAACAATTTTTACGATTTCGCGCTGCCGGATCTGCCGGGGTGTCCGCTGGGCGCTCTTAATATGGCGTTGCGCGAGGCTGCCATCGTATTTTGCGAACACTCCCTGGGATGGAAGCAAACGCATTCCCCTGTTGCGGTAGTCGCCGGTACTTCCCAATACCTGTTCGCCCCACCTTTGGAAAGCGTTGTGCACGCCGTCATCCACGCCGGGTTCAATGGGAGGGCAGTTGAGCCGTACGCGAGCCAGCCCGACCGGCAGATCGAGCAATGGAGAAAGAGAACAGGAACACCGGAATATATTGCTGGTGACGCAACATCCTTAACCCTCATTCCCGAACCCGATTCCGACGGGATCCTCACCATGGCAGTGGTGCTCAAGCCGTCGCCAACCGCCGCTGGAATCGATGATTCGATGTTCAACGAATACCGGGCAGCAATTATTCACGGCGCCCTGGCCCGGCTGATGCTCTCCCCGAAGAAACCCTACACGAATGCGCAACTGGCGGCGTATCACCGCCACCAATTCACCATCGAGACAGCGGCGGCGGGAACGCGGGCTGCAAGAAAATTCAGCAGGGCGCCATTGAAAACCGCAATCCAGGGAAGGAGGAAATAGTGGGTCTAGTGTTCAGCAATTTCGGCAAAGCCATGGTGGCCTCAGCACCAAGCGGGACAGCAGGCCTGAGCTTCACGGTGGAGGCCGGAAAAGGGATTCTCTTTCCCGTGCTCGGGGGTGGAGATTATTTCTACGGCATCTTCAAGGACGCTTCGGGAAACCGTGAAATAGTGAAGGTCGAGGCGCATAGTACGGATAGCCTCACTATTGCGACGGGCGGGCGCGGACTGGATGGCACCGCTGCCCGCACCTGGGCGGCAGGGGATTATTTTGTAGCCGGACTGACAAACATTGCTCTTCGGGAATCGCTTTCAAACACCAACCTGGCCGCGCTGGGCGCGTTGCCGTCATCCGCCGACAAGCTACCGTACTTCACCGGAAACGGAACGGCGGCGCTGGCTGATCTGAGCGCGTTTTTTCGGACCCTGCTGGACGATACGGACGCGGCGGCGGCACGGGCGACTCTCGGCGTGCCCGGCGCTATTGCAGCGCTGATACCTCCCGGCACGGTCATGTCTTTTTTTCAGCCTTCCGCACCGGTTGGCTGGACCCGGATCACCACCCATGACAACAAGGCATTGCGCGTTGTCGCCGGGCCAGGCGGCGGTTCGGGGGGGTCCGTGGCCTTTACGACGGCCTTCGCATCGCAAGCGGTCACGGGATCAAACAGCGCCACTACTCTCACCTCGGCACAGATTCCGTCGCATAACCATCAAATTTTTATTGGGAACGGGACGCCCGGTTCGCCGCCGCGTCCCGATTACAATAATTTGGACGGTAATGACCCGGTTGCACTGGCAGATACAGAATATAAAGGAGGCGGCGGTTCGCACAACCACGTCTTCACGGGCACGGCCATCAACCTGGCGGTGCAATACATCGACATGATCATAGCGAGTAAAGACTGATGAAAACAAGCACGGCAGACTGTCCGCTCGGAGCGAAATGCGAGGAGATCAAGATGGAAGGCGGAAAACCCATCCTCGTTCGCTGTCCGTGGTATGTGCAGGTTCGCGGCGTTGACCCGAATACCGGAGAGGAAACCGGTCCCTGGGGCTGCGCCATTGCGTGGATGCCTACCCTCATGATCAATGCAGCCAATGAGTCGCGCAGGAGCGCCGCGGCTACCGAGTCCTTCCGAAACGAAATGGCCCGGCAGGGCGCGAAGACGCAACAGGTGCTCCTTGTAGCGGCACAACTGGCAAACAGGGGACCGATCACCAACTCGTTGGAGCAGATAGAGATATGCGAGTGACAATCATTCGAGATGATAACGTTGTAGGCGTGGACGGTGTTTTCAGGCAAGTTGACCTGTCGTTCCTACCCAAGGGGGTGCGCGCGGTGCAGTTGAATGGCGAAAGCGGACATATCGAATACGACGAAGGCGCAAACACCATTTTGGATAACATATCCGATTTCCTGCCCTTCATTGAATTATGGAACGGCGCGGCCCCGGAGCAACCATCCGTCTTGCCGGGCGCTGGCCAGATGAAAGCTGCCGCACTCGCTCGCATCAACGCAGCCTACCAGGCTGCTGTCAAGGCAATGACTCGCGGCTACCCGGAGCAAGAAGTGGGAAGCTGGGCCAAGCAGGAAGCGGAAGCCCGTGCCTGGTTAATAGACGGTAATGCCGCCACTCCCTGGATTGACGGCGCGGCAGTAGCGCGCGGCATGAACAAGGCCGAACTGGTAGACCGGATTATTGCCAACGCTGCCCGGTTTGCGCCGGCATACGGTCAACTTACGGGCAAGCGGCAAAAATTGCGGGACCAGATTGCCGCGCTGGGGGAACACCCGACTCAACAGCAACTGGAAGCGATTCAATGGTGAAGCCATAAAATTACTCGCATGTTCAAAACAACGCGGCTTGCCGCGTTTTTTTTGTTTTGCATTCCCCGGCTATCCAGCCGAGGGATACTCTTACTGGAGAACACGCCATGACCCTGTTTCAACGCAAGCGCATCAGAGTAATCAAGGAAGAAATGGAAAGAAGGCATGCGGCGGCCGAAGCCGGAGCCGATAACCTGCTGGACAAACTTAAGGCGTTCAAGTGGACAGCAGCCGTGCTAGCAGGCGCCGTATCGGTAATCGTTTTCTTGTGGAGTCTGTCCTGATCATGACGGACGATGACGATCCTCGTGTGGAACGCCGGCGCGGCCCATCCACCGCCACACTTTCCTTTAGCGGAATCATCGCAGTCGCGGGTCTCCTGGCATCCGGCGTCGCGACCTACAATTCTGTGCAAAACGATATCGCGAGCCTGAAGCGCGGGGAGCTGTATCAGGAAAGAACGAATGAACGATTGAGTGAGGAGATCAAATCGTCAAGAACCGAGCAACGGGAAACGATGAGGGAGTTCAACGAGAAACTCGACAGGATCATCGAACAGTGGCCCAGGGGGGGAAAACAATGAGATGCCTGCCCCTAACCCTGTTTCTGGCGTCATGCACCATGCTTACCCCTTCATCGGTAGAGCATTTCCCGAACGAACAACCTGCTTCTGTCCCCGGTGCGGTGATATCGGACAGCGCGGAGCCGGACAGCGGGCAACCGGGCAGCGTGCAAGAAGCAAGCAAACCGAAACCCCGGCGATCGCCTCCGCCGCCGCCCGAAATCCTGTCCTGCGCGCAACTGGACACGGGTGACCTGAAAGAGACGATAAAGGCAAAACTCGACTGCATTACGGAAAGTGCCAAATGACGGCCCCACACCCCCAGGCCGGGATGAACCGGGAAGGGCCTGAAAATGATTAAACCCTCAACTACGCAAGTGAGGTCCGCAATCGCCGCATTGGTGCTGACCGCTTCCACGCTCGTGGGTATCGCGGTGCACGAAGGCTATAAGGACGAGGCCTATGTCCCCGTGGCGGGCGATGTACCTACCATCGGCTTTGGCTCGACCACCGGTGTCAGAATGGGCGACAGGACCACGCCAGAGCGTTCCCTGGTCCGGCTGCTGGACGAGATCGAGGACGTTTATGCCACCGGGGTGAGACGCTGCGTGAAGGTTCCCCTGTATCAGCACGAGTACGAAGCATTCGTGCAATTAGCTTATAACGTCGGGGTGCCAACTTTCTGCCGCAAGGCCTTGCCGGGAAAACCGCCCAACCTGATCGACCTGATCAACGCCGAACGTTATGCGGAAGCCTGTGCGCGCATAGAGGCCTTCAAATATGGACCGGGAAGAAAGGTATTGCCGGGCCTGGTAAAAAGACGGGCCGAAGAACGCGCCATATGCGAGGGGAAAAAAACAGGCCAGCAGGCTGTGGCGTCATCCTCTAATTGAGGTTTACCAAAATGCGTGTTTTCAGGATCGCCGGATTCTCCGGTCTCGTGCCAAGACTGGCCAAGCAATTGATCGCCCACAACCAGGCCCAGGTTGCGACCAACTGCGATCTTACCTCGGGTGATTTACGCCCCAGAAACGGACCGAAGGCGGTCTTTTCCCCGGTGATCGGCAACGATATCGTTTCCATGTTCCGAATGGAAAAAGATGGGAACGAAAAATGGCTGGCCTGGGACAGGGATGTGGATGTAGCGCGCTCGCCAGTTGCAGGAAATAAGCCGCGGCGTTTCTATTACACGGGCGACGGGGAGCCGCGCGTATCGGATTATGCCACCGCAACCGCGGGGGACGGCCCTTATCCTTCCGGCTGCTATGTGCTGGGCGTTACAGCGCCTGTTACCGCGCCGGCCTTAACGCCGTCGGGAGGGGTTGGCGCCATAATAACCCGCGCCTACGTTTACACTTTTGTCACTCAATGGGGGGAAGAATCGAAGCCTTCCCCCGCATCGGCGGTTACCTCCGGCAAAACAGACGATAACTGGGCAGTTTCCGGCATGGATACCGTCCCACCGAATGACGGAACAGTGATCGCCGCAGCCAGGGACACGCCATCGGCCGGATATGTCGAGGTCAAGCTCAGTAGTGTCACCGGCCTGCGCGCGCACGAGGAGATTACATTCGTCGCTGTTGCGGGCATGACCGACCTGAACGGGACCTTTGCGCTGGCTAGCGTGAATCCCGCGACGGACAAGGTGCTGGTGCGCCTCGCGACACTTCAGGCCTATACCGGCGGGGGAACATGGAAACGCAGGGCGCCGCACAACACCAACGGCATGACGAAGCGGCTTTATCGCACCCTCACTACTTCAAGCGCCACGGAGTATCACTACGTTGTCACGATCGGTGCTTCGACGACGACCTACAACGACACGGCCAACGACGAAGATGTAGCGCTGGGCGAGGTGCTGCCTTCGGCCGCCTGGGAGATGCCGCCGGCGGGCATGAAGGGCATCGTTATCCTGCCAAACGGGATTGCCGCCGGGTTTGAAGGAAATGAGGTGTATTTCTCCGAGCCGTTCAAGCCCTACGCATGGCCCCCCGCCTACCGGCAGACCTATGATCAGGACATCGTGGCCATCGGGGTCACCGGCACCACCCTGGCCGGCATGACGCAAGGCGGCCCCTTCACCATTACAGGCGTTGAACCTGTCACGATGGGCGGCGGCATGGAAAAGCTCGGCGTGGCGTGGCCGTGCATGGCAAAGCGCGGCGTGGCCAGTTTTGCGTTCGGAATGGGCTATCCGGCACCGCAAGGAATGGTGATTATCGGCGCGAACAGCGATATTGTCACTAAAGACCTGTTTACGCAAAAGGAATGGTCGCAACTGAATCCCGGCAGCTTTATCGCGGCTTCGGCCGATAACCGCTATTATGCGGGTTATACGATTGACGACAGTTCTCTTATGTTCGTGATTGACAAGGCCGAGAGCGCCTCGTTTATCAGGATCAACCAGAGAATTACCGCTATATGGACGGACCCTGCCACGGGCAAGCTCTATGTCGCCGCAGACAGGAAAATCCATGAGTGGGAAGGCGACGCCGGGACCAAGCTCTCCTATGAGTGGAAGAGCAAGAAGTTCATCACCTCACCACCGTTGAATTACGGGGCGGCCAAGATCGACGCCGACTTTGCAATGACAGAAGCGGAATCCGCAGCGGCGCAGGCCGCAAATGATGCGGCCCTGGGCGCGAACCAGGCGCTTGTCAATGCCGGGATGATGAATGATGGCGTTGCTGATTCATGCGTGGGTGAATACGAGATCGGCGGCGATGCCATGGAACACGTCCCGCCGCTGATCATCGACTCGCTGCAATTTCAATTGTGGGCCAATGGAGTGTTGAAATTCACCAGACAAGTCGAGAACAGCCGTGCATTTCGGCTCCCCGCCGGCTACAAGACGGACAACGTGGAAGTGGTGCTATCCGGCAACGTCAAGGTTACGGGCGTGATACTGGCTGAAACCATGGAAGGCCTGAAACAGGCATAGCCAATAATTTCTGATTTAAAAAAAGCAAGCCGCTCAGCTTATTCGGGCGGCTTTTTTGCGACTACGGAAACATGGAAAGGAGAATTGAATGGCAAAGTACGCACACGCGGACGTCCTTGATGGTGGGCTTAACGCTATCAGGAACAACGCAATCCACATGCTGTTGCTGAAGGCTTATGCCGCGGCGGATAGCTATGCGACAGTAATCGGCAATGCGATCTGCACGGTAACAATGGCGCCAGGCGATTACACGCTATCCGGGGCTGACGGCGCAGCACGCGTCCTAGCGACCGCGGCCAGGAGCGGCACAGCCTCCGCTAACTCAGGCCCTGCGCCCGATCTGCATATCGCCTTTACCGACGGGTCTGCAAAGGTTCTCCTGGTGACGGACGAGACTAGCGATCAGGTGGTGACAAGCGGCAATACCGTCAATTTTCCGGCGTTTACCTATACGAGCGGGCAGCCGGCCTAGAATGGCCGCTGAAGAGATCAGGAGAAAACGACAATGGTGACTGTCACACAGGCACAGGCTTCGCGCAGCGCATCCGTACTCGTTCTTGGAACACTGGCGAGCGGTGCCTATAAAGCGTCGTCGCCCATCGATCTTGGCGCCGCGGTTCCGCTGGACGTTACGCTCGAGGTTGAGTGCGTCCCAGGGGCTGCTACCAGCGGAAACAAGCAGCTTGTTCTTTTTGCCAAGCTATCGCTTGACAACTCAAATTTCGGCAGCGGCCCGGAAAACCTTACTGCGACAACCAATGAGGCTGATCTTCATTACATCGGGGCGTTGTCTTGCAACGACAACTCCACTCACAGGAAATTCTTCAGCCTGCAGAGCCTGCCGGTTACGCGCTATCTCAAGCTGGTGGTCAAGAATGATATGGGGGTTTCCATCGCTTTCGGCAACATCTACACAGCAGCAATTACTGGCGTTTCGGCATAAATCATGTCGGCATTGATCGTGCCGCGCAGGTTTAAAAGCCAGCCTCAGCACGCTCCGCAGCTAGACTATCAGGGGCTCGCCAAGGGTGTCAGGATAATTTTCAACCCTGCTGCCGGTCCAGCCGATCTGGCGACCGGCAGATTGTGGACGCGGGGAGGCAATGCATCCCATTCTGCAACCCAGAAGGGCGCCGCATTCTCGTTCGACGCGGAGGGCGATTATTATGGTTTCACCGGCTACCCGGAGATTACGGGCAATATCGGCACTTTCTTCATATGGTGCCCCACTGTTGGCGCACCGGACACCCAGGGCCATATCGTTTTTGGCGCGTCGTCCCCGATGGTTTGTGCGCACCGAATTCAACAGAATCTGACAATTGGTTTAGGATCAAACGGCGGCAGCTCCGGCACGCTTTCATCATGGTTTAACACCTCAAACCGAAGCCTGGTCCTGTCTTCCGGCGGGACGGCTGGAACGTGCAAGTCGTTCCTGGATGGCAAGGACAGCGGACAGACCTGGGCTAATGCACCCAACGAGTGGGGCGCGGGAGACAAGAATTTCAATCTTGGACGGTATGTCGGGGTGACCGGCTTTCAGTTCAAGGGAACTATCCTGGTAGCCGGATACACCGAGGCTGTATGGGGGGAGGCCGAAGCAAGGGCGTTCCATGACGATCCGTGGCAGTTGTTCAAAACCCCGGCTAGAAAGTGGTGGACCCCCCGCGGCGGAAAACACGATTTGACGGGCGCGGGCTCAACCCAGGCGAATAACGGCAGTGCGGCAGGAATCAGGCAGGAACACGCCCTGGCTGGATTGAAACTGGCACAGGCTGCCACGAGCAGCGCTGGGGCGATTGCTCAGAATCAGCTTCTTGAAGCCGTATCGACCGCCCAGGCCAACGCGTACAGTGCCAGGGCCATCACGATCAGTCTTTCTCTTGCTGGCACCCCGGGTAATCAGGCCAATGACACACCCGGCACAGCGGTGATAACGCAAACTCAGGTACTTGAAGTTGCTGCCACGACGCGAGGTAATACTTTTTCCGCAGCAGGAATCACGCAAACGCTCGTCGTGGTGGCGACGAATGCCACGCAATACAACCTGAGCGTCGCTGGCGCAATAATAATCGTCAACAGCGGCAGCCTGATACCGGTGTCGCCAGCCCAGGACAATGCTGCCGCCACCGGGGCAATCATCCAGGCTCATTTTGTCGTTATCGCTTCGCCCAGGCAGGGGAATAAATCCAGCACCGGCTCTATTAGCGACGACATTGTGGTCGAGGCGGCGCTAATGACCGGCATCCGCCGGAGCATCCGTATCAAGAAGCCCGGCATCCCGGCCGGAACTCCGGAATGGTTGAAAACCATGGTCGAAATCCTGACGGGACGGCGGGGAAACCGCATAGAACCGCCGAAGTTCCAGGCCATGACGTTTTCCACCCCCCCTACCAGGCAAGAGTGCGAGACGCTGTATGAATATACGAACAGCATCCGCACGTCGCTGGAGCAGGTCATTACAAGACTGGATAGTTAATGAATACCGAGCTCATCTTATTGTTAAAGGCCAACATGGGCCTGCCCTTATCTCCCGAACTGGCAGCGGACGTCTGCATTGCCGCAAGCCGGGTGGAAATCCTGCTGCCGGATGCCGATTTCAGGCGGATAAAGCCGGAACGGCACGATGGTTTTGTATTTTCCCTGGAACGCATGGAAGCAGCCGCCGATGAAATCATGCCGCTCCATCGGGCGCACTGGAACGAGACGGAAGCTCATCGGCACGGGCTTCCCTTTGACCCGGACTACGCGACATTCATCCGTTACGAGCGCGCGGGGCGCTACGTTCTGTTCACTCTGAGAAGGGACGGCGCATTGTTGGGCAACTGCGCGATGTACCTGGATAAAAGCACGCATACGAAAACGCTCATTGCCACCGAGGATACGCTTTACCTGATGCCGGAAGCGCGCAGGGGAAGAACGGCGAACCGCTTTATCGCCTATTGCGAAAACGCCCTGCGAACGCTGGGAACAAGGGAGATCAATGTGAGCGTAAAAACGGTAAACAAGGCGGGGCGGTTTTTCCGCATGCTCGGCTATCGCCACGTGGAAAATGGATTAACGAAAATACTGGAGGTGAACGATGTGCAGCCCAAAGATACCGAAGCCTGATGCTGCAATTGGCGAGGCCGCGATGAAACAAGCCGAAATCGCGGGAGCCATGCAGGAAATTGCCAGGGACCAGTTGGCCTGGGAAAGAGAGCGCGCCAAGGTACAGGACCCGCTGATCGACAAAATCGTCAACCAGCAGATTGAATCCGGCGACGCCAATTCGGCCAGGGCAGAAGAGCAGTGGAAGATTTACCGAGACCTCTTCCATCCGCTGGAACAGAGAATGGTGGATGACGCCAATAACCTGGATTCCGGGGAACGTAAAAGCCGGGTGGCGGCGGAAGCGGGGGCGGATGTGACTCGCGGCTACCAGGGAGCACTGGACCAGAGCCAGCGGCAAATGGCGCGGATAGGTATCAACCCGAGTTTCGGGCGGTTCCAGGTGCTGACCCAGGAAATGAATCTTGGAAAAGCCAGGGATACCGCGGGGGCGATGAACCAGGCGCGGCTTAACGCCGATCTTCAGGGCATGGCGATGCGCGAAGGGGTAGCGAAATTCGGACGCAACATGCCTTCCACCGGGCTCGCCGCGGATGCGGCGGCACTAAATGCCGGGAACTCCGGCGTGGGCAACCTGGCGGCGAATTCCAATATCCGCAATGCCAATATGAGTACCGCGCAGAACTGGTTCGGCGGCGCGATGACGGGGAACAACTCGGCCGGGAACCTGGAATTGGGCAAGCACCAGGCACAACTCAATGCGTGGCAAACGAAACAGAATTCCCTGTCGCAGGCGCTAGGCGGATTGGGCAGCCTGACGGGAACGCTGGGCGGCGCCTATCTGATGGGCCCGGGGCTTCGCAAAGGCGGCGTGATACGCCGCTATCGCATCTACCGCTTCAAGCCCGGCAGTTATAACGCCGGCTTATCCTCACTGCGGCGAAAAGGCTATGCGTATGCGGAAGGAGGGATGATTGAAGGGCCGGGAACAGGCACGAGCGATTCCATCGCGGCGCGCATAGAGGGCGTGAAGCCGATACGTATCTCCAACGGCGAGGCCGTGCTCAACAGAGCCGCCGTGGAGCTGGTGGGAGAAGAATTTATCCATCGCATCAATACCGGCGGGTCGGCAATTACGAAACGAAAGACCGAAGAAACGGAAGGCAGGGAGGGAATAAATGGTTAACGGACTCGGTGTTTTCGCCGGCGGGTTGGCGCAGGGATTGCGCGCCGGGCAAGATATGAATCTGCGGCAGCAGTATCTCAACGAACAGAAAAAGGCCAATTTGCGCGATGCGCAATCGCATCGGGCGAGGATGGAAAACATTGACTTCAACAAGGAGAAGCGCAGCCGGTTAAAGGCGGCAAACGATGAAATAGTAGCCGGCTGGCAGGCGACCGCCACTCATCCGGCCCAACCCCGCACCGCCGGGCTGGCCGACCTGCCTGGGTCGGCCCCGGCTGCGACGGCGGATACCCGGGCACGAGGGCTTTCGAGTCTTATCAAGCCGGTATCGCACGCGCAAATTTCCTCGAGCGAAATGATCGGCAAACGCATGCTGACCGGGAAACTGCTGGAAAATGCGGATGAGCTGACGCGGATGGCAAAAATCTACGAGAAATACGGTGTTCAGGAAGAGATGACGCCGTGGATGAACGAAGCTTATACGGCCAGGAAAAAACGCATCCCCGAAGCGTTGCATTTCCTGCTGTCCGGGAATGCAAAAGGAGCGGGAGAGATCCTGAGAGGAGAGGGGATGAAGCTGGAAGGCGATCCACTGCCCACCAACCCTGACGACCCGCTCAGCCATAACTGGAGATTCAGGTTCGAGGATGGGGGAGAAAAAGATATTGATATAAAGCAAGTCGCCGCCAGATTCCTGCCTGAGAACTACTTTAGAATGCAGAACCAAGATTAGGATATTTTGCCCCCCAGCATGACGGAATCGGGAGGCTCAACCCGCCCGACCACAGCAGTTCTGGACGAGCATGGTAAATATGGCCTTGTAAGCAGGCAATGGGCTGAGGCCACCCGATTGCCTTGACCATCAGCGTCGAAGCGGTAGAGGCCGAACCGCATGGCCCGATAATTCCGTTCTGTCCGTTCCCGCCACATGTACGACGCGTGATCTACACGACCCATGTCATAGAGACCGTGTATGCGCGGCTGCGCGAGTCAACAGGGCACGCAATCATTTCGCGGGCGATGAAGCGGCCGCCAAACTGATCTGGCTAGCGCTTCGCAACGTCACCGTTCACTGACCGGGGCTACTTATGACTGGAAAGTGGCAATGGATCATTTCACCAATTCTTTACGAAGATTTACGAAGAGATCGCTTTACAGCGCCAGCAGGGTAAGATGAAGGTCGATTTTCCCATGGCGCGACACGCTCTTGCCTCGAATAGCAGCGGCGAATCGCCGTTGAAAAGTCTATAGCGTCTCGGGCACAAAAATTCGGACACCCCATCCAATCAATTGCTGGGAACCACCTCAATAGCCCATGATTATCCATATCTATTCGCTCTGCTGGAATGAGGAAAGAATGCTTCCCTATTACTTTCAGCATTACAACTCAATTGCTGATCGCTTTTTCATTTTTGACGACGCTTCCACGGATGCCTCGCTGGAAATACTGGCGAAGCACCCGAAGGTAGAAATTGGCCGTTTTCATAAGCAAACTGATTCGCTTGTGGCTAGCGCTACCAGGTTTAACGACAATATCTGGAAACGAAGCCGCAACAAAGCGGACTGGGTAATCATCTGCAGCATGGATGAGCATCTTTATCACCCTGATCTACCGGGCTATCTCAGACAATGCCAGGAAGCGGGCATCACCGCCATTCCACCAGCAGAAGGTTATCAGATGGTTTCAGATTCCTTCCCGAATTCTGACGGACGCTTATGCGATCTGATCACCCGCGGCATGCGTTTCAAGAAGATGGATAAATTCTGCATATTCAATCCTGAGGCAATCGAAGAAACCAATTTCATGCCGGGTCGACATAAATCCAATCCGAGCGGTCGGATGGTGTTCCCCAAAAAAAGAAATATCAAGCTGCTCCACTACAAATACCTTGGCCTCGATTATCTCATTACCCGGTATGCCGAGCTTCGAACGGGCTTGAGCCGCATCGATATCGAAAACCGCTGGGGCCATCAATACCTGCTAGACCGGGGAAAAATTGAAAGAGAGTTCCTTGCCGTCCGTGCTGCTTCTTCTGAAATATCATTTTCGGCAGGAACAAACGAAGTCTGCGCCATGGGAGACCTGGAATACCAGTTCCGCAAAAATCTGAAAAACCTGAAGGAACGTTTGCGTGCGTCAATAAAATCCCTTAAGGCAAAATGAGTAAGGTGCTGCTAATGTACAGTAACGGGCAACCCTCTCTCGTCCATGTTGAGCGATTAAAAAGGGTACGGCAAGATTTGTCAGTGGCAGTTGCCGATTCGGAAGAAATTGCTGTTCGGCATGCGGCTGACACGGATGTCATCCTGGGACATCGTTATCTGCGTCAAGTACTTCCCCATGTTCGACGCCTCAAGTGGGTGCAGAGCACCGCAGCGGGACCGCATCATCTGCTGTCTTCGGATCTGCGCAGAGTTAATCCAATTCTTACACGTTGCACAGTCTTTTCAGATGTTGTCGCGTGGCATGCCTTTACGTTGGCCTTGTCCCTCCTGCGGCGAATTCCCGAAGCAGTTAAGGCTCAACAACAAGGGGTCTGGGCTCATTCTCCTTTCGATATGCTACCCTTTCCTCAAACCGCAATGATTTTCGGCGTGGGCTGTATCGGAAGAGAGTTGGCGATGATTCTCCGCAAAAACGGGCTGGCAGTTCTTGGTGTAACGAGGAAGTACTCGCCAGAAGCGGACGCCGTATGCGATGAATTATTTTGCGCCAACAATAGCTGGTTTGAACACCTCCATCGTGCCGACCTTTGTTTTATCACCCTGCCGCTGACCAAGAGTACGAGCCGCTTTTTTGACGAGACTGTCTTGCGCGCACTTCCGCGCCATGCCGTCCTTGTCAACGTAGGGCGAGGTGGGGTTGTTGACACGGATGCGCTGGTCAGTATCCTGCAAGAAGGTCATCTGGGGGGCGCTGCGCTCGATGTCGTTGATCCCGCCCCCTCTTCTTCGTCCGATCCGGTCTGGTCCGTGCCACGTTTACTTATTACACCCAAGGTTGCAGTATTTCATCCTGAATATCAAAAGAAGCTTGAAGCATTCATTGAAAACCAGGTTATCCGATATCTTAGGGGAGAAACGCTGCTGGATATAATCTCCGTTGATAAACTGGCTGGAGACCGCTGACTATGAGTTACGGAAGCGACTTTGTGTTAACGCTTTTTACCAATGATATTGAATTGGCCAGACGTGCTGACGAGGCGGGGATTAACCGCATCGGACTTGATCTTGAGAGGCTGGGTAAAGCGGCACGACAACAGCATTTGAATACCTGGATTTCTGATCATGACGAAAACCAATTGCCAGCCTTGCGGCAAGCCCTCAACAAAAGCAAGCTTTTCGTGCGAACCAACCCGCCACATCCCCGGCTAGGTGAAGAAATTGATCGGCTCATTGAAGCCGGTGCAGAGGTACTTATGCTTCCCATGTTCAGAACTGCTGAAGATGCCGCCAATTTCATTGAATACATAGATGGTCGAGCAGAAGTCTCGCTGCTAATCGAAACAGCGGCCGCAGCGGTACGGATTGATGAAATTGTGCAGTTTAAAGGAATCGATGAGGTTCATATTGGACTGAATGACCTGCATCGTGATGTTGGGCTGAAAAGTCACTTTGAATTGCTGCGCTATCAATTCATGAATACCCTGTCGGATAGTGTTCATAATGGGGGTATCCCTTTCGGGTTCGGTGGCATCGGCCGGGTAAACGATGACCGCTTGCCCATTCCATCTGATCTCATCTATGCGCAGTATCCACGGCTGAGAGCCGACCGGGCGCTCGTATCCAGAGTTTTTACCTCGCCGGACTATACGCAACTGGACCTCACCAGAGAAGTGGCGGCTTTTCGCGATTGCATGGATAAGTGGAATGAATGTCCCGAGCAGGATCTGATTGAAGCACGGGATATGCTTTGGATGGCCGCAAAAACTCTTTAGGCTGGAATAAACTGCTGAGGGCGATCCGCTGCCCACCAACCCTGACGATGCGCTCAGCCATAACTGGAGATTCAGGTGTGAAGATGGGGGAGAACAGGATATTGATATAAAGCAAGTCGCCGCCAGGTTCCTGCCCGAGAATTACTTTAGAATGCAAGACGAAGATTAGGAAATTCTGCCCCCAAGGACGACAGTTCTGGAGGCTGCGCCGAACTACCTCAGCAGCATTAGTCGATCATAAATCCATTTCCAAGGGCATGGACAAATGCGCCCATGAGTGAGTTTGGAGGCAGGCCGAATTTTTTAATAGTTAGCACCAAAACAGGATCTAACAAGGGACGAGTGAATGCGTGTGTGCTTCATATCCCACACGGCGGGCAGGGGAGGAGCGGAACTTGCTTTGCTTGAGTTAGTGCAGGGCCTGATTGCGGAGGGCGTCGACTGCAAGGTTCTAGTCCCAAAGAGGGGCCCGCTGCTGGAAGCGCTGGATCGCCTGCACGTCGAATGGAAAATAATCAGCTATCCATGGATGGTTAGTGTACGGCCTCGGCGAATCCCAGACCGTACACTGCGCGCCATCAAAGCAGCGTTACCTTCGGTTCCCATGGCGCGCGCGATCAGGAGGTGGCGATGCGATGTGGTGCTTTCCAATACCGCAACTATTGGCGCTGGAGCCTTGGCGGCGCTATTAGCACGACTGCCCCACGTCTGGCATTTGCATGAGTTCGGGTACCTCGATCACAATCTATTGTTCCACCTTGGAGAGCGTCGAACAGTCCAGTTGATTGGCTGTCTTTCTGCGGTTGTTATCGCGAATTCCCGAGCGGTGGCTAAAGAATATGCCCGTTACATTAGACCGAACAGAATACGCGTAATCTATCAGTCGGTAACTCCCCGCGATGAAATCGAGAAAATATCTGACGTGATCTCCGATCACCGCGTTCTCCGGTGCATCATGGTTGGTACCCTACACTCTAAGAAAGGGCACACGGACGCGATTAACGCCCTGTCCGAGGTGATCCGGCGAGGAATCAGTGCCCATCTGCTTGTGGTCGGCGAAGGGGACGAGCGGTTCGCCGCGGAACTGCTTGAGCAAGTAAAAGATTTGGGGTTGGAGCGGCGGGTAACGTTTCACGGATACGAATCTAATCCACTGCTGCTAATCAGGTCGGCGGATTTGATGCTTATGTGTTCGCGATGGGAGGCATTTGGGAGAGTGACAGTAGAAGCAATGCTCGCTGGAAAGGCCCTGATAGGTAGCGCCAGCGGAGGAACGATAGAACTGATTCAAGACGGAAAAACGGGTCTTTTGTACGAGTCTGGTAACCATGCTGAACTCGCCGATAAAATACAGTACCTCCATGACAATCCGGAAGACAGGAAGAGGCTTGGTACAGCTGCCCGCAGCTGGGCGATAGGTCGCTTTACTCAGGAGCGGTATGCGAAGGAGGTGCTTGATCTCTTGAATGAGGTGCTGGCGAAGGAGAAAATCACAGGCCTTTAAAGGCGTGCCTGAGCGAAAGCCAGGTGAATCATTCCTCATAACAAAAGGGCGTTGTTACATGAAGAACTGCTCAGTTATGTCAGGGATAGGGTTCGTGCCCAGCCCGATGTCAGGAATATTTTGAGCAGAGCAATTAGATGCCAATGTTGGAGTCTTCCAAGATAGCTGTTGGCAGGACGTCACCCTAACGCAGCAGGTCTTTAAAAAAACTTCCCCATCCATAGGCATACTGGTGGTACCGGTGAGCAATCAGCCCATGCAGAGCACTTTTTAGCCGACGCAACCTGGCATCGGGTAGCGCAGCACGAGCACGGAGAAGGGCCAATGTTTCATCAAAACGGTACATCTCCTGCTCGCCACAGGGGAAACGGTTCGCGAGTTGCAGGAGGCGCAGGCGAGCTTTTTCATAAAGCAAGACTCGTGGCTCATAGATAGCGGCAAGCGTCTTATTCCGGTTTTTACCGGGTCGCGGTATTCCGATCTGATTATTGCCGTGTTGGCGATAAGCAATCAACGGGGCCGGCAGGGCAACAAGGCGGGATGTCGCGCCGACGAGCAAAGCAATCCAGGCGTCGTGCCACGTTTGCGGAATAGGTAGCACCAGGTCGCGATAGCGGGAACGGAAAGCCATGGTCGCGCCGGTCACCACGGGATGCCTGAGCAGCACCCCGAGCGCGTCTCCGGCCGCAACCCGCGCCTGCTCCGTTGGGGTAAACCTGAAGAATTTCCATAGCTGCGGCCCGAACGGCCGCAAATTTTCATCGACGACGTTCCCATTTGTGAATACCGCGCCTGCCTCTGGTCTATCAATAAAACAGGCTTCGATGGTCTCAATCTTGTTCGGATACCAGACATCGTCCTGATCGCACAGAAAGATGACGTCGCCAACACATGCACGAATGGCAGTCTCAAAGTTTCCTGTGGTACCGAGGCGCTCATGCTGAAGGAATCGTACCGGAAAAGACACGCGGCGAGCGAATTCCTGGACGATAGCTGATGTTGCATCGGTGGATGCGTCGTCAGAGACAACCAATTCGTCCGGTAATCGGGTCTGGCGGGCGATACTATCGAGCTGCTCGCGGATGTAGCGTTCGCCGTTATAGCTCGCGAGAGCTACCGACAATGAGAGTGGAGCAGTCATCTTTCAAGGGATTTTTGTGGCGTTGCGATTTGCCGTTAGGACCAACGGCGTCTACGAAAGATTGAGAAATAATTAATCAACCGGCGTTTTTTCCTTCACCAGCACTTGGGTGAAAAGATCGAGCATTTCCTTTGCATATCGCTCCTGAGTAAAGCGATCGGCCGCCCATGTATGCGCGGCTTGCCCTAATTTTAACCTCAGTCCGGGATTCTCGTACAGATACTGTATTTTTTCAGCGAGTTCAAAAGGATTGCCGCATTCATAGAGAAGACCTGTTTTTCCGTCTTCGATTTGTTCTATTGTACCCCCCCTAGCGCTGGCTATCACAGCCTTGCCAGCAAGCATGGCTTCAACTGTTACCCGCCCGAAAGCTTCCCAACGTGAACACATCAGTATAACGTCGGCCATGCGGATAAATTGCATGGGGTCGTTTACGTATCCGGTGAACGTTACCCGTTGTTCCAGACCATGGTCTTCTACCTGCCGATGCAGCTCTGCCAGGTAGGACTTTTCACCGCCACCAACTAGCAGCAGGTGAGCGTCAACTCCCCTGTGAACCACCTCAGCCAGCGCTGTGATGGCTTCTGCTTGCCCCTTCCATGGCTGCAAGGACCCTACTACGACACATTGAAAAGCACTATTATCGTGCTTCAAATCATTAGCTTTTTCACCTTCGTAATGTAGCGTCACGGATTGATAGACTACATGCATCCTCTCCGAGTTGATATAGCGAGAATAATCATCAGCGACCGCGCGGGAGACCACGATGATAAGCGCTGACAAACGATTTATCAGCCGCGCGGCCAACCCGGCCCCCAAATCAAATTGCATCCTGGAATTACGATACCCGGACTCATGCAAATGCCATACATGGGGTTTGCGTGCCAGTCTAGCCGCAAGGGCCCCGGTGCTGCTGGCAACGGTATTCGTATACACCAAATCACAGCGCCATTGAACCAGTATTATTGCCATCCGGACTGATGCCACCAGACTTTTCAGCGTACGTAGCACGCGGTGAGGGAGCGATCTGCGCCACGGTTTCCACCACCAGGGATAACCAAGGATGCGCCATTCTATGTTTAGGCGGGTAAGTTCGATCAGAAGCGGGCCTTTTCTGGGCACAAACACCAGGCATTGGACACCTGATTTGCTGAGGCCTTGCAATAACTCAAGCAGGGCCAGTTCCGCACCATTACGGTTGGCGGTATGCGACACGAAACAGACGCGCATCAGCCAGTGTTCTTTCGCGCCTGTAAGGGCGCGGGGAAAGTTCTGGCTACCGCCAAACTGAAGTTATCGAGAAAGCGTTTAAACAAGACTATTCCGCCTCCCCACCCTGGTTATGCTCAAGCAGACAGGAACACACGGGGCGCACATAGGGCGTATGCGTGCATCAGTTGCGTGAGCGATCAATTCGCGGTTGCCCATAGACCACCCCATGATATTTTCGCCAGGCGATGCTTATGGCGGTAACAACCAGCAGCAGATAAATCGTTTGCCGGAAGAAAACAAGATTGTCGGTTAATCCCGACAGCACAATAAAGCAGATCAGCGCGGCTCCAAGATCCGTCAGTTGCCGCAACTTCAGCGTCTTGTACCAGCTCCATAATAAATACGCATAAGCTGCCAGGCCGAGCATTCCGATGTGCATGGCAATTTCAATCCAGTCATTATGATAGTGAAGGATGTCGTCGTGAAATTGCCGCACGTCCTTGTAAGCGCCGTGCTTGTATGTCTCAACCGTTTTATTGAAATAGTTTACTGCCATGCCGGTGCCATGACCAGAAAAAGGCCGTTCAGCGATGCCGTGCAGGCCGATGTCCCACAGTGCCAGCCGGTAACCCACGCTGGAGCCATACTCTCCCGCTTTCGATAGTTCGATATCATTCCTAGCCTGTTCGAGCCTTTCCTGAAAAGCGGGGCTGTTGTACGCAAAGATTGCGACCAGCACGATCAGTGATGACAGAATCGCAAAGAATGTCCTGATTTCTTGCCGGTAGAGCAGAAGGATCAAAAGCGCGGACGATAATACGGTGGCTATAAGAATCCCGCGTGCATTCTGATTAAACTGGAGGAACAGCAAAAGAATCGCGAGCAGCCATAAAGCTGCTCTTATTTTTCTGTTTGCGTTAGCAGCAAGATATAAAGCCAGAATGATTCCGATCCCCAGCATTGAAGAAAAATGCAGATAGGGCATGGCGAGGGGGGGGATGCCTTGCGCCCCGACAACTGTCCATTGGTAAATGCCCAAAGCCAAGGCGCCGAAATAGCCGATCAGCATACCCCCTGTTGCCCATGGCAACCGCTCCTTGTTCAACAGGGCGAAATACGGGATGAAAACCAGGAATGCTAAATATCTCCGCCATACCTTGAACCCGTGCCCCGGATCATCGCTCCAGAGGATGCCGAGACCGAGAGCGCCGCATAGAACAAGCATGGCGATCACCAGCGGCTCCCTGGCCGTGTCCCTGAACCGTCCCAAGCCTCCATCCAGAACCCAGGCCAGGGGGAGGAGGTAGTAGGCGTAAAAACTCAGCCCCTTGTGCCACAAGGCGATGCCAAAAAAAAGCAGTGCGAATTTCGGCAACACACCGCGCCACGCAGCGGCGCTTTGCACCTGGGCTGGCGAACCGGCGGATGTGGACACTTTTACGGAGCAGGGTCGTTCATAAACCGCCGTATCATAGCGTATATGCAGGGCTGAAGCATCTTTCCCGGTCCGTACTACACGTCGGGGCGGCGGGGCCGGCGCATCGCGCCCAGCATCTGCCTTTTTTCCACGCGGCATGGATTCCCAGACCCGTTCCCGCGCGGATTAGCATGAAAAAAATATACCTGTTCTCGTTGCCGTGGTCGTAAAAGGCGGATTCCGGCGAGACAATGGGTTAAAATTGCTAAAATAGAAAATGAATATACAAGGGCACCAAGGGATAACCACCATGAAATTCGTCCGCTTTTTCGTCATATCCATCCTGTGGGCCGCGGCGTTCACCGCCAGCGCCGGTACGCTTGAAAATGACGTCTGGTCGCCTGCCGGGTGCGGGGCAATGCCCGAGGCGCCTGTTATCCAGTCTGGCAGCGTCGAGGCTTTCAATAAAAGCATCGCGACAATCAATGCGTGGCAGGAACAGTTGCAGGCTTACCATGACTGCATGGTGAAAGAAGCCAACGCCGACAGCGCAACGATTAATCGATCCGCAACCGCCGAGCAGACGCGAATAGAGGAGGCTATTGAAAAATTAAATGCGGAAACTGCCAAGGCCCGGCAGGAAGCGGAACGCAAAGCTTCTTCTCCTTCACCCTCTTTAGCCCCTCCCGCGGGTTCGGCCCCTGGAACCCAGGGATATTAGCAAGCCTGATTAAGCAGCCGCTGCCTATACGGGATAAACGCGAAGAATTGGGGAATGCGGGGTTTTCGAACTTCCAGTCAATTGGCAATCCCAAATCGCGGGCCGGTTCGGTCTGCCCTTTGCATGGCGTAATGTTGTTGTGCTGTGATGTCAGGGGTAAAGCCAGAAATCATTGAAGACATTGAGTTCGATGCTTGCCAACGCGGTAATCGCACCGTACATCCTGATACTGGGGCCGGGCTCCTTGTTTGCCCAGGCAACGGGCGCCCCGACTGCTTCTCTGGTCGAGCCCCCCCTGGTGAATGCCCCTTTTGTCGACGCTCCTCTGGCAGCGGCGCCCGTTATGCTTAGCCCGGTCGTCATTAGCGGGACGCGAGTGGAACAGTCGAGCTTCTCGCTTCCGATGTCTATCGATGCGGTGGAAGGCCTGGTAATCCAGGACAGCCAGCCGCGCATCAACCTCTCCGAAGCGTTATCGCGCGTGCCAGGCCTGGTGATCCAGAATCGGCAAAATTATGCCCAGGATCTACAGGTTTCGAGTCGCGGCTTTGGTGCGCGTTCGACTTTCGGCATTCGCGGCATACGGCTGATCGTCGATGATATCCCTTCCACCATGCCGGACGGGCAGGGCCAGGCGGCAAACATCAATCTCGGTTCGACCAAGCGCATCGAGGTGCTGCGCGGCCCGTTCTCCGCTATCCACGGCAATGCTTCGGGCGGGGTGATACAGGCGTTTACGGAAGATGGCCCGCCCGGAACCCTGCTTTCGGGCAGGGTGCTGGGCGGCAGTTACGGGACTACCCGGGGCGAGATCAAGCTCGGCGGGACGCTGGGAGGAGCGAACGGCGCAGATGGAGCCGTAGTACCGGGACCATTCAACTACATGGTGGATGTCTCGCGTTTTCAAACCGGCGGCTACCGGGAACACAGCGCTGCCACGCGCTATCAAGCCAGCGCAAAGGTTGTCTATAAATTCGAACATAATGCGACGCTTACCCTGGTAGCCAATGAATTGCACCAGGGCAACACGCAGGACCCGCTCGGGCTGACCCGCGCGCAGGTGATCGCGAACCCGCGCCAGGCGGATATAAACGCGATTACCTTCAATACGCGCAAGAGCATTGATAATACTCAGGGCGGCCTGGTTTATGAGCACAAATTTTCCGCTGCGAACTCGCTCAAGTTTATCGGCTATGCGGGAACCCGGCGGGTGGAGCAATTTCTCGCCGTGCCCCGCGGCGCGCAGATTCCGGTTACCAATTCCGGAGGCGTCGTCGATCTGGATCGGGAATTTGGCGGGCTTGGTTTGCGCTGGACGCACGTCGGCAGCGGGCCGCGGCCGCTAAACCTCACCGCCGGCGTCGAGTACGACGGCTTAAGAGAGCGGCGCAAGGGGTTTGAGAATTTCTTGGGCGAAACTTTGGGGGTGCGCGGGAACCTGCGCCGCGACGAGAACAATATTGTGACCAGTTTCAGCCAGTATACGCAGGCCGAGTGGCAATTCACGCCCGCATGGTCCGTTTCCGCCGGGGTGCGCAATAGCGAAGTGAAGTTCAAGTCCGAGGATTTTTTTGTGCGGGAAGGAAACGTCAATGACAGCGGTGGCGTCACTTTCCGCAGAATCAACCCGGTGCTGGGAATATTGTACAAGGCAACCCCCACGCTCAATCTGTACGCAAGTGCGGGCCGGGGGTTCGAAACGCCCACGTTCGTGGAGCTTGCCTATAGGCCGGATGGCGGCAGCGGGCTCAATTTTGCGCTGCAGCCAAGCAGGAGCAACAATTTCGAAGCAGGCGTCAAGTGGCTCGCCACGGATAGCACGCGGATCAATCTCGCTCTTTTCGAGACCCGCGTAAGCGGAGAAGTGGTGCCCGCGACGAGTTCAGGGGGGCGAGCGACATTCCAGAATGCTTCCGATACAAGACGGCGTGGCCTTGAACTTTCGCTCGATGCCTATTTCGAGCGAGACTTGTCCACCTACCTGTCCTATACCTATCTCGACGCGATCTTCCAGGATCAGTACAGCTATCTTCCGGCCAGGGAGCCTGCTGCTGTGACGGTAGCGGAAGGCAATTTTCTGCCGGGCGTACCGCGCAATACCGCTTTTGGAGAGCTGGCCTGGCGGAGGGGTCTGCCGGGCTTTTCCGCAGCGGTGGAAGCGATCTACCGCGACAGGATTTTTGCCAACGATACCAATACCGAAGCTGCGAAGGCATACGCAGTAGCAAATGTCCGGTTAGCCTATATGCACCAGGTCGGCTCCTGGAAGCTCAGCGGATTCGCGCGCGTGGATAATTTCACCGGGACGCGGTATGTGGGATCGGTGATCATAAATGAAACCAACCGGCGCTTCTACGAGCCCTCGCCGGGCCGGAACGCGATGGTGGGCGTGAATGCGAGCTACACTTTCTGACAACCCTACATGCCGAACGAGTTGTATTCCTCTGACCAGTGCGGGCCATGTCCTCATTATCCGGTTTTTGCAGCACGAGGCAGGCAACAACGTTTCTGAAGCGTTAGCGCAATCCGCTTTCTCACCGGTATCGGGACGATTGCGCCCCCGACCCGCTTCCTGCTGGGCGCCATTCGCAGCCGTTATTCTGGTTTCTGGCTTTACTCGGCGATTTCTGGCTTCACTGGGCGCAATCCATATTGCAGTCGTTGCAATTGGCCAGCAAAAATTTGGTATGGTACGTGCTACAACACGAGCAGGAAGGAGCAGGAAAATATGAGCGCTATCCCACCCGCGCTTTCGACTCTGGATGCAGCCGTGTGTCTGGTCGATGCCCGGACATTCGCTTGCGAGTACTCAAATGAGACGGCACAGCGGTATCTCCAGTATTCCAGCGCTGAGCTGAACCAGCTTAAGCCGCGCGGTAATGCGCCGGGTTTTGTTGCCGATAGCTTGCTGCCGCTGATGGCACCACTGCACAGCGGTGAAAAAGAGGAAGCGGAGGGCCCGGCCCGCTTCAGGCGCAAGGACGGCACCCTTTTGTCTGTGGCGGTACGTTTGTCCCTATGGCAGGGTGCCGGCAAACCGCTGCTAATCGTTGTTGCCAGGGACATCAACGCAGGCCTGGCGCCCGCAGAGCCGGAGGGGGCGAGGAAAGGGCGAAAGGAGTCTGCCCGAGGGGAGGCCACCCGCGAGGAGCCCAGCCGCACTGCCAAGGTATATCCGATCGAGATTGTCGCCAACTCTCCCGGGATGGTGTTCCAATACGTGCTCCATGAGGGCGGGGGGCACTCCATGCCTTTTGTGAGCGACCAGTGCGTTAATGTACTGGGCATGGCGGGGGAGCAATTGCAGGCCAATCCTTCTGTGCTTCTCACTCTCGTGCTTCCCGAAGACCGGCAAAGCCTGCGCCGTTCGAGGGCGGACTCAGCCGCCAGCCTGACCACATGGGACTGGGAGGGACGGCTGTGGATCAAGTCGTATCATGACGTGAAATGGGTCAGCCTGCGGGCAAGTCCGCGCCGGGAGGAGGGCACCGGAATAATCTGGGAAGGAATTATCATCAACGTTACGCGGAGCCGACGCAGGGAGATTGAACTCGAGGAATCCCATGAACGGTTGAAGGAGGTGTCGTCCCATATCATGGCGGCAAGGGAGCACGAGCGTATCCGTATCGCGCAGGAGATTCACGATGACCTTGGGGGCAACCTGACCGCCATCAAGATTGATCTCGACTGGCTCGCTCGCCATATCGACAGGGGAAATTCTGCTGCGATCATGGCGGACGGGCCGGCCTTGCTGGAGAAGGTTGGGACAGTTTCCCGAATGGTCGACCGCACCATAAACTCGATACAGCGAATTTCCCGCGACCTGCGCCCCGGTATCATGGATTTCGGTATCGTGGCGGCCATCGAATGGGAAGCAAGGGAATTCGCCAAGCGTCTTGGTATTGCCTGCACGGTGGCATGCGCCGAACAGGATATTGAGCTGGAGCAGGATGTGGCGGTTGCCGTGTTTCGGATTTTCCAGGAATCACTCACCAATATCAGCAAGCACGCGCGGGCGTCACGCGTGTGGGTCAGCCTCGGCACATTCCGGGAACAGGGCCGGGAACAACTGGAACTGGAAGTGCGGGATAATGGTGCGGGGATTATGCCGTCCGACCTCATGAAGCTCAATTCGTTTGGTATTCGCGGGATGGTCGAGCGCGCGAGCTTCCTTGGCGGAAAGCTCACGATCAGCGCTGACGAGAAACAGAAGCGGAACCGGGAAGGGCAGGATGCAGAAGCCGAACGGGGAACCACGATGCGATTGTCGATTCCAATCGTGCCGGGACGGGGTTCCGGTAGCCCGGCTGCGACCGAATCATTCTCTGCGCGCGGGAACCCCCAGGAGCAGTGATGAACATACTGATCGTTGACGACCACGCCATTGTTCGCCAGGGGCTGAGACAGATCCTGGCGGAGAGTGGAAAAATCGATCTTATCGCAGAAGCGGAGTGCGGCGCGGACGCAATGCGGAAACTGCGTGAAGACGAATGGAGTGTGGTCGTGCTGGACATTTCGTTGCCGGACAGGAACGGCATCGAGGTGTTGAAGCAGATCAAGAAAGAGCGCCCGAAAACCCCGGTGCTTATGCTTAGCATGCACGAGGAGGGGCTTTATGCGGTCCGGGCGCTGAAGGCGGGCGCCTCCGGGTATATCACCAAGCAAAGCGCCCCGAGCGAGTTAATGACCGCGATCAACCAGGTCGCCCGCGGGCGCAAGTATCTGACGCCGGCTCTGGCCGAGGCGCTAGCCGACTGCTTCGGCGAGGATCATGAGCGCCTGCCTCACGAAACGCTTTCAGACCGTGAATACCAGACTTTGTGCCTGATCGCCTCAGGCAAAAGCCTTACCGATGCGGCGGAAGAAATGTGCCTGTCCGTCAAGACCGTTAGCGTCTATCGGAGCCGGCTGCTGGAAAAGATGAAGCTCAAGAATAATGCCGAATTGACCCACTACGCCATCAAAAACGGATTGGCCTGATTGTGGGGGCGCTCAATAAATCCTGCCATATATTTCATGTCTGTTGTGCCTGTTCAGGGCTCCCTTAAGCTTGTCGTTATCGATTAGCTCTTTTCCGCACCAGTTCCAGGAACTCGCCGGATGGTAATGGGGGGCTGATCAGGTATCCCTGATAAGCATCGCAGCCTTGTTCAAACAGGAAGCGTTTCTGTGCCTCGGTTTCCACTCCCTCGGCAATTACCGCCAACCCCATGCTTTTTGCGAGGAGAATAATAGCCCTAACAATAGTCGCGTCATGATGGCTCTGGAGCATATCCTTGACAAAGGACTGATCGATCTTTACCCACTCCAGAGGAAGGCGTTTCAAATAATAAAGGGAAGAATAACCGGTTCCGAAGTCGTCCAGCGCGAAACCCACGCCCTTCGCTTTCAGCGCGGCCATCTTCGCCACAATATCGTCCATGTTGCGTACCAGGAGGCTCTCTGTAATCTCCAGCTTGAGTCGGTATGGATCTGCGCCAGTGCGTTCGAGTATCGCAAATACCTGCTGGAGGAAGTCCGGCTGGGAGAACTGGCGCGGGCTGACATTCACCGCCAGGTTCAGCCCGGAAGTCTCCGGCTGGGCTGCCCACGTCGCCAGCTGTACACATGCGGATTCCAGTATCCAGGCGCCCAAGGGAAGAATCAGCCCGGTTTCCTCGGCATACGAAATGAAATCTGCGGGTGACAACAAGCCGCGCCGAGGGTGGTGCCACCGTACCAGTGCTTCAGCCCCTACTAGCCGGTCTCCTTTAATCTGGGGCTGATAGTGTAGGACGAACTCATTCCTCTCCCAGCTTTTGTGCAAATCCGATTCCAGGGCGACCCGGGCATTCATGACTGCCTGCAGATCCGGTGTAAACAGACAAGTAGAATTTCGGCCTGATGCTTTCGCATGATACATGGCGAGATCCGCCTGTTTCAGCAGTTCATCCGTCCCGGTGGATTGATCGTTAAACACGGCGATGCCGACACTTGGGGTAGCATGGTGCTTCTTGGCGCCTAGAGTAAAGGGTTGCTTGAACGCGGCGAGAATTCTGTCGCAAATGGCGTGGATCTGAGCAATCGCTTCCTCGGGATGTGCGCTAAAGTCACCTATCAGGATTACTACAAATTCATCACCTCCGAGCCGGGCCACAGTGTCGCTCTCGCGGACACAGGAGATAAGGCGTGGGGCGACCTGCTGCAACAGTAGATCGCCGATATCATGCCCAAGGGTGTCATTGAGCAATTTGAAATTGTCCAGGTCTATGAACAGCAGGGCGCCAGTCTGGCGTTTGCGGGCGCTGGCCGTGAGTGCCTGCCGCAAACGGTCCAGCAGGAGTTGCCTGTTAGGCAGGCCGGTCAAGGAATCGTAGAATGCAAGATGGTGGATTTCCTTCTCCGCTCTCTTGCGTGCAGTAATATCGGTATTGATAGCCAGAATAAGCTGAGGCTGGTTCTCATTGTCTTTCACCAGCGTCCAGTGACCTTCCGCCGTTAGGGTGCTGCCATCTTTCCGCCGCTGCAGAATCTCCCCGCTCCATTCACCGGTACGCAGCGTCATACGGGTTGCTTCGTGAAAACTAGTGGTGTCGTCGTATATCACCCCCTCTATGGATTTGTCGATCACCTCTTCCGGGGACCATCCGTAGAGCCGCTGGGCGCCCTGGTTCCAGAACTGAATACGATGATCTGTTCCACGCACGATAATAGCGTCGGTCGCCTTATCCAGCAGTGACGCCTGCTGGCGGATGCGTATGTGGGCTTCCTGATGCGCCTTTTCAGCTTGTTTTCGTTCTGTGATATCTCGAAAGTAAATAGCAAGACCTTCTTCATAAGGATAGGCGCGAACCTCGAACCATCGGCCTAGCGGGACCCAGAAAGCCTCGAAGCTCACCGTGCGGTTTTCATCCAATGCGCTGTGGTATTCGCGCTCAAAGGGGCTTCCGATCGCTTCCGGAAACTCTGCCCAGATGTTCCTGCCGAGGAGATCAGCGGAGGACCTTTGTAGCGATCTCTGGGCTTCGTTGTTCAGGTAGGTGAAGCGCCACTCACGGTCGAGCGTAAAAAAAGCATCGGTAATACTTTCGAGTATTCGCTGAGTGCGCAGCTTCGCGATCGAAAGTTCTTCTCCCGCCGCGTGCTGCTCCCGGACGGCGGACAATAGTTTCACGTTTGCCCGGCCTAAAGCTGCGGCTTTTTCCCGATTGACCGAAAGCATAAAGGAAACCATGGCAATTAAAATACTGACCAGAACCCCCCCAAACAGTATGAAATCCGCTTCCGGACTACTTATCGCCTTTTCGAAGCGGGGCCGGGAAGTGGCCTCGATCGTCCATGTCTGGCCATATAAAGATATGCCAACCGTTCGTTTGAACTGAGGCGACAGGGTGGATTGGGCCTCATTCCTGCGACTTTCGAAAAGCAAGGCGTCTTGCGCGATTGAGCCGCCGTCAAAGATCCTTAAATCAAGTTCGTCCAGATCGGTGCGAAGAACCGCTTTAATAAAATCGTCCATCCTGAATGGCGCGTAGACATAGCCAACAAGAGACGAACGCCTTTGCTCAAGTGTTTCCGGCAACCCCACGGGGCCGAAGAGGGGGATATACATCAGAACACCCGCCTGCGGGTCTTGGCTCGTTTCCTGGACAAGCTTTACCTTGCCTGACAGCGTCGCTTCTCCGGAATCGCGCGCACGCGACATGGCAGCTCTCCTCACAGGATCCGAGAACATGTCGTATCCCAAGGCGCGGCGGTTTTTTCGGGTGAAAGGTTCCAGATAGATGATAGCGGTGTATTCTTCGCGGGGGAAACGCGGCCAGACCTCGTATTCCGGAAAACCTTCCGCGTGGACTGAGGCAATATGCATTGCCAGTTCAGCTGGACGAATATAGCGGGAAAAACCGACACCAAGGATCCCCGGGTAGCTTTCATCCAGCCGGAGGGCGTTGATATATATGCGCCACTCATCGCGCGAAACCGTGCGAGAGGCGAGCATGTAGCCGAAGCCCCCCTTCAATACCTGCTCATATCCGGAAAAATGGTGGTTGATGCGGGCTACCGCTTTAGCCAGGACTGTATCAAAGTGCTGGTTCGCGTTTTGCTCCTGCAGGTTTTTTACGACCGACCAACTTCCCAAAGTGATCGACAGAAAAACCAGAAAGGTGATAACCGCTGCTATCGTGCGGGAGTGAGCGTAATAGAAGCGGAGCTTATGCTTGCGAGTGCTAATTTCCGTCTCCGGGGTGGAGTGGGATCGACAGGAAGGTCGCTATTAGCCCTTCCCTGGGCATCGTGCGTAACTTTATAACAGCGGTTCCATAAACCGATGTCCCCGGGAGCCGGCTTATGCCCGGCTTTTTGAGCAGCGAGTTCATAGGTAAACGGGAGCATTTTCAAAAAATAACCTGGACCTGAATTAAAGCATCGCAACCAAGCGATATTTGCCCGAAGAATGCATTTTACAGGCGCTATTTTTGCTGCAACCGCTTGACGGCGATATCCGGATTAGCGCGGTAGATTAACCGCTAATCGGGGCATTACACTTGCCGACCTCGCCTATCATGGCAGCCGGCTTGACGAATCCGGCCGGCTCTGCGTGCTACTGTCCATGCGCGCAAGCAAATCGCAGGACACCTAAATGCCTGAAAAACTTGACTACGGGATTAAATTTGTCTGCGGAGACACCGTTATAAGCAATAGCAGCGGTTGATCGGTCCCAATTGACCAATAAGGACCTCAAGTTAACGCTGTTGGCGCTGTAATGGCGTAATCCCATAAACATAGTCAGGAGAGTCACATGGCTGCAGTTATTAACACCAACGTTGTTTCCTTAAATGCGCAACGCAATCTTAACAGTTCCCAGGACGCGCTTGCGACCAGCCTTCAACGCCTGTCCTCTGGCCTGCGTATCAACAGCGCCAAGGACGATGCCGCAGGGTTGGCGATTTCGGAGCGCATGACTTCGCAAATCCGGGGTCTAAACCAGGCCGTTCGCAACGCCAACGACGGTATTTCGATGTCGCAAACGGCTGAAGGCGCCCTGGGAGAAATCGGAAACAACCTGCAACGCATCCGCGAACTGGCGGTGCAATCCCGCAACTCAAGCAACAGCGTAAGCGACCGTACTGCCCTCAACAATGAAGTACAGCAGCTTAAGGCTGAAATCGACCGGGTAGCTTCGACAACCGCGTTTAACGGTATCAAACTGATCGATGGTTCTTTTACAAACCAGGCATTCCAGGTTGGTGCCAATGTGGGAGAAACCATTAGCATCACCAGCCTGGCTAATGCACAGGCAGCAGCCCTGGGCACAACCACAACCTATGCTGCCAACGTGACCGGCGTCGCCGCCACCGCTTTCACGGCGACAACGGATGACATTGCGGCGGGTGACCTTACCATTAACGGCACCAGCGTTGGCGCCATTACCGCCGGTGGCAGCGCCATTGCTCAGGGGGCTGCAATCGCAGCTGCGATTAATACGGTTTCGGGCACAACAAACGTTACCGCCACCGCCGACGGCGCGGGCCTTGTCACGCTGACCAACACTTCGGGCAGCACCACGGTCGTCGCGATGAGCGGTACGGCCACGACCGCGCGGACCGGCCTCACCGCCGGCACAACCGCGGTAACAACCACCAGTGTCGCGGGCTTCTCAGCCTTGGACATCAGTTCCACCGCAGGCGCTGATACCGCCATCGCTTCCATGGATTCAGCGTTAAGTGCCTTGAACGCGGCCCGTGCGGACCTGGGCGCTTACCAGAACCGCTTCTCGTCGGCGGTCTCAAACCTCCAGACCACGGCAGAGAATCTGTCTGCGTCCCGCAGCCGTATCGTGGATGCTGATTTCGCTTCTGAAACTGCAACCCTGTCCAGGAATCAGGTGCTGCAACAGGCGGGAACGGCAATGCTGGCCCAGGCCAATGCGCTTCCGCAGAGCGTGTTGGCACTGCTGAGAGGCTAGCGGAATCTACGGTCTCTACCAGTTTGAACGGTTGAGATGTTAATAAAATGAGAATCCGGGCTAGCCCCGGTTCTCATTGCAGTTCCGGGAACCCCTGATGGAAATCAGACAGCTCGTAACCAATAATCACACCGCGATTGCCGTGAGGCTGGTTGAAACCGATTCGGAGTCCCACCCGGCGCATATGCCCGCGCACCTGGATCGCACGCCATCACTATTAAACAGCCCTGAGGCAACCAGGGGGACAACAACCAGCGACCACCTCAACGGTGGAGTTCAGATGCCCAGAGGGGCAGGGCAGTGGTAAGGGTTATCGTTAGCGGGACCCGGGAAATAGTACGACAGGTTACAGGTTCCGATGGGGGAAATGTTGGCCTTGGCCAAAGGGCTCGACAGATTACAAGGCTTGAGTTGGACATAAAGGCTTAGGAACCTTTGAACAGGTCTTCCGCAGCATCCGCGGGCGACTTTTTCGAAGCAAGGTCACCGTCCGCTGGTGCGGCATGACGGACAGAAAAGCAAGACGGGAGATAAACATGGGTATCACTGCAGCTGGCGTGGGATCAAATCTGGATGTTAACGGAATAGTCAGCCAGTTAATGGCGGTCGAACGACGCCCGCTTGCACTTCTGGAGCGGCGTGAATCCGACTACCAGGCAAAGCTGTCCGCCTACGGTACGCTGAAGGGCGCATTGTCGGCATTTCAGTCGGCAATGCAGGGGCTTGCCGACGTGGGCCGGTTTCAGGCTGCTACCGCCAGCGCGGCAGACACGTCCATATTGAGCGCGACGGTTAGCGGCAAGAACAAGATCGCGTCAGGCACCTACTCCGTTGAAGTTCAGCAACTGGCGCAACAGCAGAAAATCCGTTCAGAAGGCTTTTCCAGCACCAGCAGCGTGGTTGGCAGTGGCACGCTGACTATCCAGTACGGAACTTACGATAGCGACCTCAACACCTTCGCGCTGAATGGTGCGCGACCGGCCCAAACGGTAACCATTGATTCTTCCAACAATACACTTTCAGGCGTCCGCGACGCGATCAATGCAGCCAATATCGGGCTCAGCGCGACGATCATCAACGACGGCGCAAGCAACAAGCTGGTGTTGACAACCAAGGACAGCGGTGCGGTCAACAGCCTCAGGATCACAGCCAGCGATGACGACGGCAACCACCTGGATATGGCCGGTCTATCGCAACTTACCTTCGACCCAGCCGCGGGAGCCGGTTCGGGCAAGAATATGATCCAGGTGCAGAATGCGCAGGACGCCTTGCTGCAGATCGATGGGATCGATATCAGCAAGCCCTCCAATACTATTACAGACGCGATCGAAGGATTGGCCCTCAATCTGCTCAAGACCAATGCAGGCGACCCGACCACCCTTCACGTTGCATCCGATATGGCGGGGGTTAAGGCGGCGGTAGAAGCGTTCGTCAAGTCTTACAATGGCATCAATCAGACGCTCTCGGACCTCAGTGCTTATAACGCCGCGTCGAAGAAGGGGGGCGTATTACAGGGCGACTCCGCAGCCATGTCGATTCAGCGCGGGATACGCGCGATCCTGACGGCTGCGGTGGGCGGGGAGGCTGGCATCGGAGGCAGCTTCACCTCATTGTCCCAGATTGGCGTTGCTTTCCAGAAAGACGGCAGTCTCGCTCTGGATGCAGGAAAGCTGCAGGCAGCACTGGATACCGGTTTCGACCATATCGGAGGATTGTTCACCATCCGGGGCACGCCCACCGATAAGCTGATCGCGTACGACGGCGCGACGGACAAGACATTGGCGGGGAATTATTCGGTCACTATTACGCAACTCGCGACGCAGGCCAAACTCGAGGGGAACCAAGCCGCGGGGCTGAACATCATTGCCGGCGTCAACGACCAACTGGATATCAATACCAACGGAGTGGCCACCAGCATTATTCTCGCAGCGGGCAGTTATGCATCATATGATGCGCTGGCGGCCGAGGTGCAAAGCAAGCTGAATGGATCCGTCAGTCTCGCCGCAGCGGGTATCTCGGTTCTCGTCTCGGAATCGGCAGGCGTGCTTGGCATCACGTCGCAGCGCTACGGTTCCACATCCAGCGTCGTGCTTGCGGGTGGAAATGGCGCCAGCAGCCTCTTGGGGGCAAGCCCGGTGGCAACGGCCGGCACAGACGTCGTTGGGACGATCAACGGCGTGACCGCTTCTGGAACAGGCCAATCGCTGACTGGTGCGGTCGGAGGGCCGGCCGAGGGATTGCGCCTGACAATCAGTGGCGGCACCATCGGCGTTCGCGGAACCGTCGAGTTCTCGCGGGGTTACGCGGAGCGGTTGAGCAAGCTGGCGGGGGACTTCCTCGCCAACGAAGGTATTATCGCGAGCCGGGTGGATGGCATCAACATCAGCATCAGGGATATTGACCGCCGCCAGGAAGATTTCATTCGCCGGCTGAGCATGATCGAAACGCGTTACCGCACACAGTTCACCGCACTTGATACCATGCTCAGCAGCTTGAGCCAGACCAGCCAGTTTCTCCAGCAGCAACTGGCCGCGCTACCGAACCTGAACAATAAATAATCAAAGGAGCAGCCCGATATGTACTCAGCATCTCGCCACGGTGTAAATGCCTACACCCGCGTTGGCCTTGAAACGGGCGTTCTCGCAGCCAACCCGCATAAGCTTATCCTGATGCTGTTCGAGGGAGCGCAGGTGGCACTGTCTTCTGCCCTCGTGCATATGAAAAGCGGCGAGATCAACGCCAGGGGGGAGGCTGTTTCCAAGGCCATTTCGATCATCAGTTCAGGTCTGCAAAGCAGCCTGGATATCAAGGCCGGGGGCCAACTGGCACAGCAGTTGCATAATCTTTATGAGTACATGGGTCGACGCCTGCTGTTGGCCAATCTCCATGACAAACCTGAATACATTGAGGAAGTGGCTCGCCTGCTTGGTGAGCTGAGTGAGGCGTGGAAAGCAATAGACCCGTCTGCCGTACCCCGCGCCGCAAACCCCGGCTCTTCGATTTCGGAATTCTTCCCGTCTACCGCTGTCGCCAGCCCCGGCGGTCTTGGAAAAGCGTGAGCATAATGGAAAGCGCAGAGAATCTCGCCGCATTCCGGTTGATTTCCCATCTTACTGGTGAAATGGCCGAAGCCGCCCGCATTGGCGAATGGGAAAGAGTAGCGAACCTGGAGCGGCAGTGTGCGGTGATAGTGGCCAATCTCAAAGAGGCAAAACCGATGCAGCTTCCGCCAGATATGCAGCGGCAGAAAGTCGAACTGATCCACAAGATCCTGGGTGACGACGCCGAGATACGGAACTATACCGAGCCCTGGATGAGACAAGTTCAAACTTTGCTCGGAAACGCCGGGAGGGCACGGAGGGTAAGCCAGGCGTATAACCCGGACCCGCCAGGATAGGCCGCTCGGGAAAAAATGGTGAGGATGTACGTAGTAGCTGTTTCCCCCCGGTAATCCTGGAATGCCGGCAGCCGAGTAAAATTAGTGCATATGCACTCTTCACTGCTTTCACCGGGAATTATAACGAGACATAAACCATAAAGGACCGGGAACATGGGCATAACCGGGGGCAGCGCGCCAAATGCGATAACTGCAGTCCATCCGAGCAAGGCGCCAGCTCATCGGCATACCGGCGATACCTTGTTCCTGTCTGGGCTGCAGCCGGGCCAGCATCTGCGTGCGACTGTGCAGACCAATCTTCGCAATGGCGAGTTCGTGGTGTTGCTGAACGCTTTGGACGGGCAGCCGGTACACATGAAATTACCGGCCTGGGTGCGCGAAGGCGACGTCCTCAGTCTGGTTTTCGTATCTCGCGAGCCACGTCCAGCATTCGTGTTATTGACCGATGCGCCGCTATCGCCGGCCCCTTCTTCCTTGTTGAGCCAGACCGGGCGTTTCATCACCGATTTGCTGCAACGCTCGAATGGGACGCCGCATCCCGCAACGCTGCAGAACGCAGGTCCGCTACTCGCTACGCCCCCAGCCCATGCCGCACAAGTGACACAGCTCGCGCTGGGTCTGGCGCGCATGATTGGCCGAAGCGGTTTGTTCTACGAGTCCCATCAGGCACAGTGGGTCAAAGGAAACCGGTCATTAGCGGAATTGCTCGTGGAACCACAGGCACGGTTGTCCGGATTGCAACCGGGAACATCTGGTGTGCATCCCGCCACAGCCTCGGCGCTTCCGGCACCAAGTCCCGCACCAAGTTCGGCGGCGACGCGAGAACCGCTTTATCCCAATCCGGTTCATCCGGAGGCACTTTCTCTGGTGCGCCAACAACTGGAAGTGTTCGAGACACGGCACCTCTGCTGGCAAGGCGAGGCGTGGCCGGGGCAGGTCTTCGTGTGGGACGCAGCCGAAGAAGCGCCGGAAGAATCCGGAGAGCAAGGGGAGTTGCCAGGCATTGTCTGGCATACCCGGTTACTCCTGACTCTTCCAAACCTCGGGGCGGTTACGGCCAGTCTTCGGCTCGACGCGCGGGGGGTGGAAGTACGGCTGGCGGTAGTGGAGCCGTCAACTGCCGCCATGCTGCAAAAAGGAGCCGCGCCACTGGCAGAGGGGCTGGAATCCGCCGGAATCCGATTGTTGAGGATGGGAATGGACGTAGATGAAGAAACCCGATCTCCGTGAAGCGCGCGAAGCTGCGGTGGCCCTTGCCTACCGTACCGGGGAAGCGGCGCCTCAAGTTGTTGCCAAGGGGCGCGGCCTGATCGCCGAGGCCATTATTGCCGAGGCACGCGTTCATGGCGTTTATGTGCACGAGTCGCCGGAACTGGTATCCCTGCTGATGCAGGTGGATCTGGATCAGCACATTCCGCCGCAGCTCTACCGGGCCGTAGCGGAGTTGCTCGCCTGGCTGTATAAAATGGATACCGGCGGCGCGGCTACATTGCCCCGGGCCGAGTGAATTATCCGTCTGTTCCGTTGCGCATGATTCCAGAATCTACAATATTTAATTCAATTACTTATAAGATAAATATAATGTAGTTTGAAGGGTCTTGACCGGCAGGCGGATCAGGCGGGGGCGTTCCCAAACCGGGGCGAAGGACACAGGCTATTCTGCACAGCAGACATCCCATCCAGCACGCATTTGCGGTATTTAAGGCCCGCCACTGTAAGCCGTGCTTCACACCGGCATATTCATAATATCCTGATACGCCGAAACGAACTTGTTGCGCACTTGCACCGTGTACTGAAACGAGATGGATGCCTGCTGCATCGAGATCATTGCCTCTGTCAGATTGGCCCCAGGCGCGCCCAGCTCAAAATCCCGTGCAAGTTTTGCAGCATGCTGTTGCGTATTATTGACTTGGTCGAGCGAACTCTTGAGGACAGTGGCAAAATCCACTCCCCCGGGCTGATCGCGGTCCTCGTACGCCCGGGAAATTGCGCCCGCCGATGATGACTTGCCGGCGGCAAGCGCCGCGCCTGTTCTGAGCTGGGCAAGCATCGAATCCATTTTCGAGATATCCACTGACTTTCCCATTAGTGTTTGAGAGACATGCAAGATAACAACGCGCAAAGGAACCCCGTTTTGGAAAAAGCGCGGAAAACAGGCTTCTTTTCGAGGTATTGAAACCGTAGTGGGAACCGATAATGCTGACTATCCGTTAAAAGCCAAGCCGAACTCAATATGACGAACAAAAACAGGTCCATATCGAGCCAAAATAAGTCACTGGAGCTGATCCTGTGGCGATAGGCGCGGAAGCCGTAGCGATAAACGGAAGGCAGGGCGACATCCAGAGTTTTATCGCCCATATGTCCAGCCAGCAGAAGATGGGCCTGATGCTCGCAACCTCCGCGATCATCGCATTATTGGCGGGGGGCTGGATGTGGACTCAGGCGCCGGATTACAGGGTACTGTTCAGTAACATTTCCGATCGCGATGGCGGGGCAATTATCGCATCCCTCCAGCAAATGAATGTGCCGTACAAGTTTGCCGAAGGTGGCGGCGCAATTCTTGTGCCGGCCAACCAGGTCCACGATGTTCGTCTCCAACTGGCTTCGCAAGGTTTGCCCAAGGGTGGTCTGGTGGGTTTCGAATTAATGGAGAACCAGAAATTTGGAACCAGCCAGTTTCTTGAGCAAGTGAATTTTCAGCGTGCGCTGGAGGGTGAACTGGCGCGCTCGATTCAGGCACTGGCAGCTGTCGGCAGTGCGCGCGTTCATCTCGCAATTCCCAAGCAATCCGTATTCTTGAGGGAACAACAGAAGCCCAGCGCGTCGGTGCTGGTGAATCTTTATCCGGGCCGCACGCTCGAGCCGCAGCAGGTAACGGCGATCATTCATCTGATATCCAGCAGCGTCCCGAACTTGTCCATCAAGAATGTCACGGTGGTGGATCAGCACGGCGATCTTTTAAGCAAAGTGGACGAATCGAATACCTACAGCGGTCTGGACCCCAGTCAGCTCAAATATTTACAGGCGCTGGAGCAGAGTTACACGAAGCGTATCGAAGCGATCCTGATCCCTATTGTCGGGCGGGAAAACGTACGAGCTCAGGTTGCTGCGGATATCGATTTTGCTCAATCCGAGCAGACTGACGAGATCTACAGGCCCAATCAGAACCCGGCAGACTCGGCAGTACGCAGCCAGCAAACATCGGAATCCACCAATGTGGGACAGGGAGAGGGTGGGGTACCCGGCGCGCTTTCCAACCAGCCTCCAGTGCCAGCAACAGCTCCGGTTACAACGCCCCCGCCTCAGCCGGGAGCGCCTGGCGACCTTAATGCTCCGCAGCTTGCGGCCAATGCTGTGCCTACCAGCACCCGGAAGGACGCGACTACCAATTATGAAGTGGATAAGACTATCCAGCATGTGCGTAAACCCGTGGGCGGGATAAAAAAGCTTTCTGTTGCGGTAGTTGTGAACTACCGCAAAGTCACGGACCAGAACGGGGTAACCGGCGCGAAGCCGTTGGGCGAGACGGAGAAAACGCAGATCACGGACCTGGTGAAAGAGGCAATGGGGTTCAACAAGGAACGTGGGGACACTTTGAACGTGGTCAATAGTCCGTTCACTGAGATTCAGCCCGAAGCGATGCCGGAACTGCCGGTATGGAAACAGCCGGAAATGGTTGAACTTGCCCACCAATTGGGAAAGACCCTGTTAATTGCCGGACTGATTCTGTATCTGGTGCTAGGCGTACTGCGACCGGCGCTGAAACGGATGAACCAGCCGCCGCCCTCGCTCGAGGTTCAGACGGATGAACAGCCCGCACCAGCCGTTACACCTGTCATTAAACAGGCTCCACAGATTTCGCAGCACGAACAAAACCTGGCCCTGGCCCGGCAATTGGCAAAGGATGACCCGAAACTGGTAGCTAACGTGGTCAAGCAATGGGTGACTGGGCCATGAATGAGGAAGGTATTCATAAGAGCGCTATCCTGCTACTTTCGCTGGGAGAGAATGAGGCGGTTCAGGTACTGAAACACCTTAACCAACTGGAGGTGCAGAAACTTGGCGCTGCGATGGCCAGGCTCAAGAACCTGAGCAGGGAACAGGTCGGTGCTGTCCTCAGCGATTTCTGTGGTCGCGCCACGGAAGAGCCGCTTTTTCTGGATCTTGATTCGGAGAACTATGCGCGCACGGTACTTGAAAGAGCGCTGGATGAAGACAAGTCCACCGATAACATCAGCCGTATTCTTGAGGGGCACGATACGAGCGGCATCGAAGGCCTGAAGTGGATTGATTCTCAGTCCGTGGCAGAGCTGATAAAGGGCGAGCATCCGCAAATTATTGCCACTATCCTGGTGCACCTGGACCGCAATCAGGCCAGCGAAATTCTAGGACAACTCAGCGAGCAGCTACGCAATGACGTGCTGCTTCGGATAGCGACGCTCGAGGGCATTCAACCTTCGGCACTACGCGAACTCAATACGGTGCTGACAGACCTGTTGTCGGGCAGCGAGAATATCAACAAGAGCTCGGTGGGTGGTATTCGCACGGCAGCGGAAATCATCAATTTCATGGGGAGTGCCGCCGAGACTTCAGTACTGGATAATTTACGCGAATTCGATGAGGACCTGGCGCAGAAAATAATGGACGAGATGCTCGTATTCGAAAACCTGATGGACATCGACGACCGTGGTATTCAAACGCTGCTGCGAGAAATTCAATCCGACTCATTGGCCATTGCCCTCAAGGGCGCTGCCTGGGAACTGCGGGAAAAGGTGTTCAGGAATATGTCGAAGCGGGCCTCGGAGATACTTCGGGAAGACCTGGAAGCGATGGGGCCGGTACGGGTAAGCGAGGTGGAGACCCAGCAAAAACAGATTCTACAGGTCGTCCGGCGGCTTGCGGATGAAGGGCAGGTCGTGTTCGGTAGCAAGAATGAAGAGAGCTACGTATGAGGAAGATTTGGCTTAAAGAAACCCTGAACAAGTTCCGCGTGGGCGCGAGGACAGTTCTGGAGGCCGTGGAGAGTCCTATCCAAAACCTCTGGCGATTGAAAAATTGCGTAAAAGGAAATAAGTGGTAACCATGACCAACCGGATAATTTCGAAGGAGAGTTCGCGTGCCTATCGGCGCTGGGAAATGAACGCCTTCGAGCAACTCCCGACCTTGCCCGCGAGCAAATCTGGCCTGGAAAACCAGAACGGTGAAGACGAGGCTGCCCCCGTAGATGCGTCCGTTGGCCTGCCGACCGTCCAGGACATCGAGCATATGTACAAGCAGGCCCAGGACGAAGGCTATGCTGCAGGGTATGCCGCGGGCCAGGAAGCGGGAACAAAGGCGGGTTATGAGGCTGGCAGAGAACAGGTAGCATCGGAGGCGGCGAAATTTCAGGATATGTTCCGCAATTTCCAACAAAGCCTGGCTGATGCGGATCAAACAATTGGCAATAACTTGCTTATCCTGGCTCTCGGCCTTTCAGAACAGATGATACGTGGGGCCCTACGGGTAAAGCCTGAGCTTGTTTGTGCGGTAGTGCGCGAATGCATTCAATGCGAGCCTGGCTTCAATCAGCCGGCGCAATTGTTTTTGCATCCCGAAGACGCTGCCCTGGTGCGGGAGCACCTGAACCACGAACTCAATGATTGCGAGATTTCCATCGATTCCCGGCTTGAACGCGGCGGCTGCCGGATAAGGATGGGCAACAGCCATGTTGACGCCACCATGGCGACTCGCTGGAAGCGTGTTGCCCAAGCGCTGGGCCAGAATGGCGACTGGCTGGAGTAGGGATGGTGCAAACCTCAACCCATACTGACCAGTGGCGATCCTTCCTCAGGAGTTGCGGGGATCTGGCCGCAGGTTCCCAGCCCTTTCAGTTTTCTGGCACCCTGACACGTGTTACCGGATTAATAATGGAAGCAACCGGACTCAAGCTTGCGGTAGGAAGCGGCTGCACGGTACTAATGCCGAATGGCAACAGCGTGGAGGCAGAGGTAGTGGGGTTTCATGGCGATCGGCTTTACCTGATGCCGGCCAAGGATGTGTTCGGCCTGACGCCAGGTGCCAAGGTTATTCCATGGGAACACGCCGGAGAACTGGCTGCGCCCCGTAGTCCAGGCCAGATGCGGCGGCGTGCATCGGACCAGGTTAGACGATATCCCGTGGGAGAAGGTCTGCTGGGACGGGTTCTGGACGGCGCCGGGCGCCCGTTGGACGGACTCGGACCGTTGAAGATAGAGCAATGCGCTCCCTTCGGCAGCCAGCCCATCAATCCGCTTGATCGGGAACCGATCAATCAGGCCCTGGACGTGGGAGTACGTGCCATAAATGCGCTGCTGACCGTCGGTCGTGGCCAACGGATGGGTCTGTTTGCCGGGTCGGGCGTGGGGAAAAGCGTCCTGCTCGGTATGATGGCGCGTTACACCAGCGCCGACGTAATCGTGGTCGGCCTGATCGGAGAGCGGGGCCGCGAGGTCAAGGACTTTATCGAGCAAATTCTGGGGCCTGAAGGATTGGCCCGCTCTGTGGTGGTCGCCGCGCCCGCCGATACCTGGCCCCTCATGAGGTTGCACGGCGCATCCTACGCCACCGCCATCGCGGAGCACTTTCGAGACCAGGGCAAGAATGTTCTCCTGATCATGGATTCGCTTACCCGCTATGCCATGGCGCAACGCGAAATCTCGCTGGCCATCGGGGAACCCCCAGTGACCAAGGGATATCCGCCCTCGGTATTTGCGAGGCTCCCCCAACTCGTGGAAAGAGCGGGAAACGGCGTCAGGGGTAGCGGCTCGATAACTGCTTTCTATACGGTGCTGACGGAGGGAGACGATCAGCAGGACCCGATAGCGGACGCGGCCCGCGCTATCCTCGACGGGCACGTTGTCCTGTCGCGCCAGCTCGCGGAAAGCGGTCATTACCCGGCCATTGACATCGAAGCGTCAATCAGCCGCGCTATGACCAGCCTGGTTTCCCCGGAAGACTTCGAGAAAGTGCGCGCCTTCAAACAGCTCTATTCACGTTATCAGCGCTCGCGCGACCTGATCAGTGTCGGCGCATACACATCCGGACGGGACCCGCTGCTTGACCGCGCGGTTTTGCTGCATCCCCAGTTGGAATCGTTCCTCCAGCAGAGCATGTCGGAGCGCGCCGGTTACACGGAAAGCTCCACCAGATTATGCGCGCTAATGGCTTCAGGCAACAGCTGAGACCCGGCCTATTATGCCTAAGCCCTCCGCTTTGGAAACACTGATTGAACTGGCACAGACCCGCAAGGACGACGCGGCCCGGCGCTTCGGCGCACTGAACACGGAAGGCATGGATATGGAAGCCAAACTATCCCTGCTAATGCAATATTCGGACGAGTACCGCGCTCGCTTCCAGGAGTCGATGCGGCGAGGACTTACGGCGTCGGACTGGCGCAATTATCACGAGTTTCTCAATAAGCTTGATGACGCCATCACCCAGCAAAGAGCGGCCCTCGATCTGATGGTTCAGCGAGTCGCGGCAGGAGAGGTGGCCTGGCTCTCGGCCAGGCGCACGCTTAATTCCTATGACACCTTGGCTCAGCGGCAGACGCAGGAAGGGCTGCTACGAGCGAGAAGGCGTGAGCAACGAGAAACGGACGAACACGCAAGCAATGCGGTTGCGCGGCGAGAGCCATCATAATCATCTTCCCCTGACTTGTCCCCTACCACCGAGCACTGAAAATAGATGATGCCACCCCTGCCCATGCTCCACAATTCTTCTTCGCTGGCCCCCAAAGGCCCCGCTGCGGCTATCCGGGCCGCGGAGAACACGCAGCCAGTCGAAACTGCTAGTTTCGGCAAGATGCTGGATTACGAAATGAGCGGCAAGGATGGCGCGAAGGACAACGTCAAGGAAAACGCCAACGAAAACGTATCCAAGATTGCATCAGCGGATACGGACACGGGGTCGGCCAGCCTGCGCGAAAATGCCGCGATAGTGGATGGAGATACCGAGGTTCTGGAGGGTCTTGCCATCATTCGAGACATGGAAATGCGTCTTCCAGAAAATTTCAGGGATAGGGAAACCAGTCCCGCAGGCATGGAGAGCCTGCTTCGGGCGGGCATTACTCAGCACATGACTAAGCCTCCGGGTTCCGACCCTGCCGCGGGCCCGGCTGCGACCCCATTCGAAAATCGCCCTAAAGCACGAGCGGGTACCGGAACAAAGAGCGGGATCGAGGCGGCAGCCGATGACCCGATTACGCGTCCAACCAATACCCTTTCCGAGGCAGCAACCGATGATCCGCGTACCGCCGCCGCTACCCTTGCTTATTTCCGAACCACCGCGCAGGTCGAGGATGACGCTACTGCCCCGCCCGATGCGCCAGGCCCGACAGCATTTGCGGCTGCTATCGGGCAGCGTGCTGTCAATACTGTTTTTTCGCAGCCTGGCAAGGGCAACACCGCTATGGCTTCGCCTATGTCTACGGCAGACCTCATCGCAGAGAATTCTAAAGTATCAGGTGCGCCGCCGCCCAAAGCGACACAAGCGACTGTTATCCACGCAGCTTCCATTCGAGACATGGCATCTGGCCCGGACGTAGGTACGCGACGAGGCACTTCGCCTCACCTTGAACACGGCTTCCCGGTGCCCGGGGGGACTCCAATCAGCGAAAGCTTGCCGAAATCCCTACCGGAATTTTCTTTTATATCTCTGAACCATATGGCGTCACGAATGGAATCTCCGCTGTCAGCACCTGTAGTCGAGCCGGTTCTTGCGCTTTCCGGAGTTGATTCACCTGACGTTGCCGCACCAAGGCTGGAACCTCGCCTCGGCACGGCGGATTGGGACAACGCTCTGGGTCAGAAAGTGCTCTGGATGGTCTCTCAACAGCAGCAGATTGCGCAACTGAGTCTTAACCCGCCCGGCCTGGGCCCTCTGCAAGTTGCCTTGTCCATTATCAACGACCAGGCGAACGCAACATTCTTTTCGCAACATGCCGATGTGCGGCAGGCCCTTGAAGCTGCACTGCCACGACTGAGGGAAATGATGGCGGAAAGCGGAATCAGTCTAGGTCATGTCAGCGTCAGTTCCGATAGCTCCGGGCAGAAAAGCGGATTCGAGCAGCAAGGGGGCCGCAGCGCGCATTCTGGCGGCGGTAGTCAGGGGATGACGGCGGCCGGAAACATCGGCACAAGTTCTACTGCCAATCATCTGGCGAAGAACAGGCTCGTCGACATATTCGCCTAATGTATTAGCTTTGCGAAAACCGGATTTGTTACGAGAGCAGTCCTCCAACGAGGACGTGAAGCATTGCGTTGGTATAGGTCCCCCGGGTCGCACGGGATGGGAAATTCAGGAGTTGGTACGTTTTTCCCCGTTTGTTTCTCGCACTGCCAAGACGCGGTCCGCTCAATAATCTCCCCCACACTTTGCAACAGGAACGCATCATGGCGGCAAGACCAAGCAGATCGGAAAATGGCTCAGCGGCAACCCCGGGAGATCGCGAGCGCGGGAAAGGGAAACGGGTTCTGGTGATCGCTTTGTGCGTGCTGCTGGCGGCGGCGGGGGGTGGTGGCGCGACATGGTATTTTACCCGGACTGAGGGCGCCATGACACATTCGGAAAAGCCAAAACCTCCTATTTTCTTGAGCCTGGACACATTCACGGTCAACCTCCAATCGGAGCATAGCGACCAGCACCTGCAGACCAGTCTGACTTTGAAGGTTGAAGATGACAGGACGGTGGAATTGATCAAGTTGCACATGCCCGAAGTGCGCAACCGCATCTTGCTGCTGCTCTCCAGCAAGGCGGCATTACAGATTGCCACCATCGAAGGCAAAAGGAAGCTGGCCTCCGAGTTGACCGCGGAGATAAATCAGCCGTTTACTGAGGGACGTCCCGGCCAGTCGGTTGAAAGTGTACTTTTCACTTCTTTCGTGATCCAGTAAAGCGTATGAGAAAAGACTTTCTTTGCCAGGAAGAGGTGGACGCCCTGCTCAAGGGCGTGCCCAGCGAACCGGCTACAACTCATCAGAACAGTCCGGTCTCAAGCTTTCGTCCCTACAATCTGGCGACCCAGGAGCGTATCGTGCGCGGACGCATGCCTACGCTTGAGATCATCAACGAGCGTTTCGCGCGTCTTTTGCGTCTCGGTTTGTTCAATTTCATGCGTCGGAGCGCAAATGTTACCGCTGGGCCGGTGAGGGTAATCAAATTCAGCGAATTCGTGCGCACCCTGGTGGTGCCAAGCAATCTCAACCTGGTGCATGTGAAGCCATTACGTGGAACATCACTTTTCGTGTTCGACCCCGTAATGGTATTTCTTGTCGTTGACAATCTTTTTGGGGGGGACGGCCGCTTCCAGCCGAAGACGGAGGGCCGCGACTTCACGCAGACCGAGCAACGCATTATCCAGCGTCTGCTCAACCTGGTATTCGACAGCTATAGCAAGTCATGGCATCCCGTTTATCCGATCGAGTTCGAATATGTTCGCGCCGAAACAAATACCCATTTTGCGAATGTTGCCACACCTAACGAAGTTGTCGTTGCCACCTCATTCGAAGTCAATTTTGGGACGGTAGTAGGAGAGATGCACATTTGCATGCCGTATTCCATTCTCGAACCGATTCGCGACCTTCTCTCCAGCAGTGTGCAGGGCGAGGCGCTGGAGGTCGACAAGCGATGGGTCGGCCGTTTGTCGAAACAGGTACAGTCGGCGGAGGTTACGATGCTGGTAAACCTGACGCATGTGCAGGTGAGGCTCGATCAAATACTCAACATGCAGGTGGGAGATATGATTCCCCTGGATATACCGGAATTCGTAACCGCAAGCGTGGACGGCGTACCCGTGATGGAATGCCGGTATGGAATTTCCAACGGCCGGTATGCGCTGCGCATGGAAAAGATGCTCACTTCTGCGAGTAACGAATGAACCCGGATGACCGCCGCAACCTTTCGAGGCGACCCTTCACGAATAAACCTGAGGTAACTGACGTGTCCACAAAAAATATAAATCCGGCAGCTCGTGTGGCGGAGCAGGAAAATACCAAGACCGGCACAGCAGATGCCGCCTCTTCTCCGATTTTCGAACAATTCACGAGCCCGCAAAAGGCAACGGCTAATCATGACATGGACATGATTATGGACATACCGGTTCAGCTCACCGTGCAGTTGGGGCGCACCAAAATTGCGATCAAGAATCTTCTCCAACTGGCCCAGGGTTCGGTCGTGGAACTTGATGGCCTGGCAGGCGAGCCAATGGATGTGCTGGTGAACGGGTATCTGATTGCCCAGGGCGAGGTGGTGGTGGTCAACGAAAAATTCGGAATCCGGCTCACTGACATCATCACTCCCAGCGAGCGGATTCGCAAGCTCAACCGCTAAACCGCCAAGCCCTCACACCGAAAACGTGAACAACATGAACATCTCCTCCGACGGCAGCGCAAGCAGGCCTGACTTCAGAATGAGCACCATTAGAAATAAATTATTCCAACATGGCGGGCCATTGCGTTGCCGGAATTGCGCTCGGGGAACGAGTTTTCTCACTGCTGCGGTATTTTGGCTTTCCGGCACGCTAGCCCATGCGATCGAGGCAACGAAGGTAGCAAGCAACACTTCCGCCTCCTACGGGGGCATGCTCCAGGTTATGCTCGGTCTGGTGGTCGTGCTTGCCGTGATCGCGGGCTGTGCCTGGCTGCTTAGGCGCTTTGCCGGCATGCAGCGAAGCGCTGCTGCCGCCGTCAAGATTATCGGCAGTTCAGTAGTTGGGCAGCGTGAGCGAGTGGTGCTGGTGGAAGTTGCCGACACCTGGCTGGTCATCGGCGTGGCGCCCGGCCATGTAACGGCATTGCATAGCATGCCTAAAGGCGAGATTACCGCTGGCAGCGACGTCGGAACCCATGCTCCTTTTCCCGGTTGGCTCAGGCAGGTGGCGGAAAGGCGCGACGGTGAACAACATGTCAAATAATGGCGTTCCGTTTCTGGCGCGAACCGCATCAGGAATCATTCTGGGAGTAGCCTTGCTTGCCGCGCCTTTATTAGCGCTGGCGCAGACTTCCGGTTTGCCGGCGTTCACCAGCACGCCCACCCCGGGCGGTGGACAAAACTATTCGATAAGCCTCCAAACCCTGCTGTTGCTGACGGCACTCACCTTCCTCCCGGCCGCTCTGCTGATGATGACAGGCTTTACCCGCATAATCATCGTGCTCTCGTTGCTGCGCCAGGCGCTCGGCACCCAGTCTTCGCCGCCCAACCAGGTACTCGTCGGGCTCGCCCTGTTTCTTACTTTTTTTGTAATGGGTCCTGTGTTCGACAGAATTCACGAGGATGCGTACCAGCCTTACACTGAAGACAAAATTACGATGGCGCAGGCATTGGACAAGGGCGCGGCCCCCCTCAAAGCTTTTATGATGAAACAGACGCGGGAGCCGGATCTGGCACTGTTCGTCAAGCTCTCCGGTGGTCCGCTACTGAACGGCCCCGAAGACGTGCCGTTGCGAATACTAGTTCCGGCATTTGTCACCAGTGAACTGAAAACCGCCTTTCAGATCGGCTTTACGGTATTCATTCCCTTTCTTATTATCGACATGGTCGTCGCTTCCGTGCTGATGTCCATGGGCATGATGATGGTATCGCCCGCCCTCGTGGCATTACCGTTCAAAATTATGCTGTTCGTGCTGGTCGATGGCTGGCATATGCTGATCGGATCACTGGCGGAGAGTTTCTATTGACGGCGACACAAAACAGGAAAACTCACGTCCTCACCGGGCTTGGCTTCCCACCCTCTTGGAAGAGAAAAACAACATGACCCCTGAAAGCGTAATGACATTGGGCCAGAAGGCCATGGAGATAACCCTGTTAGTTTCCGCGCCGCTGCTACTGGCTGCGCTGGCTACAGGCTTGCTGGTGAGTATTTTCCAGGCTGCAACGCAGATCAACGAGATGACCTTATCCTTTATTCCCAAGTTGGTAGCGCTATTTGCGACTCTTGTCCTGGCCGGGCCGTGGATGCTTTCGGTAATGACTGATTATATGCGGGAAGTGCTGGAGGGAATCCCGACGGCGGTGGGATAGTAGTTGAACAAACTCTACAGGAGACTCCGGACGTCCGATCGATTGAACTTCCCCTAGATGATTACCTTCAGCTCCGCCGATCTTCACGCATGGCTGACCGCGTTCTTGTGGCCGCTAACCCGCATCCTGGCGCTGCTGGCAATGGCGCCGGTTCTGGGGAACATCGCAATCCCCATGCGCGTGAAGATCGGGCTCGGTGTTCTCATTACGTTGGTCGTAGCGCCCGCGATCGGGCCGATGCCAAGAGTCGAACCGGGGTCAGTCGAAGGATTATTCGTGCTGGGGCAGCAAGTCGTGATAGGGCTGGCAATGGGTCTTGCGATGCGTATCGTGTTCAGCGCGGTGGAAATGGCTGGTGAGATAGCGGGGCTGCAAATGGGCTTGGGGTTTGCGACCTTTTTTACTCAACACAGTGATGGCAGTACGCTCGTGATGGGAAAATTCCTTGGCCTGTTCGCCGCCCTGACGTTCCTCTCCCTGAATGGTCATCTGCTGATGCTATCGGTGCTGGCTGAGAGTTTTTACGCGTTTCCCATCTCTGCCGAGCCGTTCTCCGCTGCGGGTTGGAAAAATCTGGCGGATTGGGGAGGCAAAATTTTCCTCGCGGGCCTGCAACTCTCCTTACCTGTGGTCGCCGCGCTCCTGATTACCAATCTGGCGCTCGGCATTTTGACCCGCGCATCTCCCCAACTCAATGTTTTTGCAGTAGGTTTCCCGATTACTCTTATGGTAGGGATGGTGACATTGATGCTGTCACTTGCTTATTTTACTCCGGTGATCGAGCGACTCATAGCGGAAGGACTGGAAGTCATGCTGGAAACAGCGGCTTCTACCCGCAAAGTGCCACCCGACGCATCGCAATGAAGCGGGACGGTCTGATAGCGCGACGCATGACCGCAAATCCGGTGAGGCCGATCCCCAGCAAGACAAGGGAGTTTGGTTCGGGCAGCGCATTTATCGCGAACAATTGTCCATTCTGAACCAGATAATAGTCTTCAAGGGTAGGAAGGGGGGGCGAGCAGGGTCCCTTGCCAGATCATATCTCGATTTACTTGACAGTTCTCTTTAAGAGACTATAGGCCCTGATCGGAGGCGTCAATAGCTAAATAGAACCGTTTTGCGTCTGCGATCTGTAGGCCCCTGCCTTTCTCCGCGCTGATAGCGAGTTTTCGCTGATGGGCTTGTGCTTGCAGTCGCCGCTTTCCGCGCTCATCTTGCACGTGTTGCCACGGACTGCTGAGTCCTGCCGTTTTCCGTTTAACTGCCTTGATGATCTCATCAGGTATGGAAGCTCACCATTGCATTGCTCGATTGAAACGAACATTGAAATCTTCCGGATTGCTGCTAAAGTAAATAACGAACGAAAGGAATCGGGAACCGTTATTACAATCCCGCCCCTTTCCCCCTTTCCCCCTTTCCCCTTTCCCCCTTTTCCACTTGCCTTGACTACCAGGAGACATAAAATGCCTTCACTCGACCATGCTACTTTCATCAATCGTTTAAAGGGAAAATTGATTGATACCGTCGCGTTGCGAACCGCGTATCCGGAACTGGACTTGCGCGGCATCACTGGTAATGGCGTTATCTCGGGAACCGGACAGAATTTGGAGAAACTGTGGGAGGTCATCGATAACTACGACCATGATGGCAACGTCAATACCATATCGGACGCACCGGCCTTATCGATCGCCGAATGGTTGTTCACTGAGACGCGAAATTCTGACGCTACCGACGGCGAAATGGTGAATTGGAGGAAGCTGGCGGAACTCGGTGACAAAAGTATTTCGGACAACAGTAATGCTCACAGGACTGCCATTGAGAATACCGGGGTGGGGCTCTACTACGGCGATCATTCGCCTTTCCATGACGCCATTCTAAGGGGCGACCGTTCCACGCTGCAAAATCGGATAGATGCGATGAGCCTGGGTAACTGGCGGATGGCATCCCTCGGGCACGGATTTGTCGTCATAGAAAACGCGTCCGGCCAGGCGTCCCGCATTAAGGAGAGCTCCTGTATCGGCTGGGTGCTTGAAAACGTGAAAGCAGCGTACGAAGGCGCGGGCAACAAGGTCCGTTTTGCCGAGATAAACAGCAGAGTGAAGGAGGCGGACCTCCGTGGCACGGTTCTCTGCGAGGAACTGCAGAAAGACGATTGGACGGCTGTGTTTTACTGCCCCAGAACGGCAGACGATCTGGGGGATTCCGGAGAGCGGGAGAAACTGGCTGCACTTAACATGGCAAAGGCCAAGGCACGGGTTTGGAAATCACCGGTTCCGGGATCGATCGGCGTGCGCTGCGACGCAGTCATCACTGGCTACCGTGAGGTCACCCCGAATAGCGACACCGAAGCACTTCTTGAAAAGCTTGAGAACGTGCCGTTTTTTGCTGGTGTTGCGAATGGCGGGGTCCACACCTTTGTCGGCCACCAGGGCAGCGTGTGTGATTTCCATTGGACCGCGCAGCCTGACGATAAGGATGCGATGACTGAAAATCCCATTCGTCAATGGAAATGGGATACCGGGCTCTACATGGTGCCGCCCGGATACTGGTAAGAAGAGAACCTGATGGTCCCTGTGGGGGGCAAAATCGGTGCGCCGAGATACCGTTCAGCCAGCCACCCGTTCGGTACTTCCGGTACCGCTGTCTGCGATGAACCGTGCTAAACGGGTTTTTGTCGCAGTCGTGAACACTTCTGACGTGATCGCAAGCGCGAGTAAATATACAACTTATTGCGCCTCCCGCGAGCGGCCTCGCTGCAAGAAAAGAAGGTGCTAAAGTTGGTGGCAGCCATGGCCGGCTTTGCCTCGGGCCAGGGCTTTTGCGATACGTCCTAGTGCATTTTCCAGATTGGCCATGGCAGTTGCGAAAGAGAGACGGATATACCCTTCGCTGCCAAAAGCCGACCCTGGCACTACCGCGACCCCCGCATATTCCAATAGATACTCGCTGAAGGCTATATCGCTACCATCCGTGATTACTCCCCCGGCGTGTAGTTCGCCAATTGCTTTTCGGACGTCAGCAAAGGCGTAGAACGCGCCTTCTGATAAAAGACACTGAATGCCGGGGATGACGTTGAGTGCGTTGGTTACGAACCGGTTACGTTCCCTGAACGCGGCTACCATGGGCGCAATACAGGTTTGATCGCCATTAAGCGCCGCTTCCGCGGCAGCTTGCGAAATGGAGGCGGGGTTCGAGGTGCTCTGGGACTGCACATTCTCCATAGCGGTAATGACATGCTCCGGACCGCCGCAATAACCGATGCGCCATCCTGTCATTGCATAGGCCTTTGACACTCCGTTCAGCACCACCGTGCGGGAATACAAGTCAGGGCAGGCATTGAGTATGTTCACGAACTTTCCGCCGGTGAGCAGGATATGCTCGTACATGTCATCGGTAGCGATCAGGATGTCGGGGTATTTGAGTAGTACGTTACCCAGGGCTTCAAGCTCGTCCGAGGTGTACACTCCGCCGGAAGGATTGCTGGGGCTGTTGATAACGAACATTCTTGTGCGACGGGTAATGGCTTTTTCCAGTTGTGCCGCGGTAACCTTGAACCCCTGCTCTATACCTGCCTCGACGATGATTGGCTTCCCTTCGGCAATCAGCACGATGTCCGGATACGATACCCAGTAGGGGGCAGGTATGATGACTTCATCGCCTGGGTTAATGACCGAAAGCGTTAAATTGAAGAAACTTTGCTTGCCGCCGCATGAAACCAGTATTTGCCGCGGGCTGTAATCGAACCCGTTTTCGCGTTTGAATTTTGAAATGATGGCGCTCTTGAGGCCAGGAGTGCCGCCCACCGCGGTGTATTTGGTGAAGCCCCGGTTAATGGCGGCAATTGCCGCATCCTTGATATGCTGCGGCGTATCGAAATCCGGTTCCCCGGCACCCAGTCCGATAATGTCCTTGCCTTCCGCCTTGAGCTTGGCCGCTCGCGCGGTAACGGCGAGGGTAGGGGAGGGCTTGATGGTCCGAACGCGCTTCGAGAGGTTCACGATAATTTCCTTATACCGATGCGGGTTGCGGCCGCATGATAAAATTGGCGCAAGACAAGAAATTGAAATTCGAAAAATTGAGCCCGCGAATTATACCTGTGATCATTACCTTCCCCAATAGCCCGTTTAAATTGCATCAGTTATTCGAACCAGCCGGCGATCAGCCTGAAGCGATCGAAAAGCTGATGGAGGGGATAGAGGATGGCCTCGCTTTTCAGACCCTACTCGGGGTGACCGGGTCCGGCAAGACCTTCACCGTGGCTCACGTAATCGCGCGGTTGGGTCGCCCGGCCATTATCATGGCACCGAACAAAACCTTGGCAGCCCAACTCTATGCCGAAATGCGGGAGTTCTTCCCGGAAAATGCTGTCGAGTATTTCGTGTCCTATTACGACTATTATCAGCCTGAAGCCTACGTTCCTTCACGCGACCTGTTTATCGAGAAGGATTCCGCCATCAATGAGCACATCGAGCAAATGCGCCTATCGGCCACCAAGTCCCTCCTTGAGCGTGATGATGCCATTATCGTTGCTACTGTTTCGTGCATCTACGGCATAGGCGATCCGGTAGATTATCATGGCATGATCCTGCATTTGCGCGAACACGAAAAAATTACTCAACGGGAAGCGATACAGCGTCTGACAGAAATGCAATATGAGCGCAACGAATTCGAATTCGCCCGTGGAACGTTCCGGGTGAGGGGAGACGTGCTGGATATTTTTCCGGCAGAGAGCTCCGAAACCGCGGTGCGTTTATCGTTATTTGACGATGAAGTGGAAAGCATGACGCTATTCGATCCGCTCACCGGACACACCTTGAAAAGAGTGTCGCGCTATACGGTATATCCGTCGAGCCATTATGTAACCCCCAGAAGCACTACACTGCGCGCGATAGACACGATCAAGGCCGAGTTGGCGGAGCGTATAGATTTTTTTCACCAGCACAATAAGCTGGTTGAACTTCAGCGTATCGAACAACGCACCCGTTTCGACCTCGAAATGCTTAACGAACTCGGTTTCTGTAAAGGTATCGAGAACTATTCCCGGCATCTATCCGGGAAGAAACCGGGACAGCCGCCACCTACCCTGATGGATTATCTGCCTCCCCACACCCTGATGGTGATCGACGAAAGCCACGTCACCATCCCGCAGGTAGGTGGCATGTACAAGGGGGACCGCTCGCGTAAGGAAAACCTGGTGGATTATGGTTTCAGGCTTCCTTCAGCGCTGGACAATAGACCATTGCGCTTTGACGAGTTCAGGGAAATTATGCCGCAAACGGTGTTTATATCAGCCACGCCGGCGGAGTTCGAGCGGGTGCACAGCGGGCAAGTGGTGGAGCAACTGGTGCGCCCGACCGGACTTGTGGACCCGCAGATAGAGGTGCGCCCTGCCACTACCCAGGTCGACGATGTTATGTCAGAGATCACTCTGCGTACCGCTCGGGATGAGCGCGTACTGGTAACGACGCTAACCAAACGCATGGCGGAGGACTTGACGGATTATTTGTCGGACCACGGTATAAAGGTGCGCTACCTGCACTCCGACATAGATACTGTGGAACGAGTAGAAATCATTCGAGACCTGCGGTTGGGAAAATTCGACGTGCTGGTGGGTATCAATCTGCTGCGTGAGGGCCTGGATATCCCAGAAGTCTCTCTCGTGGCCATACTGGACGCCGATAAGGAAGGCTTCCTGCGTTCGGAACGCTCATTAATACAAACGATAGGCCGTGCGGCGCGCCATATTAATGGTACCGCCCTTCTATACGCGGACAGGGTCACAGATTCGATGCACCGCGCAATGGGCGAAACTGAACGCCGGCGCAACAAGCAAATATTATTTAACCAGAAGCATGGCATTACACCCCGTAGTGTGCATAAACGAGTCAAAGACCTGATTGACGGAATTTACAATATTGAAACGGCTCAGCAGCAACTCAAAGCTGCTCAAGTGCAGGCCCACTATGATTCCATGAGTGAAATGCAACTCGCGAAGGAAATAAAACAGTGGGAGAAGCAAATGCTCGATGCTGCAAAGAATCTGGAATTTGAGAAAGCGGCTGAATATCGAGATGAGATAAAGCGGTTGAAAAACAAGCTGTTCGTGGGGTTTGTTGAACCAGAGTCAGGGATTATTCCCAAGAAGGCTGTCAGGCCTCCAAGTATGAGGAAATAGAAAAATAATCAATTCAATATGAACTATAGTTAAAGTATTTTCTGTTTTATTTGAGTACCGTTGCCGAATTGACAAAAATAATTTGGTCAAAAGTCCGGTTTAGCGTTTTACTGTTGAAGTCCTTCATCACCATACTCTGCTCGAACCGTATACGATCGCCGACTTTCACCCTGGTCGTTGGCGCGGCAATCCAGAAACGTTTTTCGGTGTTTGCCAGTTCCATGTAGGTATAGCCTGGCGCATCGAGGGTGGAAAGGACCTTCCCCTCATTAGCGGCCATTCCTACCGTTGTATTAGGCGCATTGGCACTCACCTTTGCTGCAAGTACATGTACTGGAGTCAATAGCGCAAGGCCGATGGAAAACGCTATTGCCAGGCGAGATATTTTCAAAATTTGCCTCCTAGTCTGTTGTGTACTTTGCCAGGCAAGGATGATACACCGGAATTCCCGTAGTTCCAATTCAGAACTATCCGACCCGCTAGCCTCCAACTGTAAGATTGAATTGGAGTTGCGACACTTAGGAAAATATCTTGGAAGGTGGAAGCACAGAACAGATTTGTAGCACTGGCGCGAACGGCGTTTTTAGTTTCTATAGAAGACTCTACAGGAGATTCAACGGAAATCTGGAGGAGCTTTTTATGCGCCCCTGAAATCCCCTGATTTTACTGGTACGCTCCACAAATACCCATACTCGGGCAAAAATTTGAGGAAACGGCCGGACCCTACCTTGTTCTTGCGATTATTTTTTGCGTTTTTGTAATGCGATCAGGCCAAGCAAGCCAATACCGATAAGTGCGATGCTTCCAGGTTCGGGTACCTCAGCGACCTGATTGAATCTCATGGGAATTTGTTGTTTGGGATCAGTATCCCACACGAGGCTCGTCATTATGGAGTCCGGCAAGCGGCCGGGTGGGGGAGTCCATTTTTTTTCTGGCGCATTAACACGGGCATGAGCCGATGAATGAACACTGGCCTTTGCCGATGGATGAACACTGGCCTTTGCGGATGGATGAACAGCCGTATGGTTCGGTCGGTAATCCGCTTTTTTTTCAGCCGCGTGCGCTCCCCCTGCCGTCAGAATTCCTATAAATGCTGCGGTTGCAATCATGTGCATGTTTCCATTCCCCTTGAAGTTGCTATTGCTTATTCTTAAAGCGTCGACGGGATACAACCCCGTATCCTTTGAAAGCAATATTCGTGCCGAGCTTAGTAGTGTGGCGTAACGTGCTGAAGCGTAAGAAAAACAAATTATAGGCTCACAAAGCTGGATATTGACTGTAAAGGTATACAACAATAAATTGGTAAACTTCGCTGCGTGCCTGCACGGTAGCCGAACTACCTGAGACATCGGAATGCACAGGAGTATTTCAGGCGAACTCCAGGAACAGGAAATCGTTCCTGGCATTGCTATCCGAGCCGGGCGCGCTTTTCCGCAGAAGTGATGACAGAAAAGCGGGGAAGGGTAAGGGCGGAAAAGCGATCTCGATGAGGCTGGAATTACGTCCGCATGCGTCGACACTTCGGCAGTTTCCTAACGTGCTCCAGTCCAGGGATCGGTCGTTGGTATCGGATCAGTCCGCGAACCAGATCGTTCAGTGTCGGTACGCGGGTCAAAGATAAGAAGCGAGGGTGCCGAGCCGTCCACGAATGTAGGCGAGCCCGGCACCGCACGCTGGATTACGCTGATGCCAGGGGCCAGGCTACTTGCCGACATAGGCTCAGCCGCGAACAGTTCCTGTTGTCGCTGCTGGACGCTGCTGGCGCTCATTCCCGCCTGATTATTACGGGCACAATTGGCAATGCCTTCCTCCGTGCTCCTGCCTGCTTGCTGCTCGGCCGCTTCACATGCCAGCCGTTGATAAATGCTCATGTATTCAGATGCTTCTACATATTTTCCCGTTTTCATCAGCTCCTTGACATGTTGCTGGGCATCCCGGAACATGCTTTGAGCGTCAGGCTGAGTAAATAAGGAAGGGGTATCCGCCGCACGCGTGGTGGTCGCCGTAGTAGTAAGCAAGCCCATCAGAACCGCAAAAGCTATAAATTTCATGTCTCCTCCTTTCGTTGAATGGAGTTTTCGGGGAAATTATAGATGGTATTTTTAGAAAAGAAATCCCGTCAATAATAGTCGGCGGTTCTGTACGCGTGTCTGAAGGACCGGCGAGCGAAGTTGCCCAGTTGGACACATCCTGCCATCAGCGCTGTAGGGATCCTGTGAGTAATCCGATTTCCGAGCGAGGGGGGTTGCGGGTTTTTTTTCTGGGTTTTTTAGCGGGTAGGAAGAGTCATGGGGAAATCGGCACGTAGAGGAGCGCTTGACTGGGGTTCCTGAGAAAGAAAAAGGCCCGGCAAGGAGTAGTTGGCCTATGCCGGGCCAGTGGCATCTACTACAAGAGGGAGAAAAAAAGTAGACGCCTGGATATATTCTCGCCAATAGACTTCGGTAACTCTGTGCACAAGCACACATAAAGCAAATTCAGTCTGAATGTTGTTTCCCCCTATTTTGCGCATAATGTATATTATGTTAAATAGAGCCGAGTGAAAACGTGACATTGAACGCTTTAATCGGCATTAATACCTCATTTTTTCTCTTCCGGGAAGGCGGACCATTTTGCAAATGCTATCACCCATAAAAGGATTAACATTCCTCCCGGTATTAATGCGAGAAATGACAGGCCCGGCTGGAAGCCGGCGCGCTTGCAAATTCTCCAGAATGGCACAACGAAAAAAATGGTGGAGGCTACCAGCCATTGTATGATCCCAAATTCCATGTAAACTCCTGTGGTTGTCTAGTGGCAAGTGCCCATCAGCCCATTACCAATGGCCGGCTTCCCGTCCGTATACACGCGATGCGAGACTCGCACATGTGGCTCTTCGCACAGGTGGCTCTCTATCAGCTTCTATTTTATATTAGACTGTTTTGGGAACAATAATGTTGCTATGCACGGTCTTGGGGTCGGCTCCCGGCCTCAAGAAAGAACCGGACAGGACATTCTTGCTCGCCCTTCATGCACATTCTCATGGTCCATCCTTACACCTCCGGGCATTCCTCTAAATCTACTGGGTTAACCTTTGTGGAGGCGTAGCAGGACGTTATGGAGAACAAAGGTGAACGTCACTGTTTTGGAGGATGAACCCATCATCCGCATGGGGTTTTTCATCACAATTCTCGTTGCCGTCGGTATTTGGGAATCGCTGCTGCCACGGCGGAAGCGAAGCCTGAGGCGGCGCACTCGCTGGCCGGGCAACCTCGGCATCTCGGTGCTGAATGCGCTAATGGTCCGGATGGTATTTCCAACTGCCGCTATCGGGATTGCCCTGATGGGTGAGGGGCGCGGATGGGGATTGCTGAATGTTTTTGCCCTTCCGGGCTGGATGTCGGTTTTGATTGCTGTCATCATCCTCGACTTCGCCATTTACCTTCAACATGTATTGCTTCATGCGGTTCCCTCGTTTTGGCGATTGCATCGCATGCATCATGCCGACCTTGATTTTGATGTGACCACCGGCGTGCGTTTCCATCCCCTTGAAATCATGCTCTCCATGGGGATCAAACTGGCAGTCATTGTCGCTTTGGGTGCACCTGCGCTTGCAGTACTCATTTTCGAGGTATTACTTAATGCAACATCTATGTTCAATCATGGCAACCTGCGCATCCCCCTGCCCTTCGACCGGGTTCTCCGCTGGGTGGTGGTTACACCCGACATGCACAGGGTCCACCATTCCTGGCACCCCGATGAGACGAACTCCAATTTCGGATTCAACCTGCCTTGGTGGGACCTGCTGCTGGGCACCTATAAAGATCAACCCAGGGATGGCCACGAAGGGATGACCATTGGCATCAATCTTTTTAGAGATGCAGCTTGGGAGCGCCTTGATCGAATGTTGATTCAGCCTTTTATCGGGCTTAGCGATAGCTATCCCATCAATGCACGCGGGGCGCCGACCCAAGCCCCTGCTGGGGAACCTTCGGGAAAGGACGGGGTGGAACGGAACTGAGCCAGCGTACGTTGAAGACTGCCGTTTTTCTGTTCCCGAAGGTCCCGGCTGTTTGCCCACGGGCCTGAGGTGTTATCCATGCAGGCGCTGCCTTTGTTAGGCACGGGAATTGGCTGGAGGATACCTGCCTTTTCTCTTCCCGGTAATATGCCGCCGGAGGATACGCCAGAAAGTGCGCGAGGCGGCAGACCGGTTTGGATGCTCAGCGCAGCGCGTGCGGCAGGATAGCCCGCCTGAGGCGATTTTTCTGACATTGGTGGTCGTGATCACATCGGACGCGGCCTTGATTTCCAGCTGTAGCCACTTGGTTTTCGCAAGTAGGTCGCTGTTGAACACCATCCCTTCCCACACTTGTCCGCCGATGGTTTTGCTTCCCCCGCCAAAAAGGCCCCCGTTTATAAATCCTCATAATGACAAATCAAAAGAATTCATTTCTTGCCTCTTGTAATGTCTTCATTCAGAGTCTAGAATGAAAGTAGACTGATCAGTCTACTGTTCGAAAGATGGGTTTACAGATCGCGGAGGAAATGGATTGATGAAGGCAGCTCGCAAATCGACGGAGGAAAAATTGCTTCTGGCCGCGCGGCGATTGTTCTGTCGTGCCGGAATACATGCAACGGGTATTTCGCAGATTCTTGAGGAAGCAGGCGTGGCCCGCCGCAGTCTCTACACGCATTACGGCTCAAAAGAAAATCTGCTCAAGGCAGTGCTGCATACGGAAGCGAGTATGTGGTTTCACTGGTTCGATCTGGATCTGCCTAGTCTGAAGTGTTCTACTAAAGATCGCATCCTCGCCCTTTTCGATCTACTGGAGAACTGGTTCGAGAAGGAAGACTTCTTCGGCTGTGTATTCATCAACGCTGTGGCGGAAAGTGAAAAGGATAGTGCTTGGGTAAAGGATGTGGCCGGCGCTTATCGGGACCAGATAATTGAGCGGCTAAGGGTACTGGTTATAGAGAGCGGAGCCCGGGATCCGGAGATCGTCACCCAGAAATTGGGCCTGATTATAGAGGGAGCGATCATAACGGCGATGGTCACCCAAAACAGTCAGGCCGCCCGTATCGCACGGCTTGCCGCCCAGGATGTCCTGCGATGCATGGAGTGTTCAGCTAGAGAATCGGAACACTCCGTATTGTCTGCTACTGGCATCTCGCGCGGCTCTTTTCATGCTTCTTCCAACGGTGGCGGTAATTTGATTATTGGATCGGAAGCTTGATTGTTCTTGATCATTTAGACAGAGGAGTATTTCTCATGAAATTCCAACAGTTACGAAATGCACAATCATTATCGAATATGCGGGGAAAAAATTCCTGGTTGATCCCATGCTGGGAGAAAAGGGAGCTTTTCCAGGATTTCAAGGTACGCCCAACAGTCACATAGCCAATCCCGTCGTCGATCTGCCTATTCCGATGGACGAGATCCTTGACGTGGATGCAGTCATTGTTAGCCATGTTCATACGGATCACTGGGACGACGCGGCCATAAAGCTAGTGCCCAAGGACATGCTCATTTTTACGCAAAACGAGAATGATGCAGCGGTAATCCAAGGGCAAGGCTTCAAGAACATCCGGGTTATGGGGGAGAAAACGGTTTTTGGTGACATCACGCTCATCAAAACCTCGGGCAGGCATGGCGGAGAAAAAACTGTTGAAAAATACGCTGACCTATTAGGCCTTGTATCCGGTGTTGTATTCAAGCACCCCAATGAAAAAACGGTTTATATCGCTGGCGATACGGTCTGGTATGAGGGAGTCGAGGAAAATCTGAAGAAATATGACCCCGATGTCGTCATCCTCAACAGTGGAGACGCGCAAGTGCTCGGATACGAACCCATTATCATGGATAAAAAGGATGTTTACGAGGTTTACAAGGCAGCTCCCAAGGCAACCCTTATTGCGAGCCACATGGAATCCGTGAACCACGCCATGCTGTCGAGAAAAGAACTGCGGGAGTTCCTCAGCGAAAAGGGCATGACACAACGCGTGTTAGTACCTGAGGATGGTGAAACCTGTACTTTTTGATGGGATTCGCATTTGGAACGGTTGCGTGACATTTAATAAGGCCGGGCTACAGGTATGGACTTAAGCGCCGCGCAACCCTCCCCTGTCTTACTCAATTTTCACGGCAGTTATCGCATTCCAGAATACATGAACGGAATACATGAACGGATTTATGATGTTTTGATTTAACCCGCCTGCAGGCAAACCTCACTTTGCCCATGTTGGGAACCTCCATAACCGTTTCCTGAAACTCTTCCTTTGCTGTATTGGGTCTGGCAACTGCTTGGTTGCCACAGCAACATACTCCCCACCAATAAGCCTCAGGTTTTTCTTTGCTATCAACCTGTTTCTTAAACGCACCCAACACCGTCATATGTTTTATCAAGGTAGCCCAGCCTGAAAAATACTTCGCCGCATTCAGTACACCAGGGTGCCGCTAATTGCCTTGAATACCGTTTCTTGTCCTTTGTAGGTATAGGGCAAATCGCGGGTTTCCTGCACCGTTTCGCCTTTTTCACATACTGGACATTTCATGGTTATGCTCCTTAACCGAAAGTACAACCACCGCAGTGCGTACCGTAAATTTTCGCTAGCATCGCTTTTGATTTGGTTTTTTGGATTGAATTGGGGCGGAATAGCTAATGTGTTTTTTAAATTCCTCCCCTTCCCTTTCCGCCTAATACCCTTGCATATCCTTTAGCACACGGCCCTTTTCCAGGATAATAATGGCTTCGACTCCACACCCGAACCGATTTTCAATGCATCTCTCGATTGTCATTCCAGCGTTTAACGAAGAACGTCTGATCGGGCCTTGTCTGCAATCTATTTCTACAGCATTAGCCGCGCATCACAAGCCTGGCTTTACGGCCGAAATCATCGTGGTCGACAACAACTCCACCGACAACACCGCTAACGTTGCGAGGCAGGCGGGCGCTCAGGTTGTTTTTGAGCCGATCAACCAGATCGGCCGGGCCCGTAACACCGGTGCCGCCAAGGCCACCGGAGACTGGCTGCTGTTTGTGGATGCCGACAGCATTTTAAGTCCCGGGCTGCTTGGAGATATCCTGCGGCTGATTGAAGAGGGAAAGAGCGTAGGTTGTGGCAGCACCATAAAAATGGATGGATTGCCGTGGTGGGCAGACGGAATATTAAAACTTTGGACCGTAACGTCGATTCTGTTTCGCTGGGCTGCGGGCGCCTTGGTCGTTTGCCGCAGTGACGCATTTCATGAAGTCGGTGGTTTTAACCAGGAACTCTACGCTGCTGATGAAATTACCTTAAGCCAGCAACTCAAGCAATGGGGGCGGAAACGCGGTCTACAATTTGTGATTCTGAGAGGACATCCCCTGGAGACGTCTTCTCGCAAGGTGCTGCTCTACTCAGCTGGAGAGATGTTAGGGCAGATCCTGCGCGTGCTGTTGCACCCACGGCGCTCATTGCAAGACAAGAAACAGCTCCCGATCTGGTACGATGGGCGTCGCTGAGCCGTTACCAAAACCCTCTTTGTGTAGAACCAGGAATGGGAACTGCGTGAGCGATATTTTCAGCGTCTCACCCTCGGATCCCTGGCATCAGCACTCTCGCCTCCTTCAGCAAGAACTCCCTGAACGCTTGCGCCACGCTTGAAAGACGCTTGTTTTTCCGATGCACAACATGCCAGTGGCGCATGATCGGAAAATTCTGCACATCCAGGACCTTTAGCCGTTTTGTTTCCAGTTCCAGTTCAGCGGTGTGCAGTGACATGATCCCAAGGCCCATTCCCGCTTGAACCGCCTGTTTGATAGCTTCATTTGTATCCGTTTCCATGCCCCTGTGGATAGTGATTTGGTGCGAGGCAAAAAACCGCTCCATTGCGCTGCGTGTCCCGGACCCTGGTTCCCGGACCAGGAAGGTTTCCAGCTCGAGCCTTTTTACAGGAATCCGGCGGGCAGCGCATAAAGGATGATCTGGAGGGGCTATGACCACTAGTGGATTGTCCATGAATGATTCAGTGGCAATATCCAGGCTGGCGGGGGGCTGACCCATGATGGCTAGGTCCGTCACGTTGTCCGCCAAATGTTTTAGGACAGTTTCACGGTTGGAAACATTCAGGCTAACGGTTACGCCACTGTAGCGTTGGCAGAATTTAGCCAGCAAATGCGGGGCGAAATAATTGGCAGTGCTCACCACCGAGATGTTGAGTTTGCCGCTTTCCAATCCTTTCAATTCGCTGAGCGCAAGCTCCATGTCAGCTAATTGCTGGGAAATTGCGCGGCTATAGTGATAAAGTTCGCGTCCCGCGTCAGTGAGATAGATTTTTTTGCCCATTTGTTCGAAAAGAGGCAGTTCAACGTGGTTTTCCAGTTGCTTGATTTGCATGGAAACACCGGGCTGCGTGAGATAAAGTTCCTCAGCGGCGCGGGAAAAGCTAAGGTTGCGCGCAACCGATTCGAAAACTTTTAACTGCCTTAGAGTAACGTGCAGCATTGCCATCCACATTAGAGATTCATTCAACATCCATAAGCAAAATATTATCATAACAATCAAAACACGTGACTGTTGTTTATGATAATTCGGACTACAATCGTTTCGTAGCACTTTTATCTACCGTCACAGGAGAACTGACATGAGTGAAACTTTAACAACCAAGGAACGTTACAAATCCGGCGTAATTCCATATAAAAAAATGGGTTACTGGGATTCGGATTATGTACCCAAAGATACCGATATCATTGCCTTATTCCGTATCACACCCCAGCCAGGCGTGGATCATGAAGAAGCCGCCGCCGCTGTCGCTGGCGAATCTTCCACCGCGACATGGACTGTGGTATGGACCGATAGGCTGACCGCCTGCGAACTCTACCGTGCCAAGGCCTATCGCTCTGAACTGGTGCCTAACACCGGTCCCGGCACTAAGAATGAAGCGCAGTATTTCGCCTATATCGCCTATGATCTTGACTTGTTCGAACCGGGTTCCATAGCCAACCTGACCGCTTCGATCATCGGCAACGTATTTGGTTTTAAGGCCGTAAAGGCGCTTCGCCTGGAAGACATGCGTATTCCGGTCGCTTACCTCAAGACTTTCCAGGGCCCTGCCACCGGGGTTGTCGTCGAGCGTGAGCGTCTGGACAAATTTGGCCGGCCATTGCTTGGCGCAACCACGAAGCCGAAGTTGGGACTTTCCGGCCGGAACTACGGACGCGTGGTATACGAAGGTCTCAAGGGTGGTCTCGATTTCATGAAAGACGACGAGAACATTAATTCGCAACCCTTCATGCACTGGCGTGACCGTTTTCTCTACTGCATGGAAGCAGTCAATAAAGCTTCTGCCGCCACCGGTGAAGTCAAGGGCCACTACCTGAACGTCACGGCGGGCACCATGGAAGAGATGTACGAGCGCGCCGAGTTCGCCAAGTCCCTCGGCTCCGTGATCATCATGATCGATCTGGTAATTGGCTATACCGCAATTCAGTCAATGGCAAAATGGGCGCGCAAGCACGACATGATTCTGCACCTGCATCGCGCCGGCAATTCGACCTATTCCCGTCAAAAAAATCATGGCATGAATTTCCGCGTGATCTGCAAATGGATGCGGATGGCAGGGGTCGATCACATTCACGCCGGCACCGTTGTAGGCAAGCTGGAAGGCGACCCGCTCATGATCAAGGGCTTCTACGATACTCTGCTCGAACCGCACAGTCCGGTAAGCCTCGAAACCGGCCTGTTCTTTGAGCAGGACTGGGCTTCCCTGAATAAAGTTATGCCGGTTGCTTCAGGCGGCATTCACGCCGGCCAGATGCACCAGTTGCTCCATTATCTCGGTGAAGACGTGATATTGCAGTTCGGCGGCGGGACCATCGGCCATCCAATGGGCATACAAGCCGGCGCAGTTGCAAATCGCGTTGCGCTGGAGGCGATGGTGCTTGCACGCAACGAAGGACGTGATTACATGAAAGAAGGTCCCAGGATTCTGGAGGATGCCGCGAAATGGTGCACTCCGCTCAAGCAAGCACTGGAAACCTGGAAAGATATCACCTTCAATTACGAATCCACCGACACGGCCGACTTTGTGCCTTCCACCACGGCCAGCGTCTAACCATATAGGAGTAAATGATTATGATGACCAATTCAGGAAACATTGTCACGCAAGGGCAGTTCTCTTTCCTGCCTCCGCTGACGGACAAGCAGATTTCGGCGCAAATTAAATACGCGTTGAAGAACAACTGGGCGATCGGCATTGAATACACGGACGATCCGCATCCGCGCAATACGTATTGGGAAATGTTCGGCAACCCGATGTTCGACTTGAAAGACCCTGCGGGCATCCTGTCCGAGATCAATGACTGCCGCAAGACGTTTCCCAATCATTACATTCGGGTAACGGCATTCAACTCGACCCGTGGGGTTGAAAGCCCCACCATGTCGTACATCGTTAACCGTCCGAAGAAAGAACCAGGCTTTCACCTGGTACGTCAGGAAGCGGAAGGTCGCAGCATTCGTTACACTATTCATTCCTACGCGACTGACAAACCCGAAGCCGAAAGGTATTAAAACGGCCATCCCCTTCCCCTTCGAGGAAGGGGACCCGTCTGGAGCGCAGGCGAACATGGATGATAATATCCGTGGTTACATTGGATTTTGCCTGCGCCCAACCTCGAATCTGCTTGTTTTTTGCTTCCTCTAACAGATATAGCAAACGCCCGTTCCATTCCTGATAACTTTATTTTGAGGATCAAACGTGAAAAATAACCCAATTGGCGTTTCCCCCCCTCTGGATAATAGTGCGGTGGATCTGGACGCAGAATTCCGCGCTTCCAACATAAAGGAAGTGCTGGACAAGCTTGATGATGAATTGATCGGCCTGAAGCCGGTAAAAACACGTATCCGGGAGACTGCAGCGCTATTGCTCGTCGACCGCGTGCGCAAGAAATTGGATTTGACTGCCGGGGCGCCCAGTCTTCACATGTCTTTTACCGGCAATCCCGGTACCGGAAAGACAACCGTGGCGTTACGCATGTCCGAAATCCTGCATCGCCTTGGCTATGTGCGTGAAGGACATCTTGTTTCCGTTACACGGGACGATCTGGTGGGACAGTATATCGGCCATACCGCGCCAAAAACCAAGGAAGTATTGAAGAAAGCAATGGGAGGCGTGCTTTTCATTGATGAGGCGTATTACCTGTACAAGCCGGAGAATGAACGGGACTATGGTGCGGAATCGATAGAAATTCTGTTGCAGGCAATGGAGAACAACCGGGAAGATCTGGTGGTGATTCTGGCAGGCTACAAAGACCGCATGGATAAGTTCTTTCACAGCAACCCCGGCATGCGTTCGCGTATTGCTCATCACATTGATTTCCCGGATTATAGTGCCGATGAATTGCTTGCAATCGCGAAGCTGATGCTGGCCGAACAGAATTACCGCTTCAGTCCAGAAGGGGAAAAAGCATTCAGCGACTACATCCGCTTGCGAATGAGGATGGAGCACTTTGCCAATGCACGCTCGATTCGCAATGCGCTCGACAGGGCGCGGTTGCGCCAGGCAAACCGATTGTTTGAAGGAGCAAAAAAGAACCTTTCACGAACCGACCTGATGACTATCGAGGCGGAGGACATACTGGCGAGCCGCGTATTCATAGAAGCTGCGGTTGATCTGGATGGCGATGAAGGGGCGAACGAAGTACCATCAGCCAGTTGACTCGGGGGGCTCCTCACCTTTTTTGGCACTCGAGTGGCACTAAGAAATTCGTCCCCGTCGGCCCAATATCGTGGACGTACCGTAATCTCCTCGTAGATGACCTAGGTTCAAGATTTAATTTTATAACCCAGGTCTTCAGTTCCCTTTCTTATAATCGCCCTTAAAGAGCCCCACGGTGCTGCCTTGCTCCGGCGAGAGGTCTCTGCAAGATCATGTGGGTAATTCCACATCCACGATGGCCGTCGTGGCGAGACCGGAAACAGCTACGAGTCTGGTATCAGGCCTCCAGTTGAGGCAATATCCAATTGAGGCAATAGAGAAATACGCAGTTTCGCGAACGCCTTCAGTGAACGTCTCCCCCCAGAATGATCGTGCCGACCGATACCAAGCGGTGATCCTCGGGGCCGGTGTTTCCGGCCTCTGCATGGGTAGAGCCCTGCTTGCCGCTGGCATTACCTCATTCGTCATTATCGAGAAGTCCAAGGGCATCGGTGGAACATGGTGGGATAACGCTTATCCTGGCGCAGAGTGCGACGTTCCGGCTCACCTTTATTCATACTCCTTCTATCAAAATCCCGATTGGTCGCAGACTTATGCCCCGCAAAGCGAAATCCAAAAATATCTCGCGCGATTTGCGGAAAAATTTGATCTCCTGCCCCGCATCAGATTCAACACTGTACTTACCGAGGCCCGGTTCGATTCCCAACGCGGGCTGTGGCGATTACAGCTTGCAAAGGGCGAGTATCTGAGTTGTAATTTCTTCATATGCAGCGCGGGCCCTCTAAGCGAGCCGCGATACCCGGATATACCGGGTATCGATACCTTTAAAGGACATCTGTTCCACTCCGCGCGATGGGATCACCATTATCCGTTCGAGGGCAAGCGAGTGGCGGTGATCGGAACGGCGGCAAGCGCGGTACAGCTCATTCCCTGCATTGCACCTCTTGTTGCGAACCTTTATGTCTGTCAACGCTCGCCCGCCTGGATCATTCCCCGGATTAATCACGGCTACGTCTCGTGGATAAAGACATTATTCCGGTTTAAGCTCTTTGCCCGGGTCCATCGGTTTCTTCTTTATCTGATCCATGAGTTGAATAGGCTCGCCTTTAATCCTGGCAGTGTTATGGCAAAACTCGCCTCCAAGCTGGCAGAGATGCATCTGCGGCGTCTTGTGCCGGACAAAAGGCTGCGCGAGGCTTTGCGTCCGGACTATCCCTTCGGATGCAAGCGGGTCTTGCTCTCCAATAACTACTACCCTGCTCTCATGCGGTCCAATGTGGAATTAGTCACTAGCCTGGTCGCGCGAATTGATTCGAGCGGGATCATGACCAGCGACGGACAGAGACGGAAAGTGGATGCCATCGTTTGCGCGACGGGGTTCGATATTCGACATACATTGTCATCGATGCCGGTAGCGGGTCTGAACGGGTACACATTGGGTGAGGCTTGGGGAGAGGAGCCGGAGGCATACCGCGGCGTCACGGTTGCTGGTTTCCCCAACTTTTTCATACTGCTTGGCCCAAATACAGGCCAGGGACATACCTCGGCAATTCTTTTTATCGAGGTCCAGGTGAACTATGCCCTGCAATGCATCCAGGAACTGATCAAACGTGAAAAACGTTTTCTCACAGTGAATCCGGATGCTATGAATCGCTATAATGAAGAGTTGCAGAAAAAGCTGGTCGCGTCGGTCTGGAGCGCGGGATGCAGAAGCTGGTACAAAACGGAGTCCGGAAAAATCATCGGGATCTATCCCGGGTTCTCTTTCCAATATATTCGCGAGCTTCGGAGACCTAATTTTCAGGATTACTTCATCCGTTAGAACCTTGATCCTTTCCATTGAAGGGTTAGACCCAACGCCCAAGCTAAATCTCAAGTCACATAAGGACGCCCTGAACAACACAGGAGAAGTGGTGCAGGCTGAAACTCAGAAAGAACGCCAATGGCTGCAGAAACTTGTTGATGAGTAACTGGCGGAGTCGCAGCGTGCTCTACGCCCCAGTCGGGCCCGTATTCTGGCACTACCACAGATCCCCCAATAGCCTGTTGACAATGAATAGCACTATAGCTAGCGCGATTAAGCCCAGTAATGGGCTATTCTCCTCGATAACGTTGGTCGCAAGATCAGACTTCCGGTGGGACCGTGCAAAAAAAAACAGGGCAACAAAAATGCAGACCACCAGCGCTGTGTACAGCAGCTCGACATATCCGACGTCAAAATACCACTCGCTCTCGCTCACGGCAATATTCCCGTCTTCGAAGTTGCTGGCATATAGGGCACACTCATTGTGATAACGGCGCTACACACCCCTGTCTTTGCCAAGCACGAGGCGTGAGGGGCTTAAGCCGGGGTGATTTAACAGACCTGACATGCATTGCTGTTTCGTCCCTGTCGCGAGTTAAGCGGTTAACCTATAGCAGGAATAAGCATGACTTGCAAACCCGCCAGCCAACAACTGATGCTCGCTATTGATATCCTGAAGCCAGGCGGGCCGGAGGTGCTGGTTCTCGCTTCGCATTCTATTCCCAGGCCCAGATATGGGGAAATTCTGGTTAGAGTCGCGGCGGCCGGGGTTAATCGTCCCGATGTCCTGCAACGGCGCGGGCTGTATCTTCCGCCGCCAGGCGCGCCACAGGTACCCGGACTTGAAATTGCCGGACACGTCGTCATATCAGGCGAAGGCGCAGCGCGTTTTCAACCTGGCGACAAGGTGTGCGCGCTTGTCCCAGGCGGCGGTTATGCGGAATATTGCGTGGCGCACGAAAGCAATACCCTGCCGGTACCGCAAAGTCTTAGCTTGATCGAAGGTGCGGCAGTACCGGAAACCTTCTTCACGGTCTGGACGAATTTGTTTCAGCGCGGCAAGCTCAAAGCCGGCGAGACCGTTCTGATACATGGCGGGGCTTCGGGCATCGGCACCACGGCCACGATGCTTTCCAAGGCTTTCGGCGCAACCGTATTGGTCACGGTGGGGTCGGAGGAAAAACGGCAGGCGTGCCTTGACCTCGGCGCCGATATGGCAATCAACTACCATACTCAGGATTTCGTCGAGGAAACCCGAAAATTCACCAATGGCAAAGGGGCTAATGTCATTGTGGATATCATCGCGGGCGAATATGTCGCGCGCAACTACAAAGCCGCTGCGATGGAGGGCCGGATTATCCAGATCGGGGTCCAGAACGGTCCAGCCAGGGAGCTGAACCTGATGACCATGCTGACCAAGCGGTTGACGCATTCCGGTTCCACCTTGCGGCCCCGCAGCGTTGCCGAGAAAGCTCAGATCGCACAGGAACTGGAACAGAAGGTCTGGCCGTTGTTGCGGCAGGGGGAAATCAGGCCACAGATTTTCAGAGTCTTCACGCTTGAGAAAGCGGCCGAGGCGCACGCACTGATGGAATCCGGTGCGCACATCGGCAAAATCGTTCTGGCGATCTCGAACGTCAATTCAGAAGTTCCCGGAAATGCCGGAAAAGTATGACATCATCGTCATTGCGGCGGGCATCCACGGGGCGGTGCTGCGCAAGCAGTGACAGCACGCGGTTTCTCGGTCATGGCGCGAACAGACTGCGACAGCAAATCGTACCTGCAGCCGCTTCAGCAAGCTTATCCATGGTGGACTGCGCTACTTGAAAGCGACCCGTCTTCGGTGATGTGTGAATGCTTGCAGGAGCGCCTTACTTCCCAAACTGATCTCCCATATGTGGTTAGCAGGTTACCCCGGCCCTTCCCAACTCAAGATTGGTACCCTTATTTGTGGTTTTCGGCAAGCTCGCACCAGGGATTTGTCATGTGGAAGCAAAGGACAAGCGGGCGGTGCACTCCTTTGCGGTTGTGGTTAAAGCCAGTTAATACTTCCGGGCATGCAGAACTGCGTAATGGCGGTATTCACTCCGTTTATCAAGAGTATTCCATAAGTATCAGATAATTAATGTTATTAAGCGGTGAAGGGTGGTCTGCTGATCCTCAAAATTGGAACCGCCGTCGCACCCGCCACACTGCTTCACCGGTAATAGACCAGTCGTAAGGAAACTTCGGAAATCCTCGGTGATGCAAAGCACTGCGGCTTTTCCAATCAGGCTGTCACACTCATTTTAGCTCGTCTTACCTCTTTTTCCACCAGCTTCGGTTGGCTCTCGATAAGGCATAGAAGAATCCTGGCCGCCTCTTCCGGCACGCGCCGGCCCTGCTCCCAATTCTTCAGCGTTCCCAAAGAAAAACCAAATCGCTCGGCAAATTTCTCTTGTGAGAGTTTCAGGCCTTCCCGGATGACTTTCACATTGACGTCTCCCGCCTTCACCCGAGTTAATCGACCACCGTGCTGCTGACCTGATTCAAAGGTTAAAACATCTTCCATCGCCTTGACAGTTTTACCGGAAATTTTCATGGTCTGCCTCATTCCTGTGCTGGTTAATTTGTCTACAGCCAATCCTTGACAACACCGATTAGCCACTCAAAAGCTTCCTTACCCGCCGCGAAGTAACCGCCCTTTCGCAACAACCCGGTTATTTCCTTCAGTTTCGGCTTTACGGACTCATCAATCTCGACCGCACTACTTGTAGCCTTGCCAATTTGAATCAGCGTGATGGTATGTCTGGCCAAATTCACCGAATAGATTATAGTCGCGCCAGCATAATCGACACGACTAAGCGGCGAGGCGCCTGTTATGAGCTTACCGGCAAAAGGTTCATGCACCAGTTGGCGTCTTAGCGCGCTAAGTTCAAAATCCCCCAGGTATTGCGAAACTTCCTCGACGAATAATTCCGTCTCGTAGATGAACCAATCGTCGGGGTCTTCCAAGAATCCTCCAAGCCGCCCTTAGCCTCCAGTAAATATAGACGCCATTGACGCCCGTGTCAAATCTGAAGCAAGGGTGTTGATGGGGACCGGCTGAAGCCCGGCAACCGCCACCCAGATGCCCTCTCCGTCCACGATCCGCCAGGATCAGGCGGGAATGTATTCAGGCAGCGCCGCCGCTGGTGCTGATATTCTGTCCCGTGACCCAGCCAGCTTCATTACTCGCAAGAAAGAGCACAACCCTGGCGATATCCTCCGGCTCGCCGACACGGTCTTGGAAGGACATGCTTGCCATCCGCTTGATCGTTTCCTCATTTTTTCCGGTGGTAAACATTTCCGTATTGACGGGCCCAGGCGAAACGATATTGGCGGTGATGCCCCGGTATCCCGCCTCCCTCGCAAAAACACGAGTCAGTTGCTCGACAGCCCCCTTGCTTGCCGCGTAAGCGCCATAGTTGGGCAACATAAGCCGCGTAACAGTGCTGGAGAGACTAATGACGCGCCCCCCATCCGCCAGCCGCGCGGCAGCCTCGCGCAAACAGTAAAAAACACCCTTGGTGTTTATACTCAGGACACGGTCAAATTCCTCGTCGCTGATATCGGCGATCTTCCTGGAAAGAAGCACACCAGCATTGTTGACGAGAATATCCAGCCGCTTGAACCGATCCATAGCCGTATCAAAGAGCACCCGAACTTCGGCCGGATTACTCACATCGGCCTTGATGGCGTGGGATTCCCCTCCTGCTTCGTTTATTGCCGTGCACACACCTTCGGCAGCCCGGGCATTTTCCGTATAGTTGACGACGACTTTTACCCCCGCCCGAGCCAGTGTTCGCGCGATCTCGGCGCCAATACCGCGTGAAGCGCCGGTGACAATCGCAACCTTATCCGTGAGCAGCCTAGTCATGCCCGTGTCTTCGGACGAACGGAGCGGATTCCAGATCCACCCTGCTCCACTGGAAAGTAGTTACGCGCACTGCTTCCTGGTAATCTCCGCAACATGCCTGCCTTGAAACCGTGCGATCTCCAGCTCGTTTTCCGAGGGCTGGCGGCTGCCATCGTTACCCGCAAGCGTTCTCGCGCCATAGGGGGGGAACCACCGCTGATTTCGTCCATGTTCAATAGCCTGGCACGTATAGGGGACGCCAACAATGATCATGCCGTGGTGAAGAAGCGTACTTGAAACGACGTGATCGTGGTTTCCTGACCGCCATGCTGGGTAGCGGTTGATGTGAATACGCTGGTTACTTTGCCTACCAGACCACCGCTCAACCATAATTTTCCGGTCTGATCGATAAAATTGCGCATCTGGGCGCACATGTTGCCGAAGTCGCCTTTCTCCGCAGCCGCTCCCGCTGTTCCGGTTGCATTGGATTTTCAGGCTGATTGCTATGCAATATCCTCCGCCGCAAAAAACCGCGTCATTCATGCACAGGGCCACGAGGGCTGGCAAAGCTCAACTCAATACCGTTTCCCGCTGGGTCCTTGAAGAATAGCTGTGTTATACCCAGTGCGCTCAATTCTCCTGTCCTAAACTCGATATTGTATTGCTTCAGGCGCGCCTCCATCCCCGGGCGATCCGTGCAGGTGAAGGCAATGTGGTCGAACGTGGTGGCGATATGCGTAAGGCGCGATTCATCCTGACGCGTCTGGCTAAGATGGAGAATGCCTTGATCGCCAGCATAAAGCCAATACCCGAAGCTCTCCAGTGGCGGGCGCTGTCCTTGTGCGAGACCTACTACCTCGCAATAGAATTCCTTGAGCTCATCCATCAGCTCGCGCGGAGCACGCAAATTATAATGATTGAAACCGATTATGCTCATGCGGGCTTACCTGATGATTGACAGCCGGACCGAACGGGCGCCTATTCGCGAGTCCCACCGGTTTTCAATAGTTTGACGACGGCACCATGATTCTTGTCTGAAGCGAAGTCCAGCGCGCCCTTGCCCCATTCATTCCTCATATCGGGGTCAGCGCCGTTCTTGAGGAGAACCCTCACCGCCTCCACGTGATTCCCTCTCGCCGCCATCATCAACGCCGTCGTGCCATTCTCGGATGTGGAATTTATCGGCACCCCGCCCTCGAGCAATAATTCGATAATTCTCGCGTGGCCGCCCGAGGCGGCGTAAATCAGCGGGTTCCATCCCTCATGATTGATTTCCGCTCCCTTGATGTACAGTTTCTCGACGATATCCCCCAACCCCTTGTAGCTGGCAAGCATGATAGCCGTTTCACCGTACCTGTTGCGCAGGTTGAGCTTCGCGCCGGCACTCACCAGCAAATCGACGAGTTCGGCATTTTCGTGCCGGACCGCAACCATCAGCAGCGTGTTGCCGCGGTCGTCCGGGGTGTTGGGGTCGGCACCCCGGACGAGCAGCTTTGCTATGTCCGAGGTGTTATTATCTTCAACCGCCCAGCGCAAATCTTCATACACACCCGCTACAGCAGCCGGCTGATGGCATAGGCTGGCCCCAAGCAACAGACCAGCCATGACAAAGGATTTTCTTGATGAACTCATCATTCAGGCCGCCTTGAACAAGTTGAAAAAGTTATCTGTAGTGGCTGCGGCAACTTCATCGACGCTGATGCCGCGCAAGGCGGCTATTTCTTCCGCAACGTGCCGAACGAATGCAGGCTCGTTTATTTTGCCGCGATGAGGTACCGGCGCCAGATACGGCGAGTCGGTTTCTATCAGCATTTTCTCCAGTTTGATTCTCCTGGCCACGTCCTTCAGAGTAACCGCGTTCTTGAAAGTGACAATACCGGAAAAAGAAATATAGAAATTCATTTCCATCGCCTGTTCGGCTACTTCCCAGCTTTCTGTAAAACAATGCATCACTCCGCCTGCGTCTTTCGCTCCCTCCTCCGCCATAATACGCAACGTATCCGTGGCGGCTGCGCGGGTGTGAATGATGAGTGGCTTTCCGCATTGACGCGCAGCCCGGATATGCTGCCGGAAACGCTCCCGCTGCCATTCCAGATCGCCCTTGAGACGAGAGTAATCCAGACCCGTTTCCCCGATGGCAATCACTCTGGGATGGTCGGCAAGCGATGCCAATTGCGCCGCCTGCGGCTCGGCCAGATTTTCATAATCCGGATGAACCCCGACCGAGGCATACAAATGAGGGTGGGTTTCCGCCAGTGCAAGTACGCGGGGAAAATTTTCCAGGTTGACGCTTACGCACAGCGCGTGGCTAACATGATTCGCATGCATTTTATCCAGCACCTCAGGGAGATTATTGGATAGATCGGGAAAATCAAGATGGCAATGAGAGTCAACAAACATGGTCGAATAGGTGAATATTACCGGACGTGAGCAAGCAAATGCTCCCCCTCAGTCAATGCGCGCGCTACGTTCGGGAAATAAGGCCATCGCGTAGGAAAACAGCATTTCTTCCAGGAATAACCGGGCATTCAGCGGGTGGTTGGCCAGCTGTTTTGTATCAATAAGGGTACGGATATAACAAGCCAGCGAAGGCGGATCAATATTGAGCGCCACTGATTCTACTGCATCGGGCATATCGAGATGGTAGCGAATTTTGCCGGTAGTGCGAAAACTCATCAAATCATAGCACCATTTTTGCAACCAGTTTACCACGGTCGGAAGATCGGAGTTTTGCATCTCCTCGGCTAGTGCAATGGGGCTTAAATTTACTGGCGCACTGATTTGCCTGATGAAAATCCTGTGCTGTTCCAGATAGCCCGCATCATCGAATTCCAGCGCGGCCAGGGGAGCGTAGCCAGCTGAAGCAAGACACATCTCGGGATTTTTGGCTCCCTGCTGCCTTAGCCAGGTGATAGCGGCCGTCGCACCAGGTGCGGGCATTGCAATTTGATGGCACCGGCTGCGTATGGTTGCGAGCAGATGCTGTGGCTGATGAGTCACCAGAATGAATAAGGTCCGCGTGGGGGGCTCTTCCAGACTCTTGAGCAGTGCATTGGCAGCGGAAAGGTTCATGGCTTCCGCCGGGTGGATCAGGAGAATCCGGTAGCCATTCCGGTGCGTGGAAGTATTAATGAAATCGGCAAGATTGCGAATTTGCCCGACACTGATCTGTTTTCCTGTTTTTTTTCTGGATTTCAAACCTCCTGGCTCCGTTGCCGCACCCTCTGTAGCTGACTCTATTCCATCTCCCGGAGCGGTGTCGGCAAGCATACCCCCCGCGTTATCATCAGATAGCCCGGGCAATCCCGGCTTTGCTGATATTGCTTCGGGTTCAACCAGGCGAAAATCCGGATGGCTGCCTTGCTCAAACCAGTGGCAACTTGAGCAGACCTCGCATGGTTCTCCCTTAACCGAAGGGCCTTCACACAATCTGGATTTAGCCAGATAGCTGGCGAATGCCAACTTGCCAAGACCCTTTCTACCTCGCAGCAGTAAGGCGTGCCCTAGCGATATTCCTCGCGGCCCCAGCTTTCGCCACAACTCGGTCTGCCAGGGATATAAGCTATGCATCGCAATAACTTATCACTACATCATGAAGCGATTTCTGAACTTCTTCGAGGGGCTTGTTTGCATCGATCAGCCGCATCCGGCCGGGGAATATACGCACCCTTTCGAGATATGCGTCGCGCACTCTTCGAAAAAACTCTTCCGGCTCTTTCTCGAAACGGTCCGCTGCCTTGATTGCGCTCGTTCGTTGCTTGCCCAACTCCACTGTTACATCGAAATAAAGCGTCAGATCGGGTTGGAACTTCCCCAGCACCCAATGTTCGAGTACATTGAGTTTTCGTGAAGGCAGGCCTCTTCCCCCGCTTTGATAGGCAAAGCTTGCATCAGTGAAGCGGTCCGAAATTACCCAGTCGCCCCGATCCAACGCCGGCAGTATGAGCTTGTCCAAGTGTTCTCGCCGAGCGGCAAACATCAGTAGTGCCTCGGTCTCTGGATGTATCACCTGGCCCCTGTCAAGCAGGAGTTGGCGCAACGTCTCGCCCAGGGGCGTCCCTCCGGGCTCGCGCGTCACGATTACCCTTTTTCCCTGACGACGCAATAGGTTTTCAAGCCAGCTGAGGTGGGTGCTTTTGCCCGCGCCATCTATGCCTTCAAGCGTGATGAATTTTCCCCTGGACGCTGTCAAAATTGTCATTTCCGGAAATTACCTCGCCCTGGGGGGCGGCTACGCCGATTGGATTCCCAATTAATAAGAGAAAAAGCGGTCGTACCGCAAGGGTGCATTTTAGCTTATACCAGCCAGCGCGAATACCGTTGCCAAGCGCTTCTTGATTCGGGATAGCGGAACTGCATCTATCATTCAGCGGCGAGCGCCAGAAATTCCCGACTCGTGGTGCTACCTGGCATCTTAGAATAAGGTACGCTTCGTCGTGCGCATTGCGGGGAACGTATTCAGGGCTGCCTGAACACAGGCGTTAATAAAAAGACTGACTAACGAACACTTACAGGAGCTTTTACATGACTAACGGTTTTGTACGCGCATTGGCGCGAAGCACAGGTTTAATCGTCATCACGTTCGGTGCATGCTTATCCAGCGTTTTTGCGGGAGAACAAGACCTGTTGGACAGTGACGCGCCAGAACTGATCTCGCGTCCTACCGGCCAGCCCCTGACGGATTTCGAGACGATGGAGCTGCATCTTCGGCGTTACAACGCCGCCGCCAACCAGATGGCCCAAATATTCATGCAACTGGATCAGAAGATTCAGGAGGTCTCCCTCGCCGCCAAAACGGCGGAATCAAGAAGCAATTCCCACAATCGGCGTCAACTGGAAGAAAAATTGCGTCATCTGGAAAGTGCGCGGAGATCCCTTATCATGCAACATGCGCAATTGCAATCCCAGTTACAGAATGAATATCGCAATTACCTGGCCTTAAGCGCCAGCCTGAGGGCGAGGCACGACGCCCTGCAGGATTTGCAAACCAAAGTGGATGCTGCCAGAGCAGCGAAAGAGGCAGGGGAGGCAAAAGAGGAGAAGGAAGCCGTGCCCGGATCCTCGAAAGGGGGCCAATCCGGAACCAGGAGGGACAAAAGCAGCAAGCCCCACGCCGAGCGGGAAGCCATGGCCAACCGGGCAAAAAATCCCAATTCCATTTCAGGCCCGACTTTACATCCCATCCCTGAACCCTACACCATCCGGGGCTTCAGGGACAGGTTCAGGGCATGAATGGGGCTTCTTCTACTATTCTGAAATGCCCCACAGCTCTGCCAGGCGCGAATCACGACCGCAATTGCTGCGGTAGTACGAATACCGAATGGGATTTTTCTTGTAATATTCCTGATGATACTCCTCCGCAACATAAAACTCGGTCGCGGGTAGTATCTCGGTCGCAATCGGCTGGACGAAACGGCCGGAGGCTTCAAGTTCCGCTTTGGATGCCTCGGCTTGCCGCTTCTGGTCCGCGTCGTGATAGAAAATAGCGCTCCGGTATTGCGTCCCGCTGTCGCAGAATTGCCGGTTGGGAGTGACGGGATCGATTGTTGGCCAGAATGCATCCAATAGCTTGGGGAAATTGGTCTTGGCAGGGTCAAAACGCACCTGTACCGCTTCAATATGCCCCGTCTTGCCGGAAACCACCTGTTTGTAGGTAGGATTCACCACTGTCCCGCCGATATAGCCGGATGTTGTGGAGATTACCCCGGGAATCTTGTCAAAATCCGCCTCGGTGCACCAGAAGCAACCCCCGGCAAAGGTCGCAACAGCCGTAGAGGAAGCGGCTGCTATTGGCTTGATGTCCGCGCCCGGCTGTTCGCAGGCTGAAAGCATTGCAACCACTAACCCGAACACCCACCTGACGGAAGTCTTTTTCTGAAAAGGATGGTGATTGATGACTGTCATGCTATTAGCTCCGCAACGCCGGGAGGGGTTCCTCCCGCGGCACAAATAGAAGAGCGAGGCCATTATTGCACCATCGTTCTCCTCTTGGGCGGGGTCCGTCGCTGAATACATGACCCTGGTGACCTCCGCAACGCGCACAATGGTATTCGGTGCGCGGAAACACCATCTTGTAGTCACGCTTCGTTCCTACATGTCCGGCAATGGGTTGCGTGAAACTCGGCCATCCGGTACGGCTTTCGTACTTGTACGCACTATCAAATAGCGGTAGATGACACGCAGCGCAAACGAAGGTGCCGTCACGGTCTTCGTAATTCAACGGACTCGTGCTCGGTGGTTCAGTATCTTCCTCGAACAGCACCTTGTAAGCCTCAGGAGAAACCAGTTCACGCCACTCCTTACGCGGCTTCTTCAGGCGCTGCACCGTTACCACCCCAGCTTCGTCCGCCGCCGTTATGTCGCGAGAGCAGGCGGGAATCAACGGCATTGCCGCCAGCGCGGAAAGAGCCTGCAGTACGGAGCGTCGGTTCATGAGAATCTCCTTGCATTTCCAGTATTCCGGATATTTCGACCACACGCCGATGGGATGGTTTCTCGCAGGTTTCCTGCACCATGTCCACCATAGCCCGAAGCGGGCAACCGCAAACTAGGGGCTGGCTGGCATCGTTGAGCCCATGAGGGCTTCCTGAAGTTTTTTTTCCTGGTCCGGCGACAGCGATGTCTGCAAGAGTCTGCCTTTAGTACCGGAGAGTTCAGCCAGAATCTTGTCCGTTTCCGCCTTGCGCACAAGAATGAAAAGCGCCGATGAGTTAACCGGTATCGTTTCGGCTAGTGATTTGATGAAATCATCGCTGATTCCGTAATCGGCAAGAGAGCCGGTCAGTGCTCCCGCGCTGCCGCCAATCACCCCGCCGATTAAAAATCCGGCAGCCGGGTTCAGGAACAGCATTCCAGCCAACGTGCCCAGCAGCCCGCCTGAAAGCAGACCATATGATGCGTCGAGAGCGGTAAGATCAATGCTTTGTTTGAGGCGAACCTCACCCGCATCGTCCCGAACGACAACAACGGCATCCTCAAGATCTATCAGGTTTTTCCTTTTCAAGGCTCTCAGTCTCCACAAAACCTCATCGGCTTTCAAGGTGTTTTCAAAACCCATTACCACCAAATCGGACATTTCTTTATCTCCGGAAAAAAGTAAACGAAGGAGCCCAGCTTATCACAGCTGCGTCCATCAGCGCGCCACCCGGACACCCTCCGTCTGCGGATCTTTTCCTTGCGTGGGGCGCATTCCTGTTATTTGCCTGATTCGGGCAAAGCGCATAAAAATGTTTGGTGTGCTTGACTTTTTTCGTAACCGTTTTAATATGTGAGTTGTTGGAATGAGTGTCCCTCCTTTGTAAGTAGAAACTTGAAACCCGAAGCTCCCCTGTTGGTCTTCGGGTTTTTTATGCGCCAGGCACTGGGTCGAGCTTGATCACCGCGCCGTACTCATGGCGTGATTGTTGATTCCGGACAGGAGTGCTTTCCTATTTTCGGTGCGCGAGTACCAGTCCCACTATTTCCACCCCAAGGCCAAGAGCAAAAAGAACAGCGCCAATCCAGAAATTTTCGGGCGCCAGAAACATCAGCACGCCGCCGAGTACGAGGAGAGAGACGGATAAGATACGTTTAGTGCGAGGATTTCTGATCATTGTTAATAAAAACTCGTCGCGAACAAGATACTATTACTATAGACCTCATCCAGTAAAATACCAGCAAGTAAATCACACGAAATCCTGATTTACGCAACTATCACCCAGTAGCGCTACCGCTGCCCGATGGCCTGGTGTTGGCAGCAAGCTCAAATCTTAACGGCACCAGCGGCGGAGTAGTGCCAAGGAGTAGTGCATGATGTGCTCCCCCTGATACGATGGAAATCCCGGTCGACCCAGAATCATGGGGCACTCCACGGTGCCCGATTACAGCGAAAGCTTTCAGGTTATCTCGCTGCAGGCGGCAAAATCAGGCGAACGCCTTGATGCGCAGCGGCTTGAACCCATGCCTGGGACGGGGGCCAGCGCTACATCGGGTTGGAAGTTGCCATTCTTGGAGTGCTCAGGTGATATCGGGCACCCTGCACCGTACAGGCTTTGGATCATTGACACTGAGCAAGCTACCCCATACGACATCGACTGCTGGCTATTCTAAGGTTGCAAGTCCCTCGCTTTACTTGGCCTTTCTATCCAGCTCAATGACCAGAGAGTCGGCCAGGGACAGAAGCTGCTCGACAGCCTGATCAGTTTGCAAACCAATTGCCGCGGGGATAATATTGTGCGCCAGCGAGGCCTCGAGCGCTTCTCGCAAGCGCGCTGGTTTTTCCGCCAACAGCCGGCGCAGGTTTACCGGCAACTCTTGACGGAAGAGACCATAGGCCACCGCTGGCTTCAGTCCGTGTTGAAATGACCATCGCGCATCCAGACGCAGGCAATTGATCTGCTCGAATGGAATGCCTGTCTTGCCACTGAGAAAACGTAAATCCTCATCGGTCAATGCGTCAACCGGCTCGCCCTCTATTAGCGGTTTCAGGTCGGCAAGATGGCGCTCGTATTCCGATGGGCAGCTCCTGGACTCGACCTCCAGATTGATAATCTGCAACTGTGGAGCGTTGAATACCATATCGGAAACAGTGATCTCCTCCCCCTCCCCTTTCTCGTCCGCGTCAAAAACGCGAACGATCAGATCAGCTTGCCCTTTTTCGGGGCGGCGAAACTGGGCGTTACTATACGTAATTTCATAAAACCCTTCCGCATCCGTTAGCGTGCGCCCAAGTAACGCTTCCTCGCGCATGTCGCGGTCGAAAGCCTGCACAACGACACCAGGCAGCGGGTAGCCATTCGCTTCAAGGATTGTGCCTCGTACAATACATAACTGAGGTGCCGTAATGTCAAGGAATTCCTGAATTGCGGCTGAAGGTTTTTTTGCTTCCGCCACGATGTTGCCTTGCCGGTCAAGAACGTGAACAAGCAGATCGGGTCCCTTCCTTCCGTCGGATTGCCAGGCGTAGTCGATAAGGTAGAGCCCATTTATCTGGAGGGCGGCCGTAGTCCCACAGGGCACGAGATCGTCCGTGGAGAAAGAATCGAAGGCACGAACAGTAAAGCCACGAACACTGAGAGGAACCCCGTCTCTCTGCGCGACCTGTCCGCTGACCATGCAAAAATGCGTCTGCGGCGCATCTTCGGTGATGATAACGGTAGCGATCGCCTCGAGCTGTTTTCTGAGCTCCTCTGCCTGATTCGCAACAAGTTTTTCTATGGTAAAACCTTTTTTCCAGAAAATATCCGTGAACTCGTTCTGTCTGCGGGGGATAGGCATTACGAGCCCCAACAGAGCGCGAAGTTCGCCATCGGCAATAAGAACCCGAATGGAACTATGCGAAGTCAGATAGCTGAAATGGCTGTGCCTTGACAGGGTTTTTTGTAGTGCTTCTACCTCGCTCGCGCCCAGTTTCTCCAGCAAAATGCCATGAGCTAGAATGTGCTGGCGCAGATTGGTGATCCCCCTGATGACCTTAAGGAGTTTTGTGAGGATGGCGAATTTCTTGTCCGGGTTGATAAACTGGATGGTGGCTCGCATATTGCGTCGTCCTTATTATTATCCGGATGATCGTAAATTCTCCAAATGGGTAACTATACAATACAAGCCCGGTCTATGGGACTGCAGTTAGCTTGAAGAGCCCAGCTGCCCCTATTCAGGTGCCCCTATTTAAGGGGTGTGCCTGGGTTGAGAAACCCATCACCCCCTTCGGCAATTCCAAACACGATCGGCACTGGCGCCTTCTTACCGGCATAGGAGTTAAACCAGTAAAAAATCGCATGCAATAAGGTATGGATTGTGCTGCCTCCCGGCTGGTTCAGAATACGCCTATGATTATCATGCCGATGAGCATGAGAAATCAAGGGTAGATACCTTTTCATATGCTCGCGCCATTGTCTTTGCGAGTCGTATTAGCCTTTCTACTGCGTTAAAATACGCAACCTCGGCAGCCCGATCACTTCATGAAAAGCTTTTCAGCAAAGGATATTTCCTCCCGTCTTGCCAATTTGCCCAAACCGGTCTATGCGGAAGATCTGCCGGTGGTGGCACGGCGTGAGGAGATAGCAGGCGCGGTTCGGGAAAACCAGGTGGTAATTGTCAGTGGCGAAACGGGCTCGGGCAAGACCACGCAGTTGCCCAAAATCTGCCTTGAACTCGGGCGCGGGGTGGCAGGCATGATTGGCCACACCCAACCGCGACGAATCGCGGCGCGCACGGTCGCAGCGCGGATTGCCTCGGAACTCAGCAGCCCGCTGGGGCATGCAGTGGGCTACAAGGTGCGGTTTTCCGACAAGGTGAGCCCGGGGACGTATATCAAGCTGATGACTGACGGCATGCTGCTGGCGGAAACCCAGGGTGATCCATTGCTGCTTGCCTACGACACGATCTTCATCGACGAGGCGCACGAGCGCAGCCTTAATATCGATTTCCTGATCGGTTACCTCAAGCAATTGCTGTCCCGACGGCCCGACCTGAAGCTGATCGTCACTTCGGCCACAATTAACGCAAAACGCTTTTCGGCACATTTCAACGACGCACCCGTGGTTGAAGTATCAGGCCGCATGTATCCGGTAGAGGTGCGCTACCGGCCTCTCAGCTACCCCATTCATCGGGGTACCGGGGACGGCAATAAAGGCGAAGCCCGGGACGACCCCGGGGAGAGGGAAGATGCCGATATCGGACAGGCCATTCTCGATGCGGTGGATGAAGCCATCCGCTGCGGCCCGGGCGATGTGCTGGTTTTTCTTCCCGGCGAGCGGGAAATCCGCGAGACTGCCGAGGCGCTGCGCAAACATGCTTTCTCCGGCCTAGGCGCCGGCAGCCATGGTGGCGCGCAGATTCTTCCGCTGTTTGCCCGCCTGTCTTACGCCGAGCAGGAGCGCGTATTCAAATCCGGCGGCAGCAGCTTGAGACGTATCGTACTTGCTACCAATGTGGCGGAAACTTCGCTGACTGTTCCCGGCATTCGTTACGTGATTGATACGGGGCTGGCCCGCCTTAACCGCTACAGCTTCCGCAACAAGGTGGAGCAATTGCAGGTGGAAAAAATCTCCCGCGCTTCCGCAAACCAGCGGGCGGGACGTTGCGGGCGAGTAATGAGCGGCATCTGTATCCGTCTCTATGCCGAAGAGGATTATCTGGCCCGGCAAGAATTCACCGATCCCGAAATCCTGCGCTCATCGCTCGCCGCCGTGATTCTGCGCATGAAATCCCTCAAGATCGGTGAAGTGGAGCATTTCCCGTTTCTTGACCCGCCACTGCCGCGAATGGTGGTGGATGGATATCAGTTGCTAGCGGAGCTCGGCGCCGTAGATGACAGAAACGCACTGACCAGCACTGGCTGGCGATTGGCTAAATTTCCCATCGACCCGAAGATTGCCCGCATGATTCTTGCGGCCAAAGAGGAGAACTGCCTGAGCGAAGTGCTCATTATCGCTTCCGCGCTAAGCGTGCAGGACCCGCGCGACCGGCCGTTCGAACGGCAGGAGGCGGCGGACCGGGCACACCAGCACTTTAAGGATGAGCGTTCGGATTTTCTTGGTTATCTCAAGCTGTGGAATTTTTTCGACGAGTTGTTGAAGCATAAAAAATCCAAGCGCAAGCTGATCGCGCAGTGCCAGGAAAATTTCCTGTCGCATCGAAGGCTGCGCGAGTGGCGGGAAATCCATGGCCAGTTGCACGCGCTGGTCGGGGAATTCGGACTGAGGTCCAACGATATCCCCGCCGGTTATGATGAGATACACCGCGCGCTTCTTGCGGGACTGCTGGGAAATATCGGTTTCAAGGCCGACGCGGATGGCGAGTATCTGGGAGCCCGCGGCATAAAATTTTCCATTTTCCCCGGCTCCGTGCTGAAGAAAGCGAAACCCAAGTGGATAATGGCGGCGGAACTGACCGAAACTGCCAAGCTCTACGGACGGTGCGCGGCAAAAATCGACCCGCTATGGGTGGAAAGGATTGCAGGCGGGCTCTGCAAGAAGCACTACTTCGATCCCCACTGGGAGAAAAAGCCGGCGCAGGTATTGGCATTCGAGCGGGTGACATTATACGGATTGACAGTGGTGCCCCAACGGCGGGTCTATTACGGCAACATCAGCCCGAAGGAGGCGCGCGAAATTTTTATCAGCTCGGCGCTGGTGGCGGGCGAATACGCCACCCAGGCGGCGTTTTTCGAACATAACCGCAGGCTCATTGCGGATGTCGCCGCACTGGAACACAAGACGCGCAGGCCGGATGTTCTGGTAAACGAGCAGCAAATTTTTGCGTTTTACGATGCCCTCATCCCGGGTGAAATATCCAACGGTGCGGGGTTTGAGAAATGGCGCAGGCAGGCCGAGCGGGAAAACCCGCGGCTGCTCTACCTCACCAGGGAATACCTGATGCGCCACGCCGCGAATACTGTCACGGAAGAGCGCTTTCCCGATAGCGTGACCGTAGATGGCGTCTGGTTGCCGCTCGCCTACCGTTTCGAGCCGGGACATATGCTGGATGGAGTCACCGCTACCGTGCCGCTCCCACTGCTCAACAAGCTGAAAGACGCGCAATTCGGCTGGCTCGTGCCGGGATTGATCCGCGAAAAAGTCACCTGGTACCTGAAAGCGCTCCCCAAACAGATACGACGTCAGGTTGTGCCGGTACCCGAGTTTGTTACACAATTCCTGGAGAGCGCGGAATCAGGCGTTACCGTATCCCCGCTCGCAGCCACGCGGCTAACCGAGGCGCTGGCCAGTTTTATCCGGGCCAAAACCGGCGCCGCCGTTGTCCCCACTGTTTGGCAGGGTGAAGCTCCTCCGCCACACCTGCTGATGAATTACAGGATTGTGGACGACGCCGGGAGCGAACTGGCGATGAGCCGCGATCTTGCGCAACTGAAGGCGCAGCTTGGCCAGGCGGCACAAATGACATTCTCTCGCCCGGATTCAGGCGAACGTACTCCCATTGAGCGTGATGACGTGAAATGCTGGGATTTTGGCGACCTGCCCGAAGAAATTGGATTTACCCGTGCAGGTGAAAAGCTTACCGGTTATCCCGCACTGGTCAACAGGGAAGGAAAGGTGTCCATCCATTTGTTCGATACTCGCGAGGCGGCGCAGGCGGCCATGCGGGGGGGCGTAAGGCAACTGCTGCGTTTTGAACTCAGCGAACAAATGAAGCAACTGGAAAAAAACCTGGCCGGACAACGCCGATACCTGGGTCAGGCTACCTTGCAACTGCATATCCTCATAAGCGCGGACAAGCTCACCGAAGACATGCTGAACGCGATTGCCGACCGTGCCTTTATCGGTGAGGACACGTTGCCGCGGACCGAGAAGGAATTCGTCACCCAGCGTCAGCGTGCACGTGCACGGCTCCCCGCCGTGACTGAAGCCGTTGCGCGGCTGGTGCAAAACATCGCGAACGAATGCCAGTCCCTGCTCGGCAAGCTGTCGGTCGCCGGCGCCGGTGCGGGTGCAGGTGTAGGCAAACCGAGAAAAGACCCCGGTGTGCGGCTACAGACGCAATTGCGCATACAACTGGATAAGCTCATCTATCCGGGTTTTCTAACCGCCACGCCCTGGCAGCAGCTTCAGCATCTGCCTCGCTACCTGAAAGGCATGACTTTGCGTCTGGATAAATACCCTGACAACCCGGAGCGCGATGCCCGCCATGGCGCGGTCATTGCCGGGTTATGGAACCATTATGAGCAACGCCAGGAAAAGCATCGGCAAGCCGGTGTCCGCGACCCCAATCTTGCCGAATTTCGCTGGCAAATGGAGGAGTTGCGCATCTCGCTGTTTGCCCAGGAATTGAAAACGCCCTACCCTGTCTCCGCCAGGCGCCTGCAGAACTTGTGGGAAGAAGTGAGCCCTTGAATACGCAGGAATCTCTTCCATCATTGCAAAGGCTTTATCTGTTTCAGCGCCGTCGGCAAGTCCCGCTCTACACGATAATTTGCCACCAATCGATGCTCCTCACCGGTGCGTATTTCCACCACATCGTGGTCGGCGTTGGCGGTTTCAACGCATACAAAGCGTTCGTAATCATCGTCTTCAAGATCACCCATTTCACTCGAGATTTTTGCCCATGGGTTCCACACCACCACCGTTTTGCTGCCCTCCGATGTGATCAGGACCCGGCGGCCAAAGGCAGCGTCGTCAATCACCAACCTCTCTTTCACGTTGCGATAGATACGGTCAACTTCCCTGTCGAATATCACCCGCTCCGTCTGTTGCTTCACCAGTCCATTGTCGGCTTTATCCACATACTCGAGTCCTTCCAGGCCAAGTATCGTCACCTGATCAATATGACCGACTTTAAAGTAGGTATGCAACGCCTGTGTTATGGTAAATGGCTGCGCGGCTGGGTTGCGGGTGACCAGCTCCAGATGCAACGACTCTCCAACGGTAATTTCCAGCGACAGGTCAAACAAGCGTGGCCAGATGGCCCTCGTTTCGGGCGTGTCGGTCAGACCCAGCGTAATCCTGCAATCGCCATCGGCAGCCACCCTCGTGCTCTTTACACTCCAGAAGCGGGTCCGCACGAAACCATGCGCGGAGCGCCCTCGCCGTTCAGGATCGGGCCCGAACCAGGGCCAGCAGATCGGCGTGCCGCCTTTGATACCTTTGCCCGCCTCGTAATACGCTGTTTCGCTAAGAAACATCAAGTTATGCAGCTCATTGGCAGGCTGAAAGGATAACACCTGACCCGCATACACCGAGATCACGGCGCTGGCCCTTTCATTATCGACTTTAATGAAGGGGAGACCAGCCGTACCCTGGATGAATTTGACGTGATCAGTAATTCCAAACTCGGTGTTCAATCGTTCAATATTCATGATATCTGCGCTGTTCAAGGCTCTTACTGATCAATTTTATCCTGGAAACAACATGATGATAGTCTGACAGGATACTGTTTCATAAGTATTTATCTAGGAACCGGTTCTACACCTCATCCCCGTGCTGGCGACCTTGCCGACAATGATACGTGAAATCATGCCTGACGGAGCAAAACCAGCTTGGGTATTGCATCTTCGTCCATCCATACCACCGCGTTTTGACAGAATTCCCTGCCCAGGTTCCGCGATGCCTCGAGACCTAGTCCAAGCGCCAAAAAACTCTTCTCGGCCGGCCACAAGCCTGCCGGGTCACAACCAACCCCCTCAATGATATGGTCTTTCCTGTTTACCAGTTGCCACAACCTCTGATGAAGCAGCGCACAAGCAGCGAGGTTTACTTCATGACTTTGAAGCCTTCCGAACGGATTGCAAGCGGTGATAAATACAGCACATTGATGACCTGAAACGGTAAAAAGCCGCGCCAGCGGTTCGGAGTACTGATTGACACGCAGGGTAAAGGCATCACCAACCGTTCCTGCGCGGTAATCGGCAGCCCGGTAAGAAGCGATAACATCGGCGGAAATTTCTGGGGCGTCCTGCAACACGGCTCCGTGGTTTGTATTCCGGTCCTGTCCGGCCAGCTCAGTTCTTTTGCTGTGACGCCTCGACTCCCGATAAACCATGGTAGCCATAATTGGCGCCGCGCGGAAATGAAAAACAGTGTTATGGGGATTAGAAGATACCGCGGGACTACAAGCTCTTGTTGGAGCCCCGGAACAAGCACTCGTGCGGATCGCTTTCCGGATCATGTTTTGCGCCCCAGCGTAACAACTCCAGAATGGCCGGTGACAGATCGTAACCCTTGTCGGTCAATGTATAAATGACCCGGCGAGCGTTCACGGGGTCACGCTGCCTTGAGACGATATTGCACTCCTCCAGCTTCTTCAGCCGGTCAGAAAGTATGTTGGAGGCGATTTTTTCAGGCGACTCCAGAAAATCCTGGAAGTATTGCTTATGCATAAACATGATGTCTCGGATGACGAGCAAGGTCCACTTGTCACCTAATATGTCAAGCGCGCAGCTAACCGGGCAGGACGAACGCTTAATCTGATCTTGTTTAGCCATGGGTCAAGCTTATTTTTTTAGTTGCACGATGCAATTTATCAATTATACTTGCATTATGCAACCGTACGCGAGGAGAAGAAAATTCTTTTACACGAATCTTCGTCAGGTCTTAATGACAGAATAATTCCTCTCATCGGGCATGGAACAATTCGAAAAATGCGTAAGGCGACGAATACCGAGTGAAAGCGCTAAGTTCAGTCACTTCGCTTTACTGCTTCTCCGGAGGAGAAGTTTAGCCTGGCTGGCTTTAGTAGGGATTATTTTCCCTGTCGCGCCCCTCCCTGACAAATAGAGCATTACACAAAGACTTGAGTTCAATGTGCAGAGGCAAGGAAGCATAAAACTAAAGGAGTAATTGATTATGAACAAGCAAGTGATACAGGCTGGCGCCTCGGCTCTGGCCCTTATCGCAGCGCTTTACGGCGGCGCAGCCGCTGCGCATGGAAGAGTTTCTCTGGAAGAAGATACCTGCATGCGCCGGCTTGGGGACAACAGCATGGTGCATTTGAGTGCGTATCAGCCTCAATATGAACCGAGCGACCAATACTGCACGGATATACCCAAGGAAGGCAACACCTTCCTGGTGGTGGATCTGGTAGATCCCGCATTGCGTGAGATCCCCATAGGGATTCGGGTAGTAAGAGGAACCAACGAGACAGAAGATGAAACCGTGACATACTTGCGTCCCACCTACCACCCGGACGGGGTTATCAAGGGAGAGACCAGTCTGGGCAAGGGATTATATACGGTGTTTATCACAGGTGAGGCGGTACCCCCCGTGTATTACCAGTATCCATTACGGGTGGAGATGATTAATTATGCCAAAACGTTTCGTTCGGCGATAGGGCCGCTGATCGGATTGCTGCTGCTAAGTTTGCTCGCGTACAAGCTCATGCAATCAAGCCGGGTGAAACGGTGGCGGTCTTCTCGCGATTCGGAGTAATTCAGGTCACGGCAATGCTTAGCCATTGAGCCAATCGTCATGTCACGCGTTGCCCCACCGAGCGCAACAGTCGCTATAGGAACGAAACCGATGCAGGAAGCGAACAATGTACCACGCACAAGGTCACCGGCTACGCGGGGTCATACGCGCTCCTGCCCCCTCCCCTGATAACCAGAGCCTGCGGACTTGAAAGATCACGCAAAAAAGGCCGTGGGCCTTCTGTCTTGCATTTCGGGACAAACGATTCCCATGACGACAAAGACAAAGCGGAGCAGCATCAAAAAGTCTGCTGGGCTTTGGAAGATTTTCTCAACCGCAGCACCCCCAATTCTCCTGAACTGACGGACACTTGACCGACCCGAAGGAACAAAAAACGCAACAGTCGCCCGTGCGGGGGTACAGCAGCGTGCCACAGCCCAGGCACTCGTAATAAAACTGACACGCATCAGTTGCCATAATCTCCTGTTTGGCATAACCGCAGAGAGGACACGTCAGCGTGGATTCCAGGACCGGTGTTTCGTGACTCATAAAGAAGCCTCAAAAAGCGGAATTGGCCTTTTTCGCAACCGATCCCCGGTTGCGTACGGTCAGCTGATCTGGCATCTTTTCGTTATAGCCGGTACCACATGCCATTACTTTGCGGTACTATGGTATGCGAGCCTGATAAGCCGGGCAATCGGATACATGGGAGTCGGGCTGACACATTTCCCCTCATTATTTACCTTGCCTGCTCCGCCATGCGGCGATGAGATTTCGCCATGCTCATGTTTTTCTCCGCAGCCTCTTCATAGACGCGAATCAGGGCGGTGGAATGTTCTTTCAGGTCTTCTGTCATCCTTCCGTAGTAAGGCGCATGCCTTTCATACTCCGCCAGTTCTCTTTTTTCGGCTTTAGCTTTTGCCTGTAACGCTCTCGCTGCCGCTTCATAATGGTTGGCTAATGCATTGTGATCGGCGGAGGTCTTCGCGGCCTGCTCAGCGCGAGTCATGTCCATCGGATGGGGATCGATTTGTGCGCAGGAGGCGAGTAAGCCGAGGGTGGCCAGGACGGCAAGAACTGTACGGGATTTCATGGTGTTGTCTCCCTGTTGAGTTAGTATGAAAAACAATAATAACACTACAATTGCAATACTATTTCATAATTTGACACCAATTAAGCCGCAATGCGTTGGTGACCACGGATACTGAGCTCATCGCCATGGAGGCACCGGCAAACATCGGGAATAGAAGCAACCCGAAAGCCCGATAAAACACACCGGCTGCGATCGGAATACCGAGCGCGTTATAGCCAAATGCGAAGGCGAGATTCTGCTGGATGTTCCGCATGATCGGAAAGCTGCTCCACTCCCGCGACAAGTCAAAGTACTCTCGTGTCCACGCACCTGCCACAGCAAAAGCGCATCGAGGGGCGAGGTAAGCTTGGGCGCGCCGGTCGTCCACCGCCACGATATCGAAATGAAGTCATTTCCCCTCGCCGTTGAGCTTCTCCTGTCTCATCGGTATTCCAGCCGACCAGACCCTTCCGAGCCTGCCATTCTTTACCTGATTTGCCGGGTATCGGCTGTGGAACTGGTCCAACTTTTCATTACTGCTTACATGGGTAATCTTCCCCTGACGAGCGGCCATTACGCTCACTCTAATGCCTTCGGACCCTTGTGCGAAGTCAGAAACCGCGCCGCAGTGCGGGCACAGTATACTCCCAGGGTTATTTCATATACTCCAGCAGGGTATCAACGGTTTGTTCGCATACCCCCCGGTCTATTTCGAATACCCCTCCGCCGTACTCCGGTTCGTTCACTTTGTTCCCTGCGTACTCCAACGGTTTGTTCCATACCTCAATGTGCCGGGGCAAGCCGCCTTTCGGGCCGGAGACGGGCCCGGGCGGAACGAGCCTATATATGCCCTATGCCAAGACCCCGGAGGACTTGGCAAGACCGGGACATATCCTTGGAGGTAAAGAAGCGAGCGGCGCGGGACCTTGGGGCGCTGGCACAGTTAGACGCATCAGCCCTGCTGCACATATGGAATGATCGCGGTCTGCTGATACCCCCTAAGGCTTGGCTTTCGCTCCGGAAGACTTTGGCGTGTACAGCGGAGAACTGCTTGCAGGTAATTTGGGCGAAGCACCATCGTCGCGTTCGACCCGAACACTCATACAGCTACAGCTATTGACTATCTTCGCGATGAGCGAGGTGGTCCCATTTCGATCGATGCTGCGGGAAATCTGGCCAAGGAAGGTGATGTCCGAACCCGCGACAATGGACGTGATCGGCTTTCTGGCGCTGCTTAGGTATCAATAAGTGTCCTTTGAAATTTATCCTTGTTACACAACAAAGCGGTCCCAACTGCCGTAGTGCTCCTTGCTGAGCCTTCCCCGCGGAAAACTTAGAGCAACTACCGCAAGTCCGACAAGTACTCCCGTCCCTGAAGCGGTCGTGGAAGCACCCTCGAGCATCCATGGCGCCGCGATCAGCCATAGACCGAAGCCGATGTTTAAAAAGCGCAGCGGACGGGCGACCTCCGCCATGGCGATAACGGCCACGGTGATGATGAGCGCGCCGACCAGGTGATCACTGTCCGCCATTGGGGGTTCGGTCCCGAATATCAGCCTGCTAAAAATCAACCAGAGACCCAGCCCAGTACTGGCCACCAGCGTCCAGGGCATGGTCACGCCGCGGTAAGCCGAGCGCGCGGCATCGTCAAGCGGCGAGTCAAAATCGGGGTGCTGGTCCCGGGCGCCCTCCGGTTGCGCGCCGCCACGGAAAAACGTGCGCCAGAAGGGCTCTCCGCGGCGAACGCTTTGCGCCAGGTATTGCCCCATCGCAATCAGTTCGTCCAGGCTGTAGGGGATCATGACCAGCAGCGCGATACCCGCCAGCAAACACAGGCTGCACCAGGTGCCGATGACAATCGGCTGAATAATAATGAAGTAGATGCTGACAGTACCCAGGGGCACCACGACAAACCCGAACATCGTGACCATCCAGGGCATGGTCCGCCAGAGTTGCCGCCCGCCCATTACGCCCATCAATACTTCGAACATGTATGCGACTCCGCCAAGCCCTGCATCGGCCACAGGCCAGGCCTTGGAGACATCGGAGGTAATGATCGTTTCGGTGCCGTTCAGTTTCTTGGTCCCACTGAAAAACGGATCCCAGGCACTGTTTATGTAGCCCATCTGCAAACAGCAGCCAGACACCAATCGTGGCGTTAGCCCATTGCGCCCAGCAGCAGATTGAGATAATGCTGCACCCACAGCATGTCGAAGTGCATCTTGCGCATGCCCAGCATGTGTTCGCGCATCATCTCGTGCGCGCCAACCGGGTCATTGCCCTCGTGCTCGCCCTTTGGGGCTGTCACGTTTTGCGCCGCAACTTTTGCTTCGTTGAGCTTATTGCCGCCATAGAAAGAGACGGGGTCGCGTTTAAGTGCATCAACCATTTTCGGCAGCGTTTCACGGAGGCTGAATCGCGGTTTCCACCCTAGCAGCTCGCGTGCGCGCGACGTATCCAGCTCGTAATGATCCTCGGATGAATCGATCATCCATGGCTTGACGAAAGGATCCTCTTGAAGGATGTCATTTTCCATCCACGCACCTGTTTTCGCCACCAGCTTGGGTATTTCTATTGTTCGCCATGCCTCACCGTGAATTAACTGCCCAAGTTCGCGCTGGATTTCATCGAAACCCATGACTTCGCTTTCGCCAAGCAGCAGTGGCAGTTCCGGCGGGAGCTCATGCCGGTGCATGACGATTTGCAGCAACGCTTCGGTCAGGTCATCAAGATGCAGCCAGGATTGGCCGGTGTCGAGGCGGCCCGCGTAAATAGGGGTCAGTTCACGAAACGGACGTTTTTGTACGCTAAGCGATTGGCATGTCGTCGCAAGTCGCTCCGCACTTGATCTGCCATGCCCTGTGTCCGGTTGGAGCACACCCCAACCGACTTCAAATACGAGATGCTTTAGGGCCAATTCCGGCCTTTCCTGACCTAATGCGAATCCATCTCTGGTCTTAACCAGACGGAACGCCTATTACGCGTACGATTTTTTCCTTTTCGTGAGCCAGACACAATACCGTGGCGGAACGGGAGAATATCCCGTCAAAGGAGGTTTCAGGCCTGATGAACGCGTTGAATCTAGACATGGCCGACTGGTGGGAGCCAACAGCGGACAGCTACCTTTCTCACGTCAGCAAAGATCGGATTCTCACGATCGTAGCTGAAACCGTTTCGCCTCAACACGCGCAAAGCATGAGTGGCCTCAAAAAAGGCGATTTGGTACGGCAGGCGGAGCAGACGTTATCCGGCTTGCGTTGGCTGCCGGATAACTTTAAGGCGGCTAAACCACAGGAGCAGTAATCGGCTCATCTATCTTTTGATTGGCTACTGGCTGGCGATAGGTCAAGCAGCTTTAACGTGAAAGAATCCGCCTTCAAGACGAACGCTGACCTGACTCTGACAGTCATCGGCTGGTGGGGGCGGGTGAATCAGGTGGCTGGAATGAAGCCGAAGCGGGTCAGTACCTTGATCCAGCGAGGAGCATTTTGACATCAACCCGGTGTTGCTGGCGTCGGTGTGTCTTTCCCACACTGGGCAGAGATACCCTCGTCGCCACTTATCGACACAACGCACCAGTAGAATCCATGGGAGCACCCAACGCTTATCGTTCCGCCCCCGCCATGGTGAGCGTCGATCCCGCACGAAAGTTCTTGAACAGTGGGCTCTGCGCCTAGATCGCCAGATGTATCCGCCGCTCTGGTTTTTATTAATTCTCGATACGCGGTCGCTACACCGAGATCGATTCTTCGTTGCTCTTCGCTGCTCAAATGGTGATAACGGCGAAAGATGACGCCTTCATCCGTGTGCACCGTTATGATCTGATACCACTTAACGCTGACCATTTCTTTTTGTTTTGTTACCTTGCCCATCTTGATCCTCCTCGTCTTCAATGCCATGAAAAACAGAAAATTATGCGGCAGCGTATAGGAAAAATAAACGCCCTTTTTTTCCAAAGTGGCTATTATGGCTCTGTTGCAAAAAAAAAATGACAAACCAGAACTGTGCCCTTGATCTGATTGATTATGCGCTATAGATATCGAATTGCCTTTCAATAAGGCGGTTTTCATCGATTTAAAGCCCCGCACCGGGTTTATCAAGCGTTTGAGCTTGCCGTGATCGGCTTCGATAATATTGTTCAAGTATTTTACCTGCCGGTGTACGGTGTCCGGCGGGCACTTTCCTTCCGCTTTTAATTCGGTAATGGCAGGCACCATAAGGCGGAGCCTTGTCGGTATTGATAGCGCCGGGGTGCGCCCAGGGTTTTCATGGATTTCAGGGCCTTCCCCAGGAAGCGTTGGGTGGCGTGGGTATTGCGCGTTGGGGAGAGGTAAAAATCAATCGTATGGCCTTGTTTATCAACTGCCCGGTAGAGATACGTCCATTCCCCTTTTACTTTGACGTAGGTTTCATCCACTCGCCAACTGTAGCCCATGGAAGGTTTCCAATACCACCGCAGGCGCTTTTCCATTTCCGGCGCGTAATGCTGAACCCAACGGTAGAGCGTCGCGTGATCTACAGCAAGACCACGTTCCAGCATTATTTCCGCCAGATCACGATAGCTGATCCCTTATTTACAATACCACCGGACACAACCCAGAATCATCTCCCCACGAAAATGACGCCATTTGAAATCTGACATTGATGATCTGCCCTGAAAAACACAATAGTGCACCACCCTTCTTATTTTTTGCAACAGAGCCTTTTCAAGCCTGTGGCGATCGGGTCGGCCTGACTGCGCCAGTCGACAGGCGTCATGGCTGATAGACGGGCAGGACGACCGACAGGAGCACATAGCCGGAAACATAGCCGCCTTCAGTCTTCGCCTGTACGCCGAACGTGACGGTGCGCTCGAGCGTGGTCTGGACGGGCAGCGATAAGCTCTCGAAAAGCTCAAGCCCATGCAGTGCCATCTGTGGCCCGTAGTCGCCTTCGATCGCCGCATCATGATAGGCGGCCGCGTCGATGATCCCGTCCGCCCAAGTGACGACGAAGGGGCCGTCGTTTGCCTCCTCGGCGAAGCGAATGCGGATCATGGTGCGATTGTAGAAATCGACGCCGAGCACCTCAACCGAAAACGGCGGGGGCGTGGATGGCCGATCCGGGTGCCGGATGACACCGACCATGTTGCCGAGCCCCCCGGTCACGATCCCCATGTCGACGCGGAGTGCGTAGTAGATGGTCTTGGCTGCGCCCACTGGGTCCGGTGCCCCGGGGGCGAGGACGATCTGATCCGGCACGCCGTTCACGTCGAAGCTCGTGACAGGCGCGAAAAGATCGGGATGGTTCGGGGCCTGCTGCAGGCGCGCCGTACCCGCGCCCGGCATCGCCGTAGTATCGGCGCCGTCCGGAATGGGCGAGAAGGCAACGCTGCTGGCGTCGATCTCCCGAATGGTGGCGCGCATCCCTGCGGCGATGAGGTAACCGCCCTCGAAACGTTCCGGGTTGGCGAGCGACGCCAGGAAAGGCGCCCGGAAGAGCTCGAACCGATCGCCTTGGACGGAGCTCACGAACTCGGATTGCCCGAGCGAGATCTCGACGATCGCCGGCTCGCTGATGCGCTGCATGACCTCAAGCACCGTGCCCGGCGTGTTCGCCGCCGCGTGATCCGGTTCCCAGCCGGCGAAGCTGTTGCCGGGCGAATTGGGGAAAACCGTGACCAATCCGTCCTTCAGCCGCGCGTCGAGGAGCGTCGGTGGCAGCGGGCTATGCTCGAACACCGGCAGAACCGGCGGCGTCTGCATGCTCCACGCGCTCGTCCGGTCCCAGATGTCGAGGCTCCGCGCTCGGCAGCTTACCGGGAGATCATAGAAGGGCAACGTCGCGACGCGGTTGATCCGCATCCGCTGATTGCTGTCGGTCGGCTCCCAGCTCTGGAAGAGATAGGTCTTGGGGATGGCCGCGGTGGCAAGAATGGGGCTCGGTCCAAATTCCTCCTCGGTTTCTACGCCACGGACCCGCCGATCGTTCGCGCCGAGAGTCAGCTGCGCCTCGGAGAGATACTCGTCGCCCTCGAACAGACGCACGCGAGGCCCCTCGTAGGCGAGGTCCTGCGGCGGCGCCAGGGGACTGGCCGGCATGGGAGGCACGACAATCGGGTTGCTGATCTGGAGGCTGCCATCCTCGAAGCGACAGCGGACGCGGTAGATGACCGGCCGTGTCGGCATCTCCTGGAGCAGCAAGTCGGACGCTATGTTGTCCGCGGCAGTGCCAGGACCAGCCTCCGGTCCGTCGAGAAAGCCAAATCCATAGAGAAGGGAGTAGCGCCAACGCACGGCAAGCAATGCGCTGAACTGCGCCCACCTCTCGATACCGGCGAACGCGGGCTCTGTGACATCGGGGAGGCTTGCGATCGCGGCTGCCGCGATCTCGGCCTGGAACGCGGCCCATTGCTCCGGGTCGATCTCGGACGGTCCGGAGAGACGCGCCTCGACCGTAACGAGGTCCATGGTTGCAGTCGCCCGCGGGTTCAACACCGCGATCTGCTCAAAGTTCACGCCTGCGTCATGTCCGGCGAAGAGGTCGAGGATGGAAGTCTGCAGCAGGGTCGCGCCGCCGATCAGGAACTCCAACTCGGCGATCTCGGTGCCTTCGACCAGCACGATCTGGCCGGGCATGAGCGTGCGGATCATCAGCACCTCGCCCGCAGACGAGAAGATGCGCGCCCTGTTTTCTGGCCCCTGATAGATGAACCGGATCGCCTGGACCGGCTTCGGCAGGGCGAGACGGACCGCCAGCGCGAAGCCGACCGGAAGATCGCCGAGCGTCTCCCACCAGTCGAGCGGGATCGGCCAGCTTGGCGTGTTGAAGAAAGTCGTGTCGCCGAAGCTCGTCAGCGGTAGCAGCGACCGCTCGACGACGATGGAGACGGGGAGACCGCGAAAGGCGCCGTCCACCACTTCATCGACCGGCACGGACCAGCGCAGCCGGTTGCCCTCGGGCGCCTCCGTGACCCAACCGAGCGCCGACAGGAAGATAGGCATCGGGTTCTCCTCCTACTCAGGCCGGGTGGCTCGCGTCTGCGAGACGTTCGGCTGGTTTCACCTGCAGCCGCGGGCGCCCCGGCGAGCGACCCGCCGCGCTCGCACGGCGCTCGGCGAGGCGCGGCACGAGCGGCGCAGGCGGTGCGGATGTGCGCCCAGATGAGCCGCTCAGTGCAGCGAACCCCAGGTCTGCCCTCTCCTCAAGGGCACTTGCCGCGAGCGCCATGATGCCGGGCTGGCTGCGCTCGGCGGCGGCCAACACCTGCGCGAGCATGTGGGCAGGCACGGCGACGGCAGCATTCGGCAGCGGCCAGGTGAGTCCGCTCACCTGGAGAAACTTGAGCATGACCGTCTCCTTCGGACCTATGATCGCCGGGCCGGGACGCAGCCGCGGCAGGTCGGCCGCCGCCGGATCGAAGGACAGGACGAGCTCATATTCGCCGCGAGGCAGCCGCGTCCGGATGTTGCCAAGGCTTCCGACCAGGAAAGCCGAGCTCGCATCGGGGCCGGGCAGCACCTCGATGGTGAGGTCCATCGGCCGGCGATAGGCGTAGTCCTGCGAACAGCCGTCGTCGTCGACCAAGTGGCGGATGCGAAGCGATGCCGTGCAGCGGCGCCAGTCGACCGGCTCGGGGGTGCGCAGCCAGATGGCGAAGAGCCGGCCCGAAGCATCGGCGATGCCCTCGACCACCGTCTCCTCGACGGGGTTGGCAAGGCCGAACATCGGGTTGCCCGGCAGATCGCTGAACACTACTCCGCTATCGACAGCGAACCGGGCGAAGGCGACCGGGAGCGGCACGCTGTCATCCTCGAGATGTGCAGCGATAGCGCCCGGGAGGCGCCAGTTAAGCGGCGGCTCGTCCAGCTCTTCCGGGAAAGGCGGGTTGCCGCCGATGGGGAAGTCGGCGGGGAGAAGCGGCCCGGGGCCGGGCAGCGGCAAGACCGGAGTCGCCGTGAACACTGGCGGATCGAGCCGCCCTCCCCCGATGCTGCGCCGGTTCGCAAAGCCGAGGTTGCCGGGCGTGAGGCAGGGCGAGATCGTGTGCGGCCCGTCGGCGTCGTAGATCTGCCTGAGCGTCGTCTGACCGAGCGCCATCTGTTCGGCAAAGCCGAGGAAGCGCGAGACCACGCAGTTCCAGCTGTCCAGCACGGTCGATTGACCGTCGGGAGCGTCGAAGATGAGGCGCACCTCAGCGCTACCCGCCTGCGGTAGCGGTTCGGGCGCGAGAAGCTCCTCGTCACTCTCGATCGGGCAGCCCACCCAGTCGAGGAAGTCCTCAGTAGGTTCCAGCAGGCTGTTCTCGCCGCCGGCGGTCGGTCCCGGCTCCGCCGTGAAGCTGTAGACGGGGCCGCCTTCCTCCTCATAGGCGAGGTGAAAGCGCAGCGTCGGGAACATCGCTGAGAGGTAGGGGACGATGAACCTGACGGCGGGGAGATAGCCGCGGTAGGCGGGGAAGCCGATACCGTAGAGCGTCGGGTCCCAGCGGAAAGCGGCGTCGCGGAAGAGCCGGCTGTCGCCCACGGTCGTGTCGCGCAGATATGGCCGCAGTGAGTATGGGAAGACGACCTCGAACTCCCGGGCCAGCGACCAATCGAGCGGTTCGGGCTCGGCATTTCCGTCGACCGATACCGCGCTCGTGGTGCCAGCGAGATCGAGCCGGTAGCGGCCAGGCGTCAGGATCACCCGCTCCTGGCAGGTCTGGGACGGCACCGGCACCTCGCGGAAGAGGACGCCGTAGAGGACGATTTCCTGGACGACGCCCGCTGCAACGGCCTGACTGACGAGCCGCACCTTGTCGATCGCGGTTCCGGCCGAAATCGTGACCTGATAGCCGACGAGATAGAGGTCGGGGAAAATCTCGGTGAATGATGTCGGTATCGCCGGGAAGGGCATGTCCGGCAGGCTTACGAACGCCTGTGTCGTGGGCACCGTCCGATGTTCGATTACGTAGAAGCGGAACTGGTCGGCAAAGATCGGCTGGCCGCCGGGCGTGCGCAGCAGCAGCGTCATGTCCGGGCAGGCGATGGTCCGGCGGGGGAGCGCGAAGGAGTAGGCGTTGCTGAGCGTCGCCGCTTCGGCCGGCGCCATCTCGACCTTCCCGAAGCGGCGCGGCGTCTCGAACATCGCGTCTTCACCCAGTCCGAACAGCTGCAGCACGGTCTTCGGTTCAGGTATCTCGATCGCGCTCGAAACGCTCTCGTTCCAGAACAGCCAGGAATAGGGGTCCTGCGCGAGCACGTGCAGCTGCGCGGTCTCGCCGTCCGGACTTTCGGCCCAGACAGCCTGGATGTCCTCGATCGGAACGCCATTGGTGACGTCCGTCAGCTCGAGCGTGGTCAGCCTGTGGAAGACGTCGTAGCCGCCATTGTTCTCGGCCGCGACCGCAGCGCCCAGGACCTTGCCGGTCTCGTCGGTCACGCGGCGGGAGAAGTGGACTACGATATGCACGTCCGGCCACGGCTGGTCGACGGCGTTGGCGCTCGGCTCCACTAGGTCCCACTGGCGGCCGCTCAGCGCATGAAGCGCTCCGGTGCGGATGTTCTCGCCCTCCCGGAAGGGCACCTTGACCTCCGGCGCGATGTCGTCCTTCTCGCGCGGGAGCTTGATCTTGATCTTGGCGTCGGGAATCGGCCACGGCAGGTTCAGCGTGATCGTCGTCGTCGCTTCGAGGATGCGGGGCTGGGGCACATGCCCCCAGACCTCGACGTTGAGCTTGGCGGACAGCGTGATCTTGAGGATCTTGATGCCCGCCTCGGCGAATAGCTTCAGGGCGCCGGCGAGCTGGCGGGGGTTCCACCCGATAAGCGCCCGCAACCCGCCGCCGCCAAGGATGAAGACCTCGAAGATGCTCGCGAGCTTGATGCCTTCCTTCCACTGCAGCTCTACGCCGAATGCGACCCGAAAGTGATTGAGCTCGAAATAGGTCTTGGCGGAGAAGGTGACGAGGAACTTGGCGCGGTTGGGGTCTCGCTCGGTACCGAGCGAGATGAACCAACTGGTGGGGTCGGAGCGGGAGAAGAAGGAATCGAACTTGCCCACCAGCTCGATCAGGGCGCCCGACGAGGGGATCTTGACCTCGACTCCGCCGCCAAGCGCGAAGCTGCCGCTTGCGGCGTCGATCACCGCGAAGGCCTCGAAGCCGATCGTGTCGGCGTTGAGGAGCTTGCCCTCGCCGCCGAGGATGATGACCGCCCCCGGTGTGAAGACCGCGAAGCCCGCGGGCCCGATCTGCAGCAGGTTCCCGGCCGAGGCCACGTCGCTCACGTAGGCGCGCACGCCGATGCCGATGGCGGTCTCATCCGGCGGCGCCTCCACCCAGCGGTCGAGTGCTTCGTCCGGATTACGCGCCCATTGGATATAGTGGATCGCAGTGGGGTTCTGGACGGCTTCGACCGGCTCCTCGGGTGGAGTGTCCCCCGTCTCCAGATCGAGGATGGGTCCTTCGGCTTCGAGACCGGACTCGAGCCGCGGCTTGAAGTTATGCGCATAGTCGCCGCCGATGCCGTTCAGGCCGAGGCCGCTCGGCCCGAGCGGGATGGGCACCGGCAGGAACACGTCGATGCCGATCATCAGGCCACGGTCGCTCAGCCCGCCGAGGAAGATGTCGAGACCGAAGCCGATGGGCGTGACCCGCGCTGCGCCGCGACCCGAGAAGATCAGCCCGTCGTAGCCGAGTCCCATGCGTACCTCGGTGACGGGCGCCGCCTCGCTCTCGACGATCTTGAGCTCGGCGATGAAGGTGGCGACCGCGTCGACCCCCAGTTGAGTCGTGAGGAGCCGGACCTCGATCCGCACGAACGGCGAGTAGCGGCCCTTGTTGATCTTCATCCGGCCGCGGATGAGGAAGGTGATCGTCCCTTCCTCCTCGTCCTTGGCGATCACCTTGATCAGCGGTGAGGAAGACAGGCGTTTGCCGACGGCTAAACCGTTCAACCAATCGAGCGCCAGCTCGGCGATGAAGCCCGGCTTGCCTGGCTCGATGCTCTCGCTGCCGGCATCGTCCGCGCCGGCGGCCAGAACTCTTTGCATAAGCACGTCGTTGAACTGGGTGACCATCATACCTCCAGCTTCAAGAGGGCGGGATTGAGCCGCTGCCGTGATTGCGATGGAGGCCTGAAAGGCCTGACCGGCCGCCTCGGCCGGTAAGCGATCTCCAGCATCGTGCCGCCGAGGTATCTTCCCACTGGATGTCCTCGAGGTCACGGGAAGGGAGCGGATCCTCGGCACCGATCACGGCTGCGATATCCACCCGCTCGACTCCTCGGTCGATCATCATCTCCGAGGGTTTCCAGCTATCAGCATCAGACTCCCGATATTCCGCGATCAACGACCAGCTTGCACCATCAGCAACGACATCAAAACCGACGGTGGGCGGATAAGTGCCACTGCCCGCGGTCGCACCCTCGATACGGAAGCGATTCTCCCAGTTGTGAATCGCCTGGGTGATGCGGAGATTCCAGCGTCCATAGAGTTGTATGCTCATGCTTATAGGGCTCCTTTGTTCTTGACGAGGGCAGAACCGATGAAGCCGCTGCTTCCCGTCACGACTACCACGTCCTGCTGCTGATCTGCGTTGGCGTTCATTTTCGGCGGAGGTTGGGACGACGACCCTTCCAGGAGCCGTTTTTCCCGCCCCCCTGGAGTGTTATCTTTTAAAAATCACACCCGGTGGATGCCACCGCTACCGTAAAGACAATAAAAGAAGAAGCAACGGTTGAACTTTGGCTTTATTGCTGAGACATCACGGTCCTCTCAAGCAACCAGGCCTGCTACAAATCGTCTGCGGGAACGCGTTCCCGGGCTCCGGCGCTTTCGTTAGTGCCTGAACCAGCCATCTGGCGACAACTCTCGGCGCATTCGCGGCAGACTCTGGCGCAGTCTTCCATGCCGATCTGTTCGCAACTCTTCGCGCAGGCCTCGCAGACTTCGGCGCAGACCCTACACGTCTGATTGCTAAAAGCCGAACTGCTCAGCATGAAATTAACCGAGGTTTGGCAGATCTCGGCGCAGTTCATCATCAGGCGGAAATGATCGGGCTCAACGTGCTTGCCGCCTGCCTCCAGGCATTGAGTCATCGCTTCGTGCAGGCACGTTTGATAACATTGATTACATGCGTCGACGCACGCTTGCATTTTGGGGTCGGTGGTGTGAGTCATAGCAGCGGCTCCTTTAGGTTGGCCAACAGGTTGGTCTTCAGCTTTAACGGACAAACAGAAACCATTTAACACGATGGGCTTACTGTTCGGGAGGGTCTGTACGGTCGCGAACATAATTTTTTAAGATCCTCCCCTGATTCGAAGGCGCAATGGACCACAGTGCGACAAATCGTTCCTGAGGCGGCGCCCACGGAAGGCGCATATTGAACTTCCGGCCGTATGTACCTTGTCGAAGGCATGTTATTGATAAACCGGTGCCAGGACGGCTCGGGCAGTTTGTTGGATCAGAGAATGGAATGCGCATAGGAACAGCCATGCCTTTTTGACGTGGTATTCTTAAAGTTAAAGAGTTTGCATCTACAGAGAATACGGGGAGGAGCGATTACCAGTTGCTGCTGCATCCAAAATGGATATGTGCTTCTCCTTTTAATCGATACGATCTGGAATTGAGCAAAGAGATGAACAAAAAAATGGGGCGGGCATGGTATTTTCAGGGACAAGCAGTTGCCGCCATGGCCGCGGCCTATGGCTTGGGATCGCCGGTTTGGGCGCACGGCCTGGGTGCGCATATTCATGGCGTTGCGCACCTTGAAATCGCCATTGATGACGCTACCGTGCAAATCAACCTGATTACTCCGCTGGATAATCTGGTGGGGTTCGAGCATGCGCCCCGAAATGAAAAACAACGTCAGGCCGTCAAGACCATGGCATTCAAGTTCCACCGAACTGATAGCCTTTTCATCTTTACACCCGGGGCCCAGTGCCGGTTGGAATCCACCGAACTGGAGTCACCCGTGCTTCCCCCCGACTTGTTGATACCTTCTGCCGAGGTTGCCGGAAGCGCTGATAAAGTTGTTGGCGGCGGTGTCGCTGGAAATACTCGGGGCATGAACGGCGGTACGCTCCAAGCCGCGCCTAGCGACGCGCATGGGGAACTGGAAGCAACCTGGCAATTTCACTGCGCTCAACCGCAGGCTTTACAGGGAGTGGACGTTAAACTGTTCCAGATATTTCCCGGCGTGAAGCGTCTTGATGCCGCTGTCGCCGGTCCCAAGACACAGGCTAGCGCGAGGCTGTCGCCTGAATCCAGCCGATTAAAATGGTAACCTGGGCATGAGCCCGTTTGTCATTGATATCAGGAACCTGGTTTTCCAATGGCCCGGCAAGCATGGGTTCCGTCTATCGATCCCTCAATTTGAGGTCAGGTGCGGGGAACGCGTTTTTCTGCAAGGCCCAAGCGGCAGCGGCAAGAGCACCCTGCTGGCCTTGATGGGTGGTGTACTCTTGCCACAGCCGTGCCGCTTGCGCGTGCTCGATACCGACCTGACCGCACTGAGCTCCAGTGCCCGTGACCGGTTTCGGGTGGACCACGTGGGCTTTCTGTTCCAGCAATTCAATCTGGTCCCATACCTATCTGTGCGCGAGAATATACTCCTCCCTTGCCGATTCTCGAAGCGCCGGCGGCAGCGCGCACTTCAATTGGCTGGCGCGGCGGCATCGCTGGAACGTTCGGCTGATGCGTTGCTTGATCAACTCGGACTTGATATGACGTTAGCACGACAACCGGTGACGGCCCTATCTGTTGGGCAACAACAGCGCGTGGCAGCCGCACGCGCGCTGATCGGACACCCCGACCTGATCATTGCAGATGAGCCGACTTCGGCTTTGGACGCGGGGCGCCAGGCGGAATTTCTTGATCTGCTGCTGCGGCGCTGCGACGATGAGAACGTCACGCTGATTTTTGTCAGCCATGATAAGCGCTTGGGATCCCATTTTAGCCGTGGCGTGGATCTGAACGAATTTTGCGAAACTTCGGGGGCGAACTGAAGCCACTGGTGTTTCTCGCGTTTGCCAGCGCGTGGAACCGGCGCCTCACGCTTGGGTTGATGGCCGTTAGCATCGGGCTTTCAGTCATGTTGCTGCTGGGCGTCGAGCAATTGCGCACCCAGGCGAGAGAGAGTTTTTCGCAGTCCGTATCGGGTACGGATCTGGTGGTGGGCGCGCGCACCAGCCCTATCCAGCTCATGCTTTATGCCGTATTTCGTCTCGGGGACGCGACACATAACATCCGTTGGTCGAGTTTCGAGGCGATGGCAGAGCATCCGGCAGTAGCATGGGCAGTGCCAATTTCGCTGGGCGACTCGCATCGGGGTTTTGCCGTAATTGGCACTACGACGGCTTATTTCGAGCATTTTCGTTATGGAGATCGCAGATTGCTGGCATTTGCCGAAGGCAAGCCGTTTGTTGATATCTTCGATGCGGTGATTGGTGCCGATGTGGCGGAGCAACTGGGCTACCGTAGCGGCGACAGCATCGTGCTTAATCACGGTACGGGAAACCTGGGCTTGACCGAGCATGCTGACAAACCATTCATGGTAAGCGGCATTCTCAAACGGACCGGCCTCTCGGTGGACCGCAGCGTCCATGTAAGCCTCGAGGCTATCGAGGCGATTCATCTCGACTGGCAAGGCGGCGCGCCGATCCCGGGGCTGTCCATTCCGGCTGAATTCGCGCGTAAATTCGACCTCGCCCCGAAGGAAATCACGGCGGCCCTCATAGGCCTGAAAAGCCGTGCAGGAGTTTTCCAGATGCAGCGTTTCGTTAACCAGTACAAAGGCGAGCCGCTACTGGCCGTATTACCCGGCGTGGCGCTGGATGAGCTATGGTCGATTGTCGGCATTGTGGAAAAATCGCTACTGGCCATTTCTGCTTTGGTTATCGCCGTTGGCCTCAGTGGTCTGGTTGCCGTTGTGCTGGCTGGGCTGGGTGAACGCAGGCGCGAACTGGCAATTCTTCGCTCAGTGGGTGCCGGCCCGCGCGTGGTGTTCATGTTGCTGGCCATCGAGGGATTAATGGTGGTGGTGGCGGGCTCAGTGCTTGGTGTGCTTGGTTTGGCCCTGCTGGGCCTGTTCGCCGCGCCCATGCTGGAATCCCATCTGGGCGTTTCGCTGGCGACAGGCATGCTGTCGCCCGAGGCGTGGCGATTACTTTTCCTGGTGATGGCAACCGGGTTTGCGGTTAGTCTCATTCCCGGATACCGCGCCTACCGGTTATCCCTTGCCGATGGTTTAACGCCAAGATTGTAAGGAATGAATATGGATACCTCCCCCTATCTGCGTCTTTGTTTTCCCCGTTTCGCCATTCTTTTCCTGATCGGCTGGATTGTCCTTGCCACGCAACCTTCCTCGGCAGCCGAAAATAAGGATTACCGCATTGGGGAGAGGCTTTCACCCCCAGCTTCTGCGAAGAGCAAGAACAACCGCGCGCCTCAGGCAGTTCCCGTGGCTTACAAGGAAAAGACGTGGGATGACTTGATGCCCAAGAGCTGGGACCCGATGGCACCCTTGAAAGGGTTGCAGCTGGACCAGATGAAAGACAGCGATCCGCGTGCCATCCAAGCGCTGGAAAATATTCGCGAGGCCTGGAAGAGTGCGCCGGTGGAACGATCCCTTGATGGCGAACGCATTCGCATACCCGGATTCGTAATTCCGCTGGAAAGGGCCGGCAATAAAGTCAGTGAATTTTTGCTGGTGCCCTACTTCGGCGCCTGTATCCATACGCCGCCTCCCCCTTCCAACCAGATTATTCATGTTCGAACGGCCAAACCCGTTGCCAACATGCGCACCATGGATACCATGTGGGTCAACGGCCTCATGCAAGTCGGCAAGGTTGACACCGAAATGGGTCAGGCCGGCTATCAGCTGAAAGCTGAACGGGTCGTCCCCTATCCGTGACCTTCTCTCCTGAGTTTTGCCGCCGCCAAAGAATCATTTCTGTCATTTCATATGACAAATAAATACTCTTTATGTTTGGGCCATTCGGTGCGTTACCAAACAAAGTGCTGTTATAAAAGTTTGTCACCAAAGTGCTGTTATAAAAGTTTGTCACGTTCGTCAGCGTCGGTCTAATCTCCTCGGAAGTGCAGGCTCGGATGATATCGAACTGGACTTGGGCCTTCGAAGCGCTCCCAAAACGTAGGCGGGCGGGCAACATATTCTCAATGCACAAACGCACACAATAATCTTGGAGATCCCCCTTGATTCGAAGGCACAACGAACCGTGTTGCGGCAAATCAGGCATTCCGATGCCATCAAGTCATTACTTCACAGCGGTCACTAGGTAGTCCGACCCTTGCTGAATGAATTCGACTTTGACCTTTTTGCCCGTCACGAGCTTGTCGAATAACGTCCTATCCTTGACTCTAAACCCCATAGTCATCGCCGGCCAATTCAGACTCTTGACCGGTTCATGCGCAAGAGTCACCTTGCCACTTGCCATATCCACGTCTTTGACGACCGCAGCCATTTGATGGGTAACATCTGTGGGCTCGTCGACCTGCGGCGTTTCGCCCATATCTTTCATATCCATGCCCTGCATACCACCAGACTGTGCAACGACAAGGGTGGATGCGGACAAGGCGAGGGTTAAAGCGAGGGCTGGGGTAGATTTCATTGCGTTTCTCCTTGGTTGATTAATGGTTTGTTTGCTTGATTGACCCAAAATGCTGGTTTAAATCACTCGACCATTCATTGCAGTCTCTCCGGCTATTCCGGGTATATCTCGATGTAGATCAAACCCCAAAATGTTTAGGCATGAAAGATCAACTTAGGATTATTTTGATTCGGAAGCCATTCGACGGGGGTTTTAGCCATGTTCGTGTTGTTTCTGCCGCCTGCTCATAGCAGGCAGAGCGATCAGGCATAGCCTGAAAGTGAATAACCTGCCAGATAATTTCTTGAATATTTCAATCTCCTCAACAGGGATTTATTTTTCTTCGTGCTTGCGTATACCCCATTCCTTGACCAGTGCATAAACGGCGGGAAATACGATCAGCGTCAGCACGGTGGCGGAAAGCATGCCGCCGACCATGGGAGCAGCAATGGGCCGCGTCATTTCTGACCCTATACCACTGCTCAACATAACAGGCAACAGCCCCATAACGCTTCCAGCAATGGTCATCGTTACGGGACGTATCCGATATACCGCGCCCTGAACGACTGCATCATAAAGATCTTCGACGGTGACTTTCCCGCCTTCAGCTTTGCGTTTTGCGGTAACGGCCTCGAGCGCGTGATCGAGGAACGTTAGCATTACCATCGCTGATTCAGTGGCAATGCCGACGAGACCGATGAAGCCGACCGCCACCGCGATGCTCATATTGTAATCGAGCAGATACACCAGCCAGATCCCGCCAACTACGGAAAAAGGCACAGAGAGCATCACTATCAGTGTTTCGGTGAGACGATTAAAGTTCAGATATACAAGGAGAAACACGATCAGGATGGTGAGCGGCACCACCATCTTCAGCTTTTCTGTCGCGCGTTGCATGTATTCGAACTGACCGCTCCACGTTGCATAGTAACCGGGGGGAAATTGAACCTGTTCATGTACTGCTTGCTGCGCGTCCGCAACGTAGCTGCCGATGTCACGACCATGAATATCGACAAAGATGTAGGCCGACAGGAGCGCGTTTTCGGTGCGGATACTCGGTGGGCCTTTGACGAGCTTGATTCCCGCAAGCTGGCCAAGCGGTATCATCGCTCCTCCCATGGTTGGCACCAATACCTGGGTGGCGATCGCCTGCGGGTCGCTGCGCAGCGCGCGTGGATAGCGAATAGTAACGCCGAAGCGCTCCCGGCCTTCCACTGTGGTTGTGACCGTCTCGCCACCCAACGCCACGGAAATCACCCCCAGCAGGTCTCCGACGGCTAATCCATAACGGGCGAGCGCCATACGGTCGGGCTCGATATCGAGGTAGTAGCCCCCCGTGGTACGTTCGGCGTAGACGCTGGTGGTTCCAGGTACAGTTTTCACAGCCGCCTCGATCTGCTTGCCAAGCACCCCGATTTCCTCCAGATCCTTGCCGAACACCTTGACGCCGATCGGCGTGCGAATTCCTGTGGCAAGCATATCTGTCCTGTTCTTGATCGGCATGGTCCAGGCATTGCTCACTCCGGGTATCTGGAGGGATTGATCCATTTCGGCGATCAACTTATCGGTGGTCATGCCCGGGCGCCACTCACTTTGGGGTTTCAGATTGATGATCGTCTCGGCCATCTCCAGAGGCGCTGGGTCGGTGGCCGTATTGGCACGTCCCGCTTTGCCAAGGACGGATGCCACTTCCGGGAAGCTTTTGATGATCCTGTCCTGCGTCTGCAGGATTTCCGCCGCCTTCGTAGCGGAGATGCCCGGCAGGGTCACCGGCATAAAGAGGAGCGTGCCCTCGTCCAACGTTGGCATGAATTCAGTGCCCAGCTTGAGCGCCGGATAGACAGTAATCCCGAGCACTGCGAGTGCCAGTGCAATGATGATCTTTTTCCACTGCATCACCCAGGTTATTACCGGCCGGTAGGTCCGGATCATGATGCGGCCCAGCGGATTATCCTGCTCATGTGGGATGCGGCCACGGATCAGGAGCAGTATCAAAACCGGAACCAGCGTGATCGAAAGCACCGCGGCACCGGCCATGGCGAAAGTCTTGGTATAGGCCAGTGGCTGAAACATGCGCCCTTCCTGGGCCTCAAGGGTAAACACCGGCAGGAACGACACCGTGATGATCAGCAGGCTAAAAAATAGCGACGGGCCGACTTCCTTGCAGGCGGCGATAACTGCATCCAGGCGCGCCGCGTCGGTGGCCGGATTCAGGCGGGCAAGATGCTTGTGCGCATTCTCAACCATAACGACGGCCGCGTCAGTCATCTCGGCGATCGCAAGGGCGATGCCCGCGAGGCTCATGATGTTGGAGTTAATGCCGAGTAAATGCATCGCGATAAAAGCGATCAACACGCCGATGGGAAGCATGATGATCGCCACCAACGCGCTGCGCACATGCATGAGGAAGATTACGCATACCACTGCTATGATAATGATCTGCTCGACGAACACCTCATTCAACGTAGCGATGGCGCTGTGGATCAGCTCGGAACGGTTGTAGACAGGCTGAATCGAAACGTCTTCCGGCAGTCCCGGTGCGATCTCATCGATTCTTTTTTCAACGTTGCGGGTAACGTCCAGAGCGTTTTCCCCGTGCCGCGCTATCGCGATGCCCGAGACAACTTCTCCTTCGCCGTCGAGTTCGGCGATACCGCGGCGCTCGTCAGGAACAAGCTCCACTCGGGCGATGTCGCGCAGCAACACCGGTGTACCGGCTTGCACCTTGACGACAAGTTTTTCCAGATCCTCAATGCCGCGCAAATAGCCTTTGCCGCGCACCACGTATTCGGTCTCCCCAAGCTCAATAACGCGTCCACCAACGTCGCGGTTGCTCGCGGTGATGACTTTGCTCACTTCCTGGAGCGGTATGCCGTAGGCTTGTAGCTGACGCGGATCAACAGTAACCTGATAGGTTCTTACAAATCCACCTACACTCGCTACTTCGGATACCCCCTCCGCCGCAGTTAACTGGTAGCGCAAGAACCAGTCCTGAATGGCTCGCAGCTCGTCGAGAGTGCGATTCTTGGCCGTTACTACATATTGGTAAACCCAACCTACTCCCGTTGCATCCGGGCCGAGGGACGGCTGCACGTCTTTTGGCAGGCGGCTTGCCGCGAAACTTAAGTATTCCAGTACGCGTGAGCGTGCCCAATAAATATCGGTGCCGTCCTCAAAGATGACGTACACAAACGACACACCGAAACTGGAGAGGCCGCGCACAATTTTGGATCGAGGGACGCTTAGCATGGCGGTAGAGAGCGGATAGGTGACCTGGTCCTCGACCACCTGCGGCGCCTGCCCGGGATACTCGGTGTAAACGATGACCTGAACGTCCGAAAGATCCGGAATTGCATCAATAGGCGTCCTCAGGACTGAATAGACGCCCCACGCCACCACGAAAACTGTCCCCAGCAAGACCAGGAAGACGTGCCGCACAGACCATTCAATGATATTGCCGACCATCTCAATACCCTCCGAGAGGGCTGGCAACGGAGCTGGAGGCAGGGCTGGCTTCAGCCGCCTGGAGACGCACGATAACGTACTCGCCAACTGGTTCCTCGGTTATCTCGAAGGCAACCTCCTGGCCGGGTTTCAATGTTCGGAGCAACGCAGGGTCCTGGACGCGAAAATCCATTATCATCGCTGGCCACCGCAAGCTGGCAATTGGGCCATGAGCAAGTGTTACCGCCCCCCGGACCAAATCGATTGCTTCAATTGTGCCTTCGCCGCGGTGCGTCACCAGCGCAGGCGGTACGACAGATGAGCGGGAGATTTGCTGTTTCTCCCTCGGCTCGCCAAGCATTGCCTCGTGTGTGCTGTGGCGAAAGCTTTCCAGGGCCGACTTGAGGTTACTTTCTGCATCAATCAGAAAATTGGCTTTCACCACGACCATTTCCCCGGCCTCCAACCCGTCCAGCACTTCATCATAGTCATCGCCATGGGCGCCGAGTTTTATTTCCCTCGGCTCAAACCGGCCCTCGCCGAGATCAACCAGTACTAGTTGCCGTGTACCGGTATGAAGCACTGCCGACTCGGGCACGGCGAGCACCTTGTCTTTGCCGTGGGCCGAAGCCAACTCCACTCTTCCATACATGGCAGGTTTGAGCAGCCCTCGATCGTTGGGCAGCTCGATGCGCACCTTGGCGGTCCGGGTGTCCGGATTCACCGTGGGGTAGATGAACGTCACCTTGCCGTTAAATACTGTTTCCGGGTAAGCATCAATTCTGACGGCGGCAGGCTGGCCCTCGCGTACCAGAACAAGATCCTGTTCGAACACGTCCGCCAGCATCCATATATTAGAGAGATCGGCGATCTGATACAGTACCTCTCCCGGCACGAAGCGCTCTCCCTGGATGGCAAGCTTGTCCAACACCACACCGCTGGCTTCAGAACGCAAGACGACATATCTTCTGACCTGGCCTTCCTGTTGCAGCGCTTTCAGGTCGGCCTCAGCGATATCCCAGTTGCGCAATCTCTGCAAGGCACTCTCGGCCAACCGCTGCATCGCCGCCTCGACCTCCGGACTACCCTCTGAGACGGCGCGCATTCCTTTCCTGGCAACAAGATATTCGTGTTGCGCCGTGATCAGTTCGGGACTGTACACATCCATTAGCGCATCGCCTTTCCTCACCGCCTGGCCCGTGGTATTGACGTAGAGCCGGTGAATCCAACCTTCGAACTTCGGCGCCACAGTGCGCAACCGGCGCTCGTCCGCCTGTACTGTCGCCACCGCCCTCACGGTACGGATGAGTTCACGCATCGCGGCGACCTCGGTTCTCACCCCCAGCTTTTGTATTTTTGCAGTGCTGATCTTTACTATCGAATCCGCGGACGGCGACTCCTCACCCTCGTAAACGGGGAGGTAATCCATGCCCATCGGATCTTTCTTCGGCACCGGCGAGATGTCGGGTTGTCCCATCGGGTTGCGATAATAGAGAATCTTCCGCTCGGGCGAGCCGCTGGGCGGCCCAACCGCTGAGACCGAAGATCGGGTTTTACCCCACCAATATCCAGCAGCAAGGACAGCTGCAGCCAAGACGATAAAAGCGATCAATCTGGCGGCGAATTTCACATGCCCTCCCCGGAATTGCCCGGTAAGCTAACTGGCGATTTGCCGATGAGCAGATCGATCTCCGCAAGCGTCTTGTTATAGCTGGCTATGGCTGTTACAAGGCCGATTTCGTAGTTGAATACAATCGTCTGACTATCGAGCAGCGTCAGGAAATCAACCCGATCGACCCTGTATGCCGCCAGCGCCGATTCAACCGTAAGGCGGGCCTGCGGCAGGATAGCGGTTCGGTACAGCCGAGCTGATTCGAGGCTTTGCTCGGCCGTCGCCACCTGCTGGCGCAATCCGGCGATCACCTCATCGCGTTGGGCCTGATACAAGCTCAGCGCCTGGTCGCGCATTGCCAGCGACTCTGCTTCCCGCGGTGCCAGTTTATTGCCACGCCAAACTGGCAGGTTGACCGCTACGGTCAGACTCACCATATCAGGGCGGCTCGTGCCGTCCAGCATGTTGTCGCGTTGGCCGTACGACATGCGCACATCGAAGTCGGGGTAGTAATTTTTGCGCGCCAGCTCCAGCGCTTTCTCGTTACGCGCAGCCAGACTTTGCAGTGCCAGCAACTGTGGACGCTGCCTCAGAGCGGTTTCGCGCAGCGATTCCAGGTTTAGCGGTTCCTCGCGCAATTGCGGCAGCTCCGGTATGGGGATTGCAATGGCGGGGCTGCGGCTAAGCAGGCGAACAAGCTCGGCTTCGGTGGCCCGTCGTTCCCGCGCAAGCCTGAACAGCTCATCCATCGTCCTGGATACCTGCGTCTGCGCCTTCAGTACGTCGACCTGATTCCCCCGCCCTACCGTGTAGTGGTCCTCGGCGAGGTGTAGGAACTCTTCGAGGATTAGCTTGTTTTTCTCTACCAGCCTGGTCACTTCGAGCGTGAGACCAAGATTGAAATAGGCGGTTTTGATGTCGCGAACTACGCGATTCACGGTTTCCTCATAACCGTAGCCAACACCCTGCGCCTCCTCGGCGGCAACGTCTTTGCGCAAGCCTCGTTTGCCGGGGAATGGCAAGCGCTGGGACAGACCGATCATTTTCATTGTCATGTCCTCGCGGTTAAACGTGGATGAAACCAGGGGCGCGTAGATCACGCCTGCTTCAAGCACAGGATCGTCCAGCGCTGCCGCGGGAGATATCCTCTGGCTTGCGGCTTCCCGTTCCCGAAGCGCAGCCTGAATTTCGGGGTTGGTTCGAAGGGCTTCATCAATCAAGGTGGTCAGCGCGGTAAAACTGCTGCCCTGTGATGCCGTAAACGTTCCCGAAGGGAGTTCCGGGACGGGTCGGAGGGGCGTTGCCGAGTGTGCGTCATCCGGAATTTGTCCCCCGGCATTTGCAGGAAGCACAACAGCGGCAAGGACTGCCGCAATGATTCCGCCGTGAATCATTGAGACCCCCTTATAGGAGCCAGTTTTTGCAGTTTTACAACAGGGTAATCCGGATCTGATTTCTCGAAAAAGAATTCAACGGCGTCGCCTTTACTTACGCCCTTGTCCTGGCCAACCTGCAGCAGGATGCCTCGTGCATAAATGAGGCTGGATGGAACAGTCATTTCCCGGGATGCTGAAACGGGCCCTGCGATCTCGACCGCGTGGGATAGAGCAGGCATAAACGCAACCCCAAGCGACGCGATCGCAAGCGCGCGTCCCAGGTTAAAAGATAGCGAAAAAGCCATTCTGATCTCCTGATCTTTTAGTAGCCCATTGAAAAGTAGCTCACTGGAATATTCGGTAGCAAATCCCAATGTGTGTACAGTTTGCAATCGAACAAGCCGACTAGACCAATCAAGGCGCCAAAAGGCGTACTGTCCAGTGCAGGCTGATAAGAGAGAACGCCTTTGTGACAGGCGGATTTCTTCTGTCGGAGATTAAGCTAGAGGAGGACGCTGCGGTTGCAGCAGAAGGAAAGAAGTGAAGCGGGGATTAAAGGAGATAGCGTAAGAGAATTCCGTGGCGAGATTCAGTGCGGAGGCTGCGGGAGGCAGGCCATTCCCGCTTACGTTGCAAACCGTCCCATCGCAGGAGAAATTAAAGTCAATCTGACCGGCCGCACTATCAGTCTTCGCTGGGATTTTATGAATATCGCTATCGTGCTGGGCGCAGGGTATGAGCGGAATGTCTGGGGATACCGCGGAAGACTCTCCCGTCTCCTGGATGGCAACAGTATTTTTAGCTGGGGCGCACAACGGCATGATGGCGGCCAAAGCGCCCTGCGCCGGCAGTCCCAGCATGATCAGAGTCAGAATAAATCCACGCATCTGTAGCATCATATAGGCAAGTATGCGCATTTTTCCCGAGAAGGACAAGTGTAACCTATGCGCTAGCGGAACATTTACCCACGCCGTAAGTAGTAAACTAGGTGTCTTGAATGTGTATCCATGTGAATGTATCCATGTGACGACTTGTAGCCACATCACCCGTGTTACGAGGATTGCCTGGACGCATATTCCACTGATCACACCCATCGAAAATGACAGCCATGAGCAAGAAACCTGATAACAAAGAAAGAGCCGGAACCGGTAAGCCCTCGAAGGAAATATCCAGAAAGACTTACGAGGACACGCTGTACAAGCTTCAGATTGAACTCGTCAAGCTACAGCGGCATTTGATCAAACGCAATGACAGGATCGTGATTATCTTCGAAGGCCGCGATGCGGCTGGAAAGGATGGAACCATCAAGCGCATCACCCAGTATCTGAGCCCGCGCGAGACGCGCGTTGTAGCGCTAGGCAAACCTTCGGACCGGGACCGCAGCTCATGGTATTTTCAGCGTTATGTTCACTATCTTCCGGCGTCGCAGGAACTCGTACTTTTTAACCGTAGTTGGTACAACCGGGCAGGGGTGGAACATGTAATGGGCTTTTGTACTGACGACGAGTATGAAGAATTCATGAGCTCGGTGCTGGACTTCGAACACATGCTGATCCGTTCTGGCCTTAAACTCCTCAAGTATTACCTGGACATCACTAAATCCGAGCAGGAGAAGCGCTTGGATCAGCGTAGGAAGGACCCGCTCGCGCAATGGAAAGTGAGCGCACTGGATGAGTTCGCACTGAAGAAATGGGAACAATACACGCTGGCGCGAGACAAAATGCTGGTCCATACCCACAACCTCATCACGCCCTGGATAATAGTGCAGGCGGATGACAAACCGCTCGCGCGGCTCAATTTAATCAAGGACATGCTGAGCCGGCTGGATTATACAGACAAGGATGAGCGGCTGATTCTGCCCGACCCGCATATAGTCGCCACATTCGAGGCTTCGTTTATCGAACAAGGTCTGCTGGCGCAATAAATAAAACTGAAAGCTGCTGCCTCGGCAGCAGAACTTCCTCCGACAGCGCCGGTACGGGCACATTATCACGCACTACTGACATTCTTTTCATACTTTAGACATATAATAGTTGACAAAGTACGAGGTGGTTGCTAATCTTCCTCCCTATGCCGCGCGTCCCGCAGCGCTTCGCCCATCAATTGGATTTCAGGCAGGGTTTCGTGGAAACAGGACGATTTCTAGTGATGGCCTTCGTGTTCGGTTGGTTGGCTGCCTGCGCACCAATGAGCCCGTATGAGGCAATAAACAGTCCCGCTCTTCGGGAAGCTGTTCAGAATGCCCGGACTCGCGGCGACCACGATACCCTGGCCAGGAATTTTGAAAACTTGACCAGGGAAATGCGGGTTAAAGCAGAGGAACAGAGAAAGTTGCTCCAGCATTACCAGGAAAAAGGCTATCTTTATGGTCGCCAGGCGCAAGACCGGCAGTCGCACACATGGGCTTTAATGGTCAGGTATGAACAGGCAGCCGAGAAAAGCTTTCCCAAAGCGGCTTTGCATCGGCAGTTGGCAGCCGGACTTGGGCGAAATGCCCATGGAAGTGATGCAACTTCCGGGAAAAACAAAAACGGCGCAACCGTTCGTGGTACCGGTGACCAGGATCGAGTCATAACTGATCCAGCCCAGACAGAGATCGCGAAGTAACGCCCAGGGCAGCCCTGGGGAAGAACTTTTCTGCAGGACGGCTGAATCAGCAGGAACAACGTCGTAAAGGACGAGCCTGTTTGATTAGCGTCGTTTGGTCGTGGTGCGCCCATTGATTAAAAGAAGTAAGCCGAACTTTTTGCAGGGAGGTGCAATTGATGAAAAAATCATTTCCAGTAGTTATTCTGATCATACTGGTGGTGATCAGCCTCATGGCGTTGAGCGGGTTGGCGCGGAACATGGCCCAGAAACGAGATTTTTACAGCGATCCGTTATGCAAGGCGTTCTGGAAGAAACCCTATCCCTATCAGGCCGGGAAAAATCCATTTCACACCAGAATGGGGAAGCGGGGTAAGCCGGAAAAGATCGAAAAGGGACAATTTTCTGGAAAGCACCAGCCTTACCGTACCACTATAAGATACTTTTCCATTCCAAAAGTATCATCCCCAATAACGGGACAAAGCAGATTATAAAGACATCAGGTCTTGCGCCGATCAGGTCGGGAGCGTGATTTTGCCACGGTTGGCCACTTCAGCACAGTTGCGCTGATAAAGCCGCACATCCCGGCACAGAGACAGCTCCAGCCGCGCTGAAATGCACCCCACTAGCTCGACCACTAGCTCGCTTTCCTTAGAGGTTTCTCTTCCAGGTAACCCACGCAGGTGTAAAGAGAGCGGGTATGTATTCACTTTGCGCTCGCTGTCATCCTGCACATTCAGTAAAACCGTATCCGTCCTCCTGGAGCATTCTGTGGATTCCTCTGCGCTGGTTATGCCCAGTGTTTCGATGGGAAGCCCCTGCTCGCGCAAGGCCTCTACTCCAGCTGGTAGAACATACTAACCGTTAGGTCAAGAAAATTTGTGAGCGGGAAGATTTTCAAATATTCGGCTCGGCGAGGAAAGATTCGGAAGTGCCTTATCTGTGGCACTGGGTTATCATGACGACAGTTTCCTCCCCCTTGCCCATGCCCGACCTAGACTCTTTTTTCTCTGCCAGCGGGCCGCTTGCCCGCACTGTACCGGGTTACAGTATTCGCCCTCAGCAGCAGGAAATGGCTCAGGCAATTGCGGAAACTATCGCCGCAAACGCTATCCTGGTCGCCGAGGCAGGAACCGGCACGGGCAAGACCTTTGCCTACCTGGTACCCGCATTGCTGGCTGGCGGCAAGGTGATTATTTCCACTGGCACCAAGACCCTGCAAGATCAGCTTTTCAGCCGTGATATTCCCACGGTGCGGGCCGCACTCAAGGCCCCGGTAACCGTCGCGCTCCTAAAGGGCCGCGCCAACTACGTTTGCCATTATCATCTGGAACGCACAGTGCAGGACGGCCGCGCCATCCTGGTCAGCCGGGAAGAGGTCAAGTACCTGAAGGTGATTGAGCGCTACGCCAATAGCAGCAAAAGCGGCGATAAAAGCGGATTGAGCGAAGTGCCGGAGAATGCCGCAGTCTGGTCACAGGTGACGTCCACCCGCGACAATTGCCTGGGGTCGGAATGCTCGCATTACAAGGATTGTTTTGTCATGGAAGCCCGAAAACGGGCACTTGCCGCGGACGTGGTTGTGGTCAATCACCATCTTTTTTTCGCGGATGTCATGCTCCGCGATGAAGGATTGGCTGAACTGCTTCCGGCTTGCAATACCGTAATTTTCGATGAAGCTCACCAGTTGCCCGAAACTGCCAGCCTGTTTTTTGGCGAATCGGTAAGCACCAGCCAACTGCTTGAGCTTGCTCGCGACACCGAGGTGGAGGCGTTGCGGGGTGCAAAAGACTTCGCCGCCCTCCCTCCGGCTATTGCAGTAATGGAAAAAGCCGCACGTGACTTCCGTCTGACTATTGAAGGCGAAAACACGCGCAGGCCGCTGGCAGCCATGATGAAAAACGCAAGATTCGGCACTGCGCTGGACGAGTTGCTGCAAAAACTGGATGCGCTGGCAGAAATGCTGGAAGGCCAGGCGGAACGCTCGGAGGGATTGGAAAACTGCTGGCAACGGGCGCGTGAAATCGGGGATGCCATAAAGCGCTGGCGCGATCAGGCGGAAGCCGAAGGATTCGTACGCTGGGTGGAAGTATTCAGCCAGGCACTGCAACTCAACGCGACGCCCCTTTCCATTGCGGAAATATTCAACAAGCAGTTGACCGGATCGCCGCGCGCATGGGTGTTTACCTCGGCAACATTATCGGTGAAAGGCGATTTTTCCCATTACAACACCGAGATGGGCTTGAGTGGGGGATCGAAAGCTGCGAGATCGGCCTGCTGGGAAAGCCCGTTCGATTTCGCCAAACAGGCCCTGCTCTATGTGCCCACCCGTCTGCCCGAACCCAACAGCCCCAGGTATACGGAAGAAGTGGTAAAAGCCGCGCTGCCGGTATTGAAAGCGAGCCAGGGCCGCGCTTTTTTCCTGTGCACCAGTTTGCGAGCAATGCAACGTGCGCACGAGTTGCTGCTGGAAGCATTCAGGCAGGAGCAACTCGGCTATCCCTTACTGCGGCAAGGCCAGGGATCCCGATCCTGGATGCTGGAGCGTTTTCGCAAAACGCGTAATGCCATCCTCATTGGCAGTCAATCCTTCTGGGAGGGAGTGGATGTGCGCGGCGACGCATTGTCCCTGGTAATAATCGACAAGCTACCCTTCGCGCCGCCCGATGACCCCGTGCTAGCCGCGCGTATCGACAAAATAAACAAAGAGGGCCGCAATGCCTTCATGGAATATCAGTTGCCCCGCGCAGTCATCAGCCTGAAGCAGGGGGCGGGAAGATTGATCCGGGATGAGACTGATCGCGGCGTATTGATGATCTGCGATCCACGCCTCGTTACCAAGCCCTACGGCAGGAAAATCTGGCAGAGCCTGCCGCCGATGAAGCGCACGCGGGAATTGGCTGAAGCGGAAGCATTCTTTAAAGAAAATGGATAAAATGATGACCGCCACTCACGGCAGGATCACTGACTGCTCGCATCACCGCTTGCGTTATGCCTGCCAGCCGTGCATGCGACGGTTACCTCGCCATTAACCCAGGGTTGCGCGAACCCGTCGTGAACAAGGGCATCTGCCGCCTTGGTCACATCGAAGGTCGTCGTGCGTTCCCGATTGTAGCTGATTGAATCGGTCCATCCGGCACCGGGTGCACTTTTCCATACTCCTTGATTACCGGGTATTGTCTTTCCGACTCCGCAAATCAAAACGTGCCCCCTGGTCGAGGTACCGTGATTCGTTCTGAATCTTCCAATGTATTCCAACGTACAGATTCAGTTATTGAAACGTTAGAAACTGGCGAAGAAAGGGATTTCCTGGATCCTTTCCAATCCTTGAACGCTTCCCCAGTTGTTCGCGCGCGATACGTAACGTAGGGAGATGTATATCACCGCAACCCGACATTGGGCAAGCAAGTGATATAAAGCCAGCGGCATAACATGCTTTTTCATACGATAGATGCAAGTATGAACATGACGTCCGGCTTCTTTCGAAACCTGGCTATCATCCCCGCCATTCTCGCCGGGCTTAGCCTGACGCACAACGCCCATAGTGAAAAGAGTAGCGGCGGCGGCCCGCAACGCGCGAGACCCGAGCCGATGGTCTTCGATCTGATTGATCCTCTTGGCGCGCCTAAAGGCGAATTCGAGATCAATGCCCTACTGGACTATTCAGCGCGGACAGGACAGATTGAATGGTCGCCGGAGATTGAGTATTCGTTCGCGGACGGATATGCCGTGGAACTGGAACTCCCGCTGGAAAACACGTCGGTAGACGAATACAAGCTTTCCTTCCAGGGAACGTTCGGTGAATTGGCTGAAGGACGAATGATTCATGGCTGGCAAGCCATAGGCCGCGGGAAAAGACAGGAAAAAGCGTTTGGAGCGGAAGCCCTCTATCTTAACGGTTACCAGTTTTCAGATAGGTGGAGCATGATGAATATGCTTGGCATCAGGCAAACGGCAATAGCCAGATCCGGCGATCTTATCGGCTTGATGAATAATAGCTTGTTTTACAGTTATTCCGAACGGATCGTGCTCGGGGTGGAACTGAATAATGAAATAGGAGAACGGTGCTGGCGTTACCGGTTAACCCCGCAGGCGCAATACACATTCGGTAAGAATAAAACGCTCAAGTTGGGTGGTGGCCCGTCTCAATTGAACGAGGAGCAGAAAACCGACTGGATGCTCACCTCCCGCCTTGTCTATAACTTTTAGCCTACATCGCCGCCAAGTGGGTATTCTGGCCCATCGTGACCAGCAATTCCGGAAATCACCAAAAATCGGTCACGATAAACCGGAATCACCGGTCACGTTCACCGGAATACGCACCAAGCCCGAAAAGCTTTAGACTCTTTTACCTCCAAAGCAGAACGCCATACAGACAGAAGCCATCCAGAACTAAAACGAGCAAAACGCAGAAGAATGACTAATCTCCCGCCATTTTCCAAAAACCGCTTCCTGCAACTGGTGGTGGCGGGTTACGTTCTGATTTGGGGCGCGACTGCGATCTACCCCCGCGATTGGCTGACCTGGGTTCTGGAGAACATCCTTGTCGTCGCTTTCGCTGCCCTCCTTGTGGCGACATATCGGCGATTCGCCTTTTCGAATCTTTCCTATCTGCTGATGGCAGTTTTCCTCAGCCTGCACGCGATTGGCACAAACACCGGCTACGCACAGGCGCCAATCGGGTTTTGGCTAAAAGAAACGCTTGCCATGAGCAGGAATCCATATGACAGAGTCATACATTGCGCATTCGGTCTGTTGCTCGCATACCCATTTTACGAACTCCTCGTGCGCACGAGCAATCTTCGCGGCCGCGTGAAATTCTGGTTGCCGGTGAGCTTTATTCTCGCTGCAAGCGTGGGTTTTGAAGTCGTGGAGTCGCTCGTGGCGGAGATTGTCAGCCCCGGCACAGGTCCCGCCTGGCTCGGTGCGCAGGGCGACGAATGGGATATGCAACTGGACCTGGTATCGGCTCTGCTCGGTGCTACTGTAGCAATGGTGTTGACATACCGGCGAGAACGTTCCACCGCTAGATACCGACCACCCCATGAATGAAAAGCCGTTTCGCGAACGCAGGCTGCTGCAGGCGCTTTGCATCTGCTACACGATCATCTGGATACTGACGGCAATCGAGCCAGTCAAACGCAACGACTGGCTGCTCGAAAATCTCCTCGTCTTCACCTCGGTGCCCGCACTGGTCTTCACTTACCAGCGGTTGCCACTCTCGGACATTAGCTATGTACTTATCTTTCTCTTCCTCGTCATGCACGCCGTGGGCGCACACTATACCTACGCGGAAGTGCCGCTGGGTTATTGGCTCAAAGATCTGTTACAACTGGAACGAAACCATTTCGACCGGATCGTTCATTTCTGGTTTGGAGTAATGGCGTATCCGGTTCAGGAAGTGGTCGTGCGCGGGATGCGAGTTGCCAATTTCTGGGCCCTAGTTCTCCCTGCTTCCATAATTGTGGCCTTAAGCGGATTTTTTGAAATCATCGAGGCGGTGATTGCCATGCTCGTCGATCCCGAGCTTGGGACTGCTTATCTTGGAACACAAGGGGATGTTTGGGATGCCCAAAAGGACATGGCGCTCGCAATCGTCGGCGCCGCGCTGGCAGTGAGCATCGGACGCAGAAACGTACGCATGTGGAACAAGAGAAGGAAGAACGAGAAAACGGGCCCTCGCGGGTAACGGCAGCAAGCGGCAGCGTAACTAAGCCGCCGCGTATTTATTATGAGCGGTCGCGTAGCTCCGTCACACCCTTTTGCTCTGCGCAATGGTTACAGCAAAATACCGTACCATTCTTCTCCAGCCCGTGCCCCATGATCCGCACGTGGCAATTTGCGCATGTAGGAGCAAGCTGGTTGATGGCGCACTCGAAACTATCAAAAGTATAGGTTTTGTTTAAAGCTATCACTTGAAAAGACTTGTCGTAGTCATTTCCGCACGTGTCGCATATTGCCATTGATTCCTCCCCATTAACATTCTTTGAACGGCCGCTCGAACCAGGGCGAGCAGGCTCCCCCTGCGATTTTGTCTCCGTGCACTCGCACCCAGCCAGCAATGCGCGGGGTTAATTCCCGAAAAGCGATTGTTCCATAAATACCACGGGTTCAACAGCTGTTCAGTACGCTATCCAACATTGCTTGCCGCGAATCATCCTGGCGGAGACTCTCAACAGAAGAGACCGGCAGGGTTCCCCTAGCACAACGGTACACCCTGGCGCATACGGTACAGCGAAATCGGCACCCCCTTCGGTTCCATTTCCTTTCCGAAAATATTTTTTCCCAAGGTTGATGACATCGCTCATTGTAATTTTGAATTCCTCATCTATAACAAAATTGTGTTTCTCTGTCCCGACGTCTACTGACCGTCCTTGCAACTGATGTGGATCTCTGGACATGAACACGGTTAGAACTCCCGTTTCATTGATGATACCTTTTAGGAGAACCCCTAATGGAAAGAGATAAATGCTCACCTCATGAGAATCCGGATTATGAGAAGGACGGCCATGAGCACGACCACTCCGCTCCCCCGGAGAATCTTCGTTACACAGACCAGCGCATCTTCGGCGACTATGCGTCAAAGAACCCACCGCCCTACGTCCCGCACCCATATGAACATGCCTGTTTCAAGCCGCGCAAGGAGGATTACAAACCGCCGGTTCCGTGTGATGGGGATGATACGAATGGCCAGTGTGGCCGCAGAAATCAGCGCTCCCTGACAGCCGATCAACGGGACCGCCTCCTTAATGCCTTTACTCAGCTCAATAATATAGCCGCACTCGGCCCGTTGGTGGATATCCACGCTAATGCTGCCCATCAGATGCATTCGAATCCCCGTTTTCTGCCGTGGCATCGGATTTACCTGCTGCGCATGGAGGAAATGCTGCGGATGATAGATCCAACGGTGTGTATCCCCTACTGGAAATCGAGTGAGGACCAGTCGTTTCCACCATGGTTGCTCGGCTTTACCCCTACCGTAACCTTGATGACAGGACCACATACGGTCACGCGGAACATCGGCGCATTAGCGATACTGCCGGATACGTCGGACGTGGATACGGTAATGGCGAATAATACCTTCAACGTATTTGGGGGAGGTCTTGAGGGGATTCACAATTCAGGGCATGTATGGGTCGGCGGATCAATGCAGAGCATACAAACCGCCCCGGCGGATCCGATATTCTGGATGCATCATGCCGAGATCGATCGGCTCTGGGCCGAATGGCAGTCCGCGAATCCCGGGGAAAATCCGAACCTCGCGGGCGCCGCGGCGACAATGGACCCATGGACCGAGAACGAGACGGATACGCGCGATATCGCTGCACTCGGGTATACCTACATATAAGAAAAAGAACACCGCCAGTGCCACCGGTCGAGCCCGCATGCCTCGGTGCATGTGGGCGTGGGCGCCGTTCCGGGTTTGGCGCGCCCGCATGGGGCAAGTCATTCATCGGTGTGCCAGCGCACAGAAGATAGCCAATGCGGGGACTACACTGTGAACCAAGTGCCAGATTGGGGGTCCGCGCAAGTCGGGATCCGGCGCTGTGGTAATTTTGGCTATCCTTACTATTCGGTCAGGAACCCCACCCTTCACAATGATTGAGGTAACTTATTATGAATAATTACTTGAAACCTGTTCTTGCTGCCGCCACGTTGGCGTTTGTACTTTCCGCATGTGATTCCAAGGAAGAAGACCGGCGTGAAGACGTACTGGAGCAAAGAGCAGATACGATGGAAGAAAGGGCGGATGTAACGCGCGATCGCGGAGAAGCTACGGCCGATCGGATTGAAAGGCGGGATCCAGGGATAATGGATTCTGATTCCACCGATCGTGCTGCAGAGACCACCCGCGAGTATACGGAAGAACGCGCCGATCAAATGGAGGAGCAGGCTGATCGCGTTCGTGAGAAGAAATAACGGTTAATCTGACCATCACCGCCCCTCCTCCTCGTGAAGGGGACGGCAGAAACGCAGCACGGCCAGTCCATCTGTCCTCGGCAGGGAAGCTTTTTCAAGTTCCTAGGTCAAAGGATATGGCCTGGCCGTATTTTGTCCCTTTTTCCCCCCCTTACTTTGGTTCAGGCCGAGCGTCATGCTTGTTATACAGCCGGGTAATCTCGTCGGCGAAGCATTTTTCCATTTCGGGCCGCTTAAGTTTCATTGTGGGTGTTAGCAGCCCGTTTTCAACGGTCCATGGTTCCAGCGCCAGGTGAACAGAACGGATCCGGGCGTACTTTGGAAAACCGCGTAGCGCCTCGCTGATCCTGTTCATAACTTTACCCTTTACGGTTGGATTTGTCAGCGATTCGGGATCGTTTGGCTGCACGCCCAGATCAGCCGCGAATTTCTCCCACTCCTCCTGATTCATCACTATAAGCGCAGCCAGATGAGGCCGCCCTTCACCTACCACCATTGCCTGTTCGAACAGCGGCTCCCGGGTTATTGCCATCTGCAGATCCCCGGCCGGTATTTTTTCCCCCCCTGATGTGACTAGTATTTCCTTGATCCGGCCGCAAATAAAGACGTGATCGTTCGAGATACGTGCCACGTCCCCGGTGTGAAACCATCCATCCTGGTCTATCGCGGCCTGGGTGTCTTCCGGCCTGTTCCAGTAGCCAAGCATGAGCCCGGGGCTGCGGACCAGCAATTCATCCTGGCCGCCCAGCTTAAGCTCAACCCCCGGCAATGCCCTGCCAACCGACTCGGCGATGTTATCTTCTATACGGTTGGCGGTCAGAACCGGCGAGGTCTCGGTCAATCCGTAGCCCTGCACCAGCGGTAGTCCCATTGCGATGAAATGCCGTGACACCTCAGCGGCGAGGGGGCCGCCTCCGCTGACAGCGAGCCGGAGCTCGCCGCCAAGATGTGCCAGGATCTTTTTCGCTACCAGCCGATGCAATACCGGCCAGGCGAGGCGGTGCCACCACCGTGAATCTGCCTCGTTCCGTCGTCGCTGCATGGACTCAAAACGCCCCCAGCCTATTGCAATCGTCCAGTCGAATAACGTCCTGGCAACCCTTCCCTTCTCCTGTACCTGCTGGTGTACCTTGTCTCGAATTTTTTCGTAAACTTGCGGCACTGCAACAAGTATGCGCGGGCGGACGGAATCCAGGTCCTCGGGCAGGTTCTTGAGCGACCGCGCATACGCGACGCTGCTTCCAGCCATGATCGGAACGTAGTAGCCGACGGTACGCTCGAACATATGCGAAAGCGGTAGCAGCGAGAGATAAACGTCTTCCCGATATCCAGGTATAGCGGTAAGCGTCGCCTCCGCGTTCCAGAGAATATTTTGGTGGGAGAGCATTACCCCTTTGGGCTTGCCGGTGGTGCCGGACGTATAGACGAGCGTCGCGAGCGCTCCCGGATCAATGGAAAGAGCGTTATCGATATCAACCTGGCCACCTGGCTGGCCTTCGGCCTGCTGGCCCGCGCGGTGGAGCCAGTCGTCCACGCCCTCCACGATAATCTTCTTGCTGGAACCGGAAGACCGATCTTCCGGCTCTTCCGATTCTCGCTTGCATAACACCTTTCCCAGCGGGGTTCCATCGGCAAATAGTGGAGCCAGCGTTTCCCATCGGCGTTGCGTCCCAACCAGCAGCAACCTCGCGCCCGAGTCCCCAAGAATGAAGGCAATGTTATGAGGTGTATCCGAGGGGTAAAGCGGTACCACGACAAGGCCCAACGCCAGCGCGGCCTGGTCGAAACAGACCCACTCCAGCGAATTGCCCAGCAGTACTGCCACCCGCTCGCCGGGGTCGAGATTCTCTTCCGCTAAAGCCTGCTTCCAGCGCCGCACCAGTGCGGCCGTTTCCTGCCAGGTATAACTCCGCCATTCGCCGCTTTCCATGTCAAACTGCCGGTAAGCAGGCGAATCAGGCGTCCGTCGGATGCGCGCAGCAAACAAACCAGGCAGCGAACGCGCTTCCGCACAAGGAATAATGTCAGTCTCCAGCCCTTTAGCCTTTTGCGGCTTCATGGTCAAAGCTCCCGTAGAGCACCCCTTGAGAAACGACGCCGGCATGCCGATTTAAATCGGGAATACTGAAGTTTTCCAGATCGGCAGCCAGCATTTTCCTCCCTTCATTGGTCACCTTGTCTCGCAACAAGCACAAAAGTTTGATACCCTTGAAAGGGAGGGGTTCAACAAGGCATCAAAGGGAATAGGCAGGAGTGAACCGCCTCGTCTGCCAGAAGCGTGGCGCGGGTGGCGCCTCGGGAATGCTCTCTCAAGCATTCAGTTCCGTCAGATCGGCAATGCTATCGTACTCGTAATACTGCTGGTAATCCACCATTTCCCCCGGAGTAACAGTCTCGTTGAATATGCTGTAAAGCGCATCGTCGACGCGGTGAAACTGGAGCGTCTCCGGCGCTGTCATATCGGGCAGGTAGGTTGAGCCAGGATGCGCTTCCTGCCATGCCGCCCAGATGCGGTCCACGTTGCAATGATGCAAAAAGAATACCGGGTCATTCGGAGATGATGATAACGCCATGTCCCCGCTAACCCAGACGTGAACATTGTTGTGAATGCGTGCGTTCCCGATCCAGCCTTCCACGAGATTACGCATTCCGCCCGAGGAGGAATTAAACGGCGCCGAGTCGTAGACCGATTGCTCGCGGATGACCGCGCGCACATCGTTGCGACGAGGAAGCCGCCCATCCCTGCCGAGGAAGCGTTCCAGCGACCGATTTGCCCGGCGCAAGTCGCCGGTCCTCAGGTTCATCTCCAGGCGGATGCGCCAATCCCCGCCGGCAAATTGACCGAGGTTCGCGTTACTCCAGATGGATGATGTAACAGGTTCATCCAGTTCCGCATCGGTGGCCCAGTCCCAGTATGGGATTCTGAACTGAGTGTCATTCACTGCCCGGCGCAGGAACCCCTCAAGGGTGATCAGAAAATAGCGGTGCCACGGCAGGAATGACGGGCCGGAGTGCGCGGCGTTACGATCGTTTTGACTGGGCGGGGTCATCAGCATCATGGACTGGTGATGCCAGAATACGAACACGTCATACATGGACAACCCATCCTGCCCCGGCCACGGAAACTGCGCGGGGTCTTTCAGCCGCCGAATCCCGTCTATGTACATTCGGGCCGCGTTGGTGTCGGTGAGGAAATTGCGCCGAATCATGCGTGCTCTCCCCCATGATCATGGTTGTGATCGTGGCTGTTATGCGAAGCGGAATCGGAAAACGCGTCATCCGGGTACGCGTCCATCACTGCCTGCATCAAGTCTACTGCGGAAGCATACGTTACGAACGGTGTCGCATGCGTGAACACTTGTCCGTCCTCGTCCACGGAAAGGTGCATTTCGGCTGGCTTTCCATCCACCTCAACGCGGTAGGTGGTGATGATCTTGACATTGTGCCCCTTATGCGTCAGCTCGCGCACGCTCGTCGCTTCGTGCCCACCATGGGGCGCGACATGCGCGGGGAATTTTTCCTTTACCCAATCTGGATGGGACTGCGCTCCCTCCGTTGGCGAATACTGCTCAAGAACAGAGATATCCGGATTACGGATGGAATCATCCGGCTCTCCCCTGACAGACCCCGGGTTCTTACCTTCCCCCGCGCTTTTCTTGTGGCGTTTTTCTCTTCCATCAGTGTAATTCCTCCATAAAAATCCAGATAGAACAAAGGGGCATTGGCTATTAACATGCTTTCTTTCATTGACACTTCCGAGGCTTGTCCATCCTGCAAGGTGCATGCGCATATGTTTCAAAGAACAGGAATGTCTTCCGCCACGCCATTCAATAGTAATACCTCGTAAGAGAGCTCCGCTCCAGCCGAATCGATCACGCGCCCGCGACTACGCATCTTGATTCCCACGGTTTCAAAACGCTGCCGCGCCTGACCCGCCAGATTGACTGGTGGCAGAACCAGCGCAAAATCCACTCCACCTGCATCCGCATTGGGTTGCAGAGTCACGGAGATGAGCGAACCAAGCACGGTTTGCTCCTGCGTTATATCTTCTCCCCTGAACATCAGCTGGCCCTCTGCGCCGTGGTATTCAAGCTGTGCATCTGCAGAAGATCCACTCGTTCCTAACGGAGTTAGCGACTTGGGAAAAAATTCAATACGGGTAGTACCATTGCATTCGCTAAAAGTAAAGCGGTTAGGCTGGCGATCAGGCATGCCCGTTTTCAACCACGCTGTTTTTGAATTTTCTGAAGCATGTACGCGTACCCCCTTTACACCTTCTGGAAAATTTTCCCAGGTATAAACGGCTGCGATGGGAGAAATCACCTGGGTGACGATTCCTTCAGGGCGGTCGGCAACAAAATCGAAATCATGGATTCCATCGGGTGGTGCCTGAATATGCACGTATGGCTCCAACCTGGGGTTGGACCACCCCCCGGTACGCACTGTACCCGCTGCGGTGATCCGCAACTTAGGCGGAAAGCTTTCCAGCACTGCAAGTTCGACTTCTATGACTTCCAGTATTTTTTCCACGGTTTATTCCCAAAAGTCCATGGAGCAACCTCACTGTCCGCTTCACCTCCCTTTCTTTATAGTTTAAAAAACAGGAAAGGCAAGAAAGAATAGTGAAATCGGACTGCCTCGTTGTCAGTAGAATTCTGTCCCTTAACTTTGGTAACCGGTTCAGTAGGGGTCATCATGGGTAAATATAAGGAAACGGGGTCTATCCCGAAGTAATACTCATCCAGTCAGGCTCCGTTCCTTTCGGAGGAATTTCAAGGCCGAATTTTCTTCAATCAAATTAATAGTCCACGGCAATTTGAGTGTCAAGGCTGTAAATCCTCGTAGCGCCATACCCAGCACGGCGCTGGTAATCTCCATTACTCCTTGCTTTTAACCCAATATCTACTATCTTTTATCTAACGGTGAAGATCAATGATCGCTACAAAAAGGAGACTGGGATCATGCACGTGAGACATATATACCTGAAAATCGAGGCAATGCCAAACTACAGCCCGGTAGCGCCCGACGATGCCGAGCATCACAAACACCGCCTTGACTGCATGAGAAATATGGAACATGCAGACGCAACCATTCCACCAGCGGAAGTGGAGCGTCGAATGCTCAACGCACTCGTTTATCGCGAATACCTGGACGCTTCCTACAGCGTGATCGAGGATACTCCGCTCATTGCCGCCGACATCAATGAACCTCGTGTTGACCGGCGTATTCCTGGGACCGTCATCTACACACAGCCGGGGGAAAGGCTTTACATCCATGTGCTGAATGGAGATAGCGAGCCGCACAGTCTCCACGTGCACGGCCTGCACTATGGCATCGACTCCGATGGTTCGTGGCCTTTCGGCGTACAGGAATATGATGGACCAAATCGCAGCGACGGCATTTGCCCCGGAGAACAATGGTGTTACACCTTTGATGTTAGGGAGGACACGGTCGGCGCCTGGCCCTTCCACGACCATCACATGCATATCGAGGAGGTGGTAAAGCGAGGGCTGTTCGGCGGCATTGTGGTTCGCGATCCGGGCTGCGAAAAAGCAGATCTGGAAGTACCCATCTTTTTTCACCGCCTTACTGCGAATGTTGATATTGGTGAGGCGGTGTTCGACAGCGATTCACTCGATCCCGGTGATTCATTTGCGTTTACCTTCACTGAGGAAGGTACTTTTGAATACTACTGCCGTTTTCATCCCATGCAAGGGCGCGTACGAGTTACCGCCGCCGGCCCTCTCAACGCCGTGGTTAACATCCTCGACACCCCCGCCCGCTTTGAACTCGACGATATCACGGTAGGGGTAGGCGCGCTGGTTACCTGGAATCACGCCGGGAACCAGCCCCATACCGTAACCGAGCGCAGTGGCGCGGGCCTGGAGTCATATGCCATTAACGGGCGAACGTTTGTCGGAAATACACCGACTATCGTAGCTGAGTCCGGGATCCGCGTGCGCTGGTATGTCTTCAATCTGGATTTGGGCATGGCTTGGCATAACTTCCATCTGCATGGGCAACGCTGGTTGTGGGGCACAGAATGGGTTGACACGCGGTCCCTCGGTCCCGCCGAATCATTTGTCGCCGATACGGTTGTGCCCCCCGTAATCCTGGAGCCTCTGGCACTTGATTGCATCTGCAACCCTCGTGAAGATCATGAAGACCACGAGCCGATGCCTGAGAATAAGAATGGGGATCAAAATGAGAGCGGGCACGGCCCGGAACACAGGCACTCTGAGTCTGGCACAGCGGGTCGCTCGGGTTCGGTGATAGAACATGCGGCTTCATCATCGCATTCCGGGGGATCTCAAGCGCCAAAAGGATTCGAGTCACCGGACAGTCGCGACGCGTACTCGGACCGGACGAAGAAAAAATGCAGGAAATACGAGTTGCAGGGGGATTTCCTGATTCATTGCCACGTCGAGATGCACATGATGGAAGGCATGGCGGCGGTGCTACGCGCTATCCAGCGAGTCGAGTTGAGCGAGGACGAAGTCAGCCGGATTTGTTATCAGCTGCCAAAAGTGCGCTTGCACCAGTGCCCGGAGGTGGGCCACCATCCTTGTGGTGGGGATGGCGAAGACGGCTGGGAACTGCTCGAGTCTTCTACGATTTTCAGTGTCCACGGCGCGCTTTTGCACACAGGACATGTATTGCTTTTTTCAGGAGCAGCAGAAAGAAATTATCCCCTGGAAGCCCGGATCTGGGACCCGGCAACCAAGCAGATCATGACAGGGATCATTCCCTTGCCGGAAGACCTGTTCTGCAGCGGGCATATATTCCTGCCCGATGGCCGCTTACTCGTGATCGGCGGGGATACAAACGGTTTGGGGCATACCAATAACCGCTGCTTTATTTTTACGCCGAATGCGGCAAATCCGGATACCGGAACGTTTGCTCCCACGGGAAGTATGGCGCACGCGCGCTGGTATCCCACAGCGTTAAGCCTGAGCGACGGACGTGTCCTGGCCTTTTCAGGAGGCCACCCGATCGCGGCAGAAGTTGAAGTGTTCGATGGGGGAGCATGGACGGTGGTATCGGGTGCAGCCAGGTCTTTCGATGAGCTGTATCCTGGCCTTCATCTCCTTCCCTCGGGCGAAATTTTCTATACTCGTGCTGGTTGGGCCGGCGCTGCTGGAACGCAAACGGCTTATCTAACCATGACTGGCCCCAATAACGGCAATTGGAACAACCATGGGGAGCAGCAGTTTTATGACCGCCAGGAAGGAATGAGCCTGCTCATGATCGACACGACTGTGACACCCGAGCATACGAGCCTCTATATCTTCGGCGGCGGGGTATCGGGTCCCGCCACGGCGCGCAATAACAGCACGGCCGAAGTAATTGAATTTAATGGCGGCGTCGCTGGGTCATCCTGGCGGCGTATCGCGGACATGAATTTTGGGCGCACCAATGTCAATGCAGTAGTGTTGCCGAACGGAAAAATACTCATCGTAGGGGGCCACAGTAACGGTCAGAAATGGTCGCCTACTCCTGTGTTGGAAACGGAAATCTATGATCCCGCTACGGACAAGTGGACCCCCGGCGCATCATTGAACTTTCCCCGCCAGTATCATTCAGTATGCATTCTCCTGCCGGATGGCAAAGTCCTTGCAGCAGGAGGGGTGGCTCCGGGCACAGCGGAACAGGACCAGTACTCGCTTGAACTCTATTCGCCCGGCTATCTGGGCCTGGGATTACGTCCCGTTATCTCGATAGCACCCCCAAGCGTTGTTTATGCCAGCACTTTTGGGATCGAAACGCCTCAACCCGCCGATATCGGGTCAGTCGTATTGATCGCCCCGATTTCAGTGACTCATCATACAGACGCCGGGCAGCGTTATGTCAAATTGCCGATCCTCTCGCGCACGGCCACGACCGTGGAAACGGAAGCCCCCGCTAATGGGAATATCGCCCCTCCGGGTTTTTACATGCTCTTTGTGGTCAATAATCAGGGAGTGCCATCCGAAGCCAGCATGGTAGCCCTGTCGTAAAGAGTAAAGACAGGATATTCTGCGGAGAAAGGCGCTGACTGCACCGCCCATTGGTGGCGATTGAACAATCCTCGGAGGAGCGCATTTGCACCTCCGCACGATTCAGAGGCGTCTTTGACCTTTAGTTTTTAACCTTGCCCGGCGCAGTGTTTTCTCTGGGAAATGTGTTGCCGCGTATTCTGTTGAGTTTCCATGGAGCCTAGAGCGTGCCCACGCGAAGACTAAAAAAAGCGGGTGAAATCACCAACCTCCGCGTGTCTGTTTATGACAAAGTCGAGAAATTCCAAGAATTCCAGATTCCTGCCTCATGAGGAATGCTCTCATATCCGCCATCCTGGCTGCAAATCTCGTCTCCTGTATCCCCGTCCAAGCCGCCGACGATCCAGCGGCCCTCGCCCTGAACTATATTGGCCAACAGATCGTGCCCAACAATATGCGTTTCAACGGTACTATCATCGGCGGCCTATCATCGCTCGACTATCACCCTGTTACCAATCGTTATTTGGCCGTCAGCGACGACCGGAGCAAAATCAATCGCGCACGTTTCTATGAATTGTCTCTGGATCTATCTCAGTTTCAGCGTTCCGCCATCCCAGGCATGGCTGGCGTAACATTTCAAGCGGTGACGATGATCGAGCGCCCCGAGGGAGGCGCTTTTAGTGAAAGCTCGGTGGACCCGGAAGGCATGCGTATTGATGTCGCTCGAAATAAAATCTACTGGTGCGAAGAGGGCCAGCGCAGCATTTCGCGGGCACGCAACCCGGCAGTGCGCGAGATGAATCTCGACGGCAGCCATAATCGCGACTTCGCGGTGCCTTATTATTATTATCCGCGCGGTTCCAGCTTCGGCTTATTCCCCGGAGACAGAGGCATTTATAATAACCTTGCATTCGAGAGCCTCGCGATATCCGTTGACGGCAGCACGCTATATGCCGCCACGGAAAATGGCCTGATCCAGGACACTCCCCCAGCAAGTATCCTGGCTGGTTCCCGGGCGCGCATCCTTTCCTTCGACATTGAGAGCGGAAAACCGGCCGCAGAATATATTTATGATACTGACCCGGTTGTTTTCGCCCCCGCAGCAATTATCGGGTTTGCAACTAACGGGGTGACAGACTTCATCGCTATCGGCGACCGGCAGTTCATAGCCATTGAACGCTCCTTCACCTTGAGAGCACTCATACCCGGCAGCACATCCACCGGTTATGCTGTCCGGCTTTACTACGCGGACGCGCGCGACGCCACCGATGTTTCAGGTCTGGAGACGATCGTGGGCGCAAGTATCCGCCCGGTAAGAAAGGCTCTCCTGCTCAATTTATCGGAACTGAAAAACGAGGATGGCTCCGTCCTGGCGCAGGGTAATATCGAAGGCATCACCCTGGGGCCGGACTTTAACGGCAAACGCACCATTATCCTTGTGGCTGACAACAACTTCACCAAGACCCAGCTAACCCAGTTTATCGCGCTGGAAATCAACCCTGATTGAGCCCGCACTCCTCTCAACAGAACAGGACGCGACTGAAGCACAGGGGATCAGTTCAGTAAAGCCTGTCGGGCAAGCACCGTCTTTCACGCTATGACAACCCAGGACCGGTTCGCCGGAAAATCCCGGCGGGGCGCATCTGCCTCACTGCAAGCTTTTCCAATTCCGCTACTCCGAATACAAGCAAACCGGCGCCGAAGACTTTTAACCATTCCAACGCGGAAAGATCAGCGGAACCGAAGACACCCTGCATTGCCGGTGTATGCGTGAACGCCAACTGCAAGGGGATGCAGGCAGCGATTGCCAGCAGCGCATAGCGGTTTCCCGTGAATCCTTCTAGATTGGTGACCGGAGCGAAAATGTAGCGGCTGTTGATGAGATAGAACATCTCACTGACGACAATTGCGTTGACAGCCATTGTGCGAGCCACTTCAATGCTGGTGCCGCGATCCATCTCCCACAGGAAAAGGCCGAGCGCGCCGGTCATCATGAGGACAGAAACCATAATGACGCGCCAGACGAAGAAACCCGACAGCAGCGCCTCCCCTGGCGGCCGCGGTTTACGCGACATGATATTGCGCTCGGTCGGCTCGAAGGCAAGGGCCAACCCGAGCGTGCTGGACGTAACCATGTTGATCCACAATACCTGGACGGGAGTGAGCGGCAGGGCCAGCTCGAACACGATTGCAGCAATGACTACCAGTGCTTCACCTCCATTTGTGGGCAATATGAAGAGAATGAACTTTTTCAGGTTGTCATATACCGCCCGGCCTTCACGCACCGCAGTGACGATGGTGGCAAAATTATCATCGGCAAGCACCATGTCAGAGGCCTCCTTGGCTGCTTCCGTGCCTTTCATGCCCATGGCCACGCCCACATCGGCTTGCTTGAGCGCGGGCGCGTCATTCACACCATCGCCGGTCATCGCCACGATCTGGCCGTCGTCGTGCAGTGCCTGGACAAGACGCAGTTTGTGCTCGGGGCTGGCGCGAGCGAAGATGTCGATCTCCATTGCCGAGCGGCGTAGCATAGCGTCATCCATCGCCTCGATATCTATGCCAGTTATTGCCGGTTTGCCAGCGCCAATGGCGAGTTGGGCGCCAATGGCGCGCGCGGTATCGACGTGATCGCCGGTAATCATCTTCACGCGGATACCGGCGTGGTGGCATTCCTCCACCGCGCCGATCGCCTCCTCGCGCGGCGGGTCAACGATGCCGATCAGGGCAAGAAGGGTAAAGCCTTCAGCCACGTCCTCGAATCGCAGGGGACCGCTGGCAGGCTGGGCCCGTTTGCAGGCCACGGCAAGCAGCCGCAACCCCTGAGCAGCCGTCTCGATGGCCTTGTCATACCAATAATCGTCGAGCGGCGATTCGCCGTCAATGCCGAGCTGGTGCGAGCAGACACCAAGGATACGCTCGGGCGCCCCCTTTAGGAACAGCCACGGCACGCCGTCGGGATCAAGGTGATGGGTGGCCATGAAGCGGTGTTCCGATTCGAACGGGATGGAATCAATCCGGGACCAAGCGGCCTGCTCGTCCGCTTGAACAATGCCTGCCTTATGCCCCGCGACGAGCAAGGCGCCCTCGGTAGGGTCTCCATCGATCCGCCACAGGCCCTCCTCCTCTCGCAGGCAGGCGTCGTTGCATAGCACCCCGGCACGCAGCGCCAGCGAAAGCACGGGATGGCTGCCGGCTTCTATAATATGGCCATCAATACTGAAGTCGCCCACCGGGGCGTAACCTACTCCGCCAATATCGAATACATGCCCGGCGCAGACGACCCGCTGTACGGTCATTTCATTGCGGGTAAGGGTGCCCGTCTTGTCCGAGCAGATCACTGTCACTGAACCCAATGTCTCAACCGCGGGCAGGCGGCGAATGATTGCATTGTGCTGCGCCATGCGCTGCACGCCAAGGGCCAACGTCACGGTCATGATCGCCGGCAGTCCCTCCGGGATGGCGGAAGCGGCCAAGGCCACCACCATCATGAACATCTCGGATGGGGGATGTCCACGGACGAGCGTGCCAAAAACGAACGTCGCCGCGGCAACGGCAAGAATGACAATCGCCAGCCCGCGACCAAAGCGATCAATCTGTTGGAGCAGCGGCGTAGTCGCGCTCTCGATCCTGGACAGCATTGTGTTGATCTTGCCCAGCTCGGTGTCAGGGCCCGTGGCGACAACCACGCCAGTGGCCTTCCCGTACACGACGAGCGTCCCTGAGTAGGCCATGCCGCAGCGGTCTCCCAGGGGTGCATCTTCGGCGACCGCGTCTACTTTTTTTTCAACAGGCAGTGATTCGCCCGTAAGGGCAGCCTCCTCGACCCGCAACTCCCTGACAATCATCAGACGCACGTCAGCCGGCACCCGGTCCCCGGAAGAAAGCGTGACGAGATCGCCCGGCACAAGGTCGGCCGCATCGATCTCGTGCCGATTGCCGTCGCGAATGACGTTAGCACGCGGAGAAAGCATGGCGCGTATGGATTCGAGCGCGGCTTCTGCCTTGCCTTCCTGAATAAAGCCGATAATTGCGTTGATCATCACCGCGCCCAGCAAGACGCCGGTGTCCAGCCAGTGGCCGAGAGAAGCCGTAATCACCGCCGCGCCCATCATCACGTAGAGCAGAATGTTGTGAAACTGCATCAGCAGGCGCAGCAGCGGTCCTCGCCGCTTGGGGGGCACGAGGCGGTTGGGCCGATATAGGGCAAGCCGCCGACGAGCCTCCGCCTCGGTGAGCCCGTCCCGTCCTGTTTCCAGTTGCTGCTGGACAATCTCTGGGGCGAGCGCGTGCCAGGGCTGCGGCGGGAACGGTTCCGTCTCAGGGATGGGGGAGCGATCGATTATCGGGTCAGAGCCTGTATGCATGGATGCGGTCGCCCTACTGCCGCCTTGTTATTACGTGCTTTTCTCTCCAGCTGGGGGAGCCGTCACGTGATGAGAACATCGCAAAGGGATTGCTCGATGACATATCGGGAGACACTTCCCAACAACAACTCCTCGAAACGTGATTTTCCGTGCTTTCCGAGGACAATGAGGTCCGGCTTGATTGATTTAGCATGGTCGCATATCACATGCCCCGGATGACCAAAAACCACCGTGCGGGAAACTGGGCGACGATCAGCATGGAGGTTCGCGATGAACTGGTTCAAATCGCGCCGTGCTTCTTCGCCCGCTTTAACCTGATAATCGTGGAGGACCTCCTCAGCAATGCTGGCGGATCGCATTTGTTCCTCCAGAATTACATCAAAAACGTGTAAAAAATTCACATTCGCATCAGACGCAATCTCAAGCGCCGTGACGGCGGCGCACCTTGAGCTTTAGGAAAAATCGACTGGGATCAGGACCTGGCGATAGGGTTGCGCGGCTTCATTCCTGACCAGCAGCACGGGCGTTTTACTCATGCGTGCAACTTTATCGGCAGTATTGCCGAGAAATAGGTCGATCAATAAATTGCCCCCATGAGCACCGATAACCGTTAGCGTCGCAGACAATTCCTCCGCTCTGGCAACGATCTCTTGCTCCGGCCGGCCAAACTTGACACTACTGGTACAAGGAATCCCATAGTTGTCCTCCAACTGCCCGCAGGTCAGCCGCAGCTCTCCCAAGGTGCGATCGGCCAGAACCGCCTCGGCTACTGCCGGAGTACTCTTGCGAAGAACCGCAAGCGCGTCAGGCAGTCCCGCTTCCTTTACAGTCAATAACTCGATCGAATCACAGCTGAGGATAGCGCCCAACATACCTGCGCTTCTTTCCGCACGACGGGAGAATTTGGAAAAATCAGTCCCGACAAGAATGGTCTTGGTGTTTGGCATACCGCTGCTCCATAGAGTTTTTAAAGCTTAACACTCTCCCCCGACACGTTGCCTTGAGATACCATGGGGGACACGAGGCTGCTCCGACGTAAAGTTTCTAGTCCATTAAAGTAACAGGCGGAGCCTGCGGAGTACGATGCGTTCGGCATTTCACCCATGTCCACCCCAGCTGACTTGAAATCGAACATATGGATAGCGGGTGTTCCGGCAGGGTGTTCCGGCATCAAGTACGGCAAGAGTTGCTCCTTCTGATAAAATGGCTATTTGAATTGGAAACTGGAGAATGCTCAAATTTCGCCCTATCCTCCCTCACGTCCTTTAGCATCTTGGAATACGCGCGGTTCCCCGTTCGCTGCTTGTCCTTCATACCGGCACAGAATGTAATGGTTTTAACTTCTTCATGAAACATACCTATACTGTTGTCGGACTCGGTATTTTCGGGTCCACCGTTGCGCTTGAGCTTTCCCGCCTGGGCCACGATGTCATAGGCATCGACGTCAATCCCAATCTCGTCAATGATATCGCCGACAAGATTACCCAGGCCGTAATAGCTGATGCGCGGGACGAGAAAGTTTTGCGCGACCTGGGTGTTCACGAATGCGACGGCGTAGTGATTGCCATTGGAGAAGACATCGAGGCCAATATTCTCGCCACCTTGATTGTCAAGGGCATGCCCAAGCCCAAGGTGTGGGCAAAAGCGTTCAACCACAACCACCACAAGATACTCGAAAAACTGGGCACCGATCATATCGTGCACCCGGAGCATGAGATGGGGCTGAGACTTGCGCGTGGCATGGTCTATCCCGAGGTAATGGATTACATCAGCTTCGGGGATGATTATTTTGCCGTCGAGGTGCGTGCGTCGGAGCGGCTCGCGGGGCAAAATATCAATGCGCTGCATCTGGCCGAGAATGACCTTCAGTGTGTGCTGATCAAGCATCTTGATCAGGTGATCACGCCGTCGGAGCAATACGAGTTCAAGTTTAACGATAAGATCCTGTTATGGGGAACGCTTCGCAATCTGCGCAAGATCAGCAAGTATCTATGATGGCAGCACTTGCTCCGGCGCAATTGTTCCAGAAGGTAAAGGCGCACGTTCTTGGCCTGACACCTCCTCAGGGGCTGGCTCTCTCCTATGTCGGATTATCCCTTATAGGTACCCTGCTGTTAAAACTGCCAGGGGCAACCCATGAGCCCACCTCATGGGCTCAGGCACTCTTCACGGCTGTGTCCGCGTCGACAATAACCGGACTGGTGGTTGTCGATACCGGCGCTCACTTTACGCTGCTTGGGCAGTGGATACTGCTTTTTCTGATGCAATGCGGCGGTCTCGGATTAATGACGTTCGGCATCCTCGTTATCCATATCATGAGAGGACAGTTGGCGATCAAGCATCGGGCGGCCCTGCGCGAAACCTTCAATCAGAGCGGTCAAGCCGACCTGCGGCGCCTGCTGCTGTCAGCGGTCGTATTCGCTGCGATCCTCGAATCACTCGGCACGGTGCTTCTCGCCTTTCAGTGGGTTCCGGAGCTGGGCTGGAGTAAGGGCTTGTTTTTCAGTTTTTTCCATGCAGTTTCGGCATTCAATAACGCCGGCTTTGCTTTGAGGCCTGATAGCTTGATGTCGTATGTGGGCAGTCCCCTGATCAATATTGTTATTTCCCTATTATTCATTTTTGGAGGGATCGGCTTTGTCGTCGTGGCCGACATTATAGGCAAAACACACTTCAGGCATTATTCGCTGCATACGAAATTCATGTTGATTGGCACTGTAGTTATCAACATAATTGCGACAGTCATAATTCTTGCCCTCGAATACGGCAATCCTGCCACTCTGGCAGGGCTGTCCGACTGGGGCGCGAAGCTATGGGCGTCCTGGTTCCACGCCGTGGCACCGCGCAGTTCCGGTTTTAACACGCTCGATACTGGAGCGTTGTTGCCTGCAACCGCATTTTTCGTCATGGGACTGATGTTCATTGGCGGCGGGAGTGGTTCCACCGCTGGCGGCATAAAGCTTACCACCTTCATTGTTGCATTGCTGGCGACCTGGGCATTCCTGCAGAAACAGGAGCGCCCGGTAGTATTTGGCCGCAGCATTCACCCCGAAATCATCCGTAAATCGCTGGCCATGATCGTTATCTCGCTGCTTTCCGTCACCACAGCCATCTTTCTGTTAAATATAACCGAAAGCGGAGATTTTCTCGATCTGGCCTTCGAAGCTGTATCCGCGGCCGCTACAGTCGGATTGTCACGGGGGGTAACAGCAGACTTGTCGTCTACAGGCCAGTTCCTCATCGTCGTAATGATGCTCATTGGCCGCGTGGGACCCCTTACGATCGCATTTACTCTCGCTGACACGCATCGCCAAAGCATCCAGTACCCACGAGGCCACGTAAGCATCGGGTAAGGCAGACATTCCACGGACACTAAATAACTACCCCCCTGGTTTGGGCGCAAAGGTTTTCCTCAGCTCTGTATAACTTCAAGGAACCCTGGACCCGGTTGACGCCATAAGTCCGATTCTCCTTTCTTTCGTCGGCTTGATATCTCCGGGACGGCGCCGCTGCGCCCGGTGGCTCAATCCTTTCTTGCGCTGGTTTTGTCGACCACCCCGGGAATGTCCTGCGTCGGGCGGACAAATTTACCTTTCAGGTCATCGACGCCGGATTGCGGCCGCGCGTATTGGAGTAGATCCGCGCGTTCCTTGCGCACCTCGGCGGTGTCTATATCCAGTTTCTCGTCCCGCTTTTCCACCAGCCGGGGTATCGCTTCGCCGTCCCGGTTGAAAGACCAGCCGAGCATCGGCTCGCCCAAGGGCAATCTGTCTCCCGGCTTTCCTTCGTGGCCCGTATTCCAGACGTGCCATGTCTTGCCATAGCTATTCATTTTCTCCTTCATCAATGACTTTTCTGCGATATCAGGGATATTAGGTGCGATGAGCTGCCCGGAAAGTATTTCACCGTTATGAGGATGCCAGTATTTTTTCTCCTCTTCAGGCAAGCTTTCGAAAAGTTTTTCGGAGATTATGTATTCAATGCCATTCAGGTTGGCTTCCTCGGTATTGCCATCGAACAAGGCGCACTGCGCGAAATCTTCATTGACCTGATGACAATAATGGTGCGCCTCCATTTGATCTTCGGGCGAATCCTTCATCGGATGGAAACCTACCAGATATATGTCGAACGGCTTTAAAGGAGAATCGCTCTGGAGCAGTTTGGCGCCCAGCTCCAGCATCTTGGTCTTGGGTGTCTTTGCCTCGCCAGCCGGGGAAACGCCCTGTTCCCCAGGCTGCTGCGCAGTAGCTTCAGGGGCCATGCCAGCCAACGTACCTGTAAGCAGCGCGGCAAACAATGCAGGGAGAAAATTTCCAAGCCTCTTCACATCAGTCCTCCATCTCAATCGTCCAGCTTATGAAGAACCTACCTTACGGATACTGCCGCGCTGTATCCGTACGATAACGCACATGGGTAAAATCCAGCGGTGTTAGTCCGGACCTCCAGCCCCTCCATGGGAAGAAAACTTTTCGAGATATTTCCTTATAATCGCCTTGTTCGGTAATTTATCGGCATTGTGATAAACCATATAGTGAACGAGGCCGTGTATCGCCATTGCGATCAGCAGGCCCTCGAAAATTCCCACTTTAAAGACCAGAGCTCCGCATATCGTAGCAAGCATCAGCGCGTAGGGGCCGTCGTCGGAAACATGCACCAGCCCTAGAATCATCTTCCAGCCCGAAAATATCATCATTGCCGCCAGCGCAAACTTCGGCAGGTATTCCAGAAATTGCGAATAGATCAGAAAGAAAACAATCACGATACCTAGAACCAGGACGGAAAACTTGGTCATTGCGCCTGCCAGTTTGTTGGTGGTGCTCTTTGCCAGACCGTCCAGGTTGGTCATGCCGCCGAAGAAACTGGAACCCATATTGGCAATCCAGATGGCCAGCAGACTGTTATTGCTGTTGCATTTTCGTTTCAGTGGATCTATTTTCTCGATGGCGGCATTACTCATCACTTGTTCAATTACGTCAATTAAGGCTAGCATTGCTGCGAAGCCAATCACATATGCCCACATCAGTGCGGAGTCAAAATGCGGTACGGGGAGCGCAACCCTGATATCCACGTCTTCCACGTGCAGCATCGGCACAGGGACAAACTGGGCCAACATTGCGCCTGCGATGATTAGCGCAAAGTAGGGAATGGCCGGTTGCGTATCCTTGAATTTGGAGAATAGGTACACAAACATTGCAAAACCGGCCAGGGATATCAGGCACATCTGTATGCGGGCGCCATTCCAGAACGTATCCGGCGATTCCTGCGCCAGGGGAAGTTCATAAGTAAATTCCAGGAACTTCAAGGCGATCTTCAAGCCTACTCCCGCCAGCAACCCTTCCACCAGGTAGCCCGGCACGGCCATCAAGATATATTTCTGCCAGTTAAACTTCCATATCAACGCTTGCATGGCGGAAACAAGGAAAATCACGAACGCCATGTTTTCGATGCCGAAAGCGGCCACCCCCATTGCCAGCACCGGTGCCAGACCTGCCGCGATCCCGGGGGCGCCTATATAGTTGCCGGGCCTGAACCAGGCATTGATCCACCCGATAAAACTGGCGAAAGCAACTGTAGCCAATCCAACCTTGATGGGGTAATGCGACATCATCGCAATACCAACGGTAAGGGGCACCGCCATCGCGCCGGTTATGATACCGGCCTGGACATCGCGAAAAAGGTATTTGCCCTGAAATGCTGCGCGCCCTAAAGGCGCGGTCAAGGGGTGGTGCCCATCGTTTGGGTGATCATCCGAAGATGCGGGGGGCTCTCGGTTATCAGCCATAAAACATTTTCTCCATCAACCAGCTAAAATTTTTCCTCGGCTTATGCAATATTCACCATAGGAGGTGCGGCGCGCCTGGTATCGAGATGATCGCGGCCTATTCGCCTGGGGCGCAAGGGCGCTCAGAGCGGATGTTTCGCACCACCAGGAGCGGGTGCCATGCGAACTCCTGTTGGCGGGGATCACCATGGCGGCAGCTAACCATTACCTGGACAAGACATACCGGCCAGCATTCAATGCCCAATTCATACAGACCTTCCATGGAAGAAGGAAGCGCCTTCGTCGACTGAATTGGTGGCGAGTTTGACAACATCCTGTGCGAACGCTTTGAGCGCGCAGTCGGCAACGATAACTGCGTAAGGAATGAAACTGCAGATTACAGCGGATCGCTATCGCTGCCACTCTGTGGGAAACCAAGGTAAAGGTATCGGTACTGCGCTATACAATGGTAATCTTGCGACCCTGCACAGGCCACGCAAGCTGGCCGAGTATGACGACCAGGGGCAATTGCTCCAACCAGAAATAAAGACTGTTGCGTAAGTCCGCCGCAACAGCCGCCGGTGGAGGAAGCATGAAAAACAACGCGCTTCCCGACCACCGTAAAAAGCGGACAATTCATTTGCTGCAAAACCGGACAATTCTATTTGTTGCTGACACCCGCCTGGACAATCATTAGTCCCATGCAGCAATGTCCCCTCTCTCCCGGGGACAAATTTCACTATTGCTTGTCGATCCATGCTCGGGCTTCTACGTTAGCAGCCTCATGCGCCTCATTTTCGTCGTGTACAGGTTCGGCGAAGCTTTCATAAGCAACAATTTCTTTATCATCAAGAATCCTGTACCGGCCATTCCAAAGACCGGTGACGTTGTCCTGCTCTGGCCAGGTACTAATACGATAACCCTTATAATCAGCTTTCATTTCAACCTCCACAAGCAAATTAAGAAAAATGATAGTTAGTTTTTAATAAAACATCCATCCTTCGTCAAGAACAGCGTCATCGTCATGGACGCGGTGATTTCCACCCGGATAGGAGCGCCGGGAGGTATGATGATAAATTCACCGAGCGGAGAATCTCGCCCCAAACCCGAACAAGCGTGGGAAAAACGCGTTGCATTCCGTTGTCCTTGCCGGTTACCGCTAGACGGGGCAAGACATGTCCTGATTGAGCATCCGTTCCAACCGGATCATGATCATGGTGCATTACATGGGCCAGTGATACTGCCCAAGGCGCTGTTGATGGCGCCAGCATCAGTAGGGCGAACGAGACGGGTAACTTCCTTGCCGTGATTAAGAAAGATCAGCGTCGGCCAGAGCTTCACTCCAAAAGAGCGGCCAAGACGCCGTGCCTTCCCGTCCTCAATCTTGATGTGACGAACAAGGGGGAAGCCGGAAAATGCAGACGCAATAAGGGGTTGCGCAACCCGGCAGTATCCGCACCAGGTAGCCCCAAACTCGACAACCGCAGGTCCTTCCAGTGAATCGATCTCAGCCCTTCCCGGCTCTCTTGCCGAGTAAACATTGTCCATGCGGCATTATAACCCTAGAGCGGGAAAATGCGCGCGGTAGGCTCATGCCGAAGTGAAGTCCAGATTACCGCTCATCCACAAAAGCCGACAAGTTATTGCTCCACTCGAATGCTTCCAATTGTAGCGGATAAAGTTCTTCAACCGGCAATTTCAATTTGAGAAGCAGGGGTGCGAGTAGCCGTCCGGCCTCGCCCGGTTTTTCAACATACTCGGCAAGTTTTAATAAATCCCCATAAAACCCGGTGCGATACAATAACGCATCATTGGCATCCTTGCCCAGAATAATTTGTTCCAGGATTTTTTTCATGTTCTGTCCCAGCAAGACATCCACTAGCGACATGATGCCGACGGTAAAGGCCGTATCAGCAATGCTTTTATTGGCAGGATTGAGTTTTCGCGCGATGAGTTCAAGAAGTTTGCCACGCGTTGTTGCCAGCAACAGAAGCGGCGACGCGGGATTTGCATTTGTATGAGGTCCGGTGTAAAGCTGGATTTGCAGCCATTGCCGCAATTGGCGGCGGCCGAGCACCATCAAGGCTCCCCTTATTGAGTCGATACTCTTCACAACACCCATTCCCGCCGTATTGACCAACCTCAGCAGGGACAGAAAGAGCGATGGCTCTTTTTTAATCCGGTGTTCGATTTGCGCGTTATCCGCGTCCTGCGTAATCAATGTCATCAATTGCAGGATTGCCGTCTGTGACGTGGTAAGTTTTTTACCGGACAGAATAACAGGCTTGGCGAAATAATAACCCTGATAGAAATCGAATCCCAGTTCAAGACAATTTTGGAACTGTTCGGTCGTCTCCACTTTTTCCGCTACCAGCGATTTGTTGACGTGCCTGAATTGATCCGCCAGGATAACCAGGTCGGCCCGAGTCATGACCGATGTATCGATTTTGACGAATTCGACCATTGGCAGCAATGGCTGTATGTATTCTGAAAATGTAATCACGTCGTCCAGGGCAAACCTGTATCCGGCGTCCACCATTTCCCGCACGCACCGCACAAACTGGGAAGTTATCTTTGCTGTTTGAGGAATCTCGAGCACAACCCTCTTGGATGGCAGGAAATGGATCAGGCCGGACATCAATGCGGAGGAGTCAACGTTAAAGAAACCCAGAGCATTGCCAATCACATTGTCAATGCCGAGTTCCGACGTGTGCGCGATGATGGAGGCGGCCCCACTTATCTCGTCGAGGTCGTTCATTCGCCCAGCCACTACCCGGCGGAACAATAATTCATAGGCAACGAGACTCTGGCGTCGGTCCAGAATGGGCTGACGTGCGAGGAAAAACTCCTTTACCTGAGGAACAAAAGAAAAATGTTGGGTAGAATCGAGCATCATGCCGGCTCTCGATTCGTCCATCTGATCGCAAGCCGGGTCCAGGATGGAGCAGACGCCGAGGGAGATAAGTTTAAATAATCCGGATCAGACATCTACTTTGCATTACCCGTAAAATGGCTACATGCCAGCCCTGGCATGAATGGAGTTTGCTGGAGCTTTACCGCGGGGAAGGTTATGCGAGTGCCTCGAGCCAGCTCGTTATCGGAGATAATCAAATAACGACAACCCCTGCACCTTCAGAAACGCCCTCTGTGTCGCTTCCAGGTAGGCCTGCTGCTGGGTCAAGTCACTGATCGCCCGCGCATAATCGACGTCGCGCAGGTCGGCAAGCTGTTGCTTGTACTGGATACTCAGATCATCTCCGCTGTTGCTAAGCGTATCCAGCTCGTTGGCCCGCGTCCCTACCGATGCGCGGACTCTTAGGACGTTATCCAGCGCATTAGAAAGATTGGCCTGGGCAGAGCCAAGGCCGTTTGCAAGTATTGTCTTGTCCGCATCGGTGATTACAGGTCTCTCGAGGATACCGATGAGGTCGGAGAGCGTGGTAAACATGCTCTGGTAACCACCTGCGGAAGCCGGAATGCGTTCAAATACCTCTCGTCCCGATTCGTTTACTGCGAGTTGGCGCGATGCACTGGCTTGAACCATCCGCAGGCCTTCATCGCCAGAATACTGCACTCCGCTCCCGGAATTGGCGAACGGTTTGGTTGAACCTTGAAAGCCGGAAAATATGTATTGCCCGTGGCCGTCAACGCGGTTGGCGAGACTCAGCAGTTCGTCGAAACTGTTGCGCAGTTGGGTTGCTATAGCGCTGCGTCCACTGTCGTCAAGCGTGCCGTTGCCCGCATATACGGTCAGTTGCTGAGCATTCTGCACCAAACTTGTTACGTCACTCAGCGTGCCTTCTAGCATGCCCAGGCTCCCGATGGCGTTCTGCCGGTTCAGCCCATATTGGCTGTTGGCATTATCGGCCTGGGACACTTCCAGCGCGCGAACATAAGCCACGGGGTTCTGCGACGGCGTTAGCACGCTCCGCCCGCTGCTAATCTGTTCCAGGGTTCTGACCTGTAAGCTCTGTTGGCGGTTGAGCGCGGCAATGCCTAGCTCATAACTGATATTGCTGCTGACACGCATTATGGCTCCTTTGGTCCCTGCTGTTCTCTTTCTGTGTTTGCTGGATAAATTTGGCTCAACCGGAAAGCTTTTCCCGCTATGGGGAATGCTAAAATATAGCTACGCCCATTCCGCGAGCAAATTCATGCTCCTACCGGTCTTTTACTTCATTACCTGTTCACCCTGTTGCCTCCAGTAGAGCATCGAACATCCGGCTGGCCGTCTGTATCACTTTGCTGGCTGCCAGGTACGCTTGCTGATAGCGCAGCAGGTTGGCCGCCTCCTCATCCAGATTGACTCCCGATTGGGATTGCTGCAAAACCTGTGTCTGCCTCAGCAGCGCGGCCTGACCCTCGCTGGTCGCTTCCAGTTCGCGGGTCTTGTTGCCTATCAGACTGACTACCTGTCCATAGGCTCCCTGGTAACTGGTGGTACCGCCGCCCATGGTATTGCCGACCTGTAATCCGCCCAACAGCAAAGCATTTCGATTATCGGCCGCACCATTAGTGTTGGGCCCAATACGGAATGTATCACCCGGCTGGGGCGACCCAGTGATATCCACCGTCCAGCCGTTGAAGCTGATCGGCGCGCCGGGAGTGAATGCGATTGCAGTCGGGGCCCCGGTACCCGTGCCGCTTACATCGAAGCTGGTAGCGCTGGTAAAAGTTATCGTGACGGGTTGCTGCAGGTTAGGATCGGGCGGCGGCGGTGTGTTGACGGTGCCGGCGCTAATACGGCCAGTACCGGTATTTGGGAGCGGTGCTTCGGAACGTATCGGTGCCCCGGCCGCGATTAGGCTGATATCTCGTATCGCTACTCCAATCTGGCTGGCGCCATTTATGGTCGGCCGGATCAGGAATTCGTCACCCGCCGCAATCGCGCCGGAAGCAAGGTCCAGGCGCACGCCATCCACTGTCTGCGGGAATGCGGCAAACATCTGCGCACCGCCTTCAACGCCATTCGTCAGCCGCGTAACTGTGTAATTGGTCCCATCGAAACGTAAGCGGTAATCGCTGGTGGCGAGATCGCCATAACTGATGATATCGGCGGTAATGCCAGCGCTGCCGGTGTTCTTTGTCGATGCAACCACCGCCGGGCTCGGGATGATAAAGAACTCCCCGCCCGGATTACCCCGCACGTCTTGTCCCAACTGGTGCTGCTCATTGAACGTGCCCGCCAAAGCAATCGCGACACGTCCCAGCCCGTTGCGCACGGCGTCGATCGCCTCATTACGGAATTGCAATAAGCCGCCCAGCTTGCCGCTCTCCAGGCTCGACTCCTTTACCGGTACGCTATTGCCGCCGGAGACGTGGGCGACCTCAAGGCGACGGACGTCAAGTGCGGAAGCGGTAACCGTAAGTTGAAGAGCCGTAGTGCCCGTTACCAGCGACTGACCCGTACCGATAAAAACGCTATAACCTCCGTCGCGCTGGACGACGACCTTGGCGCGGACCTCCTGATTGAGCTGCATTACCAGGTCATCGCGCTGGTCCCGCAGGTCGTTCGCTGCGTGACCCCCAGCAGTACTCTCGGCCAGGCTGATAGTTCCGTTCAGTTTTGCGATCTGTTCAGCCAGGTTGTTGATAACCGATACGCTATTTTCGATTTGCCTATTCGCACCATCCTGGATCTCCTCGAGCCGGTCATCCAGGGACTGGAATCGCCGTACCAGTACCTCCGCGTTGGAAAGCACGGATTGCCGGGATGCCGCCTCTACAGGATTGGTGGCTAGGTCTTGTATGCTGCCGAAAAATTCCTGCATTACTGGTGACAGGCCCCCGCCGGCAGGATCAGTCAGCAGGCTGTCGATCTGTTTGATCTGGGAAAAATAGGTGTCGAGCTGGCTGGCCTCGGTTGTCGCCTGTGCCACCTGGCTGGTAAGGAACTGGTTATACGCACGCTTTACGGAGTCGATCTGCACGCCCTGGCCGACGAATCCACTGCCGGTAGCCTGCGCCTCGCTGGTCGATTGAATGGCCTGCTGTCGAGTGTAGCCGGGAGTTCCGGCGTTGCTGACGTTATGACCGGTAACGAGCAGTGCCCGCTGAGCGGCATTGAGGGCACTGACGCCGATGCCGAAGATACCATTACTCATCGTTATGCCCTGCCTCTATGAATATCCTTGTCTGTGTTAACGGAACCGGTTTGGAAAAATTTAGCTCGACATCACATTTCACGACCACGGCGTGGTCCTGATTATCCGGTTCAATTTTTCCGCGTAGCTCGGATCAGTGGCATAACCCGCCCGTTGCAAGCCATGCGCGAAGCCTTCCGCGTCGAGCCCATTCGCCGCCTGGGTCAGCACCTCCGCATAACGCGGGTTGCTGCGCAGCAAATTCGCATAGTCGCGGAAAGCATCGGCATAGGAGTGGTAGGCGCGGAATTTTTCTACTGTCTTATGCGCCACGCCGTTAATATATTCCGTCGTTACTGCTTCCACTACCGGCCCTTTCCAGTTTCCGCCGGCCTTTATGCCGAACAGGTTGTGGCTGGGCAAGCCGTCCGCCCCGCGAAGTTCCCGTTTGCCCCATCCACTCTCCAGGGCCGCCTGACCAAGCATGAACCGCGCAGGTATGCCTGTCGCCTGGCTGGCCTCCTGCGCGTAGGACATTAGCCTTGCCTGGAATTCGACTACGTGGGATGGTTGCGCCTGCAGGTGCGGTGCGGGGTGAAATGCGTTCGGCTCCGGACGTTCCGTCTGCTCAATTGGCCGCACGTTACCGGACAAGCTTGATTGCCGCGCGGGCGGGAGCGGGATGTCTGGCGCTCGCCACTGGGGGGGTGCGGCATACGCGACCGTGGCATCCGCTTTTTGCGCCATATCGGAGGGAGCTGCGTGACGCAACTGCCTCATCATGACTTCCGCCAGTCCGACCCCGCGCGCGGCCATGCTCTGCGACAACTGCTGATCGAGCATTGACAGGTAAAAACGGCTCTGCTCGCTGTCCATCAGGCTGTCTTTGGGAGTGGCGTCGCGCATGCTCTTCAATATCATGTTCAGGAAAAGCGCCTCGAATTGTTTGGCGGCTGCTTCCAGCCCGTCTTGACCAGTCCTGTTTGCCGTAACCCGCAACTCGTTGACAGCCTGCACATCGAGAGCGAACTTCGTGGAAAGATCAGCTGGTGCGACCATCAGATGATCTCAAGGTCCGCCCTTAGCGCCCCGGCCGCCTTCATCGCCTGCAAAATCGCCAGCAGGTCTTGCGGTGTCGCCCCGATCGCATTCAGGGCTTTCACCACGTCAGCCAGCGACGCGCCCTCAACCATGGTCAACAAGCCCGACTCCTGCTTGATTTCGATGGTCGAGCGCTGCGCTTGCACCGTTTGCCCACCTGAAAACGGCCCGGGCTGGCTAATTATCGGCTCGGTGCTGATGACCACCGTTAGATTGCCGTGAGCGATCGCGCATTGATCCACCGTTGCCGCCTGGTTCATGACGACCGAGCCCGTGCGGCTATTGACAATGACCTTGGCGCTGGTCTGCGCAGGAGTTATGTTCAGGCTCTCCATGTCCGCGAGAAACCCCACGCGAGCGTCGCTTCCGCCGGGTGTGCGGACCTGGATTGCCCGCCCATCCAGAGCAAAGGCGGTGCCAGGGCCGAATCGCTCATTGATTGCATCGACGATCCGCTTGGTCGTGGAAAAATCAGTGGTGTTAAGCTCGAGCCGAATGGTGTCGTCCAGGCCCAGGGCAACCGGCACGGCACGTTCCACAGTCGCGCCGCCCGTGATGCGCCCGGCGCTGAGATGGTTAACCTGAACCTTGCTTCCGCTCGCGGCAGCGCCAATTCCTCCAACCAGCAGATTGCCCTGAGCCATTCCGTAGACTTGACCGTCGGCACCCTTGAGTGGGGTCATCAGCAAGGTTCCGCCTCGCAGACTTCTGGCGTTTCCCATACTGGACACCGTCACGTCGATAACCTGTCCTGGCTGGGCGAGCGGCGGCAGCGCAGCCGTAACCATCACCGCCGCCACGTTCCTCAACCTCATGTTGGTACCAGGCGGCACATTGATACCCAACTGTGTCAGCATGCTGGTGAGGGATTGTATGGTGAACGGCGTCTGAACGGTCTGGTCGCCGGTACCATCCAGCCCGACCACCAGACCATAGCCGATAAGCTGGTTGGTGCGCACTCCCTGGATCGAAGCCAGATCCTTGATGCGCTCGGCTAGCGCGGGGGTTGCAGTGACGCACCACGCGAGCCACAGGCTGGACAGGAAAAAGCGATAGGTCAGCCCTGGAATTATCAGAGGAATCAATCTAATGGTGTCACGCGACATTTTCCACACCTTTCAGAATGGCGAGATAGTCAGGAAAAAACGCGAAAGCCAGCCCATCGTCTGCGCTTCATCAATATAACCGTTCGCCTTGTACTCGATTCGCGCATCCGCCACCTGTATTGACGACACAGTATTGTTAATGACCGTTTCAGGACGCACTACGCCGGAAAAACGGATGTACTCCGTGCCCTGGGTCATGGCAAGCTGCTTTTCACCGCTTACCAGCAAGTAGCCGTTGGGCAGCACGTCAATTACGGTGACCGTGATCGTGCCATTAAAATTGTTGGTAGAGGCTGCTTCGCCTCCGCCGCCGAACTCATTCGAAGACGACGCGCCCATTTCAAGTTTTTTGGTAATGGGTACGCCGAACACGATGGGCGGAATACCCACATTCACCTCACCACTCTTGTTGGCACTGCTATTGGACCTCTTGCTTGCGTTCGTCCTCTCATTGAGCAAGACTACCAGCGTGTCTCCCACCTGGCGCGCACGCCGATCCTCGAAAAGGGGCCGATGCTGAATGCCGGTTTGATAGATCGCACCATTGTTCGGAGGTTGCCCAACCTGGACGGCACGAGCCGACATGGGTTGTTGCACAATGGCATGTGGGGCGGGCATGCCGACGCAGCCGGAAAGTACAGCGAGGGCCGCCGCCATAAGCACCATGCGCGGACCGCCACGCTTGGCTGACAACCTTGTAATCATTGGGCTCCAGTATGTTCTGTGGGCATTTCTGTGCTTCCCTTTTCAGGATTCGTTCCTGCCTACATTTGCGTTAACCGCTGCAGCATCTGATCCGAGGTCTGTACGGCTTTGCTATTGATTTCATAAGCGCGCTGAGTCTGGATCATATTGACCAACTCCTCCACCACATTCACATTGGAGGTTTCCACATACCCCTGGTTGAGCACTCCCGCGCCATCGGTGCCGGGATCGGTGACGTTGGGATCCCCGCTTGAAGCTGTTTCCACGTAAAGGTTCTCACCCACACTCTGCAAGCCCGCGGGATTGATGAATGTGGCAAGTTGCAGGCTACCCACCTGAACGGGGACGGTAGAGTCTGGCGTAGTGACCGAAATAATTCCGTCCCGGCCAATGGTGATGGATTGGGCATTGGGAGGAATGGCAATTGCCGGCTGAATATAATATCCGCTGGAGGTCACGAGTTGGCCCTCGAAATCCGTTTGAAACGAGCCGTCGCGTGTATAAGCTGTTGATCCGTCCGGCCGCAATACCTGAAAGAATCCTTGGCCCTGGATAGCCGCGTCCTTGGAATTTCCAGTCTGCTGCAAATTGCCCTGGGTAAATATTCGCTCAGTCGAGACCGGTCGGACACCCGTGCCGAGCTGCAACCCGGAAGGAAGTTGCGTTTGCTGGGATGATTGCGCACCAGGCTGGCGCAGGGTCTGATAAAGCAGATCTTCAAAAACTGCGCGCGAGCGCTTGAAGCCATTAGTGCTTACATTCGCCAGATTGTTGGCGATCACATCCATCTGAGTCTGTTGGGCATCGAGACCAGTCTTCGAAATCCAAAGCGAGCGTATCAAGTAGACCTCCTGAGCGGTATAAGACCGGTGCCATCGTAGGGCAAAGCACCGGAACTGACGGGTAATTAGAGTTATCTTATGAGCACATGGCTGCCCAAAGCGGCAAAAACAAACGCGCGTTTTTTCTCTTCCGGTTTTACACTTATTCGGCTTTGCGGATTAATGCTGAAAGTTGCCAATTTGAGTTACGAACTGATGGTCAGAAGGTTGCTTGCCCGTTGCGCATTACCCTCGGCATTCTGTAGCAACTTCATGTGCATCTCGAACTGGCGGGAGAGTGAAATCATATCGACCATTGCCTCGACGACGTTCACGTTGCTTCCTTCCAGCATACCACTGCCGAGCTTGACCTCTCCATCCGCTTCCGTCACGCCGCCGCCAGCGAGCCGGAAGAGGCCATCCGCGCCACGGGTGAGTTGAGCTTCGGGTGGATCGACCAGCTTGATACGGTCGATCATCACGGCAATGTTGGGTTCGTTCGTCCCCGCTCCAGCGGGTACCGTGGAAACCGTCCCGTCCGTCCCAACGGTGACTTTCGCGTTTGGCGGAATGGAAATTGGCCCACCTTCGCCCCGTACATTCAATCCGTTGCGGGTCTGCAGCAACCCGTTGACGTTGACATGGAAGTTGCCGTTGCGAGTATAAGCCTCGCTGCCGTCCTCCAGTTGCACCGCGATCCAGCCTGTTCCTTGTACTGCCACGTCGAGATCGCGCCCCGTATGCTGTGCCGTGCCCGGACGAAAGTCCGCTCCCGCACTCGAATCCACTACGAATGTCCGTGTCGCCAGCGTATCGCTGAACACCGGCACCGCGCGCAAGGTACTTATTTCCGCCCGGAAGCCCGTGGTATTCGTGTTCGCCAGGTTATGCGACACTGCGGCATGCTGCCCAAGTGTATGTTTTGCCCCGGTCATGGCAACGTAGATCATGCGATCCATATCTGCTCCTGTAGTTACCCGTCCTAACTATCGTCCCATCATCTCAGGTTTACCATCGTCTGGAGTATCTGGTCCTGAGTTTTGATGGTCTGGGCGTTAGCCTGATAAACGCGCTGCGCCGTAATCATATTCACCAGCTCGGAAGTAAGTTCGACGTTCGAATCCTCGACCGCGCCAGCTTGCAGCACACCCAGGCCGCCGCTATTCGGCGCGCTCACCAGTGCGACGCCTGACGCGGAACTCTCTTTCCAGGTATTGTTGCCGTGCACTTCCAGACCCTGGGGATTGGCGAAGTTAGCCAGCGCTATTTGTCCGAGGGTGAGGAACTTGCCACTGGAGTAGCTGCCGCGGATTACACCATCGGCGCCAACGGAAAAGCCGGTGAGCTGGCCTGAGGCGTAGCCGTCCTGAGATAACGCGTTGACGGCAGAGCTGGAACCGAATTGGGTTGTGCCGGCGAAATTCACATCGAAAGCAAGGGGATTGGCCCCGGTACCGACGGGGGTCGTTACGCTGAACGTACTGGAACTCAGCGGGTCGAGCGCGCCATTCGACAAGAAATCCAGTCCGCCAATCGGCGACCCGCCGTTGAGCACGCCGCCGTCATTGGCGGCGAATACATCCCAGCTATTTGCCGCGGTTTTGAGGAAATAAGTTGAAAATGTAGAGGGATTACCCAGGCTATCGTAGACCAATGTCGAGGTTGAGCTATGATAGGTTGCCGGATCAGCAACATTGAAGGCAGCGGAGCTCAATGGGGCCTCGCGCGAATCGAGATTAACCAATGCGCTTACCAGGCCGGTGGTTGCGGGCGGCAGGTCGGCTGTCGAAATACGCAAATCGGTTGGCGCCGCGGAATTGATGCCTCCAGCCGCGTTCGCAGTATAACCCGTGAGGCGAAGTCCGCTGCTGTTGACGATGTAACCATCCTTATCCGGATGAAATTGACCATTGCGTGAGTAGCTGACCGCGCCCTGGTCGCTAAGGCGGTAGAAGCCCGCGCCGTTGATTGCAATATCCAGCGGGTTATTTGATGCTGTAATACTGCCCTGGCTGAACTGCTGTGCGATTGTTGCCACCTTGACACCGATTCCAGCCTGATTGCCGCCGGTGCCCGACAATGAGTTCGCAAACATATCCGCAAACTGTGCCTCGGAGTGCTTGAATCCCACCGTGTTCGTATTGGCTATGTTGTTTCCGATGACATCCAGATTCTTGGATGCGGCGTTCAAGCCACTTAAACCTTGCTGAAAACTCATGATGATCTCCCTATTCCCGTTTAATCCATTTAATTAATTGTCTTGCCCTGATGAGAGCATGCTTAACGCGCTAAAAGTCTTTTCGCCGGGACAGATCGCCCCGGTTTAGGATCGGTTAAAGAATCTGCCTGATATCCGCCAATCCCACTGTTCCCAAGGTTCCCACGTTGAGCCGCACACCCTGATTATCTTGCGACACGCCCTGAACCGTGGCCCGGGTCAAGGTTTGCGCATCGATCTTCTCATCCCCACGCATCGCGCTGACACTTACGCTGTAGCTCCCATCCGCCACCTGTGCGCCGTCACTGGTCTTGCCGTCCCATTCCAGTATCTGGGAGCCTGCCGCTTGCGCGCCCAGATTCAGAACCCGGAGCGCGGCGCCTGCAGTGTTGCGTATCGTCACTTCCACCTGATCCGCGGCTTGCCCCACATCTATACCGAACCGCCCGCTCCCGCCGGAAAATTGCAATGTGGAACCGGGCACGAGCACATCTTTGCCGATCATACTGGCGGCCTGCAGGGATTGCCCCGCGGTAAAGCTGTTCGCCATGGCTTGAATGGTAGCGTTAAGCTTCTCGATACCATTTACCGTGCTAATCTGGGCGAGTTGAGATGTCACCTGGGCATTGTCGAGGGGATTAAGCGGGTCCTGGTTCTTCATTTGCGTAACCAGGAGCTGGAGAAACCGGTCCTGTTGATCATCCACGCCGGATTTGCCAGTGCTTTTCGTGCCATGCGGCGCAAACGGACTGGTTGCCGACGATTGGGCGGGTTGCATATCCTGAATCATACTCATCGCTACTCCTCTTTATTGGCCGATCGTTAAAGTCTTCAGCAGCAGCGTCTTCGCTGTATTCATCATATCCACATTGTTCTGGTAGGACCGAGAGGCGGAAATCATATTGACCATCTCCTCCACCACATTGACATTCGGCATGGTCACGAACCCCTCGGGGTTCGCCATCGGATGAGTCGGTTCATAGACCAGCTTCATGGGGGATTGATCCTCGATCACCGCCGACACCCTCACCCCGTGGGTACCGCTGGAAGTACTGTTGCCGTTAATACTGCCCATGGGCGAGGTGCTCACGAACATTACCTGTTTGGCTTTGTAGGGCTGTCCGTTGGAACTTGCGGCGCTGTCGGCGTTGGCAAGATTGCTGGCAACCACATTGAGGCGCTGATTCTGGGCAGTCATGGCCGATCCCGCCACAGCAAAAATATTAAATAAGGACATATTAGTTTTCTCCCTAACCCTGAATGGCAGTCCGCATTACTCTGATCTGGTCATTGATAAACGTAAGATTGGCTTCGTAGTGAATGGCGTTGTCGGCGAATTGGCTGCGCTCCACATCCATATCAACCGTATTTCCGTCGATGCTGCCTTGCACCGCGGCCCGGTACAACAACGGCGCTCCCCCTGCCGCCCCGCTGCCAGTGGCAGGATTAATATGTTTGGGGGCGTTCGTCACCAGACTGATGCCTTGGTTTCCGGCTACGGCTCCTTCTAGAGCCGACTTGAAGTTGATGTCGCGCGCTTTATACCCCGGGGTATCTGCGTTTGCGATATTCGAAGCAATCAATTGCTGGCGGTGTGCCCGCAGATTGGCTGCGTCCTGGTAAAACTGGAATGCCGGGCCAAGTTTGTCCATCATGAAGCCTCCTCGATCAATCATTCGTTGCTGCTGGGTTTACATGAGACATGTTATTGGACGCCGGCTCTGCTCAAAAGACGAGTCAAGGGGATTAAAACCTCTTATCTTGCGGCTTTGAAATGCACGGGCTTCGGATTTTCCGCTCCTCGCACCATTATCCAATGATGGGTAGTTTGAAAAAGATAGAGTTCGTTGGCCAGATCATCGCACTGCGGATGGTAGCCTGGGTGGGTTTCAGCCAATCGGTCAAATAGCGGGTAAAACCAGGCTCAACTCCGCATACTGGTTAAAATCGCTCGCTCTAGAATTGGGGGCTGTTTCCCATCCACCTTATTTCTGATATATTTATTTCACAGGAAACCGTCATGCCCCTAATCGATTTCCGACTGCTGGCATGCGCTATGAGCCTGCTCACCCTCTTTTCCAGCACAGCCGCTGCATCGGCGGCTTTGAATGCAAAACAGGATCCGCGTCTTATTCAGGAGACCGTCCTTGGCTTCCTGCATACGCAATCGGCTGGTCTTCCCGGGGAGGTGGAAATCAAGCCCGGCATCATAGATGCGCGGGTAAACCTTCCGTCCTGCGCGGTGCTTGAGCCATCCTTGCCACCTGGCAGCCGGCCCTGGGGCAATACAACGGTAGTGGTGCGATGCACCTCGCCTCATCCATGGACTATTTACGTACGCGCAACAGTGAAGGTAATAGCCGATTACGTAGTCAGTGCCCGGCCGTTGACCTCAGGCCATATACTTCATGCAACAGACTTGACGCTCCAGAGAGGCGACCTGACCCAGCTCCCTGCGGGTATCATTACTGATCTGAACCAGGCGATGGGCAAGACGCTGACTGGCAACCTCCCCTTCGGCAGCCTGTTACGCCAGGACATGCTACGGGCAAAAGCGGCGGTAATGCACAACCAGAGCGTGAAACTCGTCTCAAGCGGACGCGGATTCAGCGTAAGTGCGGAGGGAAAAGCGCTCAACAACGCAATTGACGGACAACTGGTACAGGTTCGGGTCGCTTCCGGCTCGGTGGTGAGCGGAATCGCTCGTGCCGGAGCAATAGTGGAAGTGAATTATTGATGGATTGTAGCGCTGATCCACCTGTCGCGGCAGAAGAAAGGCATATTCAATCAGTTCACTGTGTAACAATATCACCGGATTTACCTTAAGTTTCCGCAAGGCCAACCGTTAGAACTGTCAGGTTGACTGCAGGAGACACACAATGAAGATTGAGAATACGATAAAGGCAACGGAAACTGGCGCTGGCGATACCTCGGTGTCCGCTGCGAAATCCGCACCAAAAGCATCTGGAACCATGATTTCGGGCGAGGGCGTTCAGCTGAGTGCGCAACTCCAAGCTCTCGAAAAGAGACTGGCTAGCGGAGAAGCTTTCAACGCTGCGCGGGTGGAAGAAATCAAGCAGGCAATCAGCGAGGGCCGTTTCGTCGTAAATCCCGAAAAAGTGGCGGATGCTTTACTGGAAACCGTGCGTGATCTTATCCGCGGCAGGCAGGGTTAAATTAGGACGTCATCTTGAGCGAAACAGTTTTCGATCCCATCCCGTCAATCAATGCGGAATGCAATGCGACATATGATTTCATTGATATTTTGCGGCGGGAGCAGCATGCTCTGCGACAGTCGGACGTGTCTCTGCTACTGCCCCTCGCACAGGAAAAAGCACGGCAGACCCAGCAACTGGCCCAGCTGGCGGCTGCTCGCAAGAGCTGGCTGGGGACGCTTAGCCCCTCACCGGACCGCGCCGGTCGTAACATGGAACGAGGACTAAGGAATTTTCCCGGCGCCGCCGAAGCCTGGGAGGAACTGCTTGAGGTAGCTGAAACTGCTAGCCAGCTCAATAAAATCAACGGTAGTCTTGTTGGCCAGCGCCTGCGTTATACCCGGCAGGCACTCTCCGTACTCCAGGCCATCCCGCAGGACGCGGGGTTGTACGGCCCGAATGGGCACTCCCAGGCGTTCTCTGGCGGGCGCGAGCTTGGCGAGGTCTGAACTCCGGCCTGCTTCCCTGGATTTACTAGGAAATTTTTACAGACGGAAATCCCAAGACCCGCATGCCCCTACCCTGATCGGGCAGCGTATCCAATAATGGCTCGGGTAAAGACTCGGGTAAGGGATCGGACAGATCATTGGATGAGGCACCGGGTAACGTGTCTGGCGAAGCGGATAAGACCGTGATTGTGACCCGCCTGTTACGAGTTCGCCCTTCCTCGGTATCGTTCGAATCCACTGGCCGGTTCTCCCCATAACCAACCGCCGCTAACCGCTTCGCGGCGATCCCGTTCTCTATCAGCAACCGTATCACGCTGCTGGCGCGCACCACCGATAGTTCCCAGTTGGAAGGAAATTTCTCGGTGACTATTGGTATGTTATCGGTATGGCCTTCCACCTGAATTGCGTGGCTGCTGTCTTTCAATGCCTCGGCTACTACTTCCAGCACCCTGCTGGAGTCTTCCTGCAAAAGGGCCTGTCCGGGCGCAAACAGTACGTTTGCATTTATCTCCACGCTCACGCCCCGATCGCTTTGAACCACCCTCACCTGTCCATTCTGAATAAGATGTGCGAAGGGCGCAAACGCCCCCGTGATGTCATGAGCTATAATTTCCATTCCTTCACGCCGCTGGCGCTGGGCTTCCGCCAATCGGCGTACTTTTTTTGCCGCGAGGTTCTCGTTCAACAGCAACTCCTCCCGCGCGGGGGTCAAGATGTTGTGACGCTCTGGCTGCGGGCTGAAGGTGCCGACAAGAGAACCTGTCAATATCCGGTATTTACCCTCGTTCACATGAGAAATCGCGTACATTACGACAAACATCGCGAGCAGCAGTGTAATGAAGTCTGCATAAGACACCATCCAGCGATCGTGATTTTCATGCTCTGTCAGTCCATATTTCGATCCGTGCCGGTGCCTCCGCGCCTGTCGTGCCAGGCTTTGGTTGAGAAATAAGTTGGAAGACGAGGTCCCGGAATCACGCGGTTGACTAATCCTCATCCCGCAAAGCCCTCACACGCCTGTGAAGTCAGTGCAGTTTTTCTCATCAGGACCTTTTTCACCACGACCAAGGTGCGTGATATACCATGTAAGTTGTTATACGACGTAGCCACGCAGACGTCCCGTTATCAGGCGCGGGTTCTCGCCGCTCGCGATTCCGACCAACCCATCCACCAGCATTTCGCGCATCAGCACCTGACGGGCAATCAGGGTCTTGAGCTTGCTCGCTATGGGCAAAAATGCCAGATTAGCCAGCCCGACGCCATAAATCGTCGCGACGAACGCGACTGCAATGCCGGTCCCGAGGTGGGCCGGATCGGACAAATTTTCCATGACCTGAATAAGGCCCATTACGGCTCCAAGGATACCAATAGTTGGCGCGTAGCCGCCGGCGGCCTCCCACACTTTTGCGCCCTGATGATGAAGATCCTCGAAAGTGTCGATCTCCACCTCCAGCACGCGCTTCAATACCAGCGGTTCGGTACCGTCAACCACAAGTTGCAGCCCCTTTTTTACAAAAGGATCATCAATCCCTTCAACATGCGTATCAAGCGAAAGCAGGCCTTCTTTGCGAGCAGCAGCGCTCCAGGTTGCGATATGCTGCACTAGCGCCTCAACGTCAAGTAATGGCGGAACAAATACCCACCGACTCATCTTCATGGCGAGTACAAACTGGCGCACCGGGCTTTGCAACAATACCGCGCCCAGTGTGCCGCCAACCACGATGGCCAAAGCGGTGAACTGCATGAGCGAAGCCGGATGGCCGCCTTCCAGCGCCTGGCCGCCAAAGATGGCAGCTACAGCGATCACGATACCGATTACGCTATTGAAGTCCACGCGCTTTCCTTGAGTTTGGCCCGAAGCCGCCCCACAGCCTGGCTATGTATTTGGCATACCCTGGATTCGGATACGCCCAAGACCGCGCCGATTTCCTTAAAATTCAATTCCTGTTCATAATACAGACCCATCAACGTCTTTTCCCGCTCGGGAAGGCCATCTATCGCGCCAATCAGTGCGTACCTCAAATCGTCATCCAGCAGACTCGCCAGCGGATCGGCGCCAGCATCGGCGCAGTTACGCTCCAGAAAGTCATCGTCGTCGCTTTTGGCAAAGTCTTCATAATGGATCAGCTGGGCACCGCGCGCATCGAGTAGCATCCCGTGGTAACCATCAATCGACAGGCCGAGTTCTCTGGCTATCTCCTTCTCTGCAGGCGAACGGCCCAGGCGCTGTTGCAGCGCATTGATCGCCGCTTCTATTTGACGCATATTTTTGCGTGCGCCGCGCGGCAGCCAGTCCAGCTGCCGCAACTCATCCAGCATTGCACCGCGGATTCGCTGCTGTGCATAAGTCTCGAACTGCGCTCCCGGCATCTCCTCATATCGGTTCAAGGCTTCCATTAAACCGATCATCCCGACCTGGATGAGATCATCGGCCTCGACGCTTACCGGTAGCCTGGCCATCATGTGATGGGCAATCCGTTTGACAAGCGGAGCGAACTGTTCAAGATGATGCTGTTTATCGACGGTACCGGCTGAGTTATACATGACTTTACCCATCAGAAATCAGTGGAGGCGATGTACGGCCTGCTGTTTTGGCTGCTTTGCAGCAAACGCTGCATGAAGCGTTCGAGCCCCCGTCCCTCGCCGTCCTCACATGGCCAGCAAGTTAATGATTCGGCCGCTTGGCCGAATGCCGCTTCCAAAGCCGAGGCTGAAAACCCTCCGGCCAGGGTGCGGCGCACGCAATGCTTGCCATCGTAGGGAACAAAGCCCATGAAGTGGAGTTTGACTGCCAGGTAGCGTTTGGCCACACTCTCCATGTTGTCGAATATCGTCCGGGCCTCCGCCTCGACACTGGCCTTGTTGACCAGAACGTGGTAGTCCCGTTTATCCTCATGATGGCTGCTGATATGCTTGATTAAGGCATAGGCCGCAGTGATGGAAGCAGGCTCGGGCGACACAACCACAACAATTTCATGGCTGGACAGGGCAAGCAGAAGCGAAAGACCGGTCCGTCCCGACGCCCCGTCGATCAATATCACATCAATGCCCTGAGCTATAGACGCGAAGGCGCCGATCAGATGGGTTTGATCACCCGGGCTGAGCGCCCCAAGCACGCGCATGCCCAGGCCGGCTGGCAGGATGCAGAAACCCTGGGGACTGGTAACAATCACTTCCTCGACGGTCTTATCTCTTCTGATTACATCCAGCAAGTCGCGGTGGGCATTCAAACCCAGGGTCGCGCAAATGTTATTGACGCCCACGTTCTCGTCGATCACCAGCACTTTTTTTCCACCGCATGCCAGCGCCACCGCCAGATTGACCACGGTAGTTGTTTTGCCCGCGCCCGCTCTGCCGGCTGTGGTAGTAACAATGCGGAGAGAATCCTGCACCCGCAGGCGGCGCAATCCCTCCGCCTGGTCATGTATTGGCTTAGCCAAGGTGGGCTCCGTTCATCTCCAGTCCTGTGTGGCCGCTCTTGCGGGTCGCCAGGAACAAGGGGGTCTCGTCCGGCGCATCGAAGGGAGAGTCCTGAGCGAGGTTGTCCAGCGCACAGTTTGCCAGGTACGCCGAATCCGCCAGTTCGAGATCCTCGGGAACACGCTGGCCTCCGGCGATATAGTAAAGCGGCAAGCGATGGCGAATCGCGGTGTCGAGGGCATAACCCGTGACAACCGCTTCGTCCACTTTGGTGATAATGGCACCAGCCAGACCGTCGCCCCGATATGCGTGGGCGACTTCGTTCAGCGTAAGGCCATTAGACGCCGCGTTGAGCAGTAGCAGGCGCTTCACCGGGGTGCCGCAACCAGCGAGCATTGCAACCTGTTCAGCCATCATCCGGTCGCGCTGCCCCATACCTACTGTGTCGATCAATACCATATGCTTGCCCCGCAGTTCAGTTAAAGCAAGCGTCAGGTCGCGCCTGTCCCTGACAGCATGAACGGTAACTCCGAGGATCTTGCCGTAGATCCGAAGTTGCTCGTGACCGCCGATACGGTAGCCGTCTGTAGTCAGCAATGCCAGCTTGTCTGCCCCATGCCGCACGACGCAACGAGCCGCAAGCTTGGCCGTGGTTGTTGTCTTGCCCACGCCGGTGGGGCCCACCAGCGCATAAACGCCGCCCTTTTCCAGAATTTCCTGCTCATTGCCCATGACTTCGATCCTGCCGGCCAATACAGTCTTTATTTGACTTATGGTGTCTTTCTCGCCGTTCGCATTGGGTAACTGGTCAAGGAGTTCCTGCGCCAGCACATGGCTGAAGCCGACCCTCAACAGGTGACGCAATACCAATCCACGAACCGGTTCGCGCCGCTCCTGCTCATTCCGGTTTAATGAAGCGAACTGCTGTTCCAGCGCACCGCGCATCGACTTTATCTCCCCAAGTACGCTCGCAGCCACCTCGCTCGCGAGTTCACGTGCGTCAATGCCCGCAGAATGATTTTTTGCGGGGGCCTTGGTCCCTGTTTTTACTGTCTGGGGGCGTGGAGTCCGCAGCTTCCTGCCGGAACCCGGCACACTGGCCGAAAAATCCGGTTCCACTGGTTGCGCTGTTTCATTCGGGTCTGCTGCAGGCCGACGTTTGCCAGATCCCGCCGGTGTCATCGTTACGTGATTCGATGTTTCGCGGAACTCGGCTGCATGACCTGCAATTGCGCGAAACATTGCAAGGTTTGAGCTATCGGGCGAATTCGTCCGCTGATCGTGCTTCCCGCCTTGGGGAGAGAGGGAGTCCGTTGCGGAGAACCCCGCGGCGTCTGAAGCGGCCTCCGCTGACTGCGTCCAGACACGGTCCTCGTTCAGCGATAAGGGTACGTGCAACTGGTAACCGGGCCCGGAAGCATCAATTCTCTGCGGCGTTTGTGTTCGGACTGGCGCTACACCTGCGTCCGGAAGGTGAGGAGGCAGCAGCGCTGTCATAGCGTCCTGATCCAGGGCCAATATCTCTATGCCGCCATCAACCGAGCGGTTTGAAAGAATCACGCTTTCAGGTCCTAGCGCATCACGAACCTTGCGCAGTGCCTCGCTGGTCGTTTTTGCAAAAAAACGTTTGATACTCATGCTCTGGCTCCCAGAATAGAGGTAACTTTGATGTTGCTGGAATCGGGTACTTCCGCGTGTGACAGAATCTTGAGTTGTGGCAACGTGCGGCGCAGAAACCGGGCAAGCAATGTGCGCAACGGCGCGGGCACCAGCAGTACCGGCACCAGTCCGACCTGCTCCTGACGCTGGCTAGCTCCCGAGGCTTCCCGCAAAAGGGTTTCCGCCAGCCCTGGCTCGATCCCGGCTCCATTCGGGCTGGCTTGCAGGACCTGCGTCAACATTCTCTCAAGCCCGGAATCCAGCGCCATGACCTGCAACTCCCCTGCTTGCGGCCATATTTGCTGCACGATCGCCCGCCCCAGGGCGATGCGAACCAGGGCCGTCAATTCATGTGCATCCTGCACCTGGACAGCATGTTCGGTCAGGGAATCAGCGATCGTTCGCATGTCGCGAATGTGCACGTTCTCTTCAAGGAGGTTTTGCAAGACCTTTTGCAGAGTCGAGACCGACAGGAGTTTGGGAGTCAGGTCCTCGACCGCCTTGGGTGATTCTTTAGCCAAACGGTCGAGTAGCTGCTGCACTTCCGTGCGCCCGAGCAATTCCGCCGCGTGCGCATGCACCAAATGATTCAAATGGGTGGCTACAACGGTACCGGCATCGACTACGGTGTAACCTTGCGTCTGAGCCTGCTCCCGCCGGCTGCCCTCGATCCATACTGCCGGTAGTCCGAATGCGGGGTCCTTGGTCACTGAGCCGGGCAGGTTGCCGGAAACGCTTCCCGGGTCAATTGCCAGGTATTGGCCGACATTGACTTCTCCAGCGCCGATCTGCACCCCCTTGAGAGTAATGCGGTAAGCATTGGGACGTAACTCCAGATTGTCCCGGATATGCACCGGGGGGGGCAGGTAGCCAATCTCTTGCGCAAACTTCTTCCGTACCCCCTTGATGCGCCGCAACAGTTCTCCATCCTGAGCCTTGTCCACCAGCGAGATCAGCCGGTATCCCACTTCGAGCCCAAGAACATCCACTGGCATCACGTCATCCCAGGTTGCATCCTGTGCTTCCGGCGGAGCCACGGGTGCGGCCGACGGTTGCGCCGAAGCGCGCCTGCCGCGCCGGGCCATGACATACGCACCGCCACCAAATAGCGCGGCTAGCAACAGAAAGGCAAAGTGGGGCATGCCCGGTATCAGGCCCATGAAGCCGATGATCGCGGCAGTCATTAGCAACACCTGGGGCTTTGAAAAGAGCTGGCTCGCCAACTGGGTACTGATATCCTCATCTGTGCCAACCCGACTCACCACCAAGCCTGCGGCGGTAGAGATAATGAGCGCCGGAATCTGGGCGACCAGGCCATCGCCTATAGCAAGCAGCGTGTAGTTTCTGGCAGCGGTGGCGATGTCCAAATCATGCTGCAGCATGCCGATGACCAAGCCCCCGATCACGTTAATGAACAATATCAGGATGCCAGCTATCGCATCCCCCCTCACGAACTTGCTGGCCCCATCCATCGAACCATAAAACTCTGCTTCCTGGGCGATGGTAGTCCGCCGCTTGCCTGCCTCTTCTTCGCCGATGAGACCGGCATTCAGGTCTGCATCGATCGCCATTTGCTTTCCTGGCATCGCATCCAGCGTAAAGCGCGCCGCGACTTCCGCGATGCGGCCCGCGCCCTTGGTAATGACGATAAAATTGATCACGACCAGAATGATGAAAACGACGATGCCCACCGTGTAATTACCGCCGACCAGATAATGGCCAAAGGCCTCAATCACCTTGCCCGCTGCATCCGGGCCGGTATGGCCTTCCATGAGCACAATACGGGTGGAGGCCACGTTGAGCGACAACCGCAGTAATGTCGAAAGCAACAACACAGTGGGAAACACCGCGAAATCCAGCGGTTTGAGCGTATGAATGCTGACCAGTAGCACCATAGCGGCGAGCGCGATGTTGAAGGTGAACATTATGTCCAGCAGGAAAGCGGGCAGAGGCAGTACCATCATGCCAAGAATCATGAATATCAGTAGCGGGCCCGCGAGATTACGTGCCTTCACGTCGCTGAATAAATAAGTCAGTTTGGCTATTTGGCTCATGGTCATTTTCAGTTTTTTCTGATTCCGCGGTATGCGGGATTTTCTGGATCCAGTTCAGCAGGCACTGCCAGGTTATCCGGAAGGCGCGGAACTCCGCCGCCGTCATCGTACCGGCCGGAATCGCCTTGCTTGCGGTAGCGACGCAACTGGTAAACGTAGGCCAACACTTCCGCCACCGCGTTATAAAGTGTTTGCGGAATCTCGTCCCCTGGCTCGGCATGGTGGTAGAGCGCGCGCGCAAGTGGTGGCGCTTCCAGCACCGGCACCTGATGCTGGCGCCCAATTTCACGAATTTTCAAAGCCAGGAGATGCGCGCCCTTGGCGACGACGCGCGGTGCCCGCATCTTGCCATCTTCGTATTTGAGCGCAACGGAATAGTGGGCAGGATTGATGATAATTACATCAGCCTTGGGAATTTCGGCCATCATGCGCTTTCTCGCCATTGCCCGCTGCTGAGTTCGAATTCGGGCCTTGATCTGAGGATCGCCTTCGGTTTCCTTGTTTTCCTGCCGAACTTCTTCTTTGGTCATCTTCAGCTTGCGCTGGTTATCCCAAAGCTGAAACGGCACGTCCACCGCCGCGACCAGCACCATCGCCCCGGCTATGGCAATAAAGCTCATCACGGTCAATTCACCCATATGCCCCGCACTCGCGGAAAGGGGCGCGGCAATGAGGGACAGCACCGCTTCCTTGTGATGCCATATCGTCCACACCCCTGCTCCGCCGATGAGCGCGGCCTTAAGGAGAGCTTTGACCAGTTCGACCAGACTGTGTAATGAAAACATGCGGCCTATCCCCGTCAATGGGTTGAGCCGCTTGAAGTCGGGAGAAAGTGATTTTCCGGTAAAGAGCCACCCGGAAAGCAGCATGGGCGCAACCAGAGCTACCAAAAACATCAGCATCAGGAACGGAGAGAACGCGATCAGGACGTGAAACGACTGGTCGAACAGCCGCTCTGTGAGACGTGCCGTATCGAAATCGGCCTGGGGAGATACGCGCATCCCGTCTTGCATCAGTTGAATGAGTTGTCCACTGATATGACCGCTCATCAGCCAGATGCCCGAGCCGGCGGCAATGAGGACCGCGAATGTGGAGAGTTCCGCGGAACGGGGCACCTGCCCGTCATCGCGAGATTTTTCCAGCCGCCGGGGTGATGCAGGTTCCGTTCGTTCTTGATCGCTCTCTTCGCTCACCGCTGGCTCCTGCTCATACGTTCATTCCCAGCCCGTCTGGCTGGGATGTCGCCGCCAGGCAATTGATTGCCGTGCGGGAAACATGCGACATTATTGAACGGCGCAGGAATAAACTATCGAGGGAAAAGAGCGGAATTCGTCCCGTAATTCCGTTTCATACCGAAGAGTAGCTGGAAACGGGAACGGTCGGCGCGAGCCTCATTCGGACGCGCTGATTTATTAACTGGCGCCAGCAGACTGCAGGGTTTGTAAATCCACTACCGCGTTGGTTTTGATTTCTTTCGTTTCCGAGCCTTCATTACTCAGCGCCTCCGCGGCCCTGTTGCTCATCACAATAACGCTGATGCGCCGGTTTACTGGATTGGTGGGGTCATTTTTGTCGAACAGCACTGCGGAACCCAAACCGACCACCCTCAGGATCTTTTGCTCATCCATACCACCCATGATGAGTTCACGGCGCGAGGCGTTGGCCCGGTCAGCGGACAATTCCCAATTGCTATAGTTCTTCTCGCCACTTGCATAGGCTGTTGCATCGGTGTGGCCCGAGAGGCTCACCCTGTTTGGCATTTCGTTCAACACTCCGCCCAGCCTTTGCAGAATTTCTCGCGTATGCGGCTCCAGTTCAGCTCTTGCAAGCGCGAACATGGGCCGGTTCTTGTCATCGATAATCTGGATGCGGAGCCCTTCGGTGGTAATGTCCAGCAGCAACTGACTCCTGAACTCGCGCATGGTCGCATTCGACTCAATCAGTCGCTCCAGCCGCCTCTTCAAATCATCGAGCCTGAGCGTATCGCGGCGCTCCCATTCGGCTCGCTCTGCCCTGAGATTGCGGGGTCGATCAGTGTCCGCATCGGATTTTCTCATCTGTCCGTCGAGTCGCGTCAGGTCTTTACCCCCAGCCTGAATCAGGCTGATTCTGTCGCCATTCCCGGCACTCTTGTCCGGCGCCACATCCAGAGGTGTCTGAAAGTATTTGGAAATACCTTGCAATTCCGCCTGGGTAGCGGAACCAAGCAGCCACATGAGCAGGAAGAATGCCATCATGGCCGTAACAAAGTCCGCGTACGCGATCTTCCACTGGCCTCCGTGGTTAGGCGAATGCTTTTTTATTCTCTTGATTACAATCGGACGCTGGCCCTGACTCATTCGGAAATCTACCTTGGCTATTTATTTCTGGCGTGCCTGACATGTTCTTCGAGTTCCGCAAAGCTCGGCCGTTCAGTCGAGTAGAGCACCTTACGGCCGAATTCAACCGCCAGTGCGGGAGTGTAGCCACTAACGCTTGCAAGCAAAGTTACTCTGATGCATTGCAGCATCTTGGTGGACTCACTCAGCTTCTGCTCAAGCACGGCAGCAAAAGGTCCCACAAAACCATAGCCCAGGAGAATACCCAGGAAGGTTCCCACCAGCGCCTGCGCCACCAATATCCCTAACTCCGATGGCGGCAAACCCACAGACGCCATAGTGTGGATCACGCCCATTACCGCGGCGACAATACCAAACGCCGGCATACTGTCGCCCAGTTTAGCTATACAATGCACCGGCACCTCACCCTCCTGCTGATGGGTTTCAATTTCGTTATCCATCAAATTCTCAAGTTCGAACACGTTAAGGTTGCCAGCGACCATGAGGCGAAGGTAGTCGGTAATGAACTCGATCACTTCATGATCGGCCAGAATATTCGGGTAATGGGAAAAAATCGCACTCTTGCCCGGTTCATCCACGTCGGCCTCGATTGACATCATCCCCTCCTTCCGCACTTTCACAAGAAGATCATAGAGCAGCGCCATAAGGTCCATATATGCCGTTTTCGTATACTTGGTGCCCCGCAGAATTTTCGGCATCGACTTGAGAGTGGCTGTTTGCGCCTTTCGCGTGTTGCCTAGCACAAATGCTCCTACCGCCGCACCAGCAATAATCAGCAGCTCAACCGGCTGATACAGCACCGCCGGATGCCCGCCGGCAAGAACGAATCCACCGAATACCGATCCAACAACGATGAGGAGCCCTACTATGACCAGCATTTTTCCAGTTCTTCCTGATATCGAGTGTTACGGCAATAAATAACCCTGCAGCGTGACCTGCGGCTTGGCTGTCTGTGCCCTGGCTCCTGGGTATGCTGATCAGGTACTGGACAGCGAAGCGATGGGGTGTGCGAGTAATTCACTCCCTGTAACGGCTGGAATCCGGCGTACTTTAGGAGGAACGGCGACCCTGCAATCTCCCGACGAATGGCGACAGGCGACATCGTGGCCGGAAGATAAGATGCGGACGAAAAATCCCGGGGCTGAAGGCCCGGGGAGTGCGCTGGAGTCGGGAAGTCGGGCTAGGCTGCTACGGCGGCTAGCGCGATTGCCCTTACTTTATTGGTTTTTCCAGCTCGGGAAGGAGTGTGGCACAAGCCGCATACGTAGCGGTTGTAAAGGTCGTGGGTATGAACTACGAAGCGCCCCCCGCATTGAGTGCAAGGCGCGGTTTGCAGCATGTTGCCTTCGAAGAAGCGCAGCAAAGTCCACGCCCGGGTCAGACTCAATATCGGTTCCATCTGGCTTATGTGGCAGTGTTCCAGATAGAGCTTGTAACTCTTTACCGTAGCTTCGATGCCGCGGCAGTCCGCGTGATTGATCAAATAGCGGTAAATATCGGCAAATACGGAGGAATGAATATTAGGTTGCCAGGTCAGGAACCAGTCAGCGGAAAACGGTAACATCCCCTTGGGGGGAGAAACCCCTTTCAGTTCCTTGTAGAGCTTAATGAGCCTCTCGCGGCTCAGGTTCGTCTCGCTCTCCAGCAGTTGCAGTCGCGCACCCAGATTGATCATTTCGATCGCAATCTGAATATCTCTGGCTTCCGATACTAGGCTCTTTTTACGCATGAGCGGCTCCTCGTTGTCGGGGAAATTACGAAATCTGTTCAACCGATTGACCGGCCAGGAGAATAGCCGCATGGGATTGTGCCATCGCTTTATCTTTACTGTAGTTGGCGAGCATACCGAATACCAGACTGTCGTCGAAACGTATACGGCACAACATCATGTTCGAGTTAGATAATTTGAGAATCTGCCCTGGTGTCAGAACCTCCAGTATTTCCGCAATGTCCTTGCTTATCCCCAACCGGAAAATTGCCATGTCCCTGTCGGCCAAGACCATCTGCTGGGCCAGCATGAGGTAAGTCAGATTCAGTTCCTTGATTTCGGATGTCAGTTCGTTAGCCTTCATTTTGAGCCCCTCTCCCATATGTAAAGTGGCTCCATTGTGCGCATACGCACAACGCCGGAAAATCGGAATCCATCCGATTCGCGAGTAGGAAATGGGCCGGATTCCGCGTAGGAGAGTTTCCTACACGGAATCCTGAGAGGGCAACCGGTCCGGCCCAACGGGGCAGATCATTGCCGTACGCTAAATGATGGCATTGGTGACCGCCCTTCCTGGCAACGGCCCTGCCGCGCAGAACTTTAGGATACGCCGAAAGATATTTTTGCCTTTGCGCAGGCAGACCTCGGTGCGCACCACGGAGGTCCCGATTTGGACTATTCCCTTGCCAAACTCGTTCTTACCTGTGCCATGAGCCCGCGGGTATAACCGCGCAGTCCATGCCGTAGACGACGTAAGCGAATTCAGCCACCGGCTCCTTAAACACCTCGACATGTCGGCCACCAACTGGAGAAGTGCGGGCCCGTAGCGTGTTTGCAACAGAGAAAGGAACATTTCTACTTCGCATTGGCACTGGGCATCACGATAGTCTGGACCTCAATTATTCAACTGAGAGAGTAATGCCGCACGGACAGATTTCGATTCCTTTCCATCCCGGTGGGGACACAGTCTCCCTGCCGTTTACTTGATCTGGATAGCAGTAATCGTGCTCCGGCTTGCCGGTGGTTTGCGGGGTTCAAGTCGCGCCATAGGGGAAGCTGGTGGACATATATATTACGTTTACGGATATATCCGACGCACCCCACCCCCTGTGATTGTGATACCGCCCTCACGTGATCCTGCCCGAGCTTGTTCAGGTCCACCATCTGTGCTGCCGTTTACTATGTGCGCTACCCCACAAAAAAGGAAGATTCGCTCTGGTAAGCTTTTGGCTTTTACTTTTCGCCGACGGAGTTTTCATGGACGACGATTTTTTTCAATTTCCTATTACCGGCTGGGAAATAAAAACTGAGCCGGTCGAGGGTTTGCTCTCTGTCCGTTTTCCTTTTTTGTCACACGAGCAGCAAAAACTGGCCGAGGCTGACCCCGGCAGGCCGTACGTTATGCAAGCGGAGCAGGCCCGCGAGCTCCGGGATGCTTTATCGAGGGCAATTGATCGCATGGATGATCACGACATAACGACCTCCATGTTCGGGGAACAGTCAGACAGCCTGTATATCTATTGATTGCAGAAATTTTGCGTAAGTCCTCCAGATGGCGGACTTGCTTTTCGCTCCGGTGCTGCGGCATTGATCAGCTTTTTACGAAAAAACTGGAGCAACAGTTTTTAAACAAGGAGCAATCATGAGCACAAAGAAAGCATGGGCAGTCTGGAAGGGCGGCATCAAGGATGGCGGCGGCACGATTTCCACCGAAACGGGAGTGCTTAGCGAAGCCCCTTACGGTTTCAACTCACGGTTTGAAAATGGCAAAGGCACCAACCCGGAGGAATTGATAGGAGCCGCCCACGCCGGCTGTTTTTCGATGGCCCTTTCCTTAATGCTGGAAGAATCCGGCCTCACGCCGGAGCGAATCGAAACCCATGTGGATATCACCCTCGAAAAAATAGGTGACGGATTTGAGATTACCACGAGCCACCTTGACGTAGTAGCCAGGATTCCCGGCGCGGATAAAGCCAAGTTTGAGGAAATTACGAACAAGGCGAAAGAGGGCTGCCCCGTATCGAAGGTTCTAAAGGCAAAAATTACCATGAATGCCCGGCTGGAACCCCCGAACTAGGGGGCGTCCTACCTGGCCCCTGCCACACCACCCGGCATTGGGTCCGCACCGGGCGATTCGAGAAGTTGAGGTCATGAGAGACGGGGTACGCCAAGGCGATCAAAGTGCGCGACGGTGAGTACCCGTTTGATGTCACCATTGCTGTTTCGCCACCAGCATCGCGAGTTCGTAGCCGCCCGCTGCGCGACATGGCAGGGGCATGGGCCAAATACGCCCGAATCAGCCGGACCACTCCGGCGTCCCCGATACGCTTGTGTAGGCGGTCGATCAGAATGTCGTGGTTGACCCGATCGAAGAATTTCTCCAGGTCCACGTCCACCACAACCCGCCGGCCAGACTGTACGTACAACTGCGCGGCTAACACCGCGTCGTGTACACGCCGTTCCGGCCGAAAGCCGTAGCTGTGCTCGCTAAATGTGCGGTCCAGAATCGGCTGCAGCACCTGTAGCAGTGCCTGCTGGATCAGTCGATCCGTCGCCGTCGGAATGCCAAGCTCGCGCTCGCCACCCTCCGGCTTCGGGATCGTTACCCGGCGTACCGGACTGGGCCGGTATGTCCCTGCCAGCAGCTGCTCGCGGATATTGGGCCACTCAGTCTTCAGTTGTTGCGTTCGCTGTGATCAACTTACGGCGGGACTTCCACCCGCAAGAGTGCACCCATGCTGGGCGCACAAGAAAAAGCCCGGCACAGGATGACTGCGCCGGGCTATAAGGCACCCGCTATATTGGAGAAACAATAATTATTTCCCCGGTTACAAATCTTACACGCTTCTAAACTCTCGTCTATTGGACTGAAGTACAACTTGCGGCACTTTTGCCACGCCAGCGACGCGGTTAACTTCCACCTGCCGTTACTTCAACTGTTCATAGAGCAGCCTCAATATGCGGTTTGCATTGTTGGATTTTTCTGGCTCGCCGCCCGGGTTCAGCACTTTCACTTCGGTACCGGCTTCCGTCTCACTTAGCAAAATACGGTATTGACCTGGCTTTTCAGAGGTTTCGTCACGCCAGAAGGCAAGTTTCGACAGGAAACCTCCCCCCACCCCACTGTCTACATCCGGGTCGATATAACGCACATAGTAAATCCCCTGGGAGCGATTACGATCCTCGACCGTGAAGCCGATACGGTCCAGTGCCAATCCGACACGGCGCCAAGAGCGATCGAAGGCTTCATTCACAGTGAGGACGTCGCCCTTATCACGGCTGAGACGCGCGCGCTCCTCTATAGGACCTGTACTGGCCACCGCCGATCGGGCGCGTTCTTCCGCTACGCCAAAACGCATCATCAGACGGGAAAGCATCTCTGCTTCAAGATCCGGATCAGGAGGTCTTGGCTGCCATACGGTTCGCACATTGCCGCCCTCGAACACTTCATCCATGCCCCGGTGGCTAATGTAAATTTCGGTGGTACCGTCTTCGCCGCGTTCCAAGCGCGTACGAAACTTATCGCGCTCGGCGGTTGAATATAAGCTGTCCAGAATTTTCGAGAGGGTGTTGCGGATGATATCCTCCGGAATCTTGGCCCGGTTTTCCGCCCAGTCGGTCTCCATTACCCCCGCTTCCGGCATTTCTATCTTGATTAGGAAACCCAATTCATGCCAGAACTCCTTAACCACCGGCCATACCTCATCCGGCTCGCCTTTCACCACCAGCCAGCGCTGCGTGCCGGAACGCTCCATGCGCACGCCGGCCTCATCCAGCGTGGGCAAAACCGTAGCCCCACTGCTCGTGGGGTTCTTGTTGCGCTCCTGGCTGTAGGCCGAAAATGTGGCGCTGCCCGATGGGCTGATGTCCGGAACAAGATAACGGTCATCCGAACCGGGAGCCGTCAGGTCGGGCGGGATTTCGAGCGGCGGCAGTTTGCCCGCGGATTTGTAATTTATTTTTTTGCCTTCCGGCAGCAGGTTACATCCCGTCGCCATCACAGCCAAGCATAGCGCAACCACTATCCGCCATTTCATGTGCAATGCTTAACCTTTTCGTATCCGATCTTTAACACCATTAAATTGGCCAACTGTTAATATGGGTTATATCAGCCTCGCGCATCGCCTCCAGGACAACCTGGTGGCATTTATCCGATAGCGGCGTCAAGGGCAGGCGCAGACCAGCGCCTATCAGCCCCATTTGAGAAACCGCCCACTTCACGGGAATAGGGTTGGCCTCCACGAACAAATCGGTGTGCAGGCGCAACAGCTTGCCGTTGACCGCGCGAGCTGCGGCAAGATCCCCGGCGAAAGCCGCAATGCACATTTCATGCATCAGTCTCGGCGCGACGTTGGCGGTAACCGAAATCACGCCGTGCCCGCCCAGCAGCAGCAGGGCCAGTCCGCTCGCATCGTCTCCACTATACACCGCAAAGCCTTCCGGAGCCCGGCATAGCAGTTCAAAACCGCGCCCCATGTCGCCAGTCGCATCCTTGATCCCGATGATATTGGGGATTTCCGCCAATCGCAGTACGGTATCATTCGCTATGTCGGCCACCGTCCTGCCGGGCACGTTGTACAGAATCTGCGGAATATCCACCGCCTCTGCGACTGCCCTGAAGTGCTGGTACAAGCCTTCCTGCGTGGGTTTATTGTAATAGGGAACCACCGACAGGCTTGCCTGCGCTCCCGCGTTCTTGGCAAAGATGGACAGATCGACAGCCTCACGTGTGGAATTGGCGCCGGTACCCGCGATAACCGGCACGCGACCCGCTGCTCTCTCGACCGCGGCCCTGATCAGCAGATGATGCTCATCAAAGTCTACGGTCGGCGACTCGCCCGTTGTCCCGACCACTACGATGCCATCCGACCCCTCGGACACGTGATAGTCGATCAGTGCATCAAAACGCTCCAGATCCAGTTCGCCATTGTCATGCATGGGCGTGACGATAGCGACAAGGCTGCCTTTTATTGCGACACTATCCATGGAATTCATCCGGGAAAACGACTATTTTACCTGAATCTCGCCCTGCCAAGAATATTCGCCGCCCTACCCCATTAGGGAAGCGCTGAACAAGTCCCTCCACCCGAGTCTTCTCACGCCGTCCCTGCCCATGCCCGCCACAGTCAACCTTTAGGCGGTTCATGTTTTTGAAAACACGATCGCACCATTCCGGAGATCGACCTTTATGGTGTCCTTCGCCCCGAAACGCCCCTCCAGGATTTCCTTTGCCAGAGGGTTCTCGATCTGCGCCTGGATTGCGCGCTTCAGCGGGCGCGCGCCAAATACCGGATCGAAACCCGCCTGAGCGAGTTCCGCCAGCGCCGCGTCGGTCACTTCCAAGTTCATCTGGAGTTTTGCCAGCCTCGTTTCCAGGTACTGCAACTGAATCCGCGCAATGGACTGGATATGCTTCTCATCCAGCGCATGGAACACGACCACCTCATCGATGCGATTAATGAATTCGGGCCGGAAATAAGCTTTCACCTCCCCCATCACCGCGAGCTTGATAACCTGGTAGTCATCGCCCGCCATTTGCTGGATCATCTGCGACCCCAAATTGGAAGTCATGACCACTACGGTATTCTTGAAATCCACAGTGCGTCCCTGCCCATCCGTCATGCGTCCGTCGTCCAGCACCTGCAGCAGCACATTGAATACGTCGGGGTGCGCCTTTTCGACCTCATCCAGCAGAATCACCGAATAAGGCTTCCTGCGCACCGCCTCCGTGAGGTAGCCGCCTTCCTCGTAGCCCACATAGCCCGGAGGCGCCCCGATCAGGCGCGCAACCGAGTGTTTCTCCATGAACTCCGACATATCGATGCGGATGAGATGCTCCTCTGAATCAAACAGAAACCCGGCCAGGGTCTTGCATAACTCCGTCTTCCCCACGCCGGTCGGCCCCAGAAATAAAAAAGAACCGTAAGGGCGGTTTGGATCAGCCAATCCGGCGCGCGACCGGCGTATGGCGTCTGACACCAGCCGCACCGCTTCGTTCTGTCCGATTACCCGCTCGTGCAGCTTCTCCTCCATATGCAGGAGTTTTTCGCGCTCGCCCTGCATCATTTTGGAGACGGGTATGCCGGTTGCGCGCGAAACCACCTCGGCAATTTCCTCCGCCCCAACCTGGGTGCGCAGAAGCTTCGGCTTCTTCTCCGCCGCTTGTCCCGCAGTTTCGGTCCCCCGGTCCTCCTCGCCGGGATGCGCCTGCAATTGCGCTTCCAGCTGCGGAATCCGTCCATACTGCAATTCCGAAACCTTCTGCCAGTCTCCCATGCGCCGGGCGGCTTCCATTTCCAGCTTGACCTTCTCCATTTCTTCCTTGATGTGCTGGACGCCCTGCACCTGGGATTTCTCCGCTTTCCAGATTTCTTCGAGATCGGCGTACTCGCGCTCCAGTTTGGCGATTTCATCTTCCAGCAGGCCCAGGCGCTTCTGCGAGGCCTCGTCTTTCTCCTTCTTCATGGCTTCGCGTTCAATCTTGAGCTGGATCAGCCGCCGGTCGAGCTTATCCATTACCTCCGGTTTGGAGTCGATTTCCATCCGAATCCGCGCCGCCGCTTCATCAATAAGATCGATGGCCTTATCGGGCAGGAAGCGGTCGGTTACATAACGGTGAGACAGCTCGGCAGCAGCCACGATGGCCGGGTCCGTAATGTCTACGCCATGATGCACTTCGTATCTTTCCTGCAAGCCGCGCAGGATGGCGATGGTCGCTTCCACCGTCGGTTCATCCACCAGCACCTTCTGGAAACGCCTTTCCAGAGCGGCATCCTTCTCGATGTACTTGCGGTATTCGTTCAGGGTGGTTGCGCCCACGCAGTGCAGTTCTCCGCGCGCAAGCGCGGGCTTGAGCATGTTGCCCGCGTCAATCGCGCCTTCGGCCTTGCCGGCGCCCACCATGGTATGAAGCTCGTCGATAAAAACAATAATGCTGCCTTCGCTCTGGGCGATCTCTTTCAATACCGATTTCAGCCGTTCCTCGAATTCCCCGCGGTATTTTGCCCCCGCCAGCAGAGCGGCCATATCGAGCGAAAGCACCCGCTTGTCCTTCAACGTTTCCGGCACTTCGCTGTTTACGATTCGCTGAGCCAGGCCTTCGACGATCGCGGTCTTGCCTACGCCGGGCTCCCCAATCAGAACCGGATTATTCTTGGTGCGCCGCTGCAATACCTGGATGGTTCGGCGGATTTCATCATCCCGCCCAATGACCGGGTCGAGCTTACCGATGCGCGCACGCTCGGTAAGATCAAGCGTATATTTTTTCAGGGCTTCGCGGCTGCCCTCCGCTTCCGCGCTTCCCACATTCTCTCCTCCACGCACTGCGCTAATCGCCTGCTCGAGCGCTGGGAGATTGGCGCCATGCTGCCGTAAAAGCGTGCCGGTTTCGCCTTTATCCTGGACCGCGGCCAGCAAGAACATTTCGGACGCGATAAACTGGTCGCCCCGTTTTTGCGCCTCCTTGTCGGCGAGATTGAGTAAGTTGTTCAGCTCTCGGGATACGTTGATTTCACCGCCGGTGCCCTCCACCTTGGGCAAGCGTTCCATGGTTTTTTTTAATGCGTCACGCAGTGGCGGGACATTGGCCCCGGCACGCTGCAACAACGAGAGCATGCCGCCGCCCTCCTGTTGCAAAAGTGCGAGCAATAAATGCTGCGGTTCGATATAGGGGTTGTCCTGGCCCACGGCTATGCTTTGGGCGTCAGCTAGCGCCTGCTGGAATTTGGTGGTTAACTTGTCGAAACGCATGGAAATACCTCTGCTGGTTAAGGATGGGTTGTATATGTGGGGACGGTGGCGAATTTCAAGACCATGGGAACATCAAAGCAACGCTACCCCCGTACCGCCTGACGAAGTAGGATGCTGCCGCGGTCTATGCCGTTACGGCACGGTGCCAGGTCTTCTTCTTGAGACGCATGAGAAACCGGACTGCGGGCTTGTAATCCCTCCGCATTGCATCTTCAGCTAGAATATCCGCAATCCCCACCGTTATTGAAGTCGTCAGGGAATACTCAATATCATATTGTGAAAACTCGCTTCGATGATTCAGAGCATATCATTTGCCGTTGGTCTGAGCTTGCCGGCTGGGGGCTGAATTTCGGGTTGCGCCGTGGAATGACGTAAGTAGTTGATGGCATCTTTTCCCTGATCAGGTAGATTTAGCTATGAGCCGCCACATGGATGTATTAACGGAAATCGAGAAAAACGTCAGCCAGGCCCTGGCGGAGGATACCGGCACGGGTGACCTTACCGCAAATCTCATTCCAGCCGGCGAAACTGCGGTAGCCGCCGTTATCAGCCGCGAAGACGCAGTTTTATGCGGTGCCGAGTGGTTCCAGACCTGTTTTCGCCTACTTTCCCCGCAAGCCGCAGTGCATTGGTTCGCACAGGATGGAGATCCGATCACCGGCGGACAGACACTCTGCGAAATAAAGGGTAATGCCCGTGCGCTCCTCACCGGGGAGCGTACGGCGCTCAACTTTCTGCAATTGCTGTCGGCAGTGGCGGCACGAACCCGGCTCTACATGGAGGAGGTCGCGGGAACAGGCGCCGCAATTGTGGATACGCGTAAGACAATACCGGGTTTAAGGCTGGCGCAAAAGTATGCAGTCAGATGCGGTGGCGGCACCAACCATCGCTTGGGCTTATACGATGGCATCCTCATCAAGGAGAACCATATCATCGCTGCGGGCGGCATCGCGCCCGCTCTGCGCGCGGCGAAAAAGATTTCACCGCCAGGGGTGTCTGTTCAAATAGAAGTGGAATCACTGGATGATTTGCGCCGCGCGCTGGACGCGGGGGCGAAACTGGTTCTGCTGGACAATTTCGATCTCGATGATTTGGCTGACGCAGTGATAGTGAACGCGCGGTTGACAAACCGGGCCGCGGCACTGGAGGCCTCCGGAGGGGTGACGCTGGAGAACGTTCGCGCGGTAGCAGAAACCGGTGTGGATCGAATTTCCGTCGGTAGCCTCACCAAGGATATTACGGCAGTAGATCTGTCGATGCGCTTCATCTCGCAGGGGCTTCGCTAGCTTATCTGGCAAAACCAACCGCCGCGCCTGCGCCTATGCCTTGCAGCCTGTGCCTTGCACTGGTGCAGCGCGGCAAAAACTGAGATACTTGAGTTGGGCCGTTTCGGGTTGGACCTGTTTCGCCCCGCACAAGCGCCTTGTCAAAATGAAGCTCATGGACAGGCGTTATCGCTCTGCTTCACTTCCCCGCTGTTCCCTCTCCCTCCATCCTTGTGGACCCATCCGGCGACGTATTGCCGTTGCCCGAAGGCATCAATGAGAGAGACCGACACATGCAGGCGGGAATGAAAACAAGAAGACAAGCCTCGAAAAGTCCCGCGAACCAGGAAAAGAAATTGTGAAAAATACTGGAATCGAGAGAGGTCGAGAACAAATTCTGAGGACCTGATGGAGAACAGCCATGAATAAAGAATTCGTGAATACAGCGGTATTACTATGGGCACAAATCGGCGGGCTCGTGACGGCTACGCTGCGCATCGCGCTGATTGTCGTACTGGCGTGGGGCCTGGTTATTGTTTTGCAGCGGGCAATTCGCACCTTCAGCCGGCAGGTCGCCACTCGCTTTGATGACAGCGAGGCGGTCAAGCGGGCCGAAACGCTGGGCCGGGTGTTCCGCTATCTGGTCCTGGTCGTAGTGTCGGTTATCGCCGGCATGCTGGTATTGGGCGAACTCGGAATCTCGGTGGCGCCGATTCTGGGTGCTGCCGGCGTGGTGGGGCTGGCTGTGGGCTTCGGCGCGCAAAGCCTGGTAAAGGACTATTTCACCGGCTTGTTCATCCTGCTGGAGAACCAGATTCGCGAGGGCGACGTCGTCAAGCTGGGTGAGCATGCCGGCCTGGTCGAGGTAGTTACGTTGCGCTACGTTCAATTGCGCGACTACGATGGCAATGTGCATTACGTGCCCAACAGTCAGATCAGCACGGTGGTCAACCTGGCGCGGGGCTTTGCGCAGGCGGTGATTGATGTTGGGGTGGCGTACCGCGAAAATACCGATGAGGTCATGGAGGTAATGCGCGAGGTGGGCCGCGAAATGCGGAACGATCCGGCATATTCATTGCTCATACTCGACGAGCTCGAAATGGCGGGTGTCGACAGCTGGGCTGACTCGGCGGTAATCATCCGGTGTCGTTTCAAGGTCAAGCCGCTTGAGCAGTGGGGGGTGCGGCGTGAATATCTACGCCGCCTGAAGCATGTGTTCGACGCACGTGGCATTGAGATTCCGTTTCCCCACGTTACCGTATACGCCGGGGAGGACAAGCAGGGTAAGGCACCAGCGCTGCCGTTGCGGGTATTGCAGGCAAAAACAGCTCCTTGACCCTCGCCTGCTTCACTGCCAGCATGGCCGGCAGTTTAACCCCGCTCTTCACGGCATCCACGTTTTGTATCGCGCTCCCGCGCACCCTGAGCAGAAAACGGCGCCGGGGTCGGCATAAAGAGGACCCTGACCGATCTTTGTCGAGCACTCGCAGCAGGAACCAAACGTTCCGGCGTCGATTCTGGCAAGCGCCGCTTCGAGTTTTCGTTTCTGTAGCAACGGATGCGCCCGTGGATAGACCGCAACTCCAGCTGTGCTTCTTCGCGTTTTATTTCCTTTGTTGAGTCTTTTCTCCTCTCGCTCATGGTCTATAATTCGTCTTCCTTCCAATATTAATCAAAACCACCGCGTTGGCCTCGCTCTATTACCACGGCGGTTCTGGAGTCCAGCTTTGGGCTGCTCAGTTTCCGGTGGCCCGAATATCCGTATTACGGCATTATTTCGAAGGAGGCCGGATGCAACTGACAATGACACTTGCAATTACCGGAATAGCGGCTTTTCAGCTGTCCCGCAGCAATACCCCATGACCTGGTCCGACTATCTTCCCTTTTGGCCATTCGTGGTCAGCCCGGCTCTCTGGCTAGCGCTCACGCTTGTGATCGCGGTGCTGGTAAGCGAGACAATGGTGCGGTACCTCAGGTTACCGCGAATTGTCGGCTATATTGGTATCGGGCTATTGCTGGGTCCCGGCGGATTAAGCCTGATTCCCCATGTCCCTGCGGCGGAATGGCGGCTGGTGGTGGACCTGGCGCTCGGTATCCTTTTGTTCGAATTGGGAAGCAGAGTAAACCTGCGCTGGCTTAAAGCAAACCCGTGGATCGCGGGGACAAGCCTGCTGGAGGCACTTGCAACTTTCGCCGCTGTTTTTTCGCTATTGACGTGGTTTGACGTTCCGGGCGTCGCCGCCGCGGTTACCGCCACCATCACAATTGCCACATCTCCCGCGATTATCGTACGCATGGTAACCGAGTCGCGCGCTCAGGGTCAGGTCACCGACCGGCTTTTGCTCATGACCGCGCTCAATTGTATCTATGCCGTTACCTTCCACAAGCTGGCCGTTGCCGGCATGCATGGCGAAACGGGCGCCGGATTTATCCATACCGTATTGCCACCGCTCTATCTCCTTGGCGGCTCCGCGCTGTTGGCATGGCTGTTCGGTATCACTTTCGAGCGCATCCATCACCACCTGGGGCAACACGAGGAAACTTTTTCTTTTGTCCTGTTTGGCATGATTGCATTCGCGACCATCATGGCCGCGACGCTCAAGCTCAGTCCGGTGCTCGTACTGCTCGCCGCCGGCCTCATCACGCGATTCAGGCGGCGCCGTGCGCCAACCTTTCCCCCGCATTTTGGTTCCGCCGGCGCTGTCCTTGTAGTATTGATGTTTATCGCCAACGGCCTCGCGGCCGACCTTGCCGGACTGCGCGACAGTTTCCTGCTGGTATTGCTGGTCATCACGGTTCGCGGCATAGCCAAAATCCTGGCGGTGCTGGCCCTGGCAAATTACAGCGGCATCGGCGTTCGTCAGGCTCTCGCGCTCGGGGTGGGACTCATGCCCATGTCAAGCGTGGCGCTTCTGCTGACTCTGGATACGGGGACCTTTTTTCCGGGCTTTGCTTCCGGATTGGGACTGATGCTGATGAGCTGCATCGTGATTCTTGAACTTGCGGGCCCCTTTCTGGTGCAGGGGGCCCTCCACAAAGCAGGAGAAACGCCCGAGGTAAAAAGAACATGAGCCTGATGCCGTTTGCGTCATCCCGGCCGTTGAGCATGGGAGTGGAACTTGAGTTGCAACTGCTCAGTTGCCACGATTACAACCTGGTTTCGTCCGCCCCCGACATTCTGCGCCAGGTCGCGAAAAGTGCTCATCCCGGGGAAATAAAGCCGGAAATGACCCGCAGCATGATCGAAATCAACACATCGGTCCGGCACGAATACGCCGAACTGGTGGAGGAATTGCGCGCGTTGCGTGACGTCGTTTCAGCTGCGGGACGGTTTCTCAACGTCGCGATCGCTGGCGGCGGCACGCATCCGTTTCAGCACTGGAGCGAACAGAAAATCTTCGACGCGCCGCGCTTCAACTACCTGTCGGAGCTCTACGGCTACCTGGCCAAACAGTTCACCATATTCGGCCAGCATGTCCACATCGGTTGCCCTGGCCCGGACGAAGCGCTGCACCTGATGCACATGCTTTCGCGCTATATCCCCCACTTTATAGCCCTATCTGCCAGTTCTCCGTACGTGCAAGGCCATGATACGGGCTTTTCCTCGGCACGCCTCAATTCAGTCTTTTCCTTCCCGTTGAGCGGACGCGCACCATTCGTATTGCGTTGGGATGATTTCGAACGCTACTTCGGTAAAATGACCACGACCGGCGTGATCGAGTCCATGAAGGATTTCTACTGGGATATACGGCCTAAACCGGAATTTGGCACGATTGAGGTCAGGGTGTGCGATACGCCTCTAACGGTGGAAATCGCCGCCGCCATCGCGTGTTATATCCAGTCGATGTCCCGGTATATTATGGTTGAGCAGCGCACCCCCCCCGAAGAGGACGACTACCTGGTTTACACATTCAACCGTTTCCAGGCCTGCCGTTTCGGGCTTGATGGCGTGTTCATCGACCCGCGAACCCATGTGCAGCGGACCATTCGCGACGATATAAACGACATGCTTGCACGTGTCGCTGACCATGCGCGCGAGCTGCAAGCAGTGGAGGCATTGGAACGGATCCGCGAAATCCTCATTACGGGCAACGGCACAAGCTGGCTGCGCAGAACTTATGCGCGTGAACACAATCTCGGCGATGTTATGCAGCTGCAGGCCGAGTTGTGGATGGGAAATTGAGGCATAGCTGTCACCCCAGATGTCGCGTCCGCTACGTATTGGCCTCTCGCCGCGCATCTTGCACCACCCCCCGGCGGAACTGGGTTTTCGCAACAAGACCCTGCAATATCTCGAACAGACCGTCGCTCACTGGATCATGCGCCGTCATGCGCTGGTCTTCATGCTCCCCGCCCTCGAAAGCGGCGGTATCGAACGTTCGCACGTGCGCGTGAGCGATTATGTCAAGGAAATAGATGGCCTGGTGCTGCAAGGTGGCGCGGACGTGAGCCCGCTTTCCTACGGCAAAGAACCCTTACGGCCCGAATGGTCAGGCGACCGGGTGCGTGATCTTTACGAGATGGAGCTCTTCTGGGAATGTGTCGTGCAGGGGAAACCCGTGCTAGGAATTTGCCGCGGGCTGCAGCTCATCAACGTGGCACTGGGTGGAAGCCTCTATCAGGACATTGTCACCGATTTTCCCGATGCCATCCCGCATGTGGAGCCAATCCTGTACGACCAGCACCGGCATGCCCTCCTGATCGAGGAGGGCTCGCGGCTGGCAAAGCTGTACGGAGACACCCGCCACCATCTTGTCAACAGCATTCACCACCAGGCGATCAAGCAACTGGGGCGGGACTCGATAGTCGAAGCCATTTCCGAGACGGACGGCATCATCGAAGCCATACGTATGCGCGGCCATTGCTACGTGGCCGGGTTCCAGTGGCATCCCGAATTCCACGGACTTGGAAGCGAACTGCTCGACTCAGGGCCCATTCTGGACGATTTCCTTGACGCCGCTGATAAACAGCGCGAATAGCCGGTTCTAACCCTGCTCGGCGATAAACGCCTTGACCGCATCCGCATCGGGATTCATGACTACATATCGCTGCGGCATTCGTTCGACATTTTCATACCCGGCGGGGCGCGGAGGCTCTTGGCCGATGGCCTCGACAATGCTCTCCGAAAATTTGACTGGCAGTGCGGTTGCAAGGCAGATCATCGGCACGCCGGGCTCGCGGTGTTCCAGTCCGACTTTCAACCCGTCTGCCGTATGGGGGTCTATCAGCACGCCGTACTGTTCGTGGATTTTGCGTATGGTGTCAATGCGCGCCGCATGGCCGCTCGTTCCCGACACTATGCCGTAGTCCTTCACTTTCTCCCATAGAGGGGTGCCGACAAGATCGAAAGCTCCGCCCTCTTCCACCACTCGCCATAATTCCTTCACCCTTGCCGCATCCCGTCCCGTCACGTCAAAAATGAAACGCTCGAAGTTCGACGCCTTGGAAATATCCATTGAGGGGCTGCTGGTGTGCATCGTTTCGCTGGTAGCGCGAGGCCGGTAGCGTCCCGTCCTGAAGAACTCGTCCAGCACATCGTTTTCGTTAGTGGCAAGTATCAGGTTCCTGATCGGCAAACCCATCATGCGAGCAACATGGCCCGCACAGATATTGCCGAAATTTCCTGATGGTACCGAAAAGGAGACCTGTTCGGTATTGGAGCGGGTAGCCGCAAAATAGCCTTTGAAATAGTAAACAATTTGCGCGGCTATGCGTGCCCAATTTATTGAATTGACCGTGCCGATGCGGTATCTTTGCTTGAATGCGCAATCATTGCTGACGGCCTTGACAATATCCTGGCAATCATCGAACACCCCGCGAATGGCGATGTTGAGAATATTGGGATCTTGTAGCGAAAACATTTGCGCAGTTTGAAACGGGCTCATCTTTCCCTGCGGGGAGAGCATGAATACGCGGATGCCGTGCTTGCCGCGCATGGCGTATTCCGCGCTTGGGCCGGTATCGCCGGAAGTTGCACCCAGGATGTTGAGATGATCTCCTGTCTTCGTCAGGACATACTCGAACAGGTTGCCCAGTAATTGCAGGGCGATGTCCTTGAACGCCAGCGTTGGCCCATTCGACAATTCTAGGATGTGCAATCCCCGCTCCAGAGTCTTGAGCGGTGTGATCTCCTCGTTTTGAAACGCTCCGGCGGTATAAGTCCGTTCAATGATGCCATGCAAGTCCGCAGCGGGAATATCATCGGCAAAATAGGAAAAGATCTCAAACGCGAGGTCCCGGTAACCCAGCCCGCGCAATTTTTCCAGTCCCGCCGCATCAATCGACGGGTAGGTTTCGGGCATCGCCAGTCCTCCGTCGGACGCGAGTCCACCCAGCAAAATTTTGGAAAACCTTTTTGGCGGCATGCCGCCGCGTGTTGAAATATAGCGCATTTATTCACCAGGGAAATATACAGAAAGAACGTTATCTAAAACCAGGTGGCGTGTTGCTGCTGGCAATTTCACAGCAATCGCAGCCGTCGAAGGTGATTATTGGGGGAATTACTTGCTATTCAACTGTTCCAGCCGGATGCGCGTCACTTTTCCCGTCAACAGAGGCAGTTTTTTGATTCTGGCAATCGCCGCATTCACGTTTTTCTCCACTGCCAGGTGGGTCAGCATGATGATATCCACCTGTTCCTCGCCCTCGCTCGGCTCTTTCTGCACCATGGCTTCAATTGAAATACCCAGATCGGCAAGTACGCGGGCGATATCCGCCAGCGCCCCCGGTTTATCGATCACGCGCAACCTCAAGTAATACGAAGTCTCCACCTCCTCCATGGGCAGGATGGGCGTATCGGATAACAGGTCGGGCTGGAAGGCAAGATAAGGAACACGGTGCTTGGGGTCGGCGGTATGCATGCGCGTCACATCCACGAGATCGGCCACCACCGAACTGCCCGTGGGTTCCGCCCCCGCGCCGGCGCCATAATAAAGGGTAGCCCCTACCGCGTCGCCTTTCACCACGACCGCGTTCATGACGCCTTCTACGTTGGCGATCAATCGACGCGCGGGGATGAGCGTGGGGTGAACGCGCAGTTCGATTCCCCTCGGCGTGCGCCTGGTAATACCCAGCAGCTTGATGCGATAACCCAGTTCCTCGGCGTAACGGATATCTTCCCGCGTCAGTTTGGCAATGCCTTCGGTGTATGCCTTGTCAAACTGCATGGGGATCCCGAACGCTATGGACGCCATGATGGTCAGTTTGTGGGCGGCGTCGATGCCCTCGATATCAAAAGTAGGATCAGCCTCGGCATACCCCAGCTTTTGCGCCTGCTTCAGCACGGTATCAAAGGTGAGCCCCTTGTCGCGCATTTCCGACAAAATGAAATTGCTCGTCCCGTTGATGATCCCGGCAATCCACTCGATACGGTTAGCGGTCAAACCCTCGCGCAGTGCCTTGATTATGGGTATCCCGCCCGCCACCGCCGCTTCGAATGCCACCATCACGCCTTTTTTCTGCGCGGCGGCAAAGATTTCGGTCCCATGCGAAGCCAGCAATGCCTTGTTGGCGGTGATGACGTGCTTGCCGTTATCGATGGCCTTGAGTATCAACTCCTTCGCAACGGTATAACCGCCGATCAGCTCGACCACGATATCAATATCGGGGCTCGTCACAATCTCGTTTGCGTCCGAGGTCACGATGACGCCGTCACCGCCGATATGGCGCGCCTTCTCCAAATCTCGATCGGCAATCATCTGGATGACGATGCCGCGTCCAGCTCGGCGAGTGATCTCTTCCTGATTACGTTTGAGTACCGCGAAGGTACCGCCACCGACGGTGCCTACGCCTAACAAGCCTACACGGATGGGTTTCATATATGGCGCATTAATAAATGTGACAGATAAATCGGTTCATGTCGGCCCGAGGCCGCATTTCTCTGCTCTGCTATGTGTTTTTCTCTGCTCTCAGGACCGATAGCGCTTGCGATATCGTCCGAGAAAATCGGCGATGCGGCTTATCGCCTCTCGAAGGTCGTCGCTGTTGGGCAAAAAGACAACGCGGAGGTGATCCGGCTGTGGCCAGTTGAAACCGCTTCCCTGAACCAGCAGCACCTTCTCCTCCAGTAGTAAATCCAGCACAAACTGCTCGTCGTTCTCGATAGGGTACATTTTCGGATCGAGGCGCGGGAATAAATACATAGCGGCCTTCGGCTTGACGCAACTCACGCCAGGAATATTCGTGAGTAATTCCCAGGCGATATCGCGCTGGCGCATAAGGCGACCGGTCGGCATAACCAGGTCCTTGATGCTCTGATACCCGCCCAGCGCGGTCTGAATGCCAAATTGCGAAGGAACATTCGCGCACAGGCGCATTGAAGCCAGCATCGTGAGGCCTGCAATATAATCGCGGGCATACTGTTTGGTTCCGGAAACCACTGCCCAGCCCGATCGAAATCCCGCAGCCCGATAATTCTTCGACAGACCGTTCAGAGTGACAAACAGCACATCGTCCGCCAGCGAGGCAATTGAGGTGTGCGTAGCATCATCGTACAACACCTTATCGTAAATTTCGTCGGCATATATGATGAGCTGATGCTGCCGGGCAATCTCGATGATTTCACGCAATACCTCGTCAGGATAGAGCGCCCCCGTGGGATTATTGGGATTAATGACAACTATGGCACGGGTATCGGTGCTGATCTTGGCGCGAATATCATCGAGATCGGGCAACCAGGCAGACTGTTCATCGCACACATAATGCCGTGCCGTACCTCCCGCCAGCACAACCGCCGCTGTCCAGAGCGGATAATCGGGTGAGGGAATCAGCACCTCGTCACCGGAGTTCAGCAGCGCCTGCATGGCCATCACTATCAGTTCGGAGACACCGTTGCCGATGTAAATATCCTCCATCCTCACGTCCTGGATGCACTTTTCCTGGGTGTAATGCATGATCGCCTTGCGCGCCGCGAACAGGCCCTTCGAATCGCAATAGCCGGACGCAGCGGAAAGATTATGGATTACATCCTGCAGAATTTCCTCGGGTGCATCAAAACCAAACGAGGCAGGATTACCGATATTGAGCTTGATGATGCGTTGCCCTTCCTCTTCCATCTGCCGCGCGCGGTCGAGCACAGGCCCACGGATGTCATAACAGACATTTGCCAGCTTGCTCGATTTCAGTATGGGCCGCATGAATGGAAAGCGTGATCCGCGAAGTGTGCCGCTAAAACGGCCAGTAATAGATCGCGCGCGACAGTATCTGAGTGAGTTCGGGGAACCTCTGGGGTTGATCCGCGAGGCCCCGGAAAACAAGCATTGTCCTGCCTCTGTTTCCGCTTTACTGGAGACAAAAACTTTATTGCGGCACGAAAAAGTTGTAATGTTACCCGACCCGCCAACCCGTCGCAAATGGAGGCTTGCATGAAGCTGCATCTTTCCGGATTTTCCGGGCAAAACATGTTCACCGGCTATGGAGCCGGGTATGTCGCCGTCAACCAGACGCGCTACGAGCAAAGCCTGATCGTATTGCCCGATCGCATCATTGAAAACTGGGAGGCAAAGACATTCGATCACCTCACCATGGAGCACTTCGATTTCGTGCTGTCATTGGAATCTGAAATGGTATTGTTGGGAACTGGCGCGGTCCTGCGCTTTCCTCATCCTGAACTTACCAGGAAGCTCACCCGGTCAGGCATTGGTATTGAGGTGATGGACACGGCCGCGGCCTGCCGCACATATAACATACTGACAGCGGAAGGACGGCAGGTGGCGGCTGTGCTGCTTATATAAGCTTCGGAAACCAGGGGTCTGCGGCTGGATCACGCCATGGAAAGTTCGGTACGCACCCGCTCGCGCCAACCCTCCATCCAGCCAGGCAGGTCCGCGGCCAGCATGGGTTGCGAAATGAACGTTCCCTGGGCGAGGTCGCATCCCGTGCGGCGCAGGAGATCCCAATCGTTCCGGTCCTCGACGCCTTCGGCCACGACCTCCATGCCTAATTGCCTCGCCAGGGACAGGCTGGCGTCGTACATCGCCCGTAACGTTTCGTCTGCCCAGGCGCGGTGAACGAAACCCTGGTCGATCTTGAGTTCGTCAAAGGGAATATCGCGCAACTGGGCAAGCGAAGAGTGCCCCGTGCCGAAATCGTCTATGGAAAGGCGAAAACGCTTCAAACGCAGCCGGGTCAGGATCTCAAGCGGGGCACGTGTATCCTGCATCAGCCGTGTTTCTGTTACCTCCAGCACCACGTTCTGCGGTGCTATGCCCGTCCTGGTCGTGAGCTCGGTAACAAAATCGAGAAAATCCAGGGACGCAAGATTATCCATCGACACATTGATGGCAACCCGCAAACGCATTTGCGCTTCCTGCCACGCCCTTGCCTGGGTCACCGCCTCGGCGAATACGACCCGGGTCAGGGCATCGATCAGGCCGGCGGCTTCGGCGAGACCAATAAATTCATCCGGAAAAACGACCCCCCCTGTAGGATGCCGCCAGCGCACCAGCGTCTCCACGCCCACGACTTCCCCACTCGCAACCGCCACCTTTGGCTGATAGTAATTGACCAATTCGCCGTTCTCGATGGCAGCCCGTAATTCCTCGGCCTTGTAGACGCTCTTCGCCAGCCTTGCAACGCCGGATGAGATGGGGGCCCACTTCTCGAGCAGTGCAGATAATGCGGCAGGCTTGACGGGCTTGTGCAGGTACCCAAGTATGGAAATCTTATGCGCCTGCACCAATTTTTCGGCGGTTTTCAACATGCGCTCGTCTTCGCCGCTCACTAGAATGAGACTGCCCTCGTAGTGCTGGTCGACGAGGTGTCGCACGAACTCTATCCCATCCATTCCCGGCATGTTGAGATCCAGCAGAATAACGTTGGGCCGTGTGTCCGTGTCCGCTATTCGTTCCAGTGCGGCACGTCCGTTTTCGCAAAGCATTACCGAGGTAAACCCTAGTTTTAAAAGAATGCGGCTCAGCAGCTTGAGCATGAAGGGTTCATCGTCAAGCACCATGATATGGACTGCGGACCTTTCAATCATTGTCTTTGTCTTTTGTTTATTGGTTGACGTAAGGTTGACGTGAAAAAAAACAGGCCGGATACGCCCCGGGCAATTCCTGGAACCGCAATATACCAGCGTGAGCCGCTATTATGCCAATGAATCGATGTGTTTATCCACAGCAGCCAATTCGGACTCGAAACGCGGCAATAGGGCGTTCAAGGCCTGGGCGTCGCCTGCCTTTCCCGCCTGTTCCATCTTGGCGCATAGTTCGCCGAGTGCCAGGGCGCCTACCGCTCGGGCCGACGACTTGAGCTTGTGGGCCGCGGCTGCAGCAGTTTCCATTTGCCCTGCCCGGCACGCTGTGCGCAAGTCATCTGCTATCCCGCGTGCACTGATGCGGAAATCCCGCAAAAATTCGCTGATCACTACAGGGTCGTCTCCCACAAGTTCTTCGAGAACCTTCACATCGACGGGTTTCTCCTCCACCGCTTCCACCGCATCTACCGGCACTGCGGCAGGGGTAGCAAGAGCCAGTAACTGAGTGCTGGCACCGGATGGCAGCCATTTCTGTAATATGGCCTTCAAGTGAGCAAGCTGGACCGGCTTGCTCAGATAATCATCCATGCCGACCGCGCGGCAATGCTCCGCTTCGCCCTTGAGCGCATTGGCGGTGAAGGCGATAATCGGTGCCCGCGTCTTGCCTTGTTCAGCCTGCCGGATAGCCGCTGTCAACTGGTAACCGTCCATTTCCGGCATGTGCAGGTCGGTGAGCAACAGCGCGTAGTTGCCGCTATGCCAGCGCTTCAGCGCTTCACGTCCGTTACTCGAAATATCCGCCGCATAGCCCAGTAGCGTAAGCTGTTGCCGTATCACTTTCTGATTGATTTCATTGTCTTCCGCCACCAGGATGAGCCTGCCTTCACTTAACGCCTCCTCGCGCGAGGGGGCGGCCGCCGGCTCCGGCGTTTCCGCCTGCCGGGCTTCAGTCACCTCGTCCAGGCGCCCCGCGGCAAGCGCCACTGCTCGCAGGAACGCGTCGCGATGCATGACGTCACCATCGAGCGTAACTGTGTCAACTGTTTCGGAGCGCTCGTGCCGGCGGCGTCCACGCCTGATAACAACAAAGCGCGGCTCGATATCGGGTTGATGATGCCCGTGCTCCAGAACCACGAAATGAGGATCCACATCGGGACGAGGACGAAACGCGGCACGTAGCGCTTCGAGCGGAGGAGCATCGTGGCCGGCATCGATGATAAAAAGCCACAGACCCGGCGAAAGCGTCCTGATCCGGTCACGCGCCGCCGCCAGATCGGGCACGCACTCCGCAGTCGCCCCGCTGTATCTTAGATACACCGCCAGATCACCCGCCAATCCCTGTGGCTCTCCCACTACCAGGCACGAAATCCCGCCAAGATCCACAACCTTGCTGGCAGCCGGCGGGGCGGGCGGCGACTTGAACGAGAGGCGCACGGTAAAGACGGAACCTTTTTCCGGTTCGCTTTGCACTGCGATTGAGCCTCCCATCAACTGCACCAGATGATGGGAGATAGCCAACCCCAAGCCAGTGCCGCCATATTGACGGGTGGTGGAAGTGTCGCCTTGGGTAAAGGAAGTAAAAAGCCGCGCCTGGGTCTCCTCGCTCATGCCGATGCCATTATCGGCTATCTGAAACTCCACAGTCATCTGATCCGGACTCTGCTCCGCAAGCACCGCTCGTACTGATACGTGACCGGGCACTTGACGGCCGCTGGAAAATTTAATTGCGTTGTTGGCAAGATTTACCAGCACCTGGCGCAGGCGCAGGGCGTCACCCATGAGTTCTTCAGGAATCGCCGGATCGAGAAACAAGGTCAGTTCAACCCCTTTTCTCACCGCCAGGCTTTCAAGCATCGCGCAAGCTTTTTCAACTACGCTGGAAACCGACATGGGCGCCTGTTCAATTTCCAGTCGGCCCGCCTCGATCTTCGAAAAATCCAGGATATCATCGATGATTTCCAACAGGGCAAAAGCCGATTCCCGGATGAGATCGACCATCTCCATCTGGTATCCGCTGAGACTGGTTTGCTGTAGAACATCCGCCATGCCAATCACGCCGTTCATGGGCGTGCGTATTTCATGACTCATAGCCGCGAGAAAAATGGACTTTGCCTGGTTGGCCTGCTCGGCATCACTCCGGGCCTGCTGCAGGTCGTTCAGGATGCGCATTCTCTCGCTGACGTCGATGCCCGACGGTATCAGCTTGACAATACGCTCCCTGGCGTCGCGAACCGGCACAAGCATGAAATCAATAGTCATGAAACCGCCGCCCGCGATACGTATATCAAGGTCATGACGAACGATCTCTCCGCCCAACGCCCGTTTGATGTCCTCGCGGATTTGCGTCTGCACCTCCGGTTTATAGGAAAACCAGGCCGTCTCATCGAGCTGCCTGCCGATGACATCCTGGCCCTGCAGTCCGCCCACTTCCAGCGCGGTACGATTAATCTCGACCAGCACCCCGTTGGGTGTCATTTCCCCGACAAAGGCGGCCAGGTTATCGACGATAGCGCGGAGGCGCTGTTCGCTGCCGCGCAAAGCCTGTTCCACTTGTTTACGTTCGCGAATGTCGCGCAGAATGCCGGTGAAATAGCGCTTGCCTCCGACGAAGTATTCGCTGACCGCGACATATAGATCAATGATCTCGCCATTCTTGTGCCGCCCTTCGACTTCGCGCCCCATGCCGATGTTATGAACGCCTTCGACCTCAAGAGCGAGAATGTGATCGAATTCACAGCGCCCACGCCCTGTACGGTAATACCTGTCGATGTACCCTTCGTGTCCACTGCGGTGGGGTTCCGGCATGAGCATGGAAATATTCTGCCCGATCACCTCCTCGCGGGTATAGCCAAAGAGTTTTTCTATCACGGGATTGACCGAACGGATGATGCTTTTATCGTCGATGGTAATAATGCAATCCACCATGTGTTCGACGATGGAGCGCATTTCTTCTTCCTTGCTCACCAGCACCGCATTGGCACGCTCCAGGTCAGCGGTGCGCCTCGCAACCCTGTCTTCCAGATCCTGGTTAAGTTGCCGCAGATCGTTCTCCGCAACGTCCCGTTCACGGTTGCTCGCGTTCAGGCGCTCAGTCATGGTATTGAAGGTACCGGCGAGTTGCCCTATCTCATCCCATCCTTCCACCGGCACCCGCTGTTGCCAATTTCCCGCAGCGATATCCTGGGCGCTATGGCTGAGGTTTTTCAAGGTAGTCACAACACGCCGGCTAAACAGGACAGCGCCCAGTATCGCGGCAAGGAGCGTCAAGCCAAGAATCAGTACGCCGAAAGCCCGTACACGCTGCATAAAGGCGAACACCTCGTCCGCATCCATCTTGACCTCGATGCCCCAGTTCATCCGGGGCAGGTACCGCCAGGCCGCGACTATGTCCTTGCCGCGGTAATCCGTTTTCAGCCCGCCTCCCCGCTCGCCGTGCAGTCCGCTCTGGATCGCTACCGAAAACGGTGGGTTATTAAGCGGAATCTTGAGCTCCAACGCCGCATCGGGCGCATGTTTCAACGGCGCTATCACCAGGGCGGTACGCTCATTGAGAAGCCGTGTGACCACGGTTTCACCGCTCGCCCCCAACCCTACATTGTCCGTTACCACTTCGAAAACGCGTTCGCTGTATATCTGCAGCGCCAGCACGCCCTGCAGTTCCCCACGAACCACGATTGGAAATGCCATGAAAGCCGCTATGGCGCCGCGCGAGGGAGAGTATCGCTCAAAATCAGACACACTGTCCTGCAAGGTATTCAGCGCTGTGCGCGTGACGCGGCCAAGGCCGGTGTTCCGATATTTCCCGGTGATCAGGTTTGTGGCGAAATCATCTTCATGAGCCTGGCTATAGATCATTTCGCCTTCGGTAGAAATAAGAAAAAGGTCGTAATACCCGGCATCCTCGACAAAACGCTTGAAATGTTCCCGGTAGCGGGCATCCGCTTGAAGATAGGCATCCGATTCCACCCCATGCTTTTTATAAGCCCGGGCAAGCTCCCGCATGGCCAACCGTGTGGTAACGGCGGTCTGTATCACCCTGGCGTCGAGGAGCCGCTCGCGCAGATAGCTGTCGATCTGTTCCGCCTTCATGTCCGCGATGGCGGAGACTTGCTGGATTGCCGTTTTTTCCATCTCGGTTTCGAACGTATGCAACAGGCTGTAACTGATGATCAGGATAGGCACAAGCGACACTGCCGCAAACCAGACGGCGAAACGCTGCGTCAGGGAGGTAAACCTGATCATGGCTCAACCCCCGGGAGCGTCCCAAGCAGCCGGACCCATTCTTCGCTTGATCGATAGGTGGGAAAAGGCGCGGGCTCAAGCGGCTGCGCCGATTCCCAGACAACATCGAACTGGCCGTCTTCGCGCGCTTTGCCAATGCGCGCGATTTTCCATACGTGACGGGTGACTGGATCGAGCGAGACAATCCCTTCAGGGGCGGACAGGCTCTGGCGCAAGATCGTGCGCTGGACCTTACCCAGGTCGGCCGAACCGGCTTCAAGCGCCGCCTGGATCCACATACGCATATTGACGTAGGAAGCTTCCGCAGGACTGTCGATCACGGCGTTCTGCCCGAAGCGCTCGCGGAAACGTTCCACGAAAGCCTGGTTCTCGGAGGACCGGATCGTCTGGAAATAATTTCGCGCGGCATAGTGACCAGCCATCGCGGCCGCATCCTCCGGAGTCAGCGCCACCTCTGTCACGCCGAACGAGAGCACCGGTATCTTGCCGGCAATCCCGCTTTTCCGGAGCGCCCGAAAGAAGGCGGCATTGTCCGTCCCGCCAATCGTGTTCAGTACGATGTCAGGTTGCTTGCGGGCAATATCGGCCGCAAGTTCATCCATTGCGGAACCCATGTGCAGGTAGCGCTCACCCGCCACGCTGGCGCCCTGCGCAGCCAACAGGTCCTTGATAAGCATATTCAACACGCGCGAGAAAATATAATCCGATCCCGCAAGGTAAACCCGCATTTTCCGCTTTTCGCTCTCGGCCGGCTTACCGAGATTCTCCAGCGCCCAATGCACCGCCGGCATGACTAACTGGTTGGGAACCGCACCGCCGTAAATGATATTGGGAGACTGTTCCATACCCTCATACCGCAATGCGTAGAAGAGCAGGTGGTCATGCTTTTCCACTACTGGCCTCACTGCTCCCCGGCAAACAGAAGTCCAGCACCCAAACAGTGCATGGACGTATTCCTGGGTGATCAGACGCTCGGCCTGCTCGGCACAGTAGGCCGCATCGGACCCGCAATCCACTACTATGGCTTCTATTTTCTGGCCTTTGATGCCGCCCGCCACGTTGGCCTCCTCGATGGCCAGCTGAATTGCATCCACCATCGGCTTCTCGCTGGAGGCCATCGGACCCGACAGCGAGTGCAGCACGCCAACCCTGATACTCGGCTTTGTGCCCGAGTGATATTGCCATATCAAAAAAGCAATCAGCAGGAAGGTCAGCAGAACAAGAGAAACGCTAAATTTATGCCTGGTCAGCATCGGTTGTTTTCCTGTATTTCTCGCTGTATTTCTCCGAATTCAGGAATTCAGGCTCAACAGCTCATCATCCGCTCAGTCCAGTCCTTATCATAGACACATTAGCCGAGTTTCGTAACCAATCCGGTAATAAATCAGCAGACGGCGCCTTGTCCCGTTATCCCCTCTTGAGCCAACAGCTTAAAAAAGAATAGCGTCAAGGACCTGCGAGAACTTCCACATGGGCGGCAACGCTCCTTCCCAACGCATACAGATCATATCCTCCTTCCAGAACCGATACGATCCGGTTGCCCGCATGTTCGCCCGCGACTTCCCTGATCCTTCCGGTTACCCACGCATAATCATCTTCCACCAGATTCAACGAACCCAGGGTATCGTCGCGATGGGCATCAAAACCGGCGGAGATGAATAACATCTGGGGCTTGAATCTGTCGAGCGCAGGCAGCCAGAATTCGCTCCCCGCCGTGCGGAATATCTCTCCGTCACTGTCCGCCGCCAGCGGGATATTGATCATTCGATCCGAGCGCCCACCAATGCCGCTGTATGGATAGAAAGGGTGCTGGAATATGGAGACCATCATGACTCGCGGATCGTTCGCGAAAATATTCTCCGTGCCGTTGCCGTGATGCACGTCGAAATCCACCACTGCAATACGCTCCAGGGCGTACGCGGCAATAGCATAAGCCACTCCTGCCGCAACGTTATTGAACAGGCAGAAGCCCATCCCGCGGTCCTGTTCCGCATGATGGCCCGGCGGGCGAACGCTGCAAAAAGCATTGTCCACGGTCCCGGCGGTCACGAGATCCGTCGCCAATATGACCGCTCCCGCCGCGCGATACGCCGCCTTCAGGCTATGCCGGTTCATTCCCGTGTCCGGATCGAGATACACCATGCCCACCGCCTCCGCGCGGGACACCATGGCTTCCAGAGAGGCGATATAATCCGGCGTGTGTATCCGTTTCAGCTGTTCGTATGTGGCCTGTGGGGCGAGATAGGGTTGCAGTTTATCCATCACCCCGCGGTTGGCCAGCTCATCCTCGATCGCCTGAAGCCGCGCCGGGCATTCTGGATGATATGAGCCCGCGTCATGCAACAGGCAGTCGGGGTGCGAGATGAAGGCAGTCGGCATGGTTAATTTTCCGTTTCTCTTTGTTGAAAGCGTTGTTTCACAAGGATCGTGTTGTGTTGCATTGATCTTCCCCTGAAATTGAATCACCGTCCAGTACGTGATAATCTCATAAAAAACCCAGGCCCTTAATGTCCCTCTTTCGTCAACTCTGGCTGACCGTCATACTGGTTACGCTGACTAGTTTTACGGGCGGCTTCGTCATAAGCATGCTCGGCATGCAAAGCCATCTTGAACAGCAGCTGCAACGAAAGAATCTCGACAGCGCCAATTTCCTCGCCCATTCCATTTCCCAGCTCAGCAAGGATCCCGCAACGATCGGTATGCAGATCGAAGCGTTCTTCAATAGCGGGCAATACGAGACGATCTCGATTACTTCTCCGGAAGGCAACGTAATCGCCGAACGTGTGGGCGCCGGGATAAAACCCGCTGTCCCGGCATGGTTTGTGGACCTCTTCCCTATCAGTACCAAGGCAGGAAGTGCGCAGATCCTGGATAGCTGGATGCATTTCGGCGTTATCAAGGTCATGGCTAACGTCAGCCTCGCTTATGAGTCTCTGTGGAAAGAGACCGAGGCACTGATTATCTGGTTTCTGGCTGCCGGCATCTTCTGCGCCCTCCTGGGCATGCTGATCCTGCAACGGATCAATAAGCCGCTGGCTGCAATGGTGGACCAGGCTGAAGCTATTACGGAACGGCGTTTTCTCACTATTTCAGAACCTCGCATATCCGAGCTCAGCAGCATCGCACGCGCCATAAATGACCTGGTGAGACGCTTGCATAACCGGACACTTGAGGAAGCGTCGCGACTGGAGGCCCTGCATCAGCGAATCAATCACGACCCCATCACCGGTCTCGCCCATCGCGAATACTTCATGAGCCTGATTGGCGAAGTTCTGGAAGTACAAGAGGCGCGGCCAGGCGGGGAAGATGAACGCAGCGGCGCGTACAAGGAGTACAAGGAGGATGGAGGGGACTCCGAAACCGGCGCCAATGGAGATGACGCTGCTTCCGCGGAGGGTAAAAACACAGCCCCGGCAAAGGATGAAGAGGCGGGGAACGGAGTCGCCACCCCCGCGGCAAGAGAAGCAGGCAAAACCATGCCGGACAACAAAGGAGGGCTGGATGACGAGCGAGGAGGATTTCTTTTCCTTATCCGTTTTAACGACCTGGAAAACATCAACCGGAAACTCGGCCGTAGCGGGACAGACGAACTGCTCCGTCGAGCAGGTTCCCTCATCGGCAATATCGCTTGCGGCAAAGCTGACAACACGGCTGATGAATCTTCCATCGAGTCTTCCGGCGATGCTACCGATCATCTGGCTGCCCGCCTCAATGGATCGGATCTCGTGCTTGTCATGCCCGGTATCGAAGAGGCCCGCCAATTTGCGGATCAGTTGACGAGGCAACTCGTCGCCCTGTCATCGACAAGCGGGGCAGAGATTGACAACCTCTGCCACATCGGCGCTGTTCAATACCGGCGCGGCGACAAGCTGGCGGAACTGCTTGCCGGCGCCGACACCGCCCTCGCTACCGCCGAGAGAGCGGGCATTAACGCCTGGCATGTCATTGCGCCGCGCTCCCACCCTCTGGAGCCGGCCGCAAATATCGGCGACTGGCGGGACATCTTCGGCGCAGCGCTCGCGGAGAACAGGTTTAAACTGATCCTTTTTCCCGTAATTGGCCCCAGTCGCCTTCCTTTACATCAGGAAGCGGTAGTGCGCATGCAAGCCCGGCAAGACGGCGGCTGGCTCGAGGCAGGTGATTTCATCACCGTCGCCGGTCGCCTCAATCTCACCGGCCCTCTCGATCTTGCCGTCGCACGCCTCGCGCTCGAAACCTTGCGCGCAATCACGGGTGCCCTCGCCATCAACCTGTCCATTGAAACTATCTCCGATTGGAATTATCGCAACAAGCTGGTGGACTTGCTGCGCCCGCATCCGGAATTATGCCGGCGGCTTTGGGTTGAAGTGCCGGAATATGGGGCATTTCTCGAATTCGAAGCCTTCCGGGACTTTTGCGCTACCTTCAAGGAACTTGGATGCCGCACGGGCATCGAGCACTTTGGCCGCCACTATCCCGAGCTTCAGAAGCTTGATGGGCTTGGTCTCCACTATCTCAAGGTAGACGCCAGCTTTGTGCACGGCATCAATCAGAATACGAGTAACCAGAAGTTCCTGAGAGGTTTATGCGGGCTCACTCAAAGCAAAGGCATCCTTGCGATTGCCGGGGGGGTGCAGACCGAGGCCGAACGGAAGACCTTAATCAGACTGGGATTCAAAGGCGTTACCGGACCCGGAGTGAGATAACCCCATTCCTTTTCGCCTCAGGGAAGTTTTGGCGCCTGCCTTATGCTTGCAATGCTCAGACGTTACATCTATAACACGGTAAGTTCAATTCGAATAAAACAGCCGGTTTAGTCGGGGCGGGATTTCCATTGCCATCAGCAACAATTTAAAAGGATAACTCATGATTTCCCCGTCGCACCGATGGAAATTCTTCCGCGCAGGTGGCTTCGATCAGGTGCAAATCGATAATGGCGCGGATTTACTGGCATTAAAGGAACTGGATCAGAAGTTATGGGTTGCGCTGAGCTGTCCCACGCGCGGGATAGAATTCGATACCAGAACGCTCGACTTGATTGATGCCGATGACGACGGCCGCGTGCATGCGAATGAGGTACTGGGAGCCATAGCCTGGGCAACAGACCGGCTAAGAAACGCCGATCTGCTGGTCCAGAGTCCGGATAGCGTGGCTCTCGCAGAGATAGACGACAGCAGCGACGAGGGAAGGCAGGTGCTGGCTTCGGCGCGGTATATCCTGAAAAACCTGGGTAAACCAAGGGCAACCAGGATTTCCCTCGCGGATATGGCGGATATCGAAAAATTTGTTGCAGGGCTGGAGTTCAACGGCGACGGAGTAATTTCCGCACGGCTCATTAGCGACATGAGCGTGCGCGCAACGGCGGAAGATATCATCAGGTGCCGCGGCGCCGTGGTGGATAGGAGCGGGGAAGCAGGCATCAACCAGGAAGCCAGCGATATCTTCTTTGCGGAAGTAGCCGCTTATATGGATTGGCAAGCCCAGGCCGATGGCAACCCCGAAATTCAATTCCTTGGTGAAGAGACACAAGCCGCCGGCGATGCCTTCCACGCGGTCAAGGAAAAAATCGGCGACTACTTCACGCGTTGCCAGATGGCTGCTTACGACGCTCGCGCAGCGGCTCCATTAAGCCGGTCCACTGAAGATTATCAGGAAATCGCCGCGCAAACCCTGTCAGCGCAAAATGCCGCTGTCGCGAGTTTTCCGCTGGCGACAGTGGAGCCAGACAAGCCCCTGCCGCTGGTTTCAGGCGTTAACCCCGCCTGGCAAAAACAGATAGATGCGCTGCGCGAGCGCGTAATCGTCCCGCTATTAGGAGAAAAGGAAAATCTGCCCGCTTCGGAATGGTCGGCCCTATGTGCGAAATTAGCCCCGTTTGAAGCATGGCAAGCCAAAAAACCGGTCTGCTGTGCCGAGCAACTGGGCGTGGCGCGCTTGCGTGAGATTGCCACCAGCGCACACAAGGAAGCAATCGATGGTCTGATTGCCCAGGATAAAGCGGTGGAAACCGAGGTAAAAGAAATTCGCTCGGTGGAAAAATTGCTGCGCTTTACGCGCGATTTGTACAATCTGGTGAATAATTTCGTATCGTTTCGCAGCTTTTACATTGGAAGGGAGAAAGCTATATTCCAGCTCGGGACGCTTTACCTGGATGGGCGCAGCTGCGACCTGTGCGTTCGGGTCGAGGATATCACCAAACACGCGGAGTTCGCTAACACGAGCGGCCTGTATCTTGCGTACTGCGAATGCGTTCGTAACGGGGGTGCAGAACAAATGAGCGTCGCCGCTGCTTTTACCGCGGGGGACTCCGATTTTCTGGTGGTAGGCCGTAACGGAATTTTGTATGATCGTAGAGGCAATGAGTGGGATGCCACCATTGTGCGCATCGTGGATCACCCTATCAGCATCCGCCAGGCATTCTGGGCTCCCTACAAAAAACTGATCAGGTTTATCAATGAACAACTGGAGAAGATCGCAGCATCGAAGGATGCTGCGGCGCAGGAAAAACTGATCAAGGCAGTAGGGGAAAGCGGCGCAACAATCGCCACTCCGGCGCCGGCCGAGGCACTTCCCCCGCCGCCCAAACCTTTCGATATCGCCAAGTTCGCGGGGGTTTTCGCCGCAATCGGGCTGGCTTTCGGTGCAATCGGCGGCATTCTCGCCACACTTGTCGGAGGGATACTGGGATTGGAATCTTGGCAAATACCGCTGGCTATAATCGGCCTCGTGCTGCTGATTTCCGGCCCGTCCATGGCCGTCGCCTGGCTCAAGCTGAAAAAGCGCAATCTAGGGCCAGTGCTGGACGCAAACGGCTGGGCCATCAACGCACGCGCACGCATCAATATTTCGTTTGGCACCACTTTGACCATGCTTGCCCGCCTCCCGGAAGGCTCGCAGCGTTCTCTGACCGACCCCTATGCGGACAAAAAAACAGCTTGGCCATTTTATTTGCTGCTTGCGGGGGTTGTTTTTGCCCTGGTCGGTGCATGGCTGTATATGAGCCTGTCCAGCGCCGTCTCAGCCTGGTAGCTGCAAGAACCTGGCTGCAAGAAACCGGGGGGACCGCTGAAGTTTGCATTTCAATTGATTTTGCGCATTTACAGGAGAACACAACCCCATGAAAATCGATGAACTCCAGCGGGTGGCCGAATATATCGTCTCCGCGCAAAAGGGTATTCTGGCCGCGGATGAGAGCAACCCGACAATCAGGAAACGCTTCGATTCCATCGCAGTCGAGTCGACCGAGGAAAATCGCCGGCGATACCGCGAAATACTCTTTACCACCGATGGCATCGAACGCTATATCAGCGGCGTCATTCTCTACGATGAAACCTTGCGCCAGAGCGCCAGCGATGGCACGCCCTTCGCGAAGTTGCTGTGGGACCGGGGGATCATGCCCGGCATCAAGGTTGATAAAGGCTCCAAGGCCCTGGCGCTGCATCCAGGCAATAAAGTCACGGAAGGACTTGACGGCTTGCGCGACCAGCTGGCGGAATATAAGCAACTCGGCGCGAAATTTGCCAAGTGGCGGGCAGTAATGGAAATTAATGAGTACGATGTGCCGTCTCCATACGCCATCCGTGCAAACGCCCATGCTCTTGCACGGTATGCCGCCCTGTGCCAGGAAGCCGGCATTGTGCCCATCGTGGAGCCGGAGATACTCATGGACGGGGCCCATGACATGGAGCGGTGCGAAAACGTCACCTCCCGCATGCTTGAGAGCGTGTTCGACGAACTGGACGCTCATGGCGTGCTCATTGAGGGCGCCTTGCTCAAGCCGAACATGGTGATACCAGGAATGAAGTGTCCGCACCAGGCAAGCCCGGAACAAATTGCGGAAGCCACTCTTCGTTGCCTGAGACGCCATGTGCCCGCCGCGCTGCCAGGGATCGTGTTTCTCTCCGGGGGCCAAAGCGCCGAAGATGCAACCCAAAACCTGAACGCCATGAACGCCATGAACGTCGTGAACGCAATGGGAGAGCATCCGTGGCAACTCAGTTTTTCCTATGGCCGGGCGCTACAAGCCCCGGTTCTCGCAACGTGGAAGGGCCAGGAACACAACGTGGCCGCAGCACAGCGGACGTTCTTCAAGCGCTGCCAGCTGAACGGACTAGCGCGTGAAGGGATATATAGCCGGGTCATGGAAAACAGCTAGGAGCTAGCGCTAATGGTCGAATTTCCAGCGTGCCAAAGCACATGATGCGAGAGGCATCTGCAAGAAAACAGGAAAGAACCGGATATCTCGAACAGGAGACAGGGAGGCAATACATTGCTATTCTCGCTGCCCGAACCGGAAAATCCTCGCCTATACCGAGACGGAGGAAAAGACCCTTTTCCTCGGACATGAAGGACCGTCTACCGGTTGCTCTCACTCATTCAGCACGCAAGCGGATAAAAGGTCTTAATTGAAAAAATGGAGTTTCAAACATGAAGAAAAAAGAACTTATCGTTGCTATGGCCACTAAAACCGGCTCCAGCAAGGCAGATTCAGAGCGCGCCGTCACCGCTTTAATTGAAATTATTTCCGAGACGCTAAAAAAGGGTGATTCCCTATCCTTGCCTGGGTTTGGGTCTTTCGAAGTACGGGCGCGTCCCGCGTATAAGGGCCGCAACCCGCGAACGGGGGAAGAACTCGAGATTGCCGCCTCCAGGATTCCTGCGTTCAGAGCAGGCGCATCGCTTAAAGCGGCTGTCAACGATGGTGAATCAAGTAATAAGTTGTCTCGGCAAACGTAGAAAATGGGCGCGTATGCGCTAATAGCCGTTGGCGTAGGTGCCGCCCTGGGCGCATGGCTGCGCTGGTGGTTTGGCATCGTGTTAAATCCGGTATTTCCCACCCTTCCGTTCGGCACTCTCGCGGCAAACCTGACCGGCGGCTACCTCGTCGGCGTCACGGTCGAGTATTTTCATCACAATACATTGCTGCCGCCGGAAGCCCGGCTGTTTATCATCACCGGCTTTCATGGCGGCCTTACTACCTTCTCAACTTTTTCCATGGAAACGGTTACGCTGCTGTTGCGCGAACAGTATGGCTGGGCTTGCGTCATCATTTTTTCGCATCTGGCGGGTTCCCTGGCAATGACAGTGCTGGGAATTGTGACAATCAAATGGCTGGCGCAGCATTAGGTGTCGTTTCCTATAACGTTGCGTACTATAATACCGAGGCATGATGCAGGGCATCTATCTTAAATTTTACGTAGGCGAATACCGGGAACACAACGGTATTCTTCTGTTCGAATGGCTGCTTGAAAACGCAAAAAAATGCGGTTTCGACGGCGGCACGGCAATTCGCGCAATGGCTGGTTTCGGACGACATGGCATATTGCAGAAAGAAACTTTCCTCGAACTGGCTTCTGATCTGCCAGTGGAAGTCAGTTTTGTTCTAAGCGAGGAAGAGGCGGTGCATTTCCTGTCGCTGTTGAAGAAAGAAAAGATCGACCTGTTCTATGTCAAATTCCCAGTCGAATACGGATTTTTGCCGGAAGAGGTATCTGAGCAGCACCGTTTGGATCGGCTAGGCTCCGCTTGACGAAGAACAGGTTAAGCCTATTGGCTGACGGGTTATCGCCCGTTACTCATCTTCGGCAGAAGGTCGATCTCGATGATGTTGGCTGCAACCGAATCTCCATCGACAAACAGCTCCGCAATGCTGACAGGCAATTTGAATCGGCGCGGCCCCGCGCTGCCAGGATTGACGTAAGGAACGCCTTCCCGCTCAGCCACCGACGGTTTGTGGGAATGCTCGAACACAACCACGCGGACTCCCGCGGAAGCGGGCGCAATGCCCATTTGCCCGATGTCATGGACCACATGGATCAGGACGCCGGCGACCCGGAGCAAGGCCGTCTCCGGCAAAGGCGTCCGCCCACAAACCTTTATCGTTATTGCCGCGCACTGCGGTTACCGGGGCAATCGCTTCCAGTTCTACGAGAATACGCGCGCCGCCAACGTCCCCGCCGTGGATAATGTGGTCGCTCCCCTGCAAAAGCGCCTGCGCTTCATGCCGGAGAAGCCCGTGAGTGTCGGATATGAGACCTACGCGAACCATGACGCACTTCAGATGGAATGTGATTTTTGCTTTGCTATCGAAATACCCTGCGCAGAGCCCCTACTTGGCTATATTCGTTTGCCGCTTTGCTCTTTACCCCTTAGCCTGACGCCCGAAACGGCGTGTTATAATAACCCCACCCACCCTTAAGGAAGCTCAAACCTTCGGATGTATCTTTCAGGCAGCGACCGGAAGACTGCGGGACCCCACACACACTGCATTGCCTTGATTGCCTTGTCTTGCCGAGACAGCGGCTGGTCAGTCTTGGCTGTTCGGCCCTCGATTCTCGCCTCGCACCAGCCAAGCGACTTCAACTTGTATCCTGGCAGCACCGGCCTTTTGCGGATTGAGGAACCCGTCTCGCCTCTATGCGGTCTAGCGCACCCATGCGAGCGTTAAAGAGGAAAATCATGTAGCTCATGTAGCTTCCTCTTATCTCTATATATTATCAAGGCGCGCCCAGGGATAGCTGGCCTTCTGAATGGTCCAATTGTCATGCTGCACGCTGCCTTGGGAATTCTGGGAACAGGCTGGGTAGAGATTTGAAGCATCAGGCGATATAAAGCCAGGTGCAATGCCGTTCCGGGCCTCTACGGCCCGGTCATCCCAGTGAACACTACGCCGAGAGACAATTGGCCTCGATAAGCAAAAACGAAACCGGTGAAAAAGAAGGAAAGACCCAGGGCAGGAAAGCGCTCATCTACGCTGGTGCTTTCGTGCTGGTCGCGATCTTCGCCGTATTGCTGTGGAAAGCCGCAGAAGTTTTTCTTCTTATATTCGCCGGGATCCTGCTGGCCATTTTTCTTCATGCCCTGGGCAGATGGATCAACCAAAAGACACGTCTTCCGGAAAAATGGTCATTGGCAGCGGTTTTATTAGCGCTTGTACTGGTTATTGCATCCGGCATCTGGTATATCGCACCCGAGGTATCCGAGCAGATTGATCGGCTGACGGAACGTATTCCCAAGGCGGTGGATCAGGCCCAGCAGCAGGTTCTAAAATATGAATGGATGAGAAAGCTCTTTGAGCAAAAAGACCAGCTTGAAAAAATAGTCCCGGATGGCTCCAATATCGCGAGTACTACCGCCGAAATCTTTACTTCAACATTCGGCGCATTCGCGAATTTCCTGATTTTCCTGGTAATTGGCATCTTTTTGGCCATAAACCCCCGGCCATATATCAATGGCTTGGTGCGGCTCGTTCCACAACCCAGCCGTCCACGCGCGCGCGAAGTATTACATGAGGTAGGATCAGCCCTTGAGTCCTGGCTTCTCGCAAAGATAACGGCAATGTTTGCCGTTGGGGCACTTACAACGGTTGGACTATCGGTTATCGGCATCGAGCTTGCACTGCTGCTGGGCATCCTTGCCGCGCTTCTTACGTTCATTCCCAACATCGGCCCTATTCTCGCCTTGATTCCCGCAGCCCTGCTGGCACTGGTGCATGGTCCAGATAAGTTAATTTACGTGGTTTCGCTCTATATGGGAATCCAGGCGCTTGAGAGCTATGTACTCACGCCATTGCTACAGCAGCACATGGTTGATTTACCGCCTGCCCTTATCATAAGCATGCAGATATTTCTGGGAGTTCTGGTCGGGGGTCTTGGCATTATCCTGGCCACCCCTTTGACAGCGGCCGCCATGGTAATGATCAAGATGGTCTATATAGAAGATATCCTGGGAGATCATCAGTCTGCAGCTGACTCTTGAATTTTTGGCAACCACCGCTTTGCCAAACTCTCATTCATCCTTTAAAAGAGGATGAGTGCCAGAGCGGCAAGCAAACCAGCGCTGAGCCTGCTCGCCCAATTCAACCATTGCTCATTTTATTTTAAACATTGGTCCGGGATCCCGGCGCACATAAACCATGGAAATCTTGATACTGTTCGCCCTCATCCTTCTCAACGGCGTTTTCGCCATGTCCGAAATCGCCCTTATTACGGCCCGCAGGGCCCAGCTTCAGAATTTGGCTCAGGCAGGTGACAGCAGCGCTGTGGCGGCGATTCAGTTGGGTGAAGATCCCAACCGCTTTCTCTCTACCATACAAATCGGGATTACGTTTATCGGCATTATGAACGGGATCATCGGGGAAGCCGCACTGGCGCGCCCCTTTGGCGCCTGGATCCAAAGCCTGGGAGTACAAAATCCCCTTTCGGAATATCTGGCTACGGGACTGGTCGTTGTCAGCATCACCTATTTCACCATCGTGCTGGGCGAACTGGTTCCCAAACGGCTGGGGCAGATCAATCCCGAGTCCGTTGCCCGCCTGGTTGCGCGCCCGATGCTCTGGCTGGCGATTGCCTCGAAACCTTTCGTGAAGTTGTTGTCCGGCTCGACCCAGCTAATCCTGCGCATCCTTGGGATTAAAGAGAGGACAGGGTCAACTGTGACGCAGGAGGAGATCCATCTGATGCTTGCTGAGGGGTCTCATGCCGGCGTGATAGAGCATGAAGAACATCAGATGGTCCGGAATGTTTTCCGTCTGGATGACCGCCAGATCGCATCGCTCATGGTGCCGCGAAGCGATGCGATCTACCTGGATGTCGAGGAACCGCTGGACGAAAATATTAAACGCATCGAATCCAGCGAACATTCGCGTTTCCCTGTCCTCAGGGGAGGCTGGGGAGAAGTATTGGGCGTGGCGAGTGCGCGGCAATTCCTCACCCAGACATTGCACGGCGAAAAACCAAACCTGACGGAAAATCTGCAACCCGCGGTATTTGTACCCGAATCCCTGACCGGGATCGAGCTATTGGAAAACTTCAAGAATTCGGACACACACCTCGCTTTTGTCATAGATGAATACAGTGAAGTGCTGGGCATTGTCACCCTGCAGGACGTAATGGAGGCGATTACCGGAGAATTCAAACCGAACCGGCCCGAAGATTCGGGGGCGGTGCGGCGGGAAGATGGCAGCTGGCTACTGGACGGATTTATTCCCATCCCCGAGTTAAAGGACCGGCTTGGCCTCAAAGAAGTGCCAGAAGAAGAAAAGGGACGCTATAACACCCTCAGCGGCATGGTCATGCTGCTCGTGGGAAGGCTGCCCCAGGCAGCAGACACGTGTGAGTGGGGAGGATGGACGTTCGAAGTAATGGATATGGACGGAAAGCGCATCGACAAAGTGCTGGCTACGGCAAAAATTCCAATCGCCGCGGATTCTACTCCGCTGGCTTAGCCTGTCCTCCTTCTTTTGCCAACATTGCCGGAAAATGCCTATTGTGCGTGTTTTGCAGACCGCGCGCAATCCCGGTTACAGCACCTCAAGCCCGGCATGACGCTTGGGAGAGCGGTTGCCTACATGGGCGCAATACTGTCGGCGTTGACTCCCACCTACGCTGCCCGGTTGCCCCAAGAAAAAGGCCCGGAGCAGGATCGCTGCAACCGGGCCGTGGCGTTTGCTTCTGCTTCCAATGGGGAAGGCTGCCTGCTCCATCTTGCTCCCCCGATGACATCTTACCCATTCCGGGGGTGTTGCCTATTGTACTTAAGTACTACTTTGACAGAGCCAGGATGATAGAAATGGCATTGTGAAAGACCTTGTTGTGTTTGAAATCAACCAGCGCATCCGGCATCCGGATCAGCCTCGGTTTCGGTCTTGCTGCCCAGGATGCCCGGGGATATCAGATCGCGCTGTTGTCCGAATGCTGCACCCGCTGCATGAGAGGCAGGTTGCTCAATGATGAGCCGCGATATTGGCAATGCTTGAATTACCCGAACCAGATATCAACGATAATACCTTCATTATTCACCTCAATATTGACCCGATCCGGCCGCCAGTCCCTTGTTAGAAAATCCCCTGTTTTATATACCCTCAAGGGATGGCCTGTCAGTTCTTTCACCGTGGTCGGGTTACAGCTGGTTAATGAGCCGATAACCTGACCAATGTTGACCTCGGAAGAGAGTGATTGCGCGTACTTTTCGGGCGAACACGGATTAAAACCCTGGCGTCCTACGATCCCTCTCTCCAGGATGAATGCTCCTCTCTCGGTGATTTCGTAGGCATTCATACTGCCAGTAGGCATGCCGCACAGTTGAATCATTGGTCTTGAAGTCTTTTTCATGCTGACGATGTTGTCTTCGCCAATGATAGAGGCAAGTTCATCGCGCATTTTTTCCAGTGTAATTTCCTTCGAATCTTCATCGCACTGGATGGTGCCGTCAGGTTTGCATACCCATATATTTGTCATTTTTTCTCTCCTTTAGCCGATGGTTGATTTTTGACAACGTAGTTCAGCAATTTCAGTTCCCGCATCTGCGCCCTTCCTACACAAGCCGCGGGGTGCTTGTGATTGCACTTAGGAAAGTCCTGAACAAGCCGCACGCGGATGCGGGCGAATTACCACTTCAAATTGGATATTCCTGACCCCACCGCGTCATTGCCGCAGAACTGTCGGGACAGGATCCTCTCCTTCTCTCTCCTTCCGACTGGCCACTTTGGATCTCGCCAGGCCGGCGTACATCGTGATTTTGCTCTTGCCGCTCACGCCTCGATCCACGGCCTATGGCTCGACCCCCTTTTGACGCAGCTCCGCTTTTGCCTCCTCACTCTTGTCCAGCGCCAATCCCATCGATTTCAGCACGGCGCGCGTCTTCGTAAACTGAATATCGCGATATTCCACCACCTGTATGCGGTTGCCCCACGGATCAAGGAAGTCGAGACTGGAGCCTTCCAGCACTGTGGCTCCCGCTGCTTTGGCGAGCTCTCGCACGCGCGAACGGTCATCCACGACCAGGCCGAAATGCCTGTGGTCATCCGGACCCTGGGATCGCCCTTCCATCAGTGCGATGAATTGATCCCCCATGTCGATGAAGGCAGCGCCTTTGCCGCGGCCCCGCAATTTGAATGTAAAGATACGGGCATAGAAGGACAACGCCTCTTCGATATCTCCTACCTCAAGGGCGATGTGGTTGACGCCGACCATGTGCGGTTTCGTTTTCTCGTCCATATTGTTATCCCGGTGGTTACGCTCGTTTTACTATACGAGATTAATGTTTGCGGTTATGGCGCCGCCACGCATTTGCCGCTTTGTCCTTGCCGGGAGCATCAGCGGATACCCTGGCTTGGGGGCCGACTCAGCCATTCGAACGCCCAAGGCCGTGATGATGATGCAACGGACCAGCCTGGTAGGCTATCCCTTGGCACAGGCTTCCGCAATGCGATCTTTTTCCTGAATTTTGGGCAAAGGTTAAATCTCGTTTGCCCTTATTGCATTTATAGTCTAAAAAATAAAAAAGACAAGAAATCCTGATCTCTCTTGTCCTACGTTCGGGCCGAGTGTCCCCACCAACCGCGGCGGAAAAGGACTCGTGACATGGCGGAACAACACGACGATAAACCAGACTTCCGCGGTCGTCGCATTGGTGGCGATGACAAGGGGTTTTCTTTTCTACGAAGGGATTTCGCTGAAATCGTCCGGCCAATCGACAAGAAGAGGCCAAATATCATGTTCCTGAAAGAGGGTCTGGTGCAGTCGCGTTTGTGGCAGGACTCTTTCAAAACCGGTGGCTCCATCATCGTCATGGAAAAAGGCAGTCGAAATTCCACGCAGAGCCTGACGTCAAAGCCATCAAGGATGAGATGAAACTCCAATAGCAGCATTGACCGCGATTCAATCGGCCCGGCCGGCCTGGGATCAACTTGGCAGTAGCGCTTATCTTGCTCTTACTAGGGTCAGCGCCGTTAAACAAACTTGTCAGGAACTGACCGATATGTATAACCTCAATTTCTTTTTTACCCTTACGTTCCTTCTGCTCGCGGCGTCGGTTCACGGGCAGGAACCCCCTCGGGACGCACCTCCGTCAGCGGGCGTTGATGCCAGGGTTGGCGAGAAACCCCGGGCGGAACCACCGGATGAGCGAACACCCTTCCCCGCCGCCTCCGCGAACTTTGAGGGCATTGTCATTCAGGCACGCCCTCTGGAGGTGAAGTCGGTGAGCGGACAGGTGCGGCAGTTTACCGTGGCGGATTCGAATCCGTCAGCCATCCTGCCCAGACGCGGCGATCTTGTCTCGTTAAGCTATGAGCCGGGGCCCGGGGGCAATAGCCTCGTTAAGGAAATCAAGGTTACCGGTACGACCATTATCGGCACCATCAAGGAAATTGCCGCCGATCTGTCATGGCTCATTGTCAGAACCCGGCAGCCGGACAAGCGGGAGAACGAGGTGAATGTGCCGCTCCAGGTGAACGTCCAGTTCCAGGCGCTTGTTTCCGCGATGCGCATGGGCGATGGAATAGAAGCAACGTACATCAGGGACGGAGGCCTTGACTCGGTGGATGGCATTAACCACGTGAAATCCCTGGAATGGCAGAACAAGCACATCGGCCTTGGCGCGCGCTGGGCCTCCCTGATCAGCGCAGCAGTAACCCTTTTCGTTCTCGCCTACATCTTCACCAAAGGCCGCCCCGCAGAGCTATTTCTCGGCACGGACAACCGCTACAGCAGCTCCAAATTCCAGACCCTCCTTTGGTTCAGTCTCGTCATCAGCGCCTACCTCGCCATCGTAGCTCACCGCATTGCAGCGGCGGGTTGGAGCTACGTGGGTGGAGTGGATATTCCGCAAAATCTGCTCATCCTTTCGGGTATTAGCGTACTCACGTTTACGGCGGCCAAGGCTATCACGGTGGGAAAGATGGAGAGAGCAGGCACTGAAGGCACAACCGAGCTGAAAGCCCCGGCCGAAGCCCCCCGGGTCCGAAACCTCATAACCGACGATTCTGATCGCACAGACTGGGAGACTTCCAGATGGTGGCAATAACAATCCTGGCGGTTATCATTTACGCGATATCCGCAGTCGAGTTCATGGAACAAATCGAATTTCGCCGCGTGGTCACCATGCCCGATGTGGATGCAACGCTGCTTTCCATATTTGGACTGGGCCAGGCTGCCTATCTCGGCAAGAAAGCGGCAGGCGAGCGGTAAACGTGCTCTATTGATCAGTTTGAAAAGGATTGAGAATCCTTAATCTGTTCACCCGCCCTTGCTAACCATGCGGCATTGCAGGGCGATTCCCGTCACGCTGCGCGGAGTCGGTCCGGCGCTAAAATGAGCGGTAATCGCAGTAGCGATCTGACCTTGAGGACATTCCACCCATTTCTTCCAGCCACCGCAGTTAGGGCGTTGATCACTCGGCGCATTGAGATCGACCAGTGGGGAAAGGCCGGATGAGCCGGATGAGTCCGGGTACCGGGCTGGCAAGTCAGACACGTTACCCTTGTCGTCAATCTTGCGGCCCCGAATCTAAAGGCCCTTGACTCGCGTGTTATCGTTATTCATGCACACGCGGAGCGCGCGTACGAAAGTGCGTTCGGCGAATTTTATCTCGCCAAATTGCACCTTCATTTCATTGCTGGTCGGATTGGCACCGCATAAGTTCTTAATGGTACCCGAGTCATCGGTGGAATTATTAACATCTTCAGTCAATGATCCGATATAGCACGGCTTGTCATTGCGCTCTACGGACCAGATGCCATAAACGGCGTGCACGCCCTCTGGCTTGCCGAGAGTAAACGGCGTTCCGGCAAAGCCGGAAATTTGGGTGTGGGTGGCGCTACCGGTTAGGGACACCACCGTGCCGGAAAATACGGGTGATGCAAGAACAAGCAGGAAGCAAGCCACCGCGTTCCGCAACGAGATGGCCTGGCGCTGTGCCTTGCGCGGGATCCTGCGCTGGGTCGTGCGATTGGTTCCGAAGCTAGCAAGCATGAGAATCTCTCCTTTTTTCGCGTTTGTAACGGGCTCTGCTATGCTTTCCTCATCTCTATGCTTTCCTCATCTGTTATCGTATAAAGGCGCCAGCGCGCTGCGCCCACGCCTACCTTTGCGAGGTTCGAATGACGCACTTACCCATATCAAAGGTCAACCCGTCGTTCCGGTAGCCCCAGACCGCGGTAAAATTTCCGTCCTTTTTGTCGGCAATATCGGCGGGCTCAGCGGTTTTTATGGTCAGGGAAACAATGATCGGCTTGTTTCCGGGATGAGCGTGGGGCATCAGTTCACCAATGGCCGTAAGGGTGCCTGCAGCTTCGTCTTTGAATACGGTTGCGCTGGCTGCGTAGCAATTTGTCCACAGGCATGCCGAGATCTCGCCGTTTCTCGTGTTATAAGTAAATGACTCTGCATGCTGGAAACCGCTGCTTATCTTTTCGCACTGTACTGCCGTACACTCATATTTGATATCCGGCCTGCAATCATATTCACGGTATTTGTATTCGTGCGAAAACCCCGCCGCGGGAGCTAATAACAACGTAAATACCGGGGTCCAGGCTGGCGAGGTCACGTGCCAGCGCGGCTTGCGCTCTTTGCCGTCCATTACGGTTCTACGATGTCAAATCTCCATTGCCTCAACTGGGAGATAAAAGATGGAAGATCTCTTGCGGTGCCGGCTTGCACGTGCATGAGGACGTTGAATGAAACCCGGCGCTGCTGCTGCGCAAATTGCTCCTCGATATAAGCTATCTTTTCTGGTCCCAGTCCCTGCGGGGCTTTCCAGTCCTCTGTATCGATATCCCACGTCACAATGGTCAGCGATAGCGCCCGGGCGACACGGGCCAGTTCCGGATCGATATGGCCGCGAAAGCCTCCAGCGCCATACGGCGGGCGGATTTTCGTCGGCAACATTCCTGTCGTCTCCTCGATTATCCGCTGGCTCCGTTCCAGCTCTCGCCGCACACCCCTCTCCGGCGCTGTCGCCAAGTTCGGATGGCTCCACGAATGGTTTTGAATGTCATGCCCGCGCGTGACAATCATCCTTGCCGCTTCAGGAAATCGGCTGACCTCCTGGCCGAGAACATAAAACTCCGCCTTGACCTCGTTCTCCTTCAGCGTGTTAACGATACTCTCAAGAGCGCTGACCGGTGCCGGGCCATCGTCGAACGACAACACTACTGACTTTCCATCACCCAGCATTTCTGATCTCCGATAAGATTGACGTGTACGCTCGCTGAGCGCAGTGTTCGAATTTGGCGTAACGGAAATAATTCATTCGAGGTCAAAGCATTAAGGCCGGTGTGATTTCGCACGCATGAAATACCGATCCATTGCAATATGAGGACGCTCTTATAACTACTAGACCAGCAGTAATAGGTAGTCAAGTTTGATTGCGTTATCTGAGCATGCATGACCTGTTCTCGGCGGACTACAGTAAATGGAGCAAGACGCTTCGCGAATAGCTGCTGCACAAGAGCCGGCAATAAAGAAATCAGGAGAAGATTATGGGTTCCAGACCGCTGTCAAACACACAGAATGTAATCAATTCAAAGGAATTATTAGCCCGCATCAAATGGCTGGAGCAGCAATTGAATTATCGCTGCTCCGATGAATACTCGGAAGAATTGAAAGCACTGAAAGAATTTGCCGGAAATGTTGAAGCAGCTGCCTCGGTCTCGACGTATCACCAGGGCTCGGATCTGGTTCGCGACAGCTATTTGGAAGAATATAAAAGGGCGCGGGAAGAACCGGATAAGGGAAGTGAACAGTTTAGCCCAATGGATTTTAATGGCGCGACTTACTGGCTAAGGAAGCCCTGAACAAGGGCTTCCCTAAGGCGGTGACCCGGGTGCGCTGAATAAGACGCTGCGGCGGCAGATAACATCACCCGTGCGGAGGGACGAACCTTGCTCCTGGAAATCCGGCATGGCCGTACATGAACGTTGCCGCTCGTTCCCGTTCTGGTCGTTTAATGATCCACTGCCTCATCCGGCCGATCCATGCCTTTCCTCCGGGCACTTTTACGATCCCTATAGATGCCCGCGCGGATGATCAGCATAGCGGTAAGGGGTGATGTCACCACTACTAATAGCCAGATCAGCAGTTCCTGGAAAACCAGTCGATGAGCCTGCATGGATGCTATCAATATCGATGCCAGCAGCACACAGGCGAGACCCAGCGTGTTGCCAAGGGTAGGTGCATGTATTCGTGCAAACAGATCAGGCAGCCTAAACAAGCCGAGCGAACCAATCAGCGTCAGCAGGCCCCCTGATACAAGCAGCAAGGAAGCCAGGACATCCGCCCACAAGGGAAGATCCACCGGGATCATGATTCAATCACCTCTCCACGCAGCAGAAACTTCGCCATCGCAGCTGAGCCGACAAAGCCAAACAGGGCTATTAGCAGCGCGATATCGAAATACAGCCTGGAACCGAACAGTATGCCCAGCGTCAGCACCGTCAACATCGAATTGACATAAAGCGTATCAAGTGCCAGCACGCGGTCTTCCGCAGAGGGTCCACGTAAAAGCCGTATGCCGGCGCAAATCATCGCCAATGAAAAAGCAATCAACGCAAAGGATACCGCCCAGGGTAGCAGCGAGTTCATTCAAAAATCTCCATCAAAGGACGTTCGTAGCGGTATTTGATCGTCTGGATCCATGCTTCCTCATCGTGCAGATCCAGCACATGGATCGTCAAGAGCTCACCATCGGCAGATAGACCGGCCCAGACGGTGCCCGGTATCGCCGTGAGTATGCACGCCAGCACCGTGAGGCCGTACGAATCCCGCATATCAATCGGAATTTTCATAAAGCCGGAGTTGAAATGCCCTTTCGCCGGCCCGAGAATAATGCGCGCAACGGCAATGTTCGAGCGGACGCTATCAATAAATACGACGAAAAAGAGCCTTATCGCTACCAGCAGATGGTGGGGGCGTGCACGTGACCGCAACATTGCAGCAGTGGCCAGTGAGACCGTTATGGTCATTACCAGGCCCAGCAGGACCTGGCCCGGCGCCAGCGAATCGTTAAGCAGCAGCCAGATGGCGAATAAGGCAACCGTGAACAGCGACAGGGATGGCCAGCGCTTCATCGCTCAGTTCCCTTGACTCGGCCTGCAGTGGGCGACAAAAGATCAGTTGCCAGCACCGCGTCGATATATGTTTGCGGTAGAGCCAATGATTTCTCCGCAAGTGCCAGATAATCCGTTACCGGGCCGGCACCAGCCGTCAACGCGATGCTCAGCAGCAGCAATCCCGCGACTGGCGCTGCTTCAGTGAGGTGCAATTGTGGAGTAACAATCTCGTCAGACCTCCAGAACAAGCGCATGCCCATTCTGGATAGGGCGATGACCCCGACCAGGCCCGACCCCAGTATTGCCGCCCATAGCGCCCAGACCGATAGCGGCACAGTCTCGACCTCGGGGACTGCCAGCGCTGCCGAGAGAATCATGAACTTGCCGACGAAGCCCGATAATGGCGGCAAGCCCGTTACCAGCAGTGCGCACGATACGAAACTCAGGCCCAGGAATGCCATCGCCGCCGGAAGAACAATGCCTACGACTTCATCTGGCCGGCTTGGATCAGGCAGCTCATCAAGACCAGCCGAGTCGTTCATTTCATCCGGGATATTGTCGCCGAATCTCTGGGTTCGCTCAATCATTTCGCTGAGCATAAAAAAAGCACCGGTAGCCAAAACAGAACTGCCCAGATAAAACACTGCCGCGCCTTTCATCCCATCCCCGCCCAGCCCAAGCGCGGCCAGCAACGTACCCGAGGATATGATGACGCAGTAACCCGCCAACCCTTGCGGCTGCCGCGCGGCCAACATGCCGGCTGTGCCCAGCGCAAGTGTGACCATGCCGATGCCGAACAGCCACCCATCGTTGAACGGGACTGGCGCGCCCGTAGCGGATGAGCCAGACAATAATGCTCCCAGGCGCAGCAGCGCGTAAATCCCTACCTTGGAAAGAATTGAAAATACTGCCCCCATCGGCGGCGCCGCAGCACCATAAGCAGACGGGAGCCAGAAGTTTAATGGCCATGCGGCCGCCTTGACCAGAAATGCCACACCCAGGATCGCCGCGCCGGCTTCGAATAAAATGCGGTCGCCCTCGGGCAGTGCCGGAACGCGTGCGGCCAAATGCGCCATATTAAGCGTTCCGCTTGCACCGTAGATCAACGAAACCCCGATAAGAAAGACCAGCGACCCTGCCAGATTGATGGCGATATAGTGCAGGCCCGCCTTGACTCGTTGAGTGCCCAAACCGTGCAGCATCAGACCGTAGGATGCAGCCAGCAACACCTCCACAAATACGAACAGATTGAAGAGGTCGCCAGTCAGAAACGCACCGTTTACTCCCATGATGAGGAACTGAAACAGCGATTGAAAATGCGGCCCCATTCGCTTCCAGCGCGCCAGCGAATACACGAGTGATGCCAGTGCCAGCACCGCCGTTAGCAACAGCATCACCGCCGATAGCCGATCCACTACCAGCACAATGCCGAATGGTGCCTGCCAGCCACCCAGCAGGTAAACCGCGACCCCCTCCGGCCAGATATCCGGTATGCCGCCATCAGCCACGACAATCAGCGCAACCGCCACCGCAAGGTTCGCCAGGGCGGCGCCGAGGGCGATAAACGTACGTGCGGTGCGCCGGGGTTCGGCGAACAGCAACATTCCCGCGCCTGCCAGAAGCGGTATAACGACGGGCAATATCGGAAGATGCTCCAGCCAGCTGTTCATGCCCTTGGCTCTTCGCCTTCGTCCTCGTCTTCGTCTTCGTCTTTCCCGTCGACATGATCGGTGCCGGTCAAACCGCGCGAAGCGAGCAGCACGACCAGAAACAGTGCCGTCGTGGCAAAGCCGATCACGATTGCCGTCAGGACAAGCGCCTGTGGAACGGGATCGTCAAAAAGAGACGGGTCAGGTTCAAGCGTGGTGATAATGGGCGCAACACCGATAGTCAAACGCCCCATGCCGAAAATGAACAGATTAATGGCATAGGATAACAGGGAGAGTCCGATGATGACCTGAAAGGTGCGCGGACGCAGCAGGAGCCACACACCTGAACCTGTCAGCACGCCAATGGCCAAAGCGTAGACAATCTCCATCAGCTCTCCTTCCCGCCCGGCCCTTCAACCGCGGCCCCACGTCCTTCGAGCACGGCCTCGCGTTCCACGGCGGCTCCAGGCCGTGTTTGAACAGCGGCCTTGCGGTGCGCGCGCACAGACTGATGCGCCAGCGCCACCAGAATCAGCACCGTCGCTCCGATTACCAGAAAATAGACGCCAAGGTCGAACAGCAGCACGGTGGAAAGATGCAATTCGCCGATCACAGGCAAGGTTCCGTGCCATGCCAGGGCAGAGAGAAACGGACGGGACACAACCCATGCTGACAAGCCCGCGCCTGCTGCGCACAACAGTCCGAATCCAATCCAGTACTGAGGGTAAATGCGGGTGCGTGATTCTGCCCAGGCCGTGCCGCCAACGAGGTATTGGAGGATAATTGCCGTGGCCATGACCAGCCCCCCTACGAAGCCGCCGCCGGGTTCGTTGTGTCCCCTCAGTAGAAAAAAAACCGATACCATGCCCGCGACCGGCAATAGCAGTTGAACGAGAACCGCCGGAAGCATCATCGCCCCTGCCGGCAGGGGCGCATCGGGGTTTGCCGCCCCGCCTGCCTGGACATTCGGGTCACGCTGCTGGGGCGGCAACTCCATGCTCTCGGGAGCAGGGCGAAACCGTCTCAGCAAAGCGAACACGGTCAGCGCCACGATGCCCAGCACCGTAATCTCCCCCAGCGTGTCAAAGCCACGAAAATCGACCAGAATCACATTGATCACGTTGGAACCGCCGCCCAGCGGCACCGAATTCTCGATGAAGAACGAGGAGATACCCTCCCCTGCCCGGCGCGTCAATACGGCATAGCTCAAAGCAGCCAGGCCTGCGCCCGCAATGCTTGCAAGCACCAGGTCGCGCAACCGCCTGGTGCGTGCGCGCACCCGTGTGCGAAAGGAACGCAACCCATCATCAATCCATGCATAACGCGGTGGAAGCCAGCGTAAACCAAGCAGGATCAGGACAAGTGTCACAACCTCTACGATGAGTTGCGTCAGCGCCAGATCGGGCGCCGAAAACCAGACGAAGGTCATGGCGGTCGCCAACCCCGCGGCGCCCATCAGGCTTAGGGCGGCCAGACGGTGGTATTTAGCCTGATTGGCAGCACCGATCGCGCACGCCCCACCCACCAGCCACATCAGTGCAAATGCAGGATGCAGCGGCAACCCGGCCATGTTGCCCGGCGGCAATCCCCCGCGCAGAGGTACCAGGGCAACCAGAAACACCGCAAAGATCAGAAGCAGCAACTGTGTTTGCAGCCGTTCTGTCGTACACCACCGCATCAGCCAGTCTGCCAATGCTTCAAGCCTCCCTACCATGAATTCAAAAATTCTTTTGCCGTCAAAATGGCTGATCAATGGCACCACAGCCCCGCCCCGCCGGTATTTTCCCAGCGCCAGATATAGCGCCGTGCCGACAACCATTGCCGCCAGGCTCATGACCAGCGGGAGATTCAAGCCATGCCACACGGCAAGGCTGTAGGAAGGCATGTATGCGCCTAGCACGGATTGGGCCGCGATATTGAGGAAGGGTCCCATTGTTTGCGCCGGAAAAATGCCGACCACGAGACAGGCCATCACCAGCAACGCACTCGGCAGCAGCATCCAGAGCGGCGGTTCATGCGGCTTTCTCGGCAATCCCTTCGCCTGCGGCCCAAAAAATACTTGCAGGATAAAACGGAGCGAATACGCGACGCTGAATATTCCCCAGACTACAGCCAGGATTGGCAAGCCGATGCGCGTGATTAAATTACCGCTCACAAACACTGTCTCGGCGAAAAACATTTCCTTCGAAAGGAAACCATTGAGCAGTGGCACGCCAGCCATTGAAGCCGCCGCAACCATGGCCAATGCTGTGGTGATAGGCATCGTGCGATACAAACCGCTTAGCCGTGTCAGGTCGCGCGTGCCGGTCTCGTGGTCGACCATGCCCGCCGCCATGAATAGCGATGCCTTGAAGGTCGCGTGGTTCATGATATGAAAAATGGCCGCGATTAGCGCGAGCGAGCTGTTAAGTCCGAGCAGCAGTGTGATCAGCCCCAGATGACTTATGGTCGAATATGCCAGCACGCCCTTCATGTCCCGCTGAAACATCGCCGCATACGCGCCGAGCACCAGCGTGACAAGGCCTGCCGTGCCAATGATCCAGAACCAGGCCTCGGTGCCCGCAAGCACGGGCCAGAACCGCACCAGCAGGAATACCCCGGCCTTGACCATTGTCGCTGAATGCAGATAAACGGATACCGGCGTAGGTGCCGCCATGGCGTGTGGCAGCCAGAAGTGAAAGGGGAATTGCGCGCTTTTGGTCAGCGCCCCCAGCGAGATCAGGACGAGCGCAGGCAGATACCATACATCCGCGCGGATCAAATCGCCTGAAGCGAGCACAATATCCAGGTCGTAACTGCCAACTATTTGCCCCAGTATCACCATGCCCGCGAGCAGGCACAAGCCGCCGGCGGCCGTGATGGTCAGGGCCATGCGAGCACCCCGGCGTGCGTCGGCCCTCTGATACCAGTAAGCAATGAGCATGAACGACGTCAGGCTGGTCAATTCCCAGAAAACCACGAGTTGAATGAGATTGCCCGACAGTACAATGCCAAGCATCGCGCCCATGAAAGCCAGGAAGAAGGCAAAAAAACGCGGTACCGGGTCTTGCGGCGCCATGTAGTACCGCGCATACAGTATGACCAGCGCGCCCATTACGGATACCAGCATTGCAAACAGCCAGGCGAAGCCGTCCATGCGGATGGTCAGGTTCAGCCCCAGTGCCGGTATCCACGGCCACACGGCGCGCACCACCTCGCCTTGCGCTATTTGCGGGTAAAGTTGAACCGTGAGCGCAACACAGGTACCCGCCACCGTGCCCGCAAGCCAGACCGCGACGTTACGGGCATGCGATGGCAGGAATGCGGCAAGGACGCTTCCTGCAAAGGGCAGGGCGACAATCCAGACTAGCGACATGGCGTTGGTTAAGAGGGAGGAATCGGCCACTCCGCAAGATGAGCAGACGCAGCGCCAAGTTGCAATTCGCCTGGGCAGCATCGGCAGCTATACTCAAAGGGAGCGGGTAATTCAGGCAGGCAGAACTCAAGGCGCGGCTTGCCGGATAACTAAACAGAGTATCGCAGAGTTGTTGAGGCAGTACACCCCCATTTCGACGACCTGTCTACGCTACTTCAACACGCATTTTACCGCGGACCTGCTCCCCGGGTTAAGTCTTATCAAGCCGGCACAAATAAGCATCTTGAACGTCTTTCTCGGCGAGCTCATGCAGAAGGGGCCCAGCCGTTCAATAAGCCCATCTTGAATTTTACGGAATACGTGCTATTCCTTAAATGAACCAGGACTTTACATTAACGCAACCTGGCGGTGTTCCCGTCGGGTCCAAGGAGGCATCATGGCCACCAATGAAAACCATAATCATCCGACGCCTGGGAGGGAACAGGCGCAGCCGGGTCCCAACTTCCGCCGTCGGGTAATCGTCAAATTCAAGGATCATGTCGAGCTGCCCCGTGATGACGCCACCCGGACGCTGGAATCACTCGGCATCGGTCCTTGGAACGCGCTGGTGGCGCGGTTTGGGGGAATCACCCTGGAGCCCCTCCTCTCTATCCAGCCCGAGCAGCTGGCCGCTCTGACGGAACAGGCACGGTCGCTGGATTCCTCCTTTCGCGCGACCAACCTGAACGCCTATTTTGCCGTCCATCTGCCGCCTGGAATCAACGCGGATGAGCTGGTGCAGGCCTTGTCGCAATGGGAATCCGTAGCCATCGTCTATTACGAGCCCCCGCCCGTCGAGCCGCCTTTTGTCAACGCCGCGGATGATCCGCGTAGCGGCAACCAGGGCTACCTCGACCCCGCACCCGACGGCATCGACGCCGAGTATGCGTGGGCTTTTCCCGGAGGGGATGGCGCGGGACAGGCGCTGGTGGATATGGAATGGGGCTGGACTTTCAATCACGAAGATCTGGCCGCGCATGGAATCACACTCATCTCCGGCCTGAATCATTCCTATTTTTTTCATGGCAGCGCCGTGCTAGGAGAAATCGCCGCGGTGGACAATGCCCTTGGGTGCGTGGGCATCACGCCCGCGCTGGCTTCCGTCCGCTGCGTGGGCCAGCATCTGCCAGGGGGTGGCTATAGCACCGCGCAACCCATACTCGATGCAATTGCCGTCATGGAATTCGGAGATGTACTGCTGCTGGAAGCGCAGACCAATCTGTTCGGCTACAGCCTCGTGCCCGTCGAGATCGAACCCGCGGTGTTCGATGTGATCCGCCTCGCGACGTCGCTTGGCATCGTGGTGGTCGAGGCGGCCGGCAACGGCGGCGTGGATCTGGATACGGTGGTGAATCCCGGCGGCCAGCAGATTTTCAACCGGACGAGTGCGGATTTTATGGATTCGGGCGCGATCATGGTAGGCGCGGCAAGCGCGACGGCGCCGCACGGGCGGCTCGGCTTTTCGTGCCACGGCAGCCGCATCGATTGTTACGGATGGGGCGAGAGTGTGGACACGCTTTCTTCCGACTCCACCAATACAGCAACCAATCTCTACACAACGAGCTTTGGCGGCACCTCCAGCGCCTCGCCTATCGTCACAGGCGCCGCGCTCGCGTTACAGGGCTTGGTGGAAGCTTCTACCGGCGACCGTCTTGCCCCGTGGCAACTGCGCATGATCCTGTCCGATCCCGTAAACGGGACCCTGTCACAGAACCCCGCAACGGACCGCATCGGGGCCATGCCCAACCTGCGGGCGATCATCGATGGTACCGTGCTCAACCTGTCGCCGGATGTCTATCTGCGCGACTTCCCGGGCGATAACGGCGACCCCCACCTGGGCGCCATCTCGTCCAGCCCGGACATTATACTGCGGCAGACGGCGGTGGCAGACCCCGCAGCCGCTTTCGGCGCAGGCAGCGGTACCGAAAACGATATGACGCTAGGCCACGAGGCGGAGGCTGGGCAACAACTTTGTTTACGTGCGTGTGCGCAATCGGGGCGGCTCGGCAGCGGACAACGTTACCGCGACCGTTTATTGGGCGCCGCCTTCGACGCTGCTCACCCCCAACCTCTGGACGCTGATGGGGACGGCAACACTGCCGAACGTGCCGACCGGCGATCTGCTGACAGTCTCGAGCGGTATTACGTGGCCATTGGCGGCGGTTCCGGCCTCGGGCCATTACTGCTTCGTGGGCATCCTCAACACTCCGCGCGACCCCGGGCCCGCAATAGCCGACTTCCTGGACTGGGACAATTTCACCACCTTCATACGCAACAATAATAATGTCACCTGGCGCAACTTCAACGTGGTGAACAACGTGCCGCCGCCGGGTGCAGAGCCGCGGGGCTATGTTGCCTTGCCCTTCCTGGCGGCGGGGCCGCCGGATAGAGCGCGGCGGATGCGTCTTGAGATTACGCCCCGGCTTCCCGCCGGCACAGAAATCGTGCTCGAATTACCGCGCGAGTTCGCGGAGCGCCTGCACGTGCGTCCACGGCCCATGCCATTCGCCCCCTACGACAAGCCAGACCGTTCCAGGCTCGTGCATCTCATGATCAGGCCCTGCGGGCGCGTGAGTTTCCCTGAAGTCGTCTTCTCCGCGAAGGCGCGAATTCCGCTCCGGCTGCTGGTGAAAATACCGGAAGAAATGCGTCAGTATCAGTTCGAGCTTTTTGCGCGGCAAGTTTATGAAGGGGAAGAGGTGGGAAGGGTGACATGGCGGCTGGTGCCGTCCCGCAAATCCATGTAACTGCCGTTTTTCTCTTCGCTTATTCTCGAACGGTAGGAAGACAGCGAAACAGCACAACGAGTCTCATTCGATAACACGCATTGAATGTGCTTCAACGTACAGACGCTAAAGATTTGTTTCAGTATCTTCATTCCTGATCGTTTTAACCGATATACCACTCACGTCATGCCTTTCATTGCAGGAGATTTAAATGGACAATGATCAAATTGTCAGCACGTTAAACGGCCTGATCGAAATCTCCCGGGACGGTGCCCAAGGCTTCAGGACTTGCGCTCAGGATGCGACTGACGAGGGATTAAAGCTGTACTTCGAAAACCGGGCGCAAAGTTGCGAACAAGCGGTCCGCGAGCTAAGCGCAGAGGTAAGGCGATATGGGGGTGATCCGGATACCAGCGGCACGGTCACAGGCACACTACATCGTGCCTGGGTTGACATCAGGACAGCGATGACGAACCGGGATAATATGACTGTGCTGGAAGAATGCGAACGCGGCGAAGCCGCCGCTGTGATGGCATACGAGAATGCGCTGAGGCAGGAATTGCCGGGCGACGTGCGCGCTCTTCTTGATCTTCAGTACGAGGGTGCAAAGAGGAACCATGATCGCGTGCGGCAGCTGCGCGACGCAGCCAAGAATAAACCCAACCTGAACTGAATTTCTACTCAGGCCTGCTTTATTTCGAAACGCGGTGAACGATTAGCGGGCTTTTATCCTGCGTGCTCACCGCAGCCGTATTACCATCCGCGCTGATGTCGAAGGAAACCGCGTCGTTATGCGAGAAGCCCGCGCAACCGTTTGTGTCGTAAGTGAAACTTTTAACATTGAGCGATTTGCTGCCCGAGTCGTAGGTATACGAGGCGAACTCGATCCCGGGCCCTCCACAACTTGCATGGCCGGGCCGCTCCAAATCTCCGATAGGATCGATCATCATGAATTTCCCGTTGGGGAAGAATACATAGGTTTGTGTCTTGATACTGGTGTTGTCAACCGCCCAGGCTCCGAGAATGCCCTGGGGATTGTTTTGCAACTTCGAAAAACGGGTTTCCTTGACCTCGGTCTGGACAGGTTCGGTATCCGAGCTGATCTCCAGCGTACCCGCTATATGGAAGAGTTCGCCGAAGAGGCTCGCCTGTTTCCTCTCCCTTTGCACGGTCAGAATATCCGACGCAATCAACTCGGAGCCATCAGTACGGATGCGCCAGGTAGGCCGGGGATGCGATAACCCCGCCTTGAGATTGGTATCGATTACCGGCGCGCCAACAAACTTGAAACCCCTGGTATCGAATTCCGCTACGCTAGCCGCCCCGTATTCCACGCCGGCCTTGCTGACCAGGTTGCCGCCGCACACGCGATCGGCATCGCAGGAATCTTCCGGCGTAGCTTCTCCTTGCAGATACTCACCACCGCCAGCCGTTGAAGATCGGATAACGGAAGCCGACGTGTCATCGTACTTGACCCAAATATTGGTACTGAGCAGGTTGATTCCCTGCGAAAGAAAGTGATCATTCGCCTCTTCCGGTGTTTTAATCGGGCCAGCCACCCCGCCTGCCTCCCTCGCCTTCTGCAACTCCAGTGAGGACGTGAACGCGTCAGGGTCACTTTCCAGGTTCATCGAGGCGCTAACCGCGGCCGCGGCGTCTGCGGGAATGGAAATGCCGTTTTCAGGCTTCCCATCCACATCCAGCGACTGCAACAGGATAAGCAGGTTTTGCAGCCTGTTCCCGCTGTCTCCAGCTAGTTCCATAGGGGTAACGATTGGCGCACCGTCTACTTTTCCGAGTACCAGGCTGCCCAGCTTGAACTCTACCGTATCCCCATGGCTATAGTTGAAGATCCCATTCTCATTCGTGGTACCAGACGCGCCGGAAGAGGCAGCGTACGCGACGCCACTAACTGCCGCGTCCAGCAACTTTCCGGTTGTCGGGCCTTTTTCCGGCTTACTCTTGCTGCTACTGCCTGACGAGGAAGGACCGTTCCCATCACCACACGCAACAAGGCTGACGGCAAGCGCCAATGGTATTAAGCGTCTCCAGGAAACTTGTCTTTTTTTCTGGTCAAAGTTCATTCATAAATCCATCGAGATTTGGTTAAAGATAATATTAACCTATAACACCTGCCTCCTGAAAAACATTGCCCTCTTCCTCTGCATGGAATTGGCGTTTACCTTGAGGAGTACCCAATCCCCTGTGGGGGCACGTGCCGGAAAAATAGCGATACTCGCAACGCGTACGATTCGGGAAAAACCAGACTATTCACAGCCACTGGAATGGGCCTGGGCCCGGCTCTCTTTATATTTATAGGGTTCCGGTGTAAATCTTCTTCAAGGTACTGCTTGATGAAAAGGAAGAAATCTATCCGGTTCACCTGCCTGGATACCGAGGAAAACCACACCGGGATGATTTAAGGACGGTGGAAGCGTGGTGCTGGAAGCCGACGGTTCGTTCAGCGTGTTCCTGAGCGGCGGCGTGCCTAGGGAAGCCCTGAAAGTCCTCCGCGGAGCGCGTTGCGGTAAAATCGGGATGATTACAAGGCGCACGACACAGGTCGTAGCTTGGACTACGATGCCAAGGAGTGCAACGCAGTTGCGCCCCAAAGCGTTGCCCGAGGGCCCCGCCACGTGGGGATCGGGCAGCGGTGGGGATGCCGACCGCGAGGGGCGCCTGCACACCGCTTCGGGGTCGCATCTTCCTGCGGAAGATACTGCTCCGTCCTGCGCGGTCGCAACCATTCGCGTTGTCGTCTTTCGCGCATCCCATCCCGCAAAGACTCGTCGCGCCCCCGTGGGACTTGTTCAGGGCTTCCCTAGACCTTGAGAACGTGCAAAAACCTGGAAACAGGTGGACTGACTAACCCCTCGCCGGCGGACAGAGAAGTGGAAGGGTCAAGACTGCTTATACGTCTCCGAGGAGAGCAGCTTGTGCCAGCCAGCAAAGCGCGTAAACAAGATCGCGTAACCCCTGATTCCGTGAAACGAAGAGCTTCCAGCAAAGAGAGGCCGACCGTACCGATAAGCGATTTGATGTCCTGTTACGTCCTGCTTGAGCTGACCGGGATTCTCTGCATTATCCGGTAATTCAGGGGCAACAGGTGTATCCCTTTCTTCTTTGTCAAGCGGCCCTCCAACTAGTCAAATTCAGGGGCGTAAACATCCTGCAACAAAGCCTCGGTAGAATTCGGAAACCTAATGTCACATCCAACAGGAGGCTTGAATGTCGCGATATGCTGTCTACATACGAACCAAAGAGGGTAACATCGAACGCATGAAGAATGTCATATGTGGTTATCCGCTGGTTCGACAAGCCCCCTACGGCGCCTTGGCTCCCTATATGCATGAAGAACCGCTCGAAGGGTTTCCGGAATCGCTCGTGCTCTGGGCCGCCAGTAAAGGACCAACCGTAGGCATAGCTCCGCTTAACTCTCGCCCTGAATCCGGGAAGCACAAGCTCGCCGGATTGCTGGAAGGCTAGAGATTCGATATCCGCTCTTAGGGGAACTCCTTGAAGGTTTTAATCTAATCCAGGCAAGCGCAAATCGATGCCAATTTCCATCCGGGAATAATGAAAAAGCAATCTGTACGCGACACAATGAAGGAGATGACGGAATACATTCTGTATATGCGAAGCGAAACAGGCACCATCGAACGCAAAAGTTATTACCCGATTTTCTGGTGCTATGAATCGTTAGTCCCCTATCCACACGAGGAGCCACTCATCGGATGGCCGGAATCCAAGGTATTCTGGGCGAGCCAAACCGGACCCAGCATTGGGATAGCACCTGTTACTTCCCCTCCCCGGGCTAAATGAAAGAGGGCTGAACGGGAACAACCGAGGTTTTCGCTGCCGAAAGCTGGCTGGTTCTCGTATCAGGGCGTTGCGTGGCTGCCTTATTTTCCGTGCACTTCCGCCTGGTTTGAACCATGCGAACATACGGGAAAGGGCTGGGGTGAATCATGCGGCAGCAGGACTGGCGAGGCATGGCGGGGATTATATGGCAGGGCATGCCGTATGAGGACCGGACTATCAATACGCTGAAATCGCCTTTCAGTACTCGCGTATGGAAACAGGTTTAACCGCTCGCAACATGACTTCACTACCCACGAGCGGTATCCGCTTGAAAAGCGTGGTGATCGTACACATCCCCTCCCACTTATAGGGTTCTGCCGGAACCCTATAAGTGGGAGGGGTCCGTTCCCATCTTCGCCTTGCTTTCCTGGCGGGCAGGTCCTTCCGCGGGCACGGCGTAGTTGCCCTTGGTCAGTTCCGCCGCCATGTTCTGATGATAAGCAGCCTGCTTTACGGTATCCTCTACGGCTCGCTCATATTTGGACAGCAAAGCCGAGGTATGCGACTTGTTGTCCTGTGCCTGCCTGCCATAGAGATAGCTTTTTTCCTCGTAATGCTGAAGCAGTTTCCTTTGCTCCTCCGCTTTTACCTGCAATTCTCTGCTCGTATTCTGATATTGCTGTGCCAAACTATAATGGTCCGCGGGAGTTCTGGCACTCTCCGCAGCCTTGCGAATGTAGGCATTCTCCGCCTCGAGAGCCCCCGTTTGGGCGCAGGAAGCCAGGAGACCAAGCATGGATAAGATCGCGATGTATTTTCCCAGTTTCGTTTTCATGATAGTAACGACCTAATTAGAATGAAGTGATGTCATCCTATCGTAGTCAATATCATGAGTATATTGGGGAAACCCTGGTTTTACGCTAAGGGAAACCCTTAGTCCACTTTTTTATGGTAGAAGTGGTTATTTTAAGACGTTCCCTTCTGGCATGAAGACGCTCTTACGGCCTGAGGATGCCTTGCTAACGATCTTCCGAAGTCCACTGAGCCGCATAACGTATCAGATCGGCACCGTCCTTTAAATTCAATTTGGAACGAATGTTAAAACGATGCGTTTCGATAGTTTTGATACTGCGGCTCAGCAACGTGGCAATTTCCTGGCTGCTATGTCCGGACCCGATCAAATTCAGTACTTCAAACTCGCTCGGGGTTAAGGTGTTGATCAGCGGTTCAGGCTCCGCATTTCCAGTGGCGACCCGTTTCAATAACCTGTCATGCATTTGCTTGCTCAGATAAATATTCCCCGCCAATACCTCGCGGATAGCAGCTACCAGCACTTCACCAGGCTCCTGCTTCATCACATAGCCGCGTGCGCCAGCCCTCAAAGCGCGTTGGGCGTAGACGGCTTCGTCATGCATGGAGACAACGAGCACAGGCAATGCGGAAATCAGGGCATGCAAGCTTTTTATTACCTCAAAGCCGGAGAGGGTCTTGAGCGACACATCCATCAATACGATATCAGGATGAAGCCCTGCCTTGAGTCTGGACAGCGCTTCGACACCATCACCAGTCTCCGCAACCACCTCCATATCGGATTCGAGATTGATAAGCATCGCCATTCCATGCCGCAACATGGCATGGTCGTCCACCAGCATCACCTGTGTTTTCGAGGCTGACATACAATCAAACTCCTGAACAAGTCCTTCACGTAGCGCATCAGAGTAAGATCGGGATGAAAACTGGACCACGAGGGGTCACGCAAATCGTCGCTTTAGTTCTATGCTGCCCCAAAACGTGTAATGATATGCATTGATTTTACACCAAACGCTCCGAGGCACGGCTCCGCGCCTTCACGCTTCTGATCCCGCCAGCGCTGTGGTGCCGGCATGACACCACATGATATTTTGTTCGCGGTTCACCGATCCATTGGCATTTCCAGCCGCACTTCCGTGCCGCCTTCAGGACGGTTCAGGAATTGCAGCGTCGCACCGAGCTGCCTGGCTCGATACTGCATAATCTTAATGCCCATCCCCGGACTTGCCCCAGACTTCGCGCCAACGCCGGAAAAACCTCGGCCGTTGTCGCATATCGATACGCGGAGCGTTCCATCGTTGAAGGCCAGCGGGATGTGCAGATGCTGCGCTCCGCCGTGGCGTATTGCATTGTTGACGGCCTCCTGGGCAATCCTGTAAAGATTAAGCGCAATATTGTTATCGTTGATCACGACGTCATTTTTACACTCGAAATCATAGGTAACCTTATAGGTAGCCGCAATTCTGGATACAAACGCTTGCAGTGCAGCCACGAGGCCATTGGTCTCCAGTTCAAACGGAAGCAGACCCTGCGCGAGTTGCTTGCATTGCATCACGGCAGTCTGCGCTTGTGCCGCTATGGATGCGGCAACGGTTGCAGCGTCCACGTCCCCCCATGCGGATATTTTTTTCTCCAGAGCCGCGGCTTGATAGCTAATCGCCGCAATCTGCTGCCCAAGATTGTCGTGCAACTCCTGCCCAAGCGAACGCTGGTGTTCTTCCGCTATCGAAACCAGTGTCTGCTCCAACAGCTTCCGTTCCAGCCACCTTTCCAGATCGGTCGCCACCGCATCGATGAGTCTCTGCTCATCCGGTACAAGGAATGGCTTGTCGGCCGGGTAGAATACGCGCAACTGTCCGCATGGTTTGTGGTTGACCCTGATCTCCGATTTAAGATCATGCATACACCCCTGACCGTGATTCTCAGAGCTGAATCGCCGGCCATCCAGTTCGATAACCGCAGTAGCAATTTCGGGAAATTGCATCGCGGGTATAAGATGCTCGAAAATCTGCTGGCAGGCGCTATCTAGTGATAATTCCTGCCCCATGCCGCGGCGGATCTCATAAAGGCAGGTAATTTCCTTGAGACGCTCGCGCAGTGCTTCATCGATCTGCTTTCGCTCAAGCCATATCTCAAGGTCACTTGCGACTGCGTCAATGAGCCTCTGCTCTTCGGGGACCAGAAATGGTTTGGCCGCCGGGTAGAAGACGCGCAACTGCCCGCATGGTTTATTGTTGAGACTGATTTTCGACTGCAACTCATGCGTAAGACCGTAACAAAGATTCCCGGAAGTAAATTGCCTGCCCTCGAGCTCGATGACGGCAGTGGCTATTTCCGGGAATTGCATCGCAGGTATAAGGTGCGTGAAAATGTGCTGGCAGACATCGTCTCCCGATAATTCCAATCCCATGCCGCGGCGAATCTCATAAAGGCAAGTGATCTCCTTGAGACGCTCGCGCAACACCTGTCCCGCGCTTGCATGCTCTTCGGTCGCAGGACCGACGGAAATTGACGAAATTTTATCCTTGCTGGTCATTGCGGCTGCGCGTCACTCGGTCAATTTGATCTATGGCTATTCTTGGGCCGCACTCGCGTGCGCCCGGATTGATCGATGGCAATACGGTTTTGCATCTTCCCTGCGGTCTGGAATTTCCAGAAACCCAGCCTTGGATTATGCAGAGTTTTTTGGGTCGAGGGCAATGCTTGTTCGTTTTTTGGTGATCGCCTTCTGATGGCTATTTTTTGAAAAGACCTTTTCACGAAACCTGAACCGTCACTTTCGCTACTGATTCTCCGGAGTTACGCTTGCAGGATGTCAGGCAGGTGACTTGACAACTCTCCCGAAAATCGACACATTGGTTCCGAAAAGTGGATTTTCAGCCCACGACTAACCGCTATGCTGCAGTCGGAGGAAATGTTGGAGCATGTCTTCTTCACTGGATGGAATGGGCTGGCCCGCACGCTGATCGCTGGAGTGCTGGCTTATGTCGTGCTGGTCGCCTTCCTGCGGGTATCAGGGAAACGCACCTTGTCGAAGATGAACGCCTTCGACTTGGTGGTGACAGTCGCCCTTGGCTCGACTTTGGCAACCATCCTGCTCAACAAGGATGTTGCTCTGGCCGAGGGGGCTCTGGCCTTAGCCCTGCTGATCGGGATGCAATTCATTGTCACCTGGTCTAGCGTAAGGGCGCGCTGGGTGCGACGGTTGGCTACAGGAGAGCCCCGGATGCTGCTTTACCAGGGAGAGTTTCTTCCAGAGGCCCTGCAACACGCCCGCGTGACAGTGGACGAAGTCAGCGCCGCCGTCCGCTCCGCTGGGTTGAGCGACCTGGGAGCGGTAGAAGCCGTAGTATTGGAAACAGACGGATCGTTCAGCGTAGTGCCGCAAGGCAGCGGAGCCGGAGCGTCTGCCCTTTCGGACGTAAGACATCCGGAAAGCAGCAAGGGCGCCTGAGGAACATTTGTCGATACGGGGCATACTTTCAGAGCGGGCGCCTCGCCGGCACGCCGCGAGTGCCCTACACCCGTCCTGATGAATAGGCGGCTATTCGGGTTGACAATTCTCCGGCGAAGAGGCAGCATGGGATGGCAATGCTGCGCAGTGGATACTGCTTATGTAAGGGTTTGAATAGCTGTTAGACCTTGCATGGGCGGTGAAGATGGCAGCTTCGCATCGCCCGAATTCACACCTAGCCTGAATCATACGGCACCTGTTTTTCTGCCGCTCGATCGAAGTGCATTCCTCGATATAAGGAGACGTACAATATGCAGGTTATTCAAGTTAACACGGACGACAATATCGAGGGCGGCGAGGAGTTGACCCTTCACGTCCAGGCTGAGATCGAAGCGTCGTTGGCCCGCTTCGGCGATCAGATCACCCGCGTGGAAGTTCATCTCAGCGACGAGAACAGCCACAAGGGGGGCGCCAACGATAAGAGGTGCGCAATGGAAGCACGCCCCGCGGGCCGTCCTCCCGTCGCAGTGACGCATAGCGCGGCGACCGTCGATTTGGCCGTGAATGGGGCGAGCGAGAAGCTGGAACGGCTCCTCGAGCGCGCTTTTGGCCGCCTCGGCAATGTGAAGCGGAACCCGTACAGGGGCGATGAAACCGTCTGAAAGGGCACATTACCCGGATCATTATTTGGAGCTCCACATGCGTCAATTTACCGTGAATCAGCTGATTGAGCTGCTAACCGATCAAGAGGCGCCCTGCGTGTCGCTTTACCAGCCCACTCATCGGCATCATCCCGACAACCAGCAGGACCCGATACGCTACCGCAACCTTTTGCGGGAAATCGAAACGTCGCTGAGCAAGACATACCCGGCGCAGGATGTTCGCGCCCTTCTAGAAAGATTTGAGCCGCTGGCCACGGACGACAGGTTCTGGAACTGCCGCACTGACGGGCTGGCTATCCTCAGTACGCGCACCAGGTTCCAGGTCTTCGATCTCCAGCGGCCCGTGCCGGAACTGGTCGTCGTTGCCGATAGCTTCCACCTCAAGCCGCTGCTCCGGATCACCCAGTCCGCCGACCGCTACCAGATTCTGTGTCTCAGCCGGGAGACGGCCAAGCTGTACGAGGGGAACCGCGATGTCCTCGATCCCGTGGAACTGACGGAGATGCCCTCGACCATCACGGAAGCGCTGGGGGAAGAACTGACCGAGCCGCACCAGACTGTTGCCTCCTATGGGAAAGGTGCCGGCAGTAGGCCCCGCGTGCCCCACGGCGAGCCGGCGATGCATCATGGGCACGGAGGGAAAAAAGACGAGGTCGATATCGACGCGGAGCGGTTCTTCCGGGTTATCGACCGGGGTATCCTCGAACACCACTCCCGCCCGTCGGGCCTGCCGCTGATGCTCGCCGCGCTCGCCGAATATCACGGTGAATTTCGACAGATCAGTCATAACCCATACCTGATGGCCGAGGGACTCGACGTAAACCCGGATGCTTTGGACCTCGACCAGTTACGGGCCGAGGCGTGGCGCAAGGTCGAGCCGCTGTATCTGGAGCGCCTTGCCAAGCTGGTGAATGACTATGCGGTAGCGAAGGCCCGGCAGCTTGGATCGGACGATTTGCTCCAAGTGGCGGCGGCGGCGATGGCGGGACGAGTCGGCACGCTACTGGTCGAAGCAAACCGAGAGTTGCCTGGCCGAATTCGGCCGGAAACCGGCGAGATTCAATTTGGTGATCTGGCGGAACCAGACACGGATGACGTGCTTGACGATCTTGCGGAAATGACTCTCCGCGCGAATGGCGAGGTCGTTATCGTTCCGTCCGAGCGGATGCCCACAACCACCGGGGCGGCCGCGATTTATCGCTACTAGAAATGCGGGCCCTGCCCCCCTAATCCCTAATCCCTGACCCCTGGCGTCTCCACCTGCGGCTTCATCGCTGGTGATGCCGCGATTACTGTCGCTCCCGCTGCCCTCGCGAATTGCAAGGCGAATACGGAAACTCCACCCGTTCCCTGGATAGGCAAGAACCTGCATTGTGCCGGAGCAGAGGTTTCGAAGAGCAGTGCATTTGCGGGCAGCGGCTCCCGTCCTGAACTAGTGTTATGGATTGAGGCGTGTTCTAAATCACCACTTAAGGAGGCAACATGGCTCTGGTAAAAAAAACGTCATGGATGCTTACGGTAATGCTCTGCATTGGGGGCGCCGGAGCCTGGGCACACGAAGAACATGAATCCTCCGTGGGTATTCCACCCGAAAAACTTGGGGAGGTGAACTTCCCCATAAGCTGTAACGCTCCAGCCCAGAAGGAATTCAACCGGGCCACGGCGTTAGCTCATTCCTTCTGGTTCGACCCGGCGATCAATTCGTTCGGCAGAGTGCTGCACCATGACCCCGAATGCGGCATGGCCTACTGGGGCATTGCCCTCATGTCCCTCGGCAACCCCTTCACCTGGCCGCCCGGCCCCAAGGCATGGAAGGCGGGGAAATCAGCCCTGGCCGCTGCGCAGCGCGTGGGCGGGGGGAGCGAGCGCGAACAGGATTATATTGCCGCGCTGGCCGTCCTCTTCAGCGATTGGGAGACAACCGATTACCGGCCAAGGGCATTGGCGTATGAAAAAGCGATGGAAGGCGTAGCGTCGCGCTACCCGCGCGATACCGAAGCTCAAATCCTCTATGCGCTCGCCCTCGACGCTACAGCGCTCGCCGCCGACAAAACCTTCGCAAACCAGCTCAAGGCGGCGGATATCCTGGAACCGCTATTCGAGAAATATCCGGATCATCCCGGGGTCGCGCATTATCTGATCCACACTTATGATTATGCCGAGCTGGCTGAAAAGGGCCTCCCCGCCGCCAGGACCTACGCGGCAATCGCACCCTTGGTGCCGCATGCGCTGCACATGCCCTCGCATATCTTTGCCCGGGTTGGCCTTTGGCGCGAGATGGTGGAGAACAATCGCGCCTCCTATCTCGCATCCAGGAATGAACTCAAGGAAGCGACCCTTGGCGTCGGGACGTATGACGCGCTCCACGCCATGGACTACATGGTTTTCGCCCATCTCCAGCAAGCGCAGGACAAGGCGGCCAAACGCCTTGTGGACGAAGCCATGTCCATCCGCAAGGTCAACGCGGAAAATTTCCCCGCTGCGTATGCCTTTGCCGCTATTCCGGCCCGGTTTGCGCTGGAACGCGGGGATTGGGAAGGAGCGGCGGAACTCAAGCTGTCACCCGCTGACCTGGCCTGGGATAAGTTTCCGCAGGCGGAAGCTATTCTCGTCTTTGCCCGGGGCCTTGGCGCCGCGCGCAGCGGCAATATTACGGCTGCGCGCAAGGATATCGAGCGACTGCAGGCGCTAAAGGAAGCGATGACCGCCGCCAAACTGGACTATTGGGCGGGTCAGGCAGACTTTCAGATCAAGACAATCGGTGCGTGGCTTGCCCTGGCCGAGAATCGCAACGACGAGGCCGTGCGCCTGATGCGCGCCGCTGCCGAAGCGGAGGAGGCAAGCGACAAGCACCCGGTGACTCCCGGTAATGTCGCTCCCTCCCGCGAGCTGCTGGGAGAGATGCTGCTTCAACTCGACCGTCCGGCACAGGCGTTGGCTGAGTTCGAGCGTTCCCTGAAACGCGATCCCAACCGCTTCCGAAGCATTTATGGCGCCGCTCGCGCCGCGGAAGCGTCAAACAACCAAAAGGAAGCCCGCGACTGGTACGCCCGGCTTCAGACTGTAGCGGCAGATCATGATACCGACCGTCCTGGACTGGTCCAGGCCGACGGGTTTCTTGGAAAACAGTGACCGCAGCAGACCGGTCAAGCAGATCTGTAATGCGATCGATTCGCCCTGTAAAGCAAGGAAGGCATGATTTCGAAGGATGGGCGAAAATAAATATGGTCTCCCCTATTTCTGAACATTTTTTAGCTCCGTCCCTTAATAATTAATTTTCCTCGATACCAAAGGTTTTCTTGCTGGTAGAGGGCTCGATAAACTGGACGTTAATCACATGACCTTCTCCTGAAGTAGTAAGTTCTGCAATGAAATTTTCTCTTGGGTCTCCTTTCGGAATTACTGCCCGAACGTTTATTCGTCCCGTAGTTCTATGAAGGAGGGGAACCCCAACGAGTTCCCCTGAGTTAGCGAGCAGAAGCTCTCCATATCCTTCATCAAGAATATCTCGAAGATGATTCCACCAAGTTAATCCTGGATCGAAATTCCCATTAGAAAAATGCAAATAATCCCCAAGACGACAGGTGATTTCCTGCAGCCTAGAGCTGACAGGGGTGTACATTAAGGCACACTCGGCATTTAGCTTGGGAGAGCTGAAAGTGAAAATCATTATCTTGTCGCCTGTGGAAAAAGCGTTCTCAATACTGCGGCCGAGCTTCGCAACAGCCCACTCTTTCTTTTGCGATTTTGGGATGTGAGTTAGTGGCTCTGACCTGCCAGGAATTTTGTAGCCACCCCTTGAGTGAGTCTTCATGTTAATTTTTGACATGGAGGCGAATATGAAGAAGCGATTTAGCGAAGAGCAGGTTATTGGGATTTTGCGTGAAGGAGAAAC
>JACDGV010000033.1 GCA_013821425.1 Nitrosospira sp. | reverse complement strand
TATTTCACAAAGCGCGAGTTCGAAACGCCGTCGGCGCCGCCGCAGGCCCGATCAGCCCCCACACAAATCTCCCAGCCGCCGCCCATCGCTTTGTAGATGCTGACAACGGCAAGCCGCTGGTTGGTGCTGGTGACCGCAAGCGCACGTCGGCTCACAAAGTCGGACCGTTCGGCTTAGAGCAGCAACGCGGTATCCCGCTGATGATCACCGCGCTTTAATCGACTTCGGAGCCTGCGAAAAGGCCGGGGATGGCACTTGCAAATTTTTTTTGATAAGCAATCCCGGCGTCGCAAGTGTTGAAAGATGGCTATGCAATCGCAGCGGGCCGAAGCTTGCAAGCTGGAACCGGGCGATGACGGGGAAGAATCGGGGTGAGGTGGAAACAGCGGAACTCTAGTATTTTCGCAGTCTCCACTTCGTTGTCCGGGTAGATGAAGAGGCTTGTCCAGCGTCTGCAACAGGCGCTGGACTAGAACGCCCACGGAAAAGCGCCCTGTTGGGGATTAGCCCCCAAGAGAGAGCATGGTTCGGGGGCGTTACTTTTTGGGCTTGCGGCAATCATCCTCACGATTCAAGCAAGATCAATTACAAGTATTGGTCGGTTGGCAGACCGGGAAAAGGCGGTATTGTCGGGGCTGAGTTCGCCCTTGACAATCGCGATCATTTCCTCCAATCTGTCATTAACGCCGGTGAGCAGGTGTGGTCGAGATTGGGAAACCAAGTCAGTTGAGGCCCCCTTAACATGCACCGGCGTTTCTATTTCCAGCGATTCAAACGTATATAGCTGGTTGGTCCCAAATTCTTGGGGCCTGAGATACTCCTTCACCGTCATTACCACGTTCAGAACCTGCCCGTTGTAAGGCATGGGCGTGTGTGAAGATATGAACTGCCGCAAGATTAGCGGCGTCCTCTTCTTTGTGCCCGGCCCGGTGATACGTTTTCGTTGCCGACTCGAAAAGGGTGTCCAGATTGCCTAGCGCGTGGTAGTGCGCCATGATTGAGTTCGATTTCTTCCACGCCGATTCATGCTTCATTTTGTTCAGAGAGCCACCTGTTACCGTCCCCGATATTCCGGTTTCCTGATTGGTCAACTCCTTTCTGATAAATCGGCCCTTGACTGCCTCTATAGCTGCGGCGCGGGAGGGTGGCTTCATGGTTTCGCGCAATGCCCCCAGCCTGCGGTTTACCTCCAATCGGCTCTGTAGATCCTAGCGGCTGAAAGCCCCGGCCATCGCTCCCGGTGCCACCGGCTGCCCCTCCTGCACGAACCGCCGCGCCGGTATCAGGTAGTGCTCGACGATCTCCCCGTCGGTGAGCCTCATGTTCTTGAAGCCAGGCACATTCTCGCGCAGCATGCGCGTATGGCCGCAATGGCGCGTTGCACGAAGCCGCTCTTCGGGTTCTTCTGAGCCATTTCCGCAAGCACTTCTTCCGCTGCGATGAGCCGGTCTTCCTGCTTGTTCATGTCAAGCCCGTACTGCTTGGCCTTGGCTTGCACGTCTCCCCCGCTGCAGGGCTGAAATCTGGCGCAGTATCGTCTTCATCCTCTCGGCGTAGAGCCCCCCCAGCCCGTAGTGCCCGAGCCTGAGATCTATGCAATGCTTCTTGGCGGCCTTTGCCTTGTCGGATTCGTGGCCGGGCGAAAGAAGATGGATTTTAAGATGTGCGATTAGTAGTTCGGAAAGGTGTATTCATGCCGCCAGGACAATGTTGATGCTTTTCCCGCGGCACCTGGTCATAGCGAGTCTCCAAAGACAAAGACCGCTAATGCGGCGCAGCTTTTGCAATTTCCGGATGCATACTGCATTCCCTATTGATTGAGGAAGATTCAATACAAAAACTGCATGTTTCTAATTCGATCTACCTTAATCCGGGGCGGGTCAGGAGTGATCTGCTTTAGGAAAACCGGACCAGACAGAAAGTGAGTTTTTCGGCAAACTTTGACTTTGAAAGGAGGGCTGTTTGCCATGAAGAAGAAGCGGTTTTCAATAGAGCAGATTGTAGCGGTATTGAAGCAGTCGGAGCTGGGGATGCCGGTGGCGGATCTGATCCGGCAGGTGGGGATCTCGGAACAGACATTTTACCGCTGGAAGAAGCAGTACGCGGGGATGCAGTCGGATCAGGTGCGGGAGCTCAAGCAGTTGCAGGAAGAGAACGGGCGGCTCAAGAAGCTGGTTGCCGAGTTGAGCCTGGACAAGGCAATCCTGCAGGACGTTGCATCAAAAAAGTGGCCCGGCCCGCGCTGAAACGTGAAGTGGTGGACTACATTGTGAGCCACTATGACCTGAATATGCGGCGGGCCTGCAGGTTGATGAAGCAATCGCGCAGCGTGCAGTACTATCGGAGCGTCAAAGATCCGAAGCAGGCATTACGAAGACGTATGCGGGATATTGCAAAGACACGGGTTCGTTATGGCTACCGGCGCATCCACGTGCTTCTCAAGCGTGAAGGCTGGCAACTGGGTAAAAACCAGGCGTATCGGCTCTATAGCGAAAAGCAGCTGCAGCTTCGCTCATGACTACCCAGGCGGCGCAAGATGGTCGTGACCCGCCAAGCAAAGATCAAGCCGACCAAGCCAAACGAGGCATGGAGCATGGACTTTGTGGCGGACCAGCTGGCCAACGGCATGAAGTTTCGTACGCGGACCATTGTCGATGTCTTCAGCAGGCAAGCGCTGGCGATCGAAGTGGGTCAGCGCTTGCGAAGCGAACATGTGGTCGCCGCCTTATCAATTGGTCGCGCACCGGGGTCCTACTCAATATCATTTTGTCGATAATGGCAGTGAATTTTCGGGGCAGTTGCTCGATCTTTGGGCTTACCATCACCAAGCGCGGATCGACTTCAGTCGTCCTGGAAAACCGACGGACAATTGCCACATTGAGACGTTTAACGGATCATTCCGGGACGAGTGCCTTAACTTGCATTGGTTTGAAACGCTGGAAGAAGCCAAAGCGATCATCGAAGACTGGCGGCGGGACTACAATGAGAGTCGGCCTCGCTCGACTCTCAACGACCTGCCGCCAGCTGAATTTGTACGCCGGGCGGGCCTTCCAAGCCCTGTCCCGGTTTAACCAACGCCGAAAACTAACTCTCCGAATGGCCCTGGAAACCCAAGCGGATCAAGTAGCAGATTCTCTACTTATAGGCTTGTTCAAATTCCCGGGGCCACTTCTCTATGGAAGCAATCGGGGGGTGCGAGTCAGTTCGGCGGGTCACATTAGGTTACGGGATTGATCCGCCAAAAAATTGCGTGACCTCTTCCCGTTACCTTTCACCCCATAGTTTCTTTCATCACCAGGGGTGGCGCCGGCCGAAATAGGCGTTAGAATGATTCCAACCAGACACAGACAAACGATATCCCAGTGATAACCTACATCTATATCCTTGGAGATAGCGAGACGGACATCTGGGGCCTGAGTGGGCGTGAGCGCCTGGAACGGATGTTAAGAGGATTCAGCCAGACCAGAACGGTCGATAGTCCCGATCAGATTCCGGTACCTGCGCCGGCGTTATTTTTACGCGCAGATCATTTGTTTGATGCAAGGGTGCTGGCGGCATTAATTAACATGCGAGAGAACCTGGTGCTCAACAGTGACGCAGGTCAACCGGTCGCAGTCCGGATTACCGATGAAAATATGCGTCATGTGCTGGCGAATTTTATGGGCGAGGGAGAAGGAGAGACTTTCCCGGACTTGCCGCGTTATACACTGAAAGACTTGAATCTGCTGGGACTTCAGCAAAATCTCAAGAAAAGGGATCTGCCCTACCTATTGCCTATCAGCAGAGTTAACAGCCGGCAGCTGGAGTCGGAACTATTTGCCAGATCATACAAAAGCGTGACCGACCTTGTGACGAAATGGCTCTGGCCCACGCCCGCGTTTTGGACTGTGCGCGCTTGCGTACGCTTCGGTATACGGCCAAATCAGGTTACGCTGCTCAGTCTTGTGTTTGCAGTGCTTGCCGGGGTTGCCTTTTGGCATGGCCACTATGGCGTGGGTCTGGTGATGGGATGGCTGATGACCTTCCTGGATACCGTCGATGGGAAGCTGGCACGAGTAACTGTCACCTCAAGCCGTTTTGGAGATGTGCTCGATCACGGCCTGGATATTATTCATCCACCGCTTTGGTATATGGCCTGGGGTGTAGGCTTGACAGCAGAACTGACGCAGGTTTCCGACTTGCAACTAATGTTCTCGTTGATACTCATCGGTTATATCGGTGGCCGATTGTGTGAAGGAGCTTTCCAGTTTTGGATTGCATCATTTGATATTTTTATCTGGCGCCCGCTGGATTCGTTTAACCGGCTGATTACTGCCCGGCGTAATCCCAACCTGATCCTGTTGACATTCGGCTGGTTTATAGACCGACCGGACATCGGTCTCTGGTCGGTAATTACCTGGCATCTTCTTTCAACAATCTTTCTTGCTGGCCGGGTAATGATGGGTTGGCAAGCGCGGCAATCCCAGGGGTCTTTACGATCATGGTTCGAGGACATTGTTCCCGGTCAGGATGAAGGAAAACCGGCGGTTCGTATTTTTGCACCCCTGGCGATCAGGAAAGATGATGGAAAATTCAAGGATAAATAGATTGAGGTCCGTCATCCCAGCCCACCCGATCTTTCCGTAGCCGTGCGCGGGTTGCCGCTTGTTCGGCCAAACCACCAGGTCTGAGCGGAAGGTATTACCTGCATCACAAGCAAGCTGCCGATCTGTTAAATGAGCGGTCAACTGCCGGATTCAGGGTCAAGGCCTTTACCCAAATACCCCTGTGCAATGCGGTAATATATTCGCCGCAGCGGCTTGCCGTCGCGCATGGCTACTTGCTCCCGAATCGGACCGGGTTGTACGAGCATCCGATCGATGTCATCGATTCTTGGGGTACGCGCGAGCTCGTGGCTCCTCATGCCCACCAGGATGATCGGCCGGGATGTGGGTGGTTCCGATGGATACCAGAAATCATACATGGCGCCGCTGTCGCCAAACAGATTGCGAGAGCGTATCTCCATCGGCTTGCCACTGCGGTTGTAAAAGGCCAGGGCGGCCGCTACCGACCATTTACTCATGCCCACCACAATGGGCTCTTGCCCGGTTCCTTGTCGAACTTCCGCTACAACCTGCTCGATTTCCTTTGTGGCGTCGCGCCAGAAATAGTGTTCGGACAAAACGCTATAGGGGACGCCGGGAATGCCGAGCACCACGTAGTGCAGTACCAATGCGTAGAGAAAGAGGCAAACTGCAATAGTGGGTTTCCAGGCTGCTCTCACGCGGCGTGAGAGGGTACTGAAATCGCCTGCCTGGCCCATCAACCATGCCATGGTTGGCAGTAACGCGAGCCATGTCGGCCCAGTCCAGTGAAACCGCTGCGACTCGGAAATGCTGAGAACGAAAAACACTGCCAGCGGCAAGCCGGTGAACACTCGTACGAATAGACGACGCCTGCGCGCAAAGGTGTTGCGGTCGCGCTCGGCCCCTGACCCCACCGCCATGGCTGCGGCAAGCAAGCCCACCGGCGTCAACAGGACCATAAGGTGGAGAAATAATAGATGTGCCGAGAATTGACCTTCACTTCCTCCCTTGGCCCGGTTTGACTGGAACATAATCGAGGCCCAGTCGTTCTCCATATTCCAGATGATGACAGGTGAGAACAGCAGCAGGGCAAGCGCAGCGGCGAGGTAAGGCTGCGGACGGCGCAGCCAGCGACGAGAGGCGGGGTCCAGGATCACAAACAGCAACGCGGCCGGCCCCAGCAGGCCCAAGGTATACTTGGACAGGATGCCCAGGCCGAATGCAATACCCATGCCCAGCCAGGCGGAATTTTGATCAGCGATCAATGCCCGTTCCATGTAGTACAGCGTCGCAGCCCAAGCGGCTACCAGCGGCGCATCCGTTGTCATCACCATGCCGGTGGAAAAGTAAAACGGTAGTACCGCCAGCAGCAGCACCGCGCGCATGGCGGTGGGTTCGTCATACAGGTTGCGTGCCAGCGCGTACAGGTAGCCCATTGTTATAAGGCCGCAAATGAATGCGCCGATGCGAACGCCGAACTCCGTATTGCCGAAGAGTGCGGTGCCCAGCCAGATCAGCCACGCAACCATGGGCGGATGATCGTAAAAACTCAGATCCATGTGCTGGGCGTAATTCCAGTAGTACGCCTCGTCCGGAATCAGCTGCGCTTGTCCCAGGTAAATCAGGCGTAGCAGTATGGTAAAGGCGACAATACCGAGTGAAGCGACCCGCCAGCGCACATCCGCGGTGGGAGGATCTTGCTTGACAGGGAATACGTAGAAGGCGGTACCGAGATAGTTTATGGCGGCCGTGACGGCAACGGCGGGAAAAATAGCCAGCATGGGGGAGATATGCCAGTCAAAGACCAGCAATGCCAGGATTCCACCACGCATCAGCAAGGCGAATAACCCGACAGTGAGGAAGCGGCCAAAATGGCGCCATTGCTGATCATCCGCATGGCGGGGCCGGAACGACCATTTCGAGTCAAGAAAGTAGTTCAACGCAGCGGCGGCGAAAAAACTCGCCATATGCGCCAACGCGAGGGTCGCGCCAAGGCTCGTGAACAATTGGAATAACAGCACGTCGGTGACGACCCCAACCATCCCGGCTGCCGCGAATCGGCTGGCGCTACGGAAGGGGACCGTACCGCCGGCCAGCGTCATCAGGCGTTGCAGATGAGCCGGTAGATGACGGAATGACAGTTTGGAAGTATGCATGCGATCACGAAAAGAGATGGGGCGCTTCTACGATTCCGGGTAGTTCGAGCAGAATCCTGTATCCGCACGCGTGCGCGCGCCCCTACTGGCTTGCAGCCATTGAACCGCACCGGAATCCATGATCGGTTTCAGCTATCGCCCGTTACCTGAAAGGCATAGAGCCGCGGAAGGGCCAAGCTCGGTACTCGACATGTTGCTAAGCGGACTGACGATCAGCATAGTAATGCTGAACGGGTTCGAGTTTATGATCAAGGTTGTATACCAACGGACGTCCCGTGGCTATGGTTAACTTCATTAGCTGGGAAACGGACAATCCGTTCAACTGCATAATCAATGAGCGCAAGACATGCCGGTGAGATACGACGAGAACCCGTTTCCCACGCAGGAGTTCGGGCACGATTGTTTCCTGCCAATAAGGCAAGACTCGCGAGAATGTCTGCTGCATGCTCTCCGAAAGCGGCAACTCATTCTTGTCGACATCTGAATAGCGGAGCTGATTTCCCGGACAACGTGCATCACCAGGGTCTAATGGGGGGGGTATTGCGGTAAACCTCAATTGGGGGCCAAGGACGGGCCATATACCGAATTTCCAGATGGCGTTGATACGATGAACTCCCTCCAGCGCGCCATAGTGACGCTCATTCAAGCGCCAACTCTGCCGCGTTGTCACTCTGTCAAGCCCCATCAACGATAGCAGGATGCGGGATGTATCAGTGGCTCGTCTAAGTTCTGAAGTAAAGCATATGTCAAATTCGCAACCCGTCTCCTTGAGCAGGCGACCCGCCTGCTCCGCCTGATGTTCACCCCGCTGACTCAGTGCAACGTCATTCCAGCCGGTAAAATACCCATCCCGGTTCGAGATGCTTTCCCCATGTCGCAACAGGACGAGTTGTATCATCGTTGGCTCATTTCATAAACGATATCTATAGTATCCGGCTATAAGTTTTACAATTTAACTGGTCGATGAGGCCAATCTGTCCGGGAACGTTGCCAGTATCGCCAAGGCTTGCCGTATCTGATTTTCCCGAATAAAAGACCGCAGGATTTTGGCAATTGCAGAGCAAAGCACCAATTTGAAGCCCTTTTCGACAATGGCAAAGCAGTACCAAGCCGCGCGAACATACCATTACCCGAATTCATACGCAACTACGGAGGCATTAATTTCTGAAAAGTTATCCGGATATGAATCAATGGGCTTATGTCCAGCAGGGCAAAATGTGATCGATTATACGGTGGTTGGTTTCAGCATCTGTTTCATTCGATTTGCGGAGGTCGGGCGCTCCAGGCCAACCAAAGTCAATAAACTCTAGCCCATCAAAACACCTTGCCTTTGCGTAACGTGGAATAACATGGAAGTGTACGTCTGGGTCAACCATCATCAGCATCAGATAATTAAGCTTATCGTAATTAAACGCTTTTGCTAAAGCGGGTTCCAGCTGTGCTGTTATTTTGTGAAGCTCGGTAAAACTCGCTTGACTGAGTTTAGAGAATTGGTGAGCTGGCTCATGGGCGGCGAGAACCAGGGAACCAAGCGTTAACTGGACGGGGCGGAGCATGACGCTCCAGTACTGATATTGATGAATTATTGTCTGTGGCGCCCCGAATTTTTGCATTGTTGCGTTAAAGATCGGTGCTTCCGGCGGCGGCGAACTAACCATTCAAAAATCCATGTACTTTGTGAGGAACTTGTAATGCGCTGGCAAATTAGAAGTGACTAACCTGTGCAAAGATAGTTATGCAGCACTTTATCTTGATCTATTCTGCCAAAACGTGCCTCGGCCTTTTTCAGATCCCCGACAAAATCAATTTCACACCAGAGGTGCCCGGGCACTGAGCACGTACTCACTAGTTGCCTGGAGGCCAGGGCATCCACGATGGAGAGATACCAGCAATTAAGCCTTGCCGGGTCCCGAAGCGCATCCTCGACCGCGTTGCTGAATAATTGCGGCCCGTGCTCACGAAAAAAGATAAGACCGATGGACTCGCAGTCGATTTGATCGGCGGACAAGTTCTTGCTTACGTGCTTGACCCATCCATTCCCATCCAGCTGCACCTTCATGTCGTCCGTATCATAGCTGGGTTTGTGACTCACGCTGAGAGCAATGGGAGTGGGGGCGGAGTTCAACACTTGTACCAACAGCGGTTTATCAAAAATAGTATCTCCATTCAGGAGCAAAAAGTCGTGATCCATGGCGGAACGTGCAATCCAGCAACTAGCCAGATTATCCGCAACTTCAAAGAATGGATTAAAAATCGTACTGATCTGCGCCTGCTTCGCATAGCGTTGCAACTGAGCTTCAACCAGGCTGGATTTGAAACCAGTGACCACAGTAATGTCATGAATCCCGGCAGCGAGTAACGCCTCAATCTGCCATTCGATAATTGGCTTGCCTCCGATCGGCAACAGGCACTTCGGGATGTTTTCGGTGAGCGGCAACAATCGCCGTCCCTGACCAGCGCTGAGAATAATCGCTCTGATAGAGTGCTTTTCCTTGATGCCAGTCATGTCCAATAGCCTTCTAAACGTTTAAAAATGCCACAAACTATGCGTATTGAACCCGCTTTCCGCATCATATCTGCTATGTCGTGCGTCACTACAGCATCCGGGCACTCTACTGGTAAACGCATATTCGCGAGTGTACAATTACGCCCTTTTCCGCCCGTTTCGCGCACCAGTTCTCGAGTTCGTCCGTAACTTCCCCGTTCAGCACTTGTACGGGTATTTCGTTACCCATACAATGGTACTCTATCTGAAAAATCGTACGACTTCGTACCTGTGTTGCATGCCACCCCTCCCTTCGTGCAGCATATCCCCGCGGGCTAAAGCTGACCGGCTAAAGCCGGTGGTTTAAACCTTGTGATGGATAATTAAATGATGGATATACTGTCTCTCCTTAACATGCCGGAGCTAAACGCCTGGGTATGAAAGCTCTTTTTTTTCTCCGTCATTATAACGATATTGATCACATTACCCCAGTAATCTACAAGTGGGTTGATTCGGGTAATACCTGCGATATTGTCCTGATAGGCAGGTCGCGGTTTAGCAATGACTACCGTATTGAATTTCTGCGCAAGCTTCGCGGTGTGCGCATGGCCTACATCAGCAACCTGTTGCCGCGGCTCGAATTTGCCCGCTGGTTTCTGCAGACGCTGCTGCTGATCCGCAAGGTACGCCGTCCCTACCTGGCGTCGATAACGGCGGCATTGGTCAGGTTCTATGACGTCAAGAAACGCACCCCGGTGTGGAACAGCACTGCCCAACGTCTGCTGACCCGCAGCTTCGGGGATACCCATGAAGGCGCGGGTGACGGCGTGGTGGTATTCGACTGGATCGAAAGGAATTCCTCCATATGCGTGGAATGGGTAGCGGTCGTACTATCGATGGCGCGCGCGATGGGGCTTGGCACCGTGTCGCTGCCGCATGGAGACAGCCCGCATGCGAGCCAGCTGATCCGGCGCGGTGAATTGCGCCTGGAGCCCGACACCACCTTTGCCAACGCGGGGATATTCGACAGAGTGGTAGTCCCGAACGAACTTTGCTCTGTTCGTTTTCGCCCCTTCATGGACAACCGCAAGCTAGCCGTTCTAGGGTCGCCACGTTACTGCGACGAGTGGCTCGCCAAGCTGGCTACACTGATGCCGCCGTCGCCGCTGACCCGTTCCGGCAGCCGGCTCAAAGTCGTCATCTTTCTGAGAAAGAGCAACTTTTCCACCTTCTGGGAAGAAGTGGGTGAAGTGGTGCGCATCGTTGCCAGTTTTCCGGACGTGGAACTGATGATCAAGCCGCACACGCGCGGCGGTTGGCAGCAATCGCTGACCAGTGACGCCTCCCTGCGGCGCCTGCCGAACGTGAGCGTGGCCGGCGACATCCACTCCATCCACCTCTTGAACTGGGCGGACGTCATCATTGACCTGGCCACCTCGGTGGTATTTGAGGCTGTCAAGGCGAAGAAGCCGGTACTGGCGGGGGACTACCTGCATGCGGGACGCTCCGCTTTGGCGGAATACCTGCCGGAGACGGAACTGCGCTGCCGGGATGATGTTTATCGGCAGATCGAAAAATTTCTTACACATGGATGTGATGATTTTTACATCGAAGCGCACCACCAGCGTTTCGTGAAGGAAATGATCGACGTGGGAGACGCGGACGTGCTATCCCGCTATGTGGCCCTGCTGGAGGAACAAGGGAGGTCCCGGTCCAGCCTGAGCAGCCTTATCTGGATGAGCGTCCCGTGAATCTCGCCTTTGGATGATCTGATGACAGTCGGCCTTTTCCGAGGAAGATTACCAAGCCGTCATGCCGATCCCATTGTCGGTTATGCCTTTGTCCATACCCTCCATTGACGTAGTAATCCCGGTCTATAATGCGCCCCAACTGACGCGGCGCTGCATTGATTCCGTCGTGGCTTGCCTCGGCCGGTCAATAGAACATATTTATATTCAGGGATGACGCATCCGGCGCTGAAACACGTGAGATGCTTGATCATTTACCGTATAAGTATATCCACGTTCATCACGCCCCGAAAAATCGGGGCTTTGGCGCATCGGTAAATGAAGCGATTAAACGATCCAGTGCATCCTGGGTGCTGGTGCTCAACTCGGATGTAGAAGTCAGCGAGGATTTTTTGCCGCCGCTGTATGCGGCGCTAGCGGCTGACTCGCAGTTGGCGGTGATCACTCCTGCCGGCAACGACTACGCCAAGCATGATTGGACCAATATTTGCGCTGGCCCGGCGGCTACATTCTAACGCACCGTCTACAAGGCCACGCGTTCCTGGTCCGGCGCGATGTTTTTCTGGAAATCGGTGGTTTCGACCCGGCATTCGGTCGAGGATATTATGAGGACACAGACCTCGGCGGGCGCCTGGATTTCCGGGGATGGCGTCTCGGCGTGCATCCCGATGCTCATATATACCATAAAGGTGGCGGGTCGTTCGGACGCGGCAGCGCATTCAGGGAACTGGCACGTCGCAACCGCAATCTTTACTACTCACGATACCCCCAATGCGCGGCGCAATGTGCTGCTCCTCTCAGGTAATACCATACCGGCGCATTTTCCCTCGAATCTTATGGATGCGGTCAAGAACGTGTTTCACGAAGGAGGATACGTTCATTGGCTTACGCCAGAACCCTCTGCACGATTGCTTCCCTGCCTGCAAATGCGGCATGGCTTCAGGTTAGAGCTCTACTTCAAGCTTATCCTATTACTGCAGCCGATCTGCTCAATGATCAGGTGTACCTTTCTTCGCAGAAAAGGGCATGGGCACGATCCGCATCCTAACGAATAAAGGGACCGAGCGCTGCAGCAAGCCGGAGGCTCGTCATTATCAGTCTTTCCTGTCCTTGAATGATATTGAGTACACCCCGCCTCAGGTTTCTCCGAGCTACTATGTATAATATTCTCATCAGCTACTTCAGCCAAAGTCGAATGATTGCGAATATTGTTCATAGGATGAGGCCATTCAGTGTCGCAGGTGAAATTAAGCAGCCAGCTCCATCGCCCGGTCGATAACGACTACGACCACACACTCGGCCCACAGATTACTGGTATTACTCTCGTGGAGTACGGGAGCTACACATGCACGCATTCCCGGGCTGCAAATCAACTTATCGCTCACGGCTCAATAGCATCGGCGGTCCTCGGCGTGGCTATCTTCTGGGACGGACAGCGCGGGCGAAACGGCGGCCCGCAGGTTATACGATTTGGATCGTGTTTGTTCAAGCATTATTCCTCCCTTCAGCGTGATTCCTTTTGGGGTCACCCAAGCTTCCATGAAAAAAGCCTCTAACAGTTTGCTCCCGCCAGCGTCTGGTCAAGTGAACGATGTTCCACCCAACACGGCGGATTTTCCATTGCCGCCAAGCCTGGCGTCGCGCCGCGAGCAGATGTTTCCCAAGCTCGCTCCGGCGGAGATTACCCGGTTACGGCGTTTTAGCACGATGCGCACTTGGCAGCCCGGGGAAATATTATTGCTCCGGGGAAACCCGGAGCTGGCATGTTCGTTTTGCTACGCGGACGCATTCTGACATCGCGGAAAAATGGCCTGGGTAATGAGCTCCCCGTAGTTGAAAGCGGCCCGGGTAACTTCACCGGCGAAGTCGGCCAGCTATCGGGCCAGCCTGCCCTTGCCTATGGACGCGCCCTTGAGGTGGTCCAGGCACTGGTGATAGATCCGTCGTCCTTGCGCGCCGTGGTCGTGGCCGAGGCCGAGCTCGGGGAGCGTATCATGAGAGCACTGATCCTTAGACGCATGGCATTGGTGGAAACCGGCGGAGGTGGCCCGCTACTGATTGGTCCGCCTGGCGGAGCGGGCATGGTGCGGTTGCAGGGATTCCTTTCAAGGAACGCTCATCCTCATCTCATGCTCGATCCGGCACTGGATAGTATTGCGGAAGATGTGATGAAACTTCACCAACCGCGTCCAAACGAATTGCCGCTCGTTGTTTGTCCCGATGGAACCGTCCTTAAATGCCCCACCGAAAGGGAACTTGCACGTCGCCTCGGCTTGTATATCGATCTGAGCGCTGACCGTGTATACGACGTTGCGATCATTGGTGCCGGCCCCGCCGGCCTTGCTGCTGCGGTATATGCTGCGTCAGAGGGACTTTCCGTACTTGTGCTCGACACCCATTCTTTCGGCGGCCAAGCGGGCTCAAGCTCGAGAATCGAGAATTACCTCGGTTTCCCGACCGGTATCTCCGGACAGGCGCTCGCCGGATGCGCCTATGTACAGGCTCAGAAATTTGGTGCTGAAATGGTGGTACCTGTCAAAGTAACGGCCCTTGATTGCTCCAGCTATCCTCATATGCTCCAACTCGATTGTGGCGTACGGGTTTCGGCAAAAACCGTGGTTATCGCGACGGGCGCAAGATATAGGCGTCCCGCCATACCCGAACTAGAGAAATATGAAGGGCGCGGGGTCTATTACTGGGTGTCGCCGATCGAGGCCGCGCTATGCAAACAGGAAGAAGTCGTGTTGGTTGGCGGCGGAAATTCGGCCGGACAGGCAATAGTATTTCTGGCGAGCCACGCGGCGCACGTGCATCATTTGATTCGCAGTCGCGACCTTGTAAAAAGCATGTCGAAATATCTCATCGACCGTATTGGATCGTTGCCGAATGTTACGTTGCATACAGAATCCGAGGTTGTGGCAATCGAAGGCTGCGAAGAAGGTGTGAGTGGCGTCCAGTGGCGCAATCGCAAGGACGGCAGCAAACAGACTAAATCACTACGACGCATTTTTCTGTTCGTAGGCGCCGATCCCAATACCGACTGGCTCGAGAATTGCGGCGTGAAATTAAATGACAAGGGGTTTGTCTGCACCGGCCTAGATCTCTCGCCTACCGACCATGAGCAGTGGGCGCATTCAGAAAATGGCCGTAGTCAACCCCTACAGCTCGAAACTTCGGCACCAAGGGTATTCGCGATCGGCGATGCGCGTGCCAACTCAATCAAACGTGTCGCTGCCGCTGTGGGTGAAGGTACCGCAGTGGTTGCCCAGTTGCATGCCTTGCTTGCATTGCATGAAGGGTATTCCGACGCAACCCATGGACGATAATGACCCTATGCAGGGAGTCAACTGATGAGTCGCCACAGCTCGTTTTCGTTTCCGCCCGTTCTTTGGCATGGTCGTCGGCATTCCTGACTTGGTAACGCGTCGCCAAACTTAACTGACTGAATCAGCTTGGCACCTGATGGATTTTTAGGACATCTACGGTAACGATTAATAGGGCGTTGAGGGCTGAGCTAAGAAAACCCAAATGCGCTTTAACGTGTGTCGAACTGCTAAGTTGTGTCGCGGCTCGCTCGGGCAACAATGCGGCGAAATGGCTTATCAAGATTGACGGTTTGGCCTTCGTTAGCCTGGAAATCAGCGCGTGTGTCGCCTAGCCCCTTGTCTGAAATTTCGAAGAATAAAGTCGTCAGCCCATGTCTGTTCTGATTCAGAAAGGGGGTTCATTGCCGAACTTGGGGGCGATAACACATCGCAGCGAGACTTTGCTAAATGCGCCGGCTCATTTAATCTGCACCGTTTAATCTGCAGCCAGGAAATCGAAGTTGACAACGCCCATCATTATGCTCGTCTTGATGACGATGCCCTACCTGGTGGCACGCGCCTTATCAATCGCCATGCGTCTTCATTTCGATTTGCGTGGTGCTGCCGCCATTGGTCTTGGAATGTTATTCATGTTCACGGGGATGGGACACTTTATTCAGACTGAGCCAATGGCGCAGATGCTGCCGCCTTGGGTTTCCGAGCGAGAGCTTCTCGTGTATCTGACGGGGGTTTTGGAGTTTGCAATCGCTATCGGCTTTTTTCTTCCAGGGTCAAGGAGACTTGCCGGATGGGCTGCGGCAACGGTGCTCATATTGTTCTTCCCAGCAAATATATATGCTGCCATCAATTATGTCCCGATGGGCGGTCACGCTTGGGGTCCCCTGTACCTGCTTATTCGAGCCCCGCTGCAGATCAGCATTTTGCTTTGGGTGTACTGGTTTACGATACGACAGCCTGGCGAGTCGCCCCAATCATCTGCTGCACGGGTCGGGTAATTTTTTCGTTAAACTTCGCCACCGCAACGTGGACGAAAAATGCTATTTCTTTAGGACCACGGAAAAGATGAGCGCTATGAGGGCGATGAGATTTAGGACGGCGCTCGCGTGCGAGTACTCCCATTGGGTGCGAAGCGCCAGCCAGTTTTCCGGCAATACAGTCCAGTTGCCGGTTAGCTGATTGGCGGGAAAAGTGAATGCCCAGAAGACGACTGAGTCCCTGCAATGCAAAGAAAGGCCACCAACGTGAACCTGAATTCGCTGGGCCGTTTGCGGACCATAACCGTAAGAATAAGCGTGGACCGCAATGCCCCGGCAACGACGAATCCGAGCAAGGCCCAACCCCTATAGATTTGCTGCACCCTGAGGTAATCGTCGCGAGAGAGGCCGATTTTGTTGGGCAGTTCCAAGAGATGCGCCAGGGCAGGAGCCAACGCCAGTGCAACACTACACTAGGAACAGGGGGGTAGAATGCTATTCAAGGTCCTTTTTACCGTACTTTTACCCGTTTTAATCCTTTCTGCATTCGCCGGTTCGAACTTCTATACCTCCGGCGGTTCGAGACTCAGGCCTGACATCACCATGATCTCCATTGGCGCGAAATGGCTCAGGTTGGAGGCTCTTGCTATTACGTCCTGTTCCTGCAAAAGCTGGTACTGAAACACGTCCTCGTACATATCCTGGATCAGAAGATTCACGACCCTCTTCGGCCACCCCATCATCCATCGGTTTGCGATCTCGATCCCGATTTGCCCCGATTGCGATATCATTTCCCGGATTTGATCCGGGTATATGTCCGGGTTGTACAGTAATTGCATTTTTTCTCCTGATTCGTCTCAGGCGTTTTAACACAATGTGCTGGTTGTCAGCTTATCGTGCAGGAACTGGGAAGTTTAATGGTGAGTTAGAAAAAATAACTAACGGGAGGGTGTCCTTCATATTTATACTGTAATGCCTTGAAATACAGAATACTCAGTTAGCATCCCTAAGTTACCACGTTTGTTACCACGCTTGTGGTCTGCATACCCATCCTGATCGATCTGAATTTGATCAATTTGCACTGACTCTTACTGATCCTTGATTGATCTGCATCCATATTTCGTTTTCATGGGGATTAATGAGCCCACATAGAATGAAGGTAGTTTCATCCTACCTCCGTCACCGAAAAACCAAGTCCCAGAGGTGTTTAATGGGACTGTACAATTATTCCTCTTTCACATCTAACTTGCGATGTTCCCCCAGCGCGTCGGTGTCCCCTGTAGCGATCGCTTTGACAAGTCCGTATACACGTGCCGTAGAGCTATTAGGCGCATCCCAATATTCTGCTTCCATGATACTGATTTTAAGTAATGCCAGGTCGGGATCGTCTAACCCCTTTGGGAACCATGGCTTGATCCACAGAGACCATAGGGATTGCATTTTCTCCTTATCGTGTACCAGTTCCGCAGTACCGGACACGGAAAGATAGTCCTGTTTATCTATGCGAGCATAGGAGAGGTTAACTTGCTGATCTGGTCGCGCTTCCGCAATTTTTGACGACGACAAGGACGTAAAAAACCAAAGATTACCTTCGCCATCGAGCTGCATGGTCGCCATAGGACGGCTACGCAAAATTCCATCTTTTGCTATGGTAGTCAACATCGCGAATTTAGCATCGCCGACCATCTCGGCCACTTTAGCTAGCGCGGCATTATGTTGTTCATCGATTTCCACAGTAGCACTCCTTCATATTTACTGAGTTCAGTTCGATTTCATGTTTTCAGGTCTTTGGATCGCCTGAATACCAGTTTCATCATTCCTCTCCAGGTCGACGTAACGGACTGTTTGGCAAACTCCGGATCTAGACCCCTTGCCCTAGCCAGCCCGCGTCTTTGGCGGTTTTTTTGTAGTCAAGGTCCAATGCGGAAAAATCGTCTTTTGTTTCCTGTAAAAACTCACGGGCTTCCGTTCTATCTCGTGCCCAGTTGCTTTCGGTATTCGTCTAACAGCGCTGAGAATTCTTCCTGCGTTTGCGCCTTGCTCAGCCTTTCCCGCCAATCCTTTCGATCTAGTGAACCACTCCAGAAGTTTCCTATGCCGTCTCAGCGAATGTATCCGCCATTTGGTGCTGTCTGTCGCGGGATAGTTAACCCCCTCAACCTCTATTCTATCTGAATCGCGGGCAAATGCCCCCCGGATAACGAAGGGTGTCGGGTGTCATGTACAACCGCGTTTTCAAGGGTCACCTTGGCTTCTGAACTACTACATGCAGTACCGTCGTCGCGTTCCGAATTGCTCGAACGGCACTTTAGCGTCCCCACAACCAAAGGCGGCGTTCCTCGGCCTCGAGTTGTCTTTGCCGCCATTCGTTTTCTTGTTGCTGGAATCGTTGTTGGTGCTCAAGCTGCTGCATTCTTTTGTCGTGCTCGATTTGCCGCTGCCGGGCGGCTTGTTCGATTCTTTCCGTCTCTGATGTTTTACGCTGTTGCTCCCACTCATCGGCCATGCTCCGGTTGTAGTCGTAAGCCATTACTTGGCCGCTCAGGGCGGCCAGTGTTAAACCTGCACATATGGTTTTCATGGTCTTGCCTCTTTAAATAAGACGCGGATATTCCCGTATTATTAATCTTGACTTGGAGAACCAATAAGTAAGAAAAGAGTTGCAGGGCTTGGACTGGCGGGCTCTCCCCAATTAGCAGACATTAATCAGTAGAGTCCTGGGTTGTAAAATTGAGATTGAGGCGCTAATTCGCTTGGTATGATATACCCCAGCGAGCTATGTGGGCGATTTGAATATAACCCTTCCGCCAGGCTTGGATAAGAACACGTGCTTTACGCAAGGTCGAGAATCGGTGGTCATTCAGCCATTCATCCTCCGAAGCAGGAATGCACAGCCGAATGCGAGAATCGCATTGAGGCGTATGGGGGAGAGGCTTGCAGCGGTACAGGCGCTGAGGGACATGTTAAACAGGGAATTGGAGAGGTTAAGCGACCAGACCTGGGCAGCCCGTGCGCAACTCACAGTGCCTGGAATCTGTCGCAACCTTGAAGCGCAATTTGTGCTAATACCATCTGCTGGCATCAATCGCGCAACCCGGTCCTTCCGGAAACCCTGTTCCCCCAATTCGTTGGGTCGCCCTCGGCTTGTAGCCTGGGGTTCCGGCAACTATACTGTTGTGCCATGAAGGATATGCAGATTCGAAATACCTGTCCCCTTTGCGCGTAATAATGGACGATAGCGGGTTAATCATCGCCGGCTTCGCAGTGGTGCTCGGGCTGGTATTGCTGATTGCCTGGTTTTTCAGAAAAATCGCGCGTGGCGAAATCGGGATCAGCGTTAATACAGCCTTGCTTGCATTGCTGGCAGCTATCTTGCTGGTACCTTTTGGAATGAATTTTTCTGCTCACCTGATATCGAGCGTCATGCAGCGTTCAGGCGACACGGAGCCTCGTGTTTCCGTGCACAGCGACTATTAGGACGACTGGCGAGCCGGTTGTCCGGCAGTCAACGATGGCCCTGGGACAGCATCATGGCTAGGACAGTGAAGCTGTGGCCATTGCTGACCGGCACGATTCGATATGAAAAGGCAATTTCTACGCGCAACCGTGGTCACGGCGAGTTCATCGAGGCGCCGATTCTCGCCTATTTGATTCAGACGCCGAACGGCCGGATTTTGTACGACGCCGGGTGCGATTACCGCAAGCTGGTTGAGCCGGTTTTGTGTGAACACTATTTCGGCCCTATGCGTCCTCAGGTCGAGCCGCCCATCATGGGCGAAGGGCAACGCATTCCGCGCTACCTCGCGCAACTTGGGCTGCGGCCGTCCGATATCGACCTCGTGTTTATCGGGCACCTGCATTTTGACCACGTGGGAGGTCTGTGCGACTTGCCTGGCTGCGAAGTACACATCCAAGCCGATGAATTGACGGCAGCCCGAAGCGGGATGGATGGAAGCGTGTTTGCCGATGAACTAGGGGAGGCGAATCAATGGCGCATCAAGACCGATGAATATGTTGTGACGCCGGGCGTAAATGCCATTGCAAGTCCCGGCCATACGGCCGGGCATATGTCCCTGTTCATCGAGCTGGATAAGGGCCGGCCTGTCATCCTGTGTGGCGATGCGGCGGATCTGAGTGAAAATATCCTGGAGGAAATTGCGCCGGGCTATTGCTGGGAAGATAACGAAGCGTTGGCGCTGGCGAGCATACGCAAGCTCAAGGCCCTCGCTCGCAGGGAAAATGCCGAGCTCTGGCCTAACCATGACAGGGATTTTTTCCTGAGCTTACCCCTGTTCCCTACGTGCAGAGAATGAGACAAGAGTTTCCGTTATGACCCGATGCAGCCGAAACGGCAACAACAGGTCAGGTGATCGCGCACCTCTCAGCGTGATTCAACTGCCATGCGGGCGCGATTCAGCTGGATTCAGTTGTGATTCAGTTGGAATTTAGCGGTTCGCACTTGCGGGCAGCGTTCACGAACGGGGTCCCGCAATCGGCGAATTCATGTTGAGCCTGCTCCTGTGCCATCTGCCGGTGGACAGTGGCCTTTTTTATATTTTCGTGCACATTCTCGTCATACACGCGCACCAGGGCGGCGGTATGCGATTTCAGATCCTGGGCGTGCCGATCGTAGAGATAGCCTTTTTCTTCATAATGCTCAAGCAATTTCTTTTGTTCTTCAACCTTCGCGCGCATCTGCCTGGTCGTGTCTTCAAAATACCGGGTCAGCGCGTTGTGGTCACCTCATACCGCCCATTCCTTTAAAATCAAGCCAATTCCGGAGAAGACAACCAATAAGCATTAACCAGCAAGGGGGACAGTGGCAACATTCATCAGCCACAGGCGTCTTTCCGGTCTGCCCTCGGTTATTGGCGAGAAATTGTAAGGAAATAGCGATATATAGTCAACTATTGTATGTTTAAAGTGTCCTAAGATAAGTGGCAGCCGATAAATTGTTCTATAATAAAAATGCGAGATTCCATAGAAACGGAAAGAAGGACGAGGTAGCCAAATGCTTAATACAATGGGTGAAAGGCAGAAACAATTGCTCAAGCTCCTGCAGGGAGGCAAATCCGGCATGAGCGTGGATGAGCTTTCGAAAGGGCTTGAGATTACACGAAACGCGGTACGCCAGCATCTTGCGTCCCTGGAAGGGGCGGGTATGATAGCCCCCGGGGTTACGCGGCCGTCTGGAGGAGGGCGCCCTCAGCAGCTTTATGTTTTAACCGAACTCGGCAAGGAAAGCTTTCCACGCCAATATTCCTGGCTCGCGCAATTGGTGGTTGCCTCGGTCCAGCGTGAGGAAGGTTCAAAAAACATGGGTAAGCGTTTGAAAGAGATTGGCGCGGGCGTCGCGCGACAGATACGCGGCCAATACCCGGAGTTGAACACGCATGAAGAAAAGGTCGACAAGCTTGCCGAGGTAATGGATCAGCTTGGTTATAATGCGAGAAAGGCAATTTTACCCGGCGGCGAAGCTGTCATTGAGGCGGATAACTGTGTATTTCACCAGATGGCGATGAAAGATCTCGAGATATGTCACTTGGACAAGGGCCTTATGGAAACCTTTACCGATAGCAAGGTCGAACACCATGAATGTATGGTCCGAGGCGGCAATTTATGTCGATTCAGATTCTCACCCAAAAAGGAGTAGCTTCTACTCCTTTTTTTTTCGCCCTCGCTTTGTCATTCGAGTGCGTTCAAGTCTCTAGCAGGGTTCGTTCAAGGGTTCCCTTCAGGGTGCTTTAGCGGCTCCAGTAACGCCGATTCCACCAGAACATCCACGCCCATTTCCCCCATTATCGCTCGTGGGGGAATATTCTCGCCTGCACGCCATCTTGCCACCGCCTTGCGCTTGGATGCGCCGCTGACCAGGAATATTACCCGGCGTGAGCGGTTGAGCCTCGCAGCACTGAGCGTTACGCGCTGTGGTGGACGTTTGGGCGAATTGAATACCGCCAGCACGTCGGGGGCATCCGGCGCGACGCCCCATTCATTCCCCGGGAACAGGCTGGCGGTGTGCCCATCTTGCCCCAGGCCGAGCAATGTCAAATCGAAGATGCCGACGGCACGCAAGGTCTGCGCATAAGCTTCCGCGGCTTTATCCGCCCGAGGCCCATTCGGGATGGGGTGTACTTGCCCCGGAGGGATAGGGACATGATCGAGCCATGCTTCCCCGGCCATGCGCGAGTTCAATTCCGCCTCGGTAGGGGGCATGCACCGTTCGTCGCCGAAATAGATATGCCACGCCGACCAGTCGGTGGGAGCCCCACGTAGTCTTTGATAAACTTCTCCAGGCGTATCACCCCCCGCAAGCACGAGATCAAAACGTCCGCGTTCGCGGATGGAAAGGGCGGCGCTATCCAGAATGGCAGCTACCGCGGCATCCTGGAGGGCCGACCGATCGGTGAATTCGTGCCAGCGGTATAGTCCAGGGGGGAGCGGATTCATGAGCATTGAATTAAATTAACTTTGTCAGTTCGTCTTGCAACTTGTAAGCATTTAGTGGAGTGTTAATCGGGGCGAGCAGCCATTCGTCCGCTATCAAGGAATAATACCGCAAGGCGGGACATCAAGTAAAACTCCCGCAATTCCGGCGCAGCCGCAGGTTAGCGTAAAGAACTCGGATCGATGTGCCAGTATAAGCGCGAATACAATGTTGGCGAAAATGAGCAAGCCGCCAAGGCGGGAAAATACTCCCATAACCACCATTAACGGTGCGACAACTTCACCGACATATGCGCCATACGCCAGCGCCTGAGTAAATTGATACCTGCCATTTGTTTGCTGATGAAGTCGGGGGAACCGGGATTGATGATTTTATGTACTCCATGGAACAGTATCAGTATTCCTACCGTGACACGTAAAATCAATTTACCCAAGTCGTCATTGCGAAATGGATTACGCATCGCCAACTTCTCCCGGTCTGCGGCGGCACTTAGACGCAGGCTGAACCTCTGGTTGGGTGAGCCGACTGATTTGGTTCGATGAAAACGTGAGTTTTTTCCTGTTCCAGATCGTGTAAACGGATTGTGGTTCTTTCCAGAAGCAGTACAGAAGGAATCCGCACTTATTGCGTTTGAGGCAATAAAAACGTGAAAGAGTATGAAATACCGAACGTTAGAGCCAATCTATCGTTTGCGGGTCCCCGCGCCTATGGGCTTGCTTTACATGAGGATGGGCGATGGCAACGCATTGGGCCTCTTGCATATTCCTAAAGATTAAACGAAAACGCTATCGCCGAGATTCGTTAATTTTGCTGATCCCGGATGCCGTAGCGTGATTTCCCCTGAGTTTTGAGGCGATCTGCCGATGCGAAACTGCTACTGATGCATCCGCCTTTGCGGCTTGCTCGTACTTGTGTGCCAACGCGGCGGCATGCCCTTGAAGATCCTGGGCTTGTTTGCCATGAAGATAACTTTTTTCAGTATATTGCTCAAACAATCGCCTTTGCTCCTGTGCCTTTTCCCGCATTTTCAGGGACTCAGCTTCATAGTATTCGGCTATGGTTTCATGCGTCTTGCTGGCCTCGATTTCATAATGTTGCGCCAGCGCGGCATCAGCAGGGCGTGGTGTTTCGCTGCTCCGGATATTGGGATCATCCACCGTTGCGATAGCGGGTGAGCTTAGCGAGGCCAAGCCAAGAATGGACAAAGCAGCAACAGTATTTCTCAGATTGGTCATTTGGGCGGCTTCATTTAGGCGGCTGCAAGGAGGCAGTTTAATTCTGGTTAATTTTGGGACGGAAAGCTGTAAATTCTTTTACTTTTCCATTGATGCGCAAAATACCTCATCGTCAGGACTTCGTCAACTTTAATGTGTGTAAAGTTCCGATCCAGTCCGTACCGGTATCGACTCGAGTGTAGACTCGGGGTTACGAGCTGGGGCGACAGGAGGGGCGCCAGGATTCAAGCCTGAAACCCAGCGCAGTCCCGGTCGGCTCACCCGCCCGTTCTCTGCTTTTGTGGCCGGCTCGCATCACCGCCCCAGGCGCGTTCCGCTGTGACCAGCGGATAATGTTTCTATACTGCCGTTATTGCCCTTGACATGCTTTCCTGCTCATCCCGGCAGCAGCGTTTCGTGATTAAATCTATCTGACACTAAGCTGTTGTAAACCGGATTGCGAAAGCCCCCTTTCCTGAAGTTGCAAAGCCATTTGCCGATGCACTACAGCCTCTTGCAGATGGGCTTTCGCCAGTTTCTCGTACTTGTTTACCAGCGCGTCGGCATGGGCTTTCAGATCCTGAGCCTGCCTGCCTGCCATAGAGATAGCTTTTGTTCTCATACTGCTCCAGTAATTCTTTTTTCTCCTGCACTTTCGCCTGCATTTCCCTAGCCACGTCTTCGTAATACTTCGCCACGGCCTCGTGATCGCTGCGAGTCGCCGCATTCCTGGCAGCTGAGCCGATATCATAATTATCCGCCGCCACCACGGATGGGATTAGGGCGGCCAGCGAGCCAAGCAGTGACAAAGTTGCAACAATTTTTCCTGGTTTCATCGTTACACCTCTCTAGCATTCAATTAGCGGGGATGGCGCAGTTTTCCAGCCATCCTTGGGGCGAATATTAGATGAGGAACCACACTTTGTCAAGTTAGTTATGTGTAAAGTGTTTTAAGATGGATCTTTATCATTTCGGATATTCAGGTTTCACGGACGGGGGCGGGACCGAGGGAAGGCAATGAGGTGAGGAGGGAGCTGGATATTTCCTGCTAGCCAGGCATCAGTGGGAGAGGTGGAACGGGCTGGCGAGCGAGCCATACAAAGAACCCTGAAAATGGGATGGCCCGACCCCTCGTGTTTATGGGTTTATCAGGGGAGGGTGATGGACGGAGGGGAGATGCGGAAGCCGGATAGAACAAAAGGCCGAGCTGAATTAACCCGGCCTTTGCTTAAAGTGTTACTACTCCGAGAACCTATCCCCGAATAACTGTAGCGCCGTCAAAAGCCGCCCGTACCGGATTCGGGATAAGGCTTAACTCAACAGAGCCAATAAGCTGAGCAGAAAAATAGCAATGAGATTTCCAGTCTTGACCATCATATCCTCTGTAAGATTCGTTTAAGAACAACGTCTGTGCTTCCATGTTCATTCAAGCATTTTGTTGTGAAGAACTTGTGGCAAACATGTGAATAACATGTGATGCATATGTGAAGAATATGTGAAGGGAGGTGCCTTGTCAACAGGTTTTTTCCGCCAAGGACCTGTCAGGGCTTCCTTAACGTGGAGTCTCTGCCCCCGGTGGCTCCCTGCTGCCCGTAAAGCGCTGCAATCCCAAGCGGGACTAACAAAATCAACTTCCTTTATACCGCAGCCGCAAAAAGACCCGCTGGATTAGCGGGTCTTTTCCTGAAAGCCAGTATTCTCAGCCTATCAAAAATTGCATCGGGGTCTCGCGAGCATCGCTTGTAGTCTCCCAATTTTCGGGTAACGATCTTCGCTTTAATTCTATCGCAGCACGCATCCACCAAGACCTTTCCCGGAGCGCCTTTGCCAGCCCTACCTGCTTAACCAAGTCGGCCCTGAAATACCCTCTGATCCCGCATAAATATTGGGTTTTGGGGTATTCAAAAGGGGTGGAATTTGCCAGAATTAAGGTTCTTACCCCCTGATTTCTGGTGAATTCTGATG
>JACDGV010000032.1 GCA_013821425.1 Nitrosospira sp. | reverse complement strand
GTTTGACCGCCTGTTCCTTGAACTCGGTCGTATATTCCTGCTTCGGGATCTTTTGCATCTTCTTCCTCCAAAAAGTAACGTTAATTGTACGTCACCCTTGGAAGACTATTTTTCAGGGGAAGCTCATTATTACACCGGGCGGGCTTTACGGTAGATGTTATATCTACAAACGCTTTTTTTAAAAAGAATAAATCAATACGAGATTATTTTCTTGCAGAAAAAGATGAAATTTTAGCGAAAGCCGCCTTGCAAAAAGTGAAGAATAAGTATGCATTAGTTGTTATTGGAGATGACCCGACATTAGGGAAAATCATGCATTCGGATCTGTCCACCGAAGATAAATTAAAGTTGCTTCCGGTCATGTCAGATAAAAACCTTGATCATATTTTTTCCAAGATTGGCTTGTCACTCGTATTCGATAGTCACGGCATTAACACTCCAGATTACCGGGTTGCCAGGAACGAAGCGGAATTAAAGACTTCTGCGCGCGCGTTAGGTTATCCAATACTCGTCAAGATCGATTCATCCGCCGGTGGCATAGGAGTATTCGAAAGTCATGATGATAAGGACCTGGAGAGTTTAGCAGGCAAACTGCGTGAATATCCTGTTCTGGTCCAACAGAAAATAAAGGGAATCGAGGTTTCGGTGGAGGCATTTTACCAAAAAGGCGAATTGATTCACTTTGCGTGTTCAATACCGGAAAAATCCAACTATAAGTTCGGACCAACCTCAGTGAGAAGGTATATGCACCGTGCGTTTCTCGACAAAGAAGTATTCGATAACCTTACTTTAGTCGGCAAAGCGTTGGGAGCTGATGGATTTGTAAATATGAGTTCCATTTTGGCAGACCATGATAAAGAACTGTATTTTTTTGAGGCCGATATGAGGCCGAATTTATGGATTGATTATTCCAGATACTTTGGAGACGATCTGGCAGAAGCAATCAACAGACATTTTTCTAGTGGTGAAAAGGCGACCTATCCTTATCCGTTCAACCCCGAATACCCTGAGCAAATTCAGATGTCGCATTTTTTCAGAATAACGTTAAGCGATTTGCTGTTAAATCGCTATCAAGTCTGGAAACGTCTTCCACAGAATTTTTTATATGTAACCTTACATTACAAGATTTGGGCTCATGTAAGATTCATGCCCAAGACATTATACAAACGACTGTTGCCAAAACCTTGGCGCGCTATCCTTAAAAATATCCGTAGTCGAGTACACGGCCGTCTCATTCAGACTGTTTAATGCGACTACCCGGATTCCTGGCGCTTTTTTCGCTTTATCAGGTAAATAGCGGATCCAAGTAATACCGACCCAATTGCAAGCTTTCGAATCGCGTCTGCACGGTTGTACTTTAATTCCGACTTCCAGCCCATTTCGTGAAATATATTGGGTATATGGCCCCTTTTCACATCATCAAGCAGCCCTTCGCACACGTTGATCCGGTCCGCAAACAGGAGGAGGAGCCAATGACGAATGTCGTTTTCGCTAAATCTAAAAGCAGTTTCCCGCATTGTTCCGCTTAATCCTGATGGAGGCGTGCTCGTGCCAAACACAGGCGTGATATTGGGCCGTTCAATGGATCGCAGAATCTCGATTTTTTGTTCCTGTTGTTCTGGGTGGTCCCAGTGAACACCGCTGAGGCGCGCGGGAATTCTTTCTTTTGGATATGCTGGTCGACCTTTCGGGTCCAGATCAGCTCCCCAGCCCTGAATGTGTGAATAATCGCTCCTGGTTTTCATGATAGGTTTCCTCCTCTATCGGGTCGAACTAATGCGGCGCATGTGGCGGCACCAATATCGTTTTGATGCAATTATCCAATTTACTCGAAAAAATATGATAAGCATCGGAGACTTCTTCGAGGGGAACTTTGTGCGTAATAATTTTTTTCGGTTCTATTCGTCCCGCCTGAATATGTTCGATCAACCGGGGAAGGTGTCGTTTTACGCTCGCCTGGTTCATGCGAAGAGTAAGTCCCTTGTTAAGAGCATTTCCAATTGGCACTGCATTGAACGTGGGCCCGTAAACTCCGACGATGGAGACATTGCCGCCTTTTCGTACTGAATTGATAGCCCAATGGAGAGCGGTTGCAGAACCAGCCTGAAGTTTCAGCATTACGCCGGTGAGCTTCTGCGCGAAGCTGCCGGCAGCCTCGCAACCGACAGCGTCAATGCAGACATCAGCGCCCATCCAGTCTGTCATTTTTTTTATGTGAACGGCCATATCATTCACTTCCTTGAAGTTGACGACTTCACACTGGGCGAAGTTTTTTACAAACTCCAAACGATACTCTACATGGTCAACAACGATCACACGGCCAGCCCCAAGTATCCACGCACATTTGGCGGCAAAAATACCTACCGGTCCCGCCCCGAATACAACAACGGTATCACCTTCTTTAATATCACCCATTTCCGCAGCCTGGTATCCGGTGGGATAGGCGTCCGTTAGCAGCACAGCGTCATCCAGATCCAGGTCAGCAGGGATCACTGTAGGGCCGACGTCAGCCAGCGGTACTCGAACAAATTCAGCCTGGCCTCCATCGTAACCGCCTGCAGTATGGGAGTAGCCGTAGATGGCGCCAACTGCCGTCGCCTCAGGGTTGGTGTTATGGCAATTGCCATAAAGCTCCCGCTTGCAGAAGAAACAGGAACCGCAGAAGATATTGAAAGGAACAAGAACATGATCTCCCGCCTTGAGGTTCTGAACCGACGAACCTACCTCTTCGACGACACCGGTAAACTCATGCCCAAAGATCATGCCTACACGAGTATCCGGAACAAGCCCATGATAAAGATGAAGATCCGAACCGCAAATGCACGAACGCGAGACCCGGACGATGGCATCGTTCGGATGTTCGATCACAGGATCAGGTTTCTGCTCTGCACGAACCCGATAAGGTCCTCTGTAATTCATCGCTAACATATCGCTCTCCTTTGCGGAAATGCCGCTCACCGGCTGTATCGTAGAAAAGACCACGCCAGGAGGTTTTCAATTACGATGGCAGGAGATAGTCAGACTAAACGGACGGCGAAGTGAAGTCTGTGTGTTAACCCACGTTGGATGTAGGTGCAAGCTGACCTGTGACAGTATCGGTAAACACGTTAGGGGGTTTGATAACGGCCTAAAAATCGATGCGCGAGCTGATTGCCTCGTAAACTTTCGTGCTAAATACAGTCGCCTGATGAACGACCTCCTGATCTGCCTGATCCTTGATTTTTCCTGTTTTGGCTAATTTTTCTCCTATTCGGTATGCGTTTTCCCAGGCAGCCGTACATATTGGATCGTCTAGAAAATGCCTTTTTTTTGCGGTGTGTCCAGCCAGCCCACTCAGAAATTTATCGCCGGCTCCGGAAAAGTAACCGCCGATGGTGCATAATTTGTAATCCCTGTCAACGGCAAGGCTGGCGTTTGAAAATGAAAGGAAAAATATAAGCGAAAGCCACTTCGTTTTCATGATAAGTCCTCATAGACTAAAAGGCGGGAACTGCGGCTAATGCCAGCGCGCTGCTTGCCCATTTCTGTATTTCTGTTTATTAGAGGCGCATATAAGGATATTATGGTCGCACAGAGAGATATTCCCAAGTCCTCCCCGCATAATCTATATTAAACCATAGTGCATTTTGTCCGAATTTTTGCAGATCACGCACCTTGGATACGCGAAAGTCTTCTCGCACCATTTCAAGTTCATAGACCGTTGTATCCGTGGCCGCCCTGCGATCACAAGACGAGTGATCTCAAGACCTTCATTCACAGCAACAGGGCCGCTTCTTCCCTCAGGGTAACGGTTTCACGCTGGCTCTTGTGCCAGGAACAAAACGCGGAGCATAAGGTTCATGACTCATATAAGGAGGAAGCATGTCAAGTGTCGGTTACCATGAACCCGTCGAGGAACTTTCTGATGAAACGCGGGATATGCACCGGGCGATCGTTTCCCTGATGGAAGAGCTTGAAGCGATTGACTGGTATAACCAGCGTGTGAATGCATGTAGAGACGACGAACTCAAGGCGATTCTCGTGCACAATCGCAATGAGGAGAAAGAACATGCGGCGATGGTTCTGGAATGGATCCGCCGCAGGGACCCGACGTTTTCCAAGGAACTGAAAGATTACTTGTTCACCGAAAAGCCTATTCGCGAATAGGCGAAGGAGTTCAGGGCGTGCCTTCCAGCCATTGCTTGCGCCACTCACGCGACTCTGCGAAAGTCTTTTCGAGCGCCTTCCCATCGTCGTTTACCAACATTTCTCGCAGGGCTGTCAACTCGCGCTGATACACATCGATTTGCTTGCAGAGCTCTTCCCGATTACCGAGGCATATATCGCGCCACATCTCGGGAGAGCTCCCGGCAATGCGCGTAAAATCCCGGAAACCGCTGCCTGCAAAGCGCAGTAGTTCGCTTGGGATAATTTCTTCATCGTGCATCGGATCCCCGGTTCCGTTGCCACAGCAAATATAGCTCATGAGTGTGAAGGCCAGTACGTGGGGAAGGTGACTCACCGCGGCAAGGATTTTATCGTGCCGGCGGGCGCTCATTTGAGAGACCTGCGCGCCGCATGCCTGCCACAATTCGGTTACCCGCTTTAGCGCTGTCTCGCTGGTTTCATCTATCGGGGTCAATACCAGATTCTTGTCGCGGAACAGTTCGGGGCTGGCAGCACTAGCCCCGCTCAGTTCGGCTCCGGCGACCGGATGTCCCGGGACAAAATTGTGCAGGTGTTCAGCCAGATGAACGCGGGCCGCCGAGATTACATTCTGTTTGGTGCTGCCCGCATCGGTGACGATCGTGCCCGGTCTGAGGTGGGGCGCTATTTGCGTCATGGTCTGGCCAGTCTGTCCCACCGGTATGGCGAGGAAAACCACGTCCGCGTCCTTCAACGCCGATGAAAGGTCACTGGCTATTTCGTCTATCGCTCCCAGATCGCGGGCGCGTTCCATATTTTCACGGCTGCGCCCCACACCTGTTATATGGCTCACCCGTCCCGCCTTGCGCAGCGCCAGGGCGAATGAACCTCCAATCAGACCTACGCCGATAATCACCAGCTTGTTGATCACGACATTGGCCATACTTGGTTATTTTCCCGTTTGACCGAAAGGAATTGCTTTGCAAGCCGACAGGCTTCTTGACGAGGCCCAGAATTTACAGGCTTCGCCCAACGGCTTCCGCGATGCTTCTCAACGATCCCATGAGAGCTTGAAATTCCCCGGGATTCAGTGCCTGGTCGGCATCGCACCACGCTTCGCACGGGTTCGGGTGCATCTCAACCAGCAGGCCGTCCGCGCCGGCGGCTACCGCCGCGCGTGCCAGAGCGGGAACCATCCAGGTCTTGCCCCCAGCATGGGAGGGATCAACGATCACCGGCAGATGGGTTTCCTTTTTCAGCACGGGAATGCAGGTCACATCCAGGACGTTGCGGTAGGCTGTTTCAAAGGTTCGTATGCCCCGTTCACAAAAAATGATATTGTGATTACCCCCGGCGGCGATGTATTCCGCCGCCATCAGCCATTCCGAAATCGTTGCCGACATGCCGCGCTTGAGTATCACCGGCTTGTTGATGCGTCCCACCTCTTTCAGGAGTTCGAAGTTCTGCATGCTGCGCGTGCCGATCTGAATCACATCCACGTTATACTTGAGAAAAGTGTCGAGCATGCGCGCATCCATCAGTTCGGTGACGATGCGCAAGTTGTATTTATCCGCCGCGTTGCGGAACATTTTCAGTCCTTCTTCCCCGTTTCCCTGAAAGGTGTACGGGCTTGTGCGGGGCTTGAAGGCTCCGCCACGCATCAGCTGGCAACCAGCGAGATACACATGTTCCGCCGCTAGATCCATCTGCTCCTGGGTTTCCACCGAGCAGGGCCCGCCGATTACCTGTACCTGATTGCCGCCAACCGGCACTCCCCCCACATCTATCACCGAGTCGTGCTTGTGGGACTCGCGCGATACGATCTTGTACTGCTTGACGATATGCATCGAGTATTCGACCCCGCTCAGGGAATCGAACATCTCGGGGTCAAGCTTGCGCTCCTCGCCTATTGCGCCAATAACCGTGCGTTCAGTGCCACGCGAAATGTTGGCGTCAAGACCGTAGTCCTGAATCCTGGTCACCACCGCACTGATTTGCTCGTCCGTGGCGTCCCCCTCCATGATAATGATCAAGCCGATTCTCCCGTTGTTATTCCAGAGGCGACTCTTGCAGCCCGCGCCCCGGGCGCGGTCTTGCTTCCCATCTCCAGCGCTATCTCCAGGGATTTCAGGAACTTCTCGTTTTCCGTTTCGAGCCCGACAGTAACTCGAAGATGCTCCGGCATTTCATACATTCCAATGGGACGCACGATGATGCCCTGCCTTAGGAGACTTTCGTTTATTGCCTTTACGTCACCGCGACCCCGGAAACTGAGGAAATTTCCGTAGGACGGAATGTACTCGATTCCGAGTTGCCGCAGTCCGGTGGTTATTTGCAGCATCCCCGCCTGGTTGAGCGCGTAAGAACGTTTTACAAACTCCACGTCTTCCAGTGCCGCCACAGCACCAGCGAGGCCGACACTATTTACATTGAATGGCTGGCGCACCCGGTTCATCAAACCGCTGACGTCGGGATGCGCCATGCCGAAGCCAACCCGGATGCCAGCCATGCCGTAGGCTTTGGAAAAAGTTCGGGTGATCAGCAGATTGGGGAAGCGTTTCAGCCACGAAAGACTGTCGGCCTTGATAGCATTTGGCAAATATTCGTTATAAGCTTCATCCAGAACCACCAGCACATCTGGCGATACCCGCTCCAGAAACTGCAATACATCCGCGGCAGGCAGCAGCGTGCCGGTAGGGTTATTGGGGTTGGCTATAAATACAATGCGAGTTTCAGGCATCACGGCGTCGAGCATGGCATCAAGGTCGTGGCCGTAGTTTTTGGCCTTGACCGCTATGCCAGTTGCGCCGACGGCCTGCGTTACCAGCGGATAAACCGCGAACGCATGTTGGGAATAGACTGCCGAGGCTCCCGGCTTAAGAAATACCCGCGCCGCAAGTTCCAGAACATCATTGGAACCGTTGCCAAGCACAATTTGATCGCCGCTCACTCCATAACGTTGCGACAGGGCCACTTTCAACTCGTAGCCGCTCCCATCCGGGTAAAGCGCCACTTCATTGAGCGCCTTGCTCATCGCCTCGAGCGCAAACGGGCTCGTTCCAAGCGGATTCTCGTTGGAAGCGAGCTTGATAATGACCCGTTCATCCATTCCCATTTCCCGCGCCAGTTCACAGATGGGCTTACCGGGTTGATAAGGGCTGATACCACGGATATATTCGGGGGCGAGATCGGAAAGATTCATAAGGTCGAGTCCATGAATTTCAGAGACAAAAAGAAAGCGTAAGGGGATTAAAAAAATGAATGGTAGCTATGGGATGGCATTCAGACCCCGGGGATAGGAGCCAAGCACCTTCAGGAAGGACGCTTTTTCCCGCAATTCCAGCAGCGCCTGAGCGAGTTTCGAGTCTTCCTGATGGCCTTCGATATCGACAAAAAATACGTATTCCCATAACCCTGCGCGCGAAGGCCGGGATTCGAGCCGGCTCATGCTTACGCCATGCTCCGCGAGCGGGGCCAGCAACTCATGAATGGCACCCGGACGGTTTTTAGCCGACATCACCAGCGAGGTTTTATCCCTGCCCGAAGGAGCGACTTCCTGCGCGCCGATCACCAGGAAACGTGTTGTGTTGTTGGGATCGTCCTCGATATTCTCCGCACAGATCGTCAGCCCGAATACCTCTCCCGCTTTTTTCCCGGCTACCGCGGCGGCATTTTCATCCTCCGCCGCCAATCTGGCTGCATCCCCATTGCTTGCCGCGTTGACGCGCGCGGCTCCGGTCAGATGCGGCAGGTTGGCGTTAAGCCACTCATGACATTGGGCGAATGACTGAGGGTGAGAATAGATTTTCGTGATGCGCCCGATATCCGGATGCCGCGCCAGCAAAAGCTGATGTATGGGCAATTCTATTTCCCCGCACACTTTCAAAGGGGTTTGCAGCAGCAGGTCGAGGGATCTTCCCACCGCCCCTTCGGTCGAGTTCTCCACGGGAACGACCCCATAACCGGCTTTGCCCGACTCCACCTTGCGAAATACTTCATCAATCGAGTTGCATGACAAGATCGTTATCAGGCTGCCGAAACGCTTCAACGTGGCTTCCTCGGAAAAAGTCCCCCGCGGGCCGAGATATGCGACCGTCAAAGGTTCTTCCAGGGAACGGCAAAGCGACATGATTTCAGTGAACAGGCGGACGATGTGCCTGTTTGCCAATGGGCCCCGATTCGCTTCACACAGCCGCGCCAGCACCTGTGCTTCCCGCTCCGGGCGGTATGCGATGCCGTTCTTGATCTGGCCAATCTCCCGCGCCAGATCCGCGCGCTCACTTATCAATCTGAGCAAATCGGTGTCGATCGCATCTATCTTGTCGCGCAGCTGTTTAAGTTGGGCTGTCATCGATGACGAATTTTTCTAAGGCTATAAAGCCAGTACCGGCAGGTAACGTACCATCAATACGCCCTCGATCGCCTCAATCTCGTCTATTGTCTGTTGCGGCACCGGGCTGTCCACATCAACAAGGGTATAGGCCATCTCTCCGCGGGATTTGTTGCCCATGTTATGGATATTGAGACCTGCCTTGGCCATGCTGGTGGAAATCTGTCCCACCATATTGGGCACGTTGGCATTCGCCACCGCCAGCCTGTAGGGAGAGCCCCGTTCCATGGAGATGTTGGGAAAATTAACCGCATTGGTGATGCTGCCGTTTTCAAGATAATCGCTCACTTGTTTCACCACCATCACCGCGCAATTCTCTTCTGCTTCAAGCGTTGATGCACCGAGGTGCGGCAGCGTGATCACGTTGGGCAGATCCTGAAACAGCCGACTGGGAAAATCGCAAACATAATATTTTATTTTTCCCAATGCGATTCCTTCGAGAATCGCATTCTCATCAACTATGCCATCGCGGGAGAAATTGAGCAGAATCGTGCCATTATTCATACTATGGACGAGCCTGTGATTGATCAGGTGGCGCGTTGCATCCAGCAGCGGCACATGCAACGTTATGAACTCGCTGCCACGCAGCAGGTCTTCGATGCTTTCGGCGCGTTTGACTTCCGAAGACAGGTTCCAGGCGGCATCCACCGTAATATCGGGATCGTAGCCCATCACTTTCATGCCGAGCCGGATAGCCGCATCCGCTACGAGACGTCCAACCGCGCCCAGGCCAATGATTCCCAGCGTGCGGCCGGGCAATTCCATCCCCGCAAACTGCTTCTTGCCTTCTTCAGCCAGCTTGTGGAGCGTGGTGTCGTCCCCCTTCAAGCCTTGGGCAAAGTGAATCGCCGGGATCAGGTTGCGGGACGCCATCAACAGACCGGCGAGCACCAGTTCCTTCACGGCGTTGGCATTGGCTCCCGGAGTATTGAACACCGCGACACCGCGAAGGTTCATTGCTGGCACCGGAACATTGTTGGTGCCCGCGCCCGCCCGGCCGATTGCCTTTACGCCGGGCGGGATATCCATTTGCAGCATGTTGTGCGAACGCACCAGGATGGCGTCCGGCTCGGATACATCGCTGCCGACTACATAATGGCTGGGGCTAAAAAGCTTGAGGCCCAGTGGAGAAATCTGGTTCAGCGTGAGGATGCGGAAAATCTTGTTCGCGCGTTCAGGCATGAGTGTTCGCAAATTCTTTCATGAAATCCACCAAGACCTTTATCCCCTCGGGGGGCATGGCATTGTATATCGAAGCGCGCATTCCGCCGACTGAACGATGACCCTTTAACTGTATCAGGCCGCGGGCTCGGGCCTGTTTCAGGAATTCCTCATCCAGTGCCGGGTCTTTTAACGTAAAGGGCACGTTCATGCGCGAGCGATCCGGTGTGGCTACGGGACAGTGATAAAAGTCGGTACTATCCAGAAACGTATATAGGAGATCCGCCTTGGCGGCATTTATTTTCTCCATGGCTTCCAACCCGCCTTTTCCTTTAATCCATTCCAGCGTCAGGCCGGTGATGTACATCGAGTAGGTGGGTGGAGTGTTATACATCGAGTCGTTGTCCACATGGATCTTGTAGTCGAACATGGTCGGGGTGCCCGGCAAGGTTGTGCCCACGAGGTCCTCTTGCACGATGACAATGCATAACCCGGCGGGACCGACATTCTTCTGCGCGCCGGCATAAATCAACCCGAACCGCGACACATCCATCGGACGCGACATAAAGCTGGAGGACATGTCCGCCACGAGCGGCATATCCGCGTTCAGGCGACTTGCCTCCGGGATCCAGTTGAACTCCACCCCGCCTATGGTTTCGTTGGGCGTGTAATGCAGGTACGCGGCGTCCGGGTCGATTTTCCATGTATCCTGCGCCGGCACGTAGGTGAAATTCGCATCCTCGGATGAGGCCGCGACATTAACGGCGCAATAGTTCTTCGCTTCCTTGATGGCCTTTCTGGACCATTCCCCGGTATTGACATAGTTGGCGCTTTTCTTGCCGCGCAGCAGATTCATGGGCACCATTGCGAACTGACTGGAAGCGCCCCCCGATAGAAAAAGGACTTTGTAGTCATCCGGAATAGCTGCCAGTTCGCGCAGGTCTGCTTCGGTCTTCGCCGCTATGGACATGAATTCCTTGCCGCGATGGCTCATCTCCATTACCGACATACCGGAGCCATGCCAGTCGAGCATCTCGTCTCGCGCCTGTTGCAGCACTTCCCTGGGCAGTACCGCTGGGCCTGCGCTGAAGTTGTATATATGCTCCATTAGAATTCCTTCATGTCAGTTTAAATCTTTTCGATCAATCCCTGTTCTCCCTCGGTCTCAACCACCCGCTCCAGCCCGGCGAGCCTCTCACCCTCATCGAGATTAATCAGGGTCACTCCCTGGGTTACGCGGCTCATTTCGCGAACCTCGTTGACGCGCGTGCGGATCAGCACCCCGCCGGTGGTGATCAGCATGATTTCGTCATCCTCTCTGACCAGTTTCGCCGCCACGACCTTGCCGTTCCGCTGGCCCGTCTTGATCGCGATCATTCCCTGGGTATCGCGCCCATGCCGGGTGTATTCGTTTATCGGCGTGCGCTTGCCAAAGCCGTTTTCGGTTGCCGTCAGAACCGCCAGTTCCTCGCTTTCGGCCACCAGCAGGGAAATAACCTTTTGGCCCCTGCCCAGCTTCATCCCGCGCACGCCCCGCGCCCCGCGCCCCATTGGCCGCACGTCGTTTTCATCAAACCGAATTGCCTTGCCCGCATCCGAAAACATCATCACGTCGTGTTTTCCTTCGGTCAGCGCAACACCGATCAGGTAATCGTCCTCATCCAGGCCCACCGCGATGATGCCTGTCGTACGAGGGCGGGAAAATTCCGACAGCGGCGTTTTTTTCACGGTACCAAAGGCGGTAGCCATAAATATATAACGATTTTCAGCAAATTCCTTTACTGGAAGGATGGCATTAATCTTTTCTCCCCGCTCCAATTGCACAAGATTGACAATAGGCTTGCCGCGCGAGGCACGGCCACCCTGCGGAACGGCATAAACCTTGATCCAGTACACCCGTCCCCGGCTGGAAAAACAAAGGATGTAATCGTGCGTGTTGGCAATGAAGAGATTATCAATGAAATCGTCTTCCTTGGTACCGGTTGCCTGCTTTCCGCGTCCTCCCCGTTTCTGCGCCCGATAGTCGTCAAGCGGCTGCGACTTGATGTAGCCGTTGTGCGATAGCGTCACAACCACATCCTCGGACGCGATCAGGTCTTCCATACTCATATCCTGAGTATTGATGACAATTTCGCTGCGCCGTTTATCGCCAAACTGCTGCTTCATGGCACCGAGCTCATCGGTGATGATGGCGGTGACACGCTCCGGCCTGGAAAGGATGTCGAGAAGGTCCGTGATCTTTTCCATCACCTCTTTATACTCGCTGACAATCTTGTCCTGCTCCAGCCCGGTCAGCCGTTGGAGGCGCAGCTCCAGAATTGCCTGGGCTTGCGCGTCGGACAGGCGATAACCCTCGCCGGATAAACCGAAAACCGAAGCTAATCCTTCGGGCCGGAACGCCTTGATGTCAACCGAGGCGCGGGCAAGCATTTCGTCCACCAGCAGGGAACGCCACACCCGCGACATCAACGACTCCTTTGCCACCGAGGGAGTAGGGGCCGCCTTGATCAGCGCGATCACTTCATCCACATTGGAGAGCGCCACCGCCAGACCTTCCAGCAGATGACCGCGTTCACGCGCTTTCTTCAGCTCGAACACATTACGCCGCGTTATCACCTCGCGGCGGTGTCGCAGGAATGCATCGAGCATTTGCTTCAAATTCAGCAGGCGGGGCTGCCCGTCCAGCAGGGCCACCATATTCATGCCAAAGGTATCCTGCATCTGTGTTTCTTTATACAGGTTGTTCAGCACCACCTCGGGCACTTCGCCGCGCCGCAGTTCTATCACCACGCGCATGCCGGATTTGTCCGATTCGTCCCTCAGGTCGGATATGCCCTCGATTTTCTTGTCGCGCACCAGCTCGCCGATACGGATCAGCAAGTTCGCCTTGTTAACCTGGTAGGGCAGCTCGTCGATGATGATGCTTTGACGGCTGCCCTTTTCCATATCCTCGAAGTGGGTGCGTGCGCGCATTACGACACGGCCGCGTCCTGTGCGATAGCCTTCCCGCACGCCCGAAACCCCGTAGATGATGCCGGCCGTGGGAAAATCCGGTGCAGGCAGGATTTCGATCAAGTCTTCAATGCCGATTTCCGGGTTCTGTAACAGCGCAAGGCAGGCTGCCGTCACTTCGTTTAGATTGTGTGGCGGAATATTCGTCGCCATACCGACTGCGATCCCGGAAGCGCCGTTAATGAGCAGGTTGGGAATCTTTGCGGGGAGAATCAGTGGTTCTTTTTCCGAGCCATCGTAATTCGGACCGAAATCAACCGTTTCTTTGTCGAGATCCGCCAGAAGCTCATGGGCAATGCGCGACATGCGGATTTCGGTGTAGCGCATTGCCGCTGCGTTATCGCCATCCACTGAACCAAAGTTACCCTGGCCATCCACCAGCATGTAACGCAACGAAAAGTGCTGCGCCATTCGGACGATGGTGTCGTACACTGCGGTATCGCCATGCGGATGGTATTTGCCGATCACATCGCCGACGACGCGGGCGGATTTTTTGTAAGGGCGGTTCCAATCGTTCGAGAGCTCATGCATGGCGAATAATACCCGCCGGTGTACCGGCTTCAAGCCATCGCGCACATCCGGCAACGCCCGCCCCACGATCACGCTCATGGCGTAGTCAAGATAAGACCGGCGCATCTCCTCTTCGAGGCTGACGGGCAACGTTTCTTTCGCGAATTGATCCATTAAGTTACTATCTTTTTATCAGAGGGTTACAACAGGAATTCAAGTCCGAAACCAGCCCGGATACCGGCAAATAAAACCACCTATTTTATCATGCCGCGCGCATCGATGCTACCGGGGCATTCCGTATTCATGCCGTATGCAACAACATGATTTGACAAGAATAGATATATGAATAGATAATCGAGACGCGAACATGCAATAATGTGCTATGGTCAAATAAATGGCTTTAGGTGTTATTTGAATGACTCAGGGATTGACTTAGGGATGATTTGATTTTGAATTGAAGTTTTTCTGAAAAGGGGCAATAGCATGAAAAATACAGTAGCGAAAAAACTCTTGCTTGGAGCGGTGGTTCTGCCAATGGTATTTTCAGGGGCAGCCATGGCCAAGGAACAACCGGAAGCGTACGCCAGTGACGGCCGCGGCGACGTGGCCAAGGATTCCTCCGGTGACTGTTGGCGTACGGGCTATTGGACGCCGGGGATGGCGACATACGAGTGCGACCCGGACCTGCTGCCAAAGCGCGAGAAAAAAGTCGAGGCGCCCGCTGAACCTGCTCCTGCTCCTGCTCCTGCTCCCGCTCCGGTTACCGCACCTGAAAAAGTTTCACTCTCCTCCGATACGTTGTTTGATTTCGACAGAGCCGTGCTGAAATCGGAAGGCAAGCAATCCCTGGATGAGCTCGTATCCAAGCTTGAGGGTGTCAATTACGATACCATCGTCGTCATCGGCTACGCGGACCGTATCGGCTCTGAAGACTACAACAAGAAGCTTTCAATGCGTCGCGCCGAAGCCGTGAAGACATACCTGGTCAAAGAAAAGGGCATTTCCCCCGATAACATCTTTACTGACGGCAAAGGCGAAGCCAACCCGGTAACGGGTAATGAGTGCAAAGGCGACAAGAAAACTAAGGCCTTGATCGCATGCTTGCAACCCGACCGTCGCGTTGAGGTTGAAGTGGCCGGAGAACGGGCAACAGTACAATAATTCTCCTAAGCGAAAAATTCAAACCCTGCCGTCATGCAGGGTTTTTTTTTGCTAAGCTTTCCCATAAATGAATTATCCTCAAACAACCGACACCCTGCTGGAGGCGCGCTGGATTGTTCCCGTTGAACCAGCGGGTGCCGTCTTGCGCGATCACGCCATCGTGATCGACCAGGGCAGGATACGCGCGATCATGCCGAGCGCAGAGGCGCGGGCACAATTCGCGCCTAGGGAACGCATCGTTCTTGGTCATCATGCGCTGATCCCGGGTCTGATCAACCTCCACACTCACGCCGCCATGTCGTTAATGCGCGGCATGGCGGATGATCTGGCATTGATGGAATGGCTCAACAATCATATATGGCCTGCTGAAACCGGGTGTGTCGATACCCGTTTTGTCTTCGACGGAACGAGACTGGCGTGCGCGGAGATGCTGAGAGCCGGCATTACATGCTTCAACGACATGTATTTTTTTCCCGAGGCAGCGGTTGAGGCGGTGCTGGCGTCCGGTATGCGCGCAACGATCGGCATGATTGCGATTGATTTTCCTACCGCTTACGCCAGCGATGCGGATGATTACCTGGCAAAAGGGCTTGCCCTGCGCGACGCTTACAACGCCCATCCACTGCTCTCGTTCTGCTTCGCCCCGCACGCGCCTTTCACAGTTAGCGATAAGGTATTTACCAGAATCCTTACCTATGCCGAGCAGCTTGACTGCCGCATTCATATTCACTTGCATGAAACCGATGACGAAATCGGAAACAGCCTGAAAGCACATGGTGTACGCCCGATAGAACGCCTGCTAAAACTCGGGCTGCTCGGGCCCAACCTGATTGCGGTACACATGATCCATCTGACAGACGACGAGATCGGCCTGATTGCCCAGCAGGGTTGCACCGTTGCGCATTGCCCTTCTTCCAACCTGAAGCTCGCCGGCGGTTTTGCGCCTATAAATTCCTTCCTGTGCGCGGGAATCAATGTTGGTCTGGGGACCGATGGCGCCGCTAGCAATAATCGTCTTGATATGTTCGGTGAAATGCGCCTGGCGGCACTGCTTGCAAAGGGCCAGAGCGGTAGAGCGGACACGTTGCCAGCGTGGCAGGCATTGCAAATGGCAACACTTAACGGCGCCAGAGCGTTGGGCCTGGACGGGCTTACTGGATCATTGCTAGCGGGCAAGGCAGCGGACATAACCGCCGTGGATTTCTCCGGCCTCGAGCTTACACCCTGCTATGACCCGGTTTCACATCTCGTCTATGCCGCCGGGCGGGAACATGTGAGCCATGTGTGGGTAGATGGTAAAATGCTGCTAAACGAGGGGGAGCTAACCACGCTGGAGGAGCAGGAGCTATTGCTCAAGGCGGAATTCTGGCGGCAACAGCTGGAAGCGGGGCAACGGGACCGAAGAATGGATGACCAGGGAAATGGAAAATAATAGCGAGAACGTCGATCTGCTGGAGCTGGAGAAATTCAGCCAGCTGGCTCATCGCTGGTGGGACCCCAACAGCGAATTCAAGCCGCTTCATGAGATCAACCCGCTGCGGCTGGATTACATCGACCGGCTAGCCAGGCTGGGTGGGAAAAACGTCCTGGACGTGGGGTGCGGCGGCGGCATCCTGTCGGAAAGCATGGCCGGGCACGGGGCGCATGTTACCGGCATTGACCTGGGCGAAAGAGCCCTGAATGTGGCGAAACTGCATTTGCTGGAGAGTGGCAAGCAAGTAAATTACCGCAAGGTGGCGGTTGAAACCCTCGCACGCGAACAGCCCCATCATTATGACGTAGTTACCTGCATGGAAATGCTGGAACACGTGCCAAACCCTGCAAGCACCGTGAAAGCTTGTGCTGAACTGGTCAAGTCGGGCGGTCGGGTTTTCTTCTCGACCATTAACCGCAACCCGAAGTCGTACCTGTTTGCCATAATCGGCGCCGAATACGTGCTGAACCTGCTGCCGCGCGGCACTCATGACTATGCAAAATTCATCAAACCGTCGGAACTTGCGCGCATGGGCCGCGCAGGCGGGCTTGATGTGCGTGAGATTATTGGCATGACCTACAATCCCATTACCAAGGTCTACGCGCTGGAGCCGGATACGGACGTCAACTACATCATGGTGTTTCATGGTTGAGGTTGCCAAGCAGTAGCTCAACGGGTGAACCGCCATCTGCTTTTCATCTTTGCGAATTCCCCCTATTATTTTAACTTCGATTTAACTTTTGCCCAGCTGATCGGATTCAGCCGCGCAGCGCTCAGCCGGGCGAACTGGATCGTGTTTGATTCATTATGATTAACGCCGTACTTTTCGATCTCGATGGCACGCTGGCGAACACGGCGCCCGATCTGGGGCATGCACTCAACCGGCAGCGCCTCGCGCGCGGCCTGCCGGCCCTGCCGATGGAGATCATCCGCAATGAAGCCTCGGCCGGCGCGCGTGGCCTGCTTGGTCTTGGATTCAATATCAAACCAGGGGATACCGGCTATGATGCAATGCGGGAGGAATTTCTCGATTTTTATGCCGATCGGTTGTGCCATGAAACCACCCTGTTTCCCGGTGTGGCCGACCTGCTTGATCAGCTCGACGTTCGCGCTCTCCCGTGGGGTATCGTCACCAACAAGCCCGCGCGTTTCACCATACCGTTGATGCGGGAGCTAGGTTTGAGTGGCCGCGCCGGATGTATCGTCAGCGGCGGCGATACCTCCCGTTCCAAGCCCCATCCAGACTCCCTGCTGATGGCGAGCAGGGTTATGGCTATTTCGCCCAACGAGTGCGTCTACCTGGGCGACGACATACGCGACGTGCAGGCAAGTCTGGCGGCGGGAATGGAGCCGGTTATCGCCCGGTACGGCTATCTCGGCAGCGTCAGCGCACCTGAATCCTGGGGGGCGAGATATCTTATAGACCAGCCGCAGGAACTGCTGGATTACCTGTAGGGCTTGGTTTCTGTTATAGTGAAGCAGGCTGGATAGGTGCAATAAGAAAAGCGCATTGCGCCGTATGAAAAAGAATACCGTCACGGACTGGCGAAGCGAAGCGCAACCAATTGGTGTTGACGAAATGGGTGGTCGACACAGCCTTTACCATCCATTGAACTCTTCCAGCTTGATACTCTCTAAATAACTGTAATACAGAATGCCGGGGGCGACCTGGCTTCGACGTGGGTTGCAAAGCAGATCAGGGCATACCGAGGACCAGTTACCTCGTAAATACATCTGGAAAACCAATAGTCGCAAACGACGAACGTTACGCTCTAGCCGCTTAAATCCGGCTGGACTCTGCACCGGTGGGCCTCAACGCCGGGTCTGGCAACAGACAGCAGAGCCATTAACGAGGATCGCGCTCAGTAGGGTTACTTTACCGAGCGTTAAAGAGTAGGTGACTCGCCTATCATTAGTCTGCCTGTTGACGGATGCCAGGTTAAATTAAATAACAAGGCTAAGTATGTAGAACTGACTGTAGAGGACTTGCGGACGCGGGTTCGATTCCCGCCGCCTCCACCAATGAAGTATCCCAAGTAGTCCAAAGAAATCCATGAAACCCGCATGAGTAAAGGCTTGCGGGTTTTTTGTTGTCCAAACAAGTCCAAACTCAGCTGTTGCAATCCGACGGTAACTGACGGTAAACTTGACGGTAACAGGGTTACCGTCAAATGGAGTTACCGTCATGGCACTTACCGACACCGCGATTCGCAACACAAAGCCGTCTGAAAAACCTATAAAGCTAACGGACGAACGCGGGCTTTACCTGTTGCTCAAGCCGAATGGTTCCCGCTGGTGGCGGTTTGATTACCGCTACGGCGGTAAACGCAAAACCCTCTCTATGGGCGTCTATCCCGACGTGAGCTTAAAGGATGCCCGTAACCGGCGTGATGAGGCTCGCAAGCTGCTTGCGTCGGATGCTGACCCTGGCGAAAACCGTAAAGCAGTTAAAGCCGCCAAGACAGAAAAGGCAGAAAACAGCTTCGAGGTTATCACGCGGGAGTGGTATACCAAGTATTCCCAAACTTGGAATGCGAGCCATGGCGAACGTATCCTGCGGCGCTTCGAGCGCGATATATTCCCCTGGATAGGCGGCAAACCCATTGCAGAGGTAGCCGCGCCGCAACTCCTGGCAACGGTGCGGCGGATAGAAAACAGGGGCGCTTTGGAAACCGCACATCGCGCACTGGGTAACTGTGGGCAGGTATTCCGCTATGCAATCGCAACCGGACGTGCCACTAGGGATGTTTCCGCTGATCTAAGGGGCGCTCTTCCGCCAGTGAAAGGGGAGCACTTTGCGGCGATTACCGAACCCAAGCAGGTAGGGGCATTACTTCGGGCAATGGATGACTATACCGGTTCTCACATTGTGAAATGTGCATTGCGCCTTGCTCCACTCGTATTCGTGCGCCCTGGCGAGCTTCGCAAAGCCGAATGGAAGGATATAAACCTTGATGGGGCGGAATGGCGTTATATCGTCACCAAGACCAATACGCCCCATATTGTTCCGCTCTCAACACAAGCGGTGGAAATACTCAGGGAACTGCAAGCCTTAACGGGCCGAAGCCGCTTCGTGTTTCCTGGTGCGCGTACCAATGGCCGACCCATGAGCGACAATGCAATCCTTGCCGCTATGCGGCGCATGGGCATAGAGAAGGAAGAAATGAGCGGGCACGGCTTCAGGGCAATGGCACGAACTATTCTTGATGAAGTGCTAGGTTTCCGCCCTGATTTTATCGAGCACCAATTAGCCCATTCCGTTAGAGACCCCAATGGCCGCGCCTATAACCGCACGGCTCACTTGCCTGAACGCCGTAAGATGATGCAACAATGGGCGGATTACCTGGACAAGCTAAGGGCAGGTGCCGAAATTATTCCCTTGCATGGCGTGGCCTAAAGCAACCAATGAGTGAAGACAACGGTTGGCCGTGGTCGCCTCGCAAGCCCAATTGGGACACATGGAAATCAGTTAAACAGACACGGCTTTGGCATGCTGTTGCGTTGGCGTGCGATCTCGATCCCGCCAACTTCCAACTCTTCGATAAACCTCAACTTGCAAGACTCTTCAAGGAACCGCCCCGACAATTTGAGGATTTACTTGTCATGGCTATGGGTAGCATTGGCGCTAACGGTATTCTGAAACTGGTTTCTCGTAGTGACGAAGGATTGGAAGAGAGCGAAGTAAAGCTTTCAAATTTCGCTACCTGGCTCAAGAGCATGCAGTACCAAGTTCCTGCACAATTCCCCTGGCAGCCTGAACCCATCACCCTCAGCAACATGGATTGGCCTTGGGGCAGGCACGAAACGCATTTGCTTCGTAAGCTTGCTGGTGCCGCTCAGCGTTTTTGGGCGAACTACGACCCCTCAGACCCGACTACCGCGCCTACCAATCAGCAAGTCATTGACTGGCTGAAACGCCAGGGCGTGGCCGAATGCACCGCTGAAATCATGGCAACCACCATCCTCCGTGCTGACGATTTGCCGATGGGCCGCCGCAAATAATACCCGCATCCCTCTGTACCAATGGTGGCGCGGCTTTCCGAGCAATTCTCACCTCATCCCCGCGCCCCTCCGCGCGTATTAGCGCACTCCCCTATACGATTTAATTGCCAACCTTGTTCAACAACTTCTAAAGAGGTACAAACATGGTTCAAGCAATCCTACGGCTTCCTGCTGTTAAAGCCGAATCTGGCGCTTCGCGCTCAACAATTTACCTTCGCATCCAACAAGGACTTTGCCCAAGCCTGTCAGATTAGGCCCGCGCTCGGTAGGCTGGCCCGCTAGCGAAGTTGCTGCTATCAATACTGCCCGTATTGCGGGGATGACTGATGGTGAAATCCGCATCCTGGTAGTCAAGCTGGAAGCCGCTCGCAAGAACGCTGCCAATGCGCTCTAAGGGGATGACAATGCAAAATACCGTTACAGTGCAAATTACTCCACTTGCAACCCGGCAAAACTTAGCGGATGCTCCCGTTGCCTCATGCCGCTATGGTGGCGGGCGCTTCGAATCCTCAGAAACCGGTGTTTACTTTCTTGGCAAGGACAAGGACGGCAATGAGCAACCGCCCCGATGGGTTTGCGCACCTTTACACGTAATCGCCAAGACGCGGGACGAAAAAAGCGGGGAATGGGGGCGACTGCTGGAATGGCGAGATGATGACAATCACACCCATGAATGGGCGATGCCGCTTGAACTTTTGGAAGGTGATGGCTCAGAGGTGAGGCGCGAGCTTGCACGTCTTGGCTTGCATATCTCGCACAATCAATCGGCGCGTAGCTTGTTAGCTGCATACATCAAGGTATGGCCGATAGATGCCAGAGCGCGTTGTGTAGACCGTCTCGGCTGGCATGGCAATATTTTTGTTACTCCTAACGGCTCGATTGGCGAAGCTGAAGAGCTTGTCGTGTTTCAAAATTCACATGCCACTGAACCCGCTTATTCTGAGTCAGGCACGGCAAACGAATGGCGAGATTCTGTCGCAGAGCTGGCTGCGGGCAATACGAGGCTGGTATTTGCTCTTTCTGTGGCTTTTGCGGGCGCATTGGCTGAAATTGCAGGTGAAGATTCTGGGGGCTTTCATTTGCGCGGCGCTTCATCCTCTGGCAAATCCACTGCATTGAAGCTTGCCGCTTCCGTATGGGGTAACCCCTCAACTTATGTGCGCCTATGGCGCGGTACAGTCAATGGATTAGAAGGACTAGCAACCCTGCACAACGATAGCTTGCTGATACTCGATGAAATCGGTCAGATAGACCCGAATAGTGCCGGAGAGGCAGCATACCTTCTGGCGAATGGTCAAGGTAAGGCGAGGGCGTCACGCAATGGACTTGCCCGTTCAGCCCAACGTTGGCGGCTCCTGTTCCTCAGCGCGGGCTAAGCATCCCTTTCCGCTGTCATGGCGCAAGCAGGCAAGCAATCGACTGCCGGGCAAGAAATCCGTCTTGCCGACATAGAAGCCGATGCTGGCGCGGGTATGGGAATTTGAGACATTGCATGGACATCCCAATGCTGCTGCCCTGGCGCTAGCAATCAAGGATGCATCCGCCAAGTATCACGGCGCTACGGGTAGGGAATGGTTGCGCTACCTGGTAGCGAACCGAATTAGCCTCGAAGACCTTATCCCAGAGCAAATCAAGCAGTTCGTAAGTGGATTAATACCGGCACATGCGGCTGGGCAAGTAGAGCGCGTAGCACGGCGCTTTGCACTCGTTGCCATGGCGGGTGAACTTGCGACTCACTGTAAGTTGACAGGCTGGGCGGAAGGTGAGGCTGTTCATGCTACCCGCAAATGCTTTGCCGCCTGGATGGAAGCCTTTGGCGGTAGTGGCAACCGCGAAGAACGCGCCATACTTGCCCAGGTTCGGGGTTTCTTCGAGATGCACGGCGCAAGCCGCTTTGAAGATATCACCGCAGCGATCAACCAGCGTGTTCCTAAACGTGCAGGCTTTTACCGGAACGGAATAAAAGAGGGGCGGGAGTTTCTGGTATTGCCCCAGACATTCCGCAAAGAAGTATGCCAAGGGTTTGACGAAAAGACTGTCAAGAACGTCTTGATAGAAGCGGGGTTGCTACTTCCCGGTAACGACAAGAAGCCCTCACAGGTTGTACGACTCCCCGGATTGGGTTCATCCAGAGCCTATGTTATCCGGTACGGGGATGAGGGGGAGTAAGCGCGATTGCGGATCGAGGGGGAGTAAGTGCGATTACTGATGTAATAAGGGTAACGCGGTAACAGCCAATACAGGCCTAATTCCCTGCGTTACTCCAGTGTTACCACGCTACGCCGAGCGGTAACCCGCTATACCGTTACAGGAAATCTTTGCCGCATCGTGTTCCTGTTACCGTTACAGAGAATCTTGACGCATTGCGGCCCCGTTACCGTTACAGGGATGCATCAGCCGCCCTTACTGTAACGGTAACCGTAATCGTAACAGGGGAAACGTTTAACGTAACTTGCGTCTGTTACCGTTACCGCCGTTACCGGATATATTCCAACCGGTGGTAGCATTTTGCGGTAACGCGGCATCCCCTGTGAATTGGGCGTTGCCCGTGTCTTATGCGAATTGTTACCGCTGTTACCGACTAAAGGATGGTTGCCCCTAGTTGTTCCACGTCAGATCGCTTCCATAATGGTCGCACCCTTCTGGTTGATTCCTCAGCGTAGCAATCTGTGTGTTAATCGCGTCGATTGTTCGCCCTGACTTTTATATTTTCTGGGACTACCGTTTTGCACAATTCGGACACTGAGTATCTAATTTAAAATGTGACAACAAAATCTCGACCTCGCTTTCACACTTCAGCCTGCGTCGATCGTAGATGCGGCAAATGCTAGAATCGGGGCATTAGATCGATTAAGGGACAGAAAACAAGAAAATGGAAGAACGCCTCACACGGACGATAGGCAGCCTGCGCAATTGGGAGGACTTGGCACAGTTCGCGACCAACGCTCGCGAAAGGGGCCAGCTGACCGACGAAGTGTCCGACGCAATCAATACTCGATCTGCGGAGCTTGGCCGCACATTCATCTCTGAGAAGACTGGTCTAGATCTGAGAGATCTTTCTCCAGCGGAAGAGAAGATCGTTCAGGCGGTCAGCGAATACGTTGGGATCATGCGGCGACAGGGTAAGTACCCAGGCCGTACCGTTGAGCAATTGCGAAATCGGGGGTTGCAGGATGCCGCTGAAAGCGCTGTATGCAGGGCCACGCCGACGCAAGGATTCCAGAATCTGGCCGTTGCTGCCCTCGACGACCTGTCCTACGAGCAGATTGTCGTTGACCATGCCGACGAATTTTCACGGCGGGCTGTGTGGTTCTCCCGCAGAACATTAGGACTGCCAAACGACAGCGAATCACCCCCTGCAGCGGCAGACGGTGACACGCAAACTCGAACGACCACCTTAATCCAATGGCTAAAGAATGAGGCGGAGAGCAATGGTGGCGTAATGCCACTATTCACAAACGCTGATGCAGCCACCATCCTGCAGATGCAGGATATGGCTAGGTACGGTCGGGTTTTCGGCAACATTCAATCCCGCATTGACTTCGCTTGCTACGTCTGCAACCTGCCCCCGCTTGGCCTTACAGCAGACGCGCCGTTCGCTAGGGCCTGGACGCAACAAGACAGGAATTGGGCCTTCCCAGTACCAGTAATGCAGGCCGCATCCCAGTCGCGTATATGGAACGCTGACGACTTCGACCGAGTTCTGCGCGAAACCGAACGCCTATCCGGCCAAGCGCATATCTTGTGGAAGGACGCGCTCTCCGCCGACGAGACTAGGGTCAAGGCTTGGGCATTCGGTCTTAACCAATCCTCGTCAGAGTTGCAGCCCGAGGAATTACCGTTTTCGAAGCGCAATCCTCCGTGGTCCCGAGATGAGCTTATTCTCGCCCTTGAGCTGTATTTGAGGCACCGTGCCTCTCCGCTGAGGAAAGACGATCGAGAAGTGACTGAACTGTCTGAATTTTTAGGAAAAATGGGGCAGGTTCTCGGCCTGGCAGAGGCTGAGACGTATCGGAACGCAAACGGCGTTTACATGAAGATGATGAACTTCAGACGCTTCGATACCGAGTACACCAACGACGGAAAGGTCGGACTCACGAGAGGCAACAAGGATGAGGAAGTTGTATGGCATGAATTTTCGATTGACCCCGTGCGGCTGGCCGCCGTGACCGCGGCGATTAGATTAACCATAGAAAAGCACAGCGGCGGTTACGAACTCAGGAGTACTGACGAGCCCGACATCCAAGAGGCCGAAGAAGGCCATGTACTCACACGTCTGCATCGGGTGCGCGAGCGAAACAGGAAGCTGATCGAAGCAAAGAAGAAAGCGGCGCTTAAACAGCACGGCCGCTTGTCCTGTGAAGCCTGCAGCTTTGATTTTTCACAAAAGTATGGCCCCGCTGGTGAGGGACTGATTGATGTGCATCACACAATCCCAGTCCACACACTTTCCCAAGGTGATATCACTAGGTTAGAAGACCTAGCTCTGCTCTGCGCGAACTGTCACCGAGTCGTGCATTCGTCTCGACGATGGCTGACCGTGAAACAGGTCATGGATTTAATTCGGCGTTGAGACACCTTACATCAATGCGCACGTTGTGTCCTGCCTCGAACATTGGCGTTTTTCGATGAAGACTGCGAGTCCTGGTTGGATACAAACCAGTCATTCGACTGAATGGTAATAGGATGCAAAAATTTTTTCTTCTGCTAGTAGGAGGGTATTGCTGCTAGAGGGGTAAAACTGGACTTTGTATATATTATTTTTAATAAAAACCTGTGATGTCGTCCCTGAAGAAAGACAACAAGTGGAAGAGGAAATATGAGTGGCACAATAGAGCGTATTCAAATTAAAGAATTACATGGCCGTAAAAACATAGAAGCCACGTTGTCCAACAACACACTAATTTTAGTCGGAGAAAATGGCTCGGGAAAAACTACTTTTCTTCGAATCCTTTTTTACTTTTTGTCAGGTAGATGGCTTGGACTTATTCAATTCAGATTTGAGTCAATCGTAGTCACCATAGATGGTCATGAATATCGTGTGACACACGAAGAATTAGTAAAGGCATTCAAGGGAGCCGATCGGCGGATTCTTGCTGATCTTCCTCCCATGATACGAAGAAAGGTCATGGAAATTTTTGAGCGAGGAGAACCTGATCGAATTGCAATTCAGCTAGAAAGATTAAGCGCGCGCTATCCAATACAGCCTGAGATCATATTAAGGCAACTAGAATACATGGGTGAAAAGCCTAGGGGAATACAAAAGAATTTACAAGATGACCTGCTATCGTTTTTTGTAACCAATTCGAAAGTGAGTCTTCGGTTCAAGCATTCTGATTTTGCCACCGTTCCCGGCCTGCTTGAGCCGGTGTTCGATTGCCGAGCGAAGAATGCGGCCGCTCGT
>JACDGV010000005.1 GCA_013821425.1 Nitrosospira sp. | reverse complement strand
CTTGAGCTGGCTGTTTTCCGCTTCAAGCTCTTTTACCCGCACCAACTCGGAAACTTCAAGCCCGCCATACCTGGCTTTCCACTTATAGTAGGTCGCCGAACTGATCCCGTGCTTGCGCCAGATCTCGATGGCCTGCGCCAACAGCGTGCGCGCCCCTTCGCGTAATACTTCCGTCAGTACATCGCGAACCTCATTCGCTACCCCTGGATTCTTTAGCTCAGAAACGTTATCGTTACTCATGGCGTATTCACTCCTTAGTAAAAGGTTGATGATCTTGATCGAACATCAAGAATACGCCGCCTCTTCATTTTATGTCATACACAACTTTCAAGCATAACTCCCTCAGGGGGCGCAGCGGGAGAGGCCTGAGTTAAAAGCGGCACTCTCCTTCATGCGCAAGGGCGATACATTGGTTGTCTGGAAACTTGACCGGCTTGCCTGCTCAATGAAGCAGTTGATTGAAACCATCGAATGGTTTCAGGAAAGAGGAATAGGGCTCAAATCGCTGCAAGACCCCATCACCGAGCGGAAAACTCGTCTTCCATATCTTTGCCGCACTGGCTGAATTCGAACGCGGCGTAATCAGTGAACGAACTACTGCGGGCTTAAGATCTGCACGGGAGCGAGGCCGTGTCGGTGGCAGGCCTCCGGCACTTTCAGCAGAAGACTTGCTAGTAGCCAAAGCAATGCTGAAGGATTTAAATATCACTGTGGCTACCGTGGCCAGTCGATTACACGTGGCGGCATCCACCTATACCGCCATATTCCCCATGCGAGAAGTGCATGTCTGGAAGGAGGAGCGGATTCATGAGAATACCAACTCGTAGATCCATCAAACCATCGACAGCTTATCTTTCATGAACTATTGGTTGTCTCTCGCAACCTGAGTTCTCGATTATCAATCCAGGTACTCGAACACTTGGACAACCTTGCGAACGCCACTTGTAGCTTTCGCAATCTTCACCGCATTTTGAGCTTCTTCCCGGTCCACCAGCCCTAGCAAGTAGACCACCCCATCCTCGGTCACGACTTTGACGTGGTTGGCCTGGAATATCCCCTCATTCACGAACCTCGCCTTGACCTTCGACGTAATCAAGGCATCATGGCTGCGCGCCGTAAGCGGCCTCACTTCACCAATTGTAATTTCATTCGTGACGTCACGCACGCCTTCCACTGCCCTGATAATATCTTCAATCTCATTTTTAACTGTCGCGGATGCCGCTTCGCCGGTAAGCAGCACATGTTGATTAAAGCTTGTAACATCCACATGAACCTTGCGGCCAAACTTTTCCTTGATTCTCCGGTTGCTTTTAAACTCAATGCTCTCATCCTGAACCATGGTGCCGGCTGTACGCCGATCCTCCGCTATCGCTACTCCAGTGCCCGCCGCAGCACCCGTTGCCGCCACCAGCGCGCAGCCAGAGAGAAATGGAAACGGAAGCAGGAAAAAAACAACCGTCCATAACTTCAAATTCCGGTTTTGCATATATTCCCTCAAATAAATATCCGGCCCTTCTCGTCGGCCCGTGGTATCGCAAATTCCCCGCAACGAGCACAGGCAAGGCGATTACTTGTCTTGCTCGAAATGAAGTGTCACTAACGTGGTTAACCTAGCAACGTGTGCATCCAAGGGGATGTTATCCAGTCGGGATGGTTCCACCCCCTGTTCCCGAATAACGATATCCACCTCATCGCCATGTACAGTGTACAATGGATTCGTCAAGGGTCGCATTGGCTTGTGTGCGGCGGGGATTATAATCGCCCTTGTTCAGCAGCCAATCCCGGCCTTTGCGTTCAGGCAATTCTGCCAAGCGGGTCTGAATTGCCTTCACGGCATCTTCTCTTCCCCTAAGTTGGTACATAACTGCATTTTAAATCGCCGAGTGTGGATGCGGGAGACTCCGTTACTGCGAATGTTCCTCAGCAAGAAAGCCCGACAAGCGGATCAATTTCTTTTTTGCTTTCTCCGGCTTTAAGGGTTTGTTCCAAAAATGGGTGAGCAGGTAATATCCTGCGATGGATGAGGACCCTATTGAATTGCTGTGATTGTAATTCACTTATTTAATGGATAATACGTATAATATGTGATATCGTGACTTTGTAGGAGGATTCCATGACCAAAGTTACTTCAGGCGAATTTACCCGCGAATTCGGGCGTTACCGGGCGATAGCACATCGTGAGCCAGTCATCATCACCAACCATGGACGCGACGACGTGGTACTGCTCGCCGCCGAAGACTATGCCCGCCTGCGACGCTACGAACAAAAAGCCTTCCATGTATCGCAGCTTGCACCCGAGATCATCGAAGAATTCGGCAAGAGCCCGGTTTCCAAGGCAGCGTCGCGGTTCGACAACGAGTATGAGCAATAACGTTTCATGGCAGTATTCAAACCCGAGATCGGGCTTGTCATACGTCATGCCTATTTGTGGTGGAGTGAGGCGCGGGCGGGGCGTGAAGAAGGATTCAAGGATCGTCCCTGCGTAATCGTTCATACTCGGCAGAACGAATACAAGGAAACTGAAGTCTACATTTCGCCGATTACCCATACGCCGCCAAAAAATTCTGAGCGGGCGATGGAAATTCCCAAGGCGACCAAGGCGCGCCTTGGTCTTGACACCGAGCCCACGTGGGTCATCACCACGGAAATTAATCGCTTCATCTGGCCTGGCCCGGATATTCGCCCTGTGCTCTGTGCCTAGTGTCGGTTCGGCGTACGGACTACTGCCATCTGCGATGACACGTGACCTGGTACAGCAGATCAGGGATAACGCCTGTGATCGCTTGCTGCTCGTCACGGAACGAGATGATGAGACTCTGATTGAAAGAGCGCGTAAGCAGAGAAAGCCAAATCAGGATAAAGACCGGGAACGCTAAATCTCGCGCTCGAAGATAGACTCATGATTCCGTGTCCGTGCCAAACGACTTTGCCCTCGATTTACTTCATGGAAATGTGACTTCAGGTCAGGCGCTTCTTTTCCGGCCATCTTCATGTAATCAGCGATATCGCGATGCAACGTTTCACCCGCCTCATCTGTTCCTGCCTTACCAGTGCACGTTGGCGATGCAGGGACTGCCTTTCTTCCAGATGTCGAAAAATCAGTGCATCCCTTTTCGCGCGGTCGCGCTGCATGGCCTTCAGAGTCTCGAATTCGTTCTGCCGTCGGATTTCGCAATATCTGCCCGTCAACCGGTCCCATATATCCCGAAAACCGGTTGACATGCGCTGCGTGCGCGCCAGGCTCTCCTTCTCCCAGCGCATAGCGTGATCCTTTTCAAGCTGTGCGCGTTCGTCACGCTGCCGCTGGACGATCTGGTTCCTGCGGAATGCGAAGGAAGCGGACTGGAGGCGCTGACCCGGTTTCGATTTCCTGGATTTTGCGCCTGAGCATCCCGGTCATGCGTGCCAAGATCGCGTCCTTGGCCTGCTCTATAGAGGGCAGGTCTTTCTCATCATCGCCCAGCCTGTCGCGCTCCTCCCGAGTTTTGATGCCCGTATATTTGTGGATATAGGCCCCGATGGGTTGGTTCCCGGCTGCGTCTGCCAGCCGTGAGCGCTCTTCAATAGTTAAGCGAAGGGAGAAAGGATGAATCGCCTTGGATCGGTCTTTGGACTGAGAATCGGGTTTCCGGGCCGGGAAATCCGAGACTTCGCTTGAGCGACAGTAAGAAATCCAGCCCCATTCTCGCGAAATGGGGACAGAGAGGCAGCCCTGCCCATCTATAAATCTCCGCGTTTGCCGACGTGTTTTTTTACCCAAGCAACGTAGCGGTCCATCCAGTTCTGGAGGAATTTCCTGCTATCTTCATTGCCAATATTTCCGCTTTCGTCAAACAACCCCTCCTTTACATGGATAAAAGCTTCAGGCTGCCCGAGCGTCGGCATGTCAAGGTAGGCCAGCGAATTTCGCAGATGCTGCTGGGCTACGGCCGTTCCTATGGAGCCGATGGAAGCACCGATGACGCCCGCCGGTTTGCCTGCCCAGGCGCTCTGGCCGTATGGCCGGGAGGCATGATCAAGGGCATTCTTAAGGACGCCGGGCATGGACCGGTTGTATTCCGGGGTGACAAACAGAATGCCATCGGACTCCGCGATCTCGACTTTCAGGCGCTTGACCTGCTCTGCGGGGTTGTCGTCATCATCCTGATTGTAGAGCGGCAGATCCCCGATTTGCAGTTGCCTGAAGGAGAATTCGGCCGGCCCCAGTTTCACTATGGCGTCAGCCAGCCTGCGGTTGAAGGAATCACGGCGAAGGCTTCCTACCACTACGCCAACTTGGTAATCACTCATATCAGTCTCCTTATGATATTGCAAAATAATGCAGGCTCAGCTGACTTCGATAAGCTCTTGACAATTCGAAAGTAGCAAACTTGAAAACCGGTTGATCTAAAAGTTAAAGTAGAGCCCGGCAAGGTTGACTGCTGCCCCTGCATGTACTTTATAGCGCAAAAACGGCTTTAGTACCATTGGCGCGGCAGGTCCTCGCCCAGTTGCTCGGCTGTCATCAGGTGGTCGGTCACTGCTTCTCCCCCTATGCTCTCCGTTGGTACCTCGGTCCAGTAGGCACTGCGTCTTTATTAGGACGGATCTATGGAGAAAATTAAATAAGCCAAACGTGTTGCGGAGGACATGTCTAAACGCGACAATGATCGTCATTTCCTTCGAAGTCCTGTAGCGCGTACCGAGTCATGGCAATCAATCGCTCTTGCTTGTTGCTAATCTTCAGGCGAAGCGCAGGGACGACATAATATGTTCAATTTAGGCTCCATGTTCAATCTGGGCCCCGCTGATCCAGTGGTCGGCAAGAAGAGCATCCTGGTCAAGTCATCCGCTGCTGAAGTCTTCAAGTTTATTGCCGACGATTTATTTCTTAATTATCCGAGATGGTCGCCGGAAGTACAGGAACTTGAATGTCTCACTGATGGGCCCGTAAAGTTGGGAACCGTAGCAAGGCAGGTGCGCGTAGACCATGGCCAACGCTCGGAATCTAAATTCCGCATTGCGATTTATGAACCGCCGACGCGATTGGCCTTTGCGGGTGTTGTTGAGCCTTATCGCTGCCTTTACGAATTAGGACCCCAAAGCAGGGGAGATGTGACTGAATTGAGTTTTACTTTTGAATTGCTTGAACTCAAGGTATTTATGCGGCCTTTCGAGCAGTTGGTCCGGAGTGCGATTCAGGACGGTGCGGTTCGCACCGTAGAAAATATAAAACGTCTGGTTGAAAGCGGTAACTCCGCGACAGCAGGTCGACTCTGACGGAAGCCTGCTTGCAATTTTTTGAGAATGCGACTTGCGACTGGAGCCGAAAAATCTTTTTACGCCCGACATTGTCGTTGACGGATAATAGTTTCAGCATTCCGATCGGCACGAGGATTACTTATGACAGATGAAGTTTCTACAGAAGCCCAGAACCCGCAGGCACCCGATGACAGAAAACTATGGGATGTTGTCCTCGGAATTTATGGTTATCCCGCGCTCCTTCTTGCGCACAAGCTCGGCGTTTTTCCCCTGCTGGAACACGGCGAGCTTTCGCTACCCGTCATCTGCGAGAGGCTGAACATCAAGGCGCGCCCGGCCGAGGCTATCCTGACCACGGCAACAGCACTGGGTTTCTTATCGGTAAAAGAGGGACATTATTCGTTGACGGCAGCTGCCGAGCACTACCTGCTGAAGAAAAACCAGAGCTATTTTGGCTACATGTGGGATCTGATGATCGAAAACGATCAAGTACATTCGTTTAAAAGCCTGGAAAAGGCAATTCGCACAGATGAGCCCCAAGTTTATGGCGGGACAGGTATTTACCGTCCCGAAGAGGTGCAAACCGAACTCGTACGAAGATTTACGCGCAGCATGTACAGTATGAGCATCACATCTGCCTTCCACTGGCCGGAGGTGCTGGATCTCTCCGTTCACCATATTATGCTCGACATCGGTGGAAGTTCGGGCGCACATTCGATTGGAGCCGTATCAAAGTGGAGCGATTTACAAGCTATCGTTTTCGATTTTCCTATGGTGTGCGAGATTGCCAACGAGTTCATTGCACAGCATGGAGTGCAAGATCGCATCAGGACATACGAAGGAGACATGTGGCGTGATGAACTGCCGGCAGCCGATCTTCACTTTTATTCCACCGTTTATAATGACTGGCCTCCCGAGAAATGCAGCTTTCTTACCGCGAAGAGCTTCAATAGTCTGCCGCGGGGGGGGCGCATCATCATCCATGGAATACTCTATAACGAGGACAAATCCGGGCCTTTCGCTGCGGCCGCATTTAGCATGCTCATGATGGGATGGACGGAGGGGAAGTCCTATTCTTCCACGGAGCTGTCCGCCATGTTGAGCGATGCGGGATTTTGTGAGATCCAGGTGCGTCCAGCCTTTGGCTATTACAGCATCGTGACCGGTCTCAAGCCGTAGTTACACCGCATCCATTTTTTGACCAGGCTCTTCGTCAAGAGGGAAGTAGAGGTTATCAACTGTTTCTGCTTTCGCTGGACGAGTGCAACCGGGATGTAAGCTCGGCCGTTATATGGCAGGAAGGACCAGTTTTTGTTTTCCTTAAGATGCCACATCCCGTTCCAATTTAAAATACCGCCCCAGCCCTCGAGTCGCTGAAGCCAACTGGTCATCCGGCAGGTGCAGATAGCGCTTCCCAATCACACTCCTAATCCCAGACGAAAACGCGTTAGCCTCCAGGAAAGCAGCCTAATGCTTGCGTTGCTTCATCTCAAGACAGGAATCCACAAGTAACAGAAAAAGTACCAAAATAAAAATCACTGGCCAAATACGCCCTGTTGAAAGAGAGGACTGCAACGATTCATACAACATGAAACCAAATGTTGCGAAAAGGAACAGCCATACCAAGGGCGTGCCCGAATACTCTTCGGACCTAATCAAATTCGGAGTTGATCCAATCTCCTCGTTTGCAGAAAAGTCTTTTGGTGTGTTCATAATTTTATGTCACTCTCAGATAAAAGTCTGTTTTTGAGCCATTGCAGCCCCAATGCCTGAATCGTCTGACCAGGAATTCAAGGGGATAAGGTGACTTCATCCTAAGCCCAGTCGATGCTCCGGTAATTGGGAAGACCCTGATTGTATTAATTTAAATTAAATTAAATTAATTAACTTAAAACTATTAGCTATAGAAATGGACCCACTCCCTGCCCGATCAACTACTCTGCAGTGTGTAGTGAAGAAGGTTATCGAGAAATATATACTTTGTCAACAGTTTTATGTCTAAAGTATATGGCAAGCCTTATAGCATTAAGGGGAAGCAGTAGTTATTAAGGAAAGCGCACGATAGGCTTGTAATATTTGGGCTGTCTCGCTCTGAAAAACTTGCTCAGAGTTAATGTGCCTATATAAAAGCAAAAGTGGAAAAGCGAAATTAGCCCGCCAAATGCCGGGATGCGGAGCGTCCTTTATTCATGGGATGCGACAGGAGTTCAAGTTATGCAGATCAGGTATGGTTGCAGGAGTGTAGCTCACAGAACGTATCGACGTCGACGTACTTATTGATCGTAGGCATTTTTGCCTCCGAGTCGCACACACACCACGTTCGTCCGCAAATATTGGGCTTGCCCTGAATGATCTTTTCGCCAAATATGATGTACCGCCATTGACACGAATGATCTTGGGGAGTTGTAAACACTTGTCACGGGAAATAAAAAACCCGCCGAAGCGGGTTGGTCTGGGCAAGCCGTAGTACACCTTCCTTCTGCCAGAGGTGCGGGCAGTGGAGATCGTTATGTCGGCTTCCTGGTTATCCTTGCCCTTACGAGGCCAACCCCATCAACCCCGCTAACACGCCGAGCAAAGTCAAGGCAATCATATTATCGTCTTTGTTGCTTTCATTTTTGGTGCTTTCATCCTTACTGCTTTTCGGTTTCATGTTTTCGGCTTTCATCTTCCCTCTCCTTGTTCGATTAATTGCAAAGCTTGCGCTACTTCCAATCTCTACTGTTAAGTATTTGTGAACCATATGTGAATAATATGTGAAGACCATGCTTTTGTCAAGGGATAAAGGTCTGTTGCCAGAAGATTTTTATTGAGTCGCCGGAGCTTTTTGTATAGCCATCCCGTTTCTTAAAACTGATTGCTATTTCTGAGAAGCCGGTGTGACTACTCGCTTAGTCTATGAAACGAAAGGCTCGTCTCGCCCTGTGCCGGCAGCTCGTTTTCAACACAAGCATGGCGGAAGGATTACAATTCAAACCGCCGCATTAGCTCGCTCGGGTATTTCACCCACTAGGCGAATTGGCTCAACAATGATTTGTAAATCAGGACTTACTGACCGTCTCGCTAATCCGGGGAGCTGGACAAGCCGCGATTAGCAAGTTGGACGGGGTAAATCTATGGTCAGCTACTTAAAAGCCAGGAGAAGCTGTGAGAAACAAACCAATAGAAATGAAGCAAGTAGTCCTTTTAACTTTATTTGCGTTAATCGGATTTCTCATCGGTAATGAGAGTGCTACAGACAGGATTGCGAACGGATGCAGATCATCGAACCAAGTTATAATTGACGGTGAGGTATTTACCTGTCAGCCGACATCGGGTCAGGAGAAAGCGGGCGAAGCCAGGGATTGACATGATCATGTCAATGATACTAACGATGTCAATGTGAACAGTACGAGCATTTGCGGGTCATAGAAGTACGAAGAGTTGCCGCAGCGTAATAGGAGCGGTAGAGAAGTGCCCCGAGAAGACTTTAATGGAGAGGATCGACACCTGAACACTTTTACGAAATACATGGGCGGCCACAAGGCGAGAAATCTACTTCCGATTGCCATTCCTTACCGATTTTGCCCTTCCACTTCCTCATCCCGTATTCCCGTCGAAACCCGCATGGCGGGTATCAGCGCAACTACAGGGCGCCTATGAAAACTCCCAAGAGACTTGAACCGCTCGTACAGGATGGTCTCGTCAGCGAAGTCATCCGGCAGTTGATGAGCGGCAAGGAAGCCGCGGTTTACGTGGTGCGCTGCGGGGACGAGGTTTGTTGCGCCAAGGTTTATAAGGAGGCCAGCAAGCGCAGTTTCCGCCAGAGCGCAGATTACACGGAAGGCAGGAAAACAAAAAACAGCCGCCGCGCCCGTGCCATGGAAAAAGGCACCAGCTATGGGCGCAAAGCGCAGGAAGAAGCCTGGCAGAGTGCCGAGGTGGATGCCTTGTACCGGCTTGCTGCAGCGGGCGTGCGCGCCCCCAAGCCATATAACTTCCATGAGGGCGTGCTGCTAATGGAATTGGTGACGGACTGCGAGGGGAATGCCGCGCCGCGGCTTAACGACCTGGTGCTTACCGCGGAGCTGGCCCGCGAATATCACGGTATATTGATCATGCAGGTAGTGCGCATGCTCTGCGCCGGAATTGTGCACGGCGATCTGTCCGAATACAACGTGCTCGTCGATAGCACTGGGCCTGTCATCATCGACCTGCCGCAGGCGATCGATGCCGCCGCTAACAATCAAGCCTGCAAGATGCTGCTGCGGGATGTCGAGAACCTGGCCACTTACTTTGGTCGTTTTGCGCCTGCACTGCTCGTCACCAATTATGGCATGGAGATGTGGTCGCTCTATCAAAGCAGCAAGCTTCGCCCGGAGACGGTGCTGACGGGCCGTTTCGAGCGTATCGAGAACGCCGTCGATATGAGCAGTGTGATGAGGGAAATCAACGATACCCTCAAGGAAGAGCAGGCGCGGCAGCTCTATCGTTCGTTACGCATACATCCATGACAGGCTGACCGGCATTTACCCCCTTCAGGTCGATCTTCATTAAGAGATTATCCGCTGTTTTTGCTGTTATGGGCTTACGGTCTCAGCCAATATCGCCATCCACATAGAACCACTGCCCGGCCTCGCGAAAGAAGCGGCTGGTTTCATGCAAGCGATGCGCGCGACCGCCGACTTTGTAGCGTGCCAGGAATTCCACCACCGCGTGATCCGGTTCCGGCTGTTGATGGCGCTTCAAGTCCAGCCCCAGCCATTTGCGCTGGGCTTCGCTTGCCAGTCCAAGCGAAGCCGGCCGCGTGCGGGGATGCCAGGTCGCCAGCAGGTAATCCTCGCGGCCGAGCGTATATGCTGTATAGCGCGAACGCATCAGTACTTCGGCGGTCGGGGGGGCTTCGCCAGATAGCGGCCGCAGCAGTCCGCGTATTTCTTGCTGCTGTCTTAGCAGGGGTAATATCGCGAGCTTTGCGACGTCTTCACCACTGCCCCAGCGCCTCCGCACGGGCACGGCATCGTTTTCGTATCCATAGAAACCCGAAGGGGTCGGTTGAGTGTGTTCAAATTATGCCTGCCACCTTATGCTTGCCATAGCGGCAACTCATCCATAAGCGCGATTTGTTCGCGTAGCTCAAGGACGCGGTCCTGCCAATAGCGCTGGGTATTGAACCAGGGAAACGCCTGCCTGAATGCGGGATCATCCCAGCGCTGCGCCAGCCATGCCGCATAATGGATAAGACGCAGGGTGCGTAACGCCTCTATCAGATGCAGTTCGCGTTCGTCGAAATCACAAAAATCCTCATACCCGGCCAAAACGTCGGTTAATTGCCGCACCATGGCGGTGCGCTCGCCCGATAATAGCATCCACAAGTCCTGCACCGCCGGCCCCATGCGGCTGTCGTCAAAATCCACGAAATGCGGGCCTTCGTCCGTCCATAACACATTGCCCGGGTGACAGTCGCCATGCAGGCGCAATGCGCGCACGTCACCCGCACGCGCAAAGCAGTGGCGCACGCCCTCTAGAGCCTGATCTACTGCGCTGCGGTAGGCCGCGTCAAGATCAGCCGGAATAAAGTCATGCGCCAGCAGATAATCGCGCGGCTGTTCCCCGAAGCTGGTGATGTCCAGCGTGGGGCGTTCGCGAAACGACTTGAGAGCGCCAATAGCATGGATGCGGCCAAGAAAGCGCCCCATCCATTCCAGGGTGTGGTGATCTTCCAGTTCCGGCGCGCGGCCACCGTGTTTTGGAAAGACAGCGAAGCGAAATCCCTCAAAACTGTGCAGCGTCGCTCCATCCACCACCAACGCGGGCACGACAGGAATTTCGCGCTCGGCCAGTTCCTGCACGAAGGCGTGTTCCTCGAGTATGGCCGCTTCGGTCCAGCGTAGGGGGCGATAGAATTTTGCCACCAGCGGGTCGGCCTCCTCTATGCCGGTTTGATAGACCCTGTTTTCGTAGCTGTTGAGCGCCAGCAGCCGGCCATCGCTGCGAAACCCCAAGCTTTCAAGCGCGTTCAGGACGCGATCGGGGGGGAGGGTGGAGAAATCTCTTGGAGCCTTGCTGCTCGTTTCCATTGCCGCTGTTCGCTGATTATCGCTTCAGATTGTAAAGCAATCGACACTTGTTCAAGATAGGGCGCACCGCTAACGGATAATGGCGGATAACGCGATGCCTGCGCTGCCTTGCGAATAAAGCCCCTGCCTAAGTGAGCAAAAAGAGGCGCTGGATTGGCGCCTCTTTTTGGAGTATATCTGGAATCAATTTCAAGCGCGACATATGCAGCGCCGGGATCGTTAGCGCGGCCGGACGTTACCGCTCTCGTCCGAAAATGTTATCTCCACGCGGCGATTCATTTGCCGGCCTGCATTGCTTTCGTTGCTCGCAACAGGGAAGCTTTCTCCCAAGCCACGAGCATTGATGCGGTCTGCGCTAATGCCCATGCTTACCAAGGCATCGCGGACCGCGTTGGCCCGGCGTTCAGAAAGCTGCTGGTTATAGCTGTCGCTCCCGGTGCTATCTGTGAATCCCTCAATAATAATCGTTCGCTGGGGGTACTGCTTGAGAGCGTCAGCTACTTTTTGCACGGCGCGAACGCCACCTGATTTAAGCTGCGCCTCGTTGGTATCAAACAATACGTCCCCGAGTGTAACGACCATGCCCCGGTCGGTCTGCTTTGCGTTCAGTTCATTTAGCTGCGCTTCTAGTTGCCTGGTACGCATTTCCGCAGCCCTTGCCTGCTGCTCGGCGTATCTCGCCTGCTGCTGTGACGCTTCAGCGCTGCGCTGTGTCTTTTCCACTTCTTCTGTCCTGGCCGCAAGCCGGATTCTGTCGCGTTCCGCTTGGGCGTGAGACACGGCTGCTTCAGCCCCCTTGCCCTTGGCGGTTTCCTGCGCGATCGCCACGCGCCGTTGTGCCAGATACGCCAGATGCTCCACTTCGGCAAGATTTTTCCGCTGGTTCCAGGCATCGTTTGCCCGTGCCAGCGCGTCCCCGGCCTCCTTTAGCTCCACTGGCGCAAGATTGACCACTTGCGGGTTGCTCTGCGCAGCACGGTAGCTGCTGCGGGCGTTTTCCAGAGTAGCATTTCTGTCCGGCGTCGAGCTACAGCCTGCCAAAATCGCAATGACGACGATCGCGAGGGGTAAGAATTCATTTCTTTTCATGGCAAAATCTCCTCTAAATGGCTACTCCGCGGTGCGGTTCATTTCGTCCTGCAGCGCACGATGGCTTTCCTTCACCGCTTCCTCCGCTTGCTTCGCCTTACCCGACCGAGCTCTAGCGATTGCCAGTTGGGCATTCATCTGTGCTTTTTCTCCCAACCATTTGGCTTTTTTGTAGTCCTTCGCCATCGCTGCCTTTCCCGCGGCGTCCAGGTTTTCCTGCGCGTCTCTCAGTTCCATTGGGGCGAATTCCGGCGCCCCGGCACTAACCGCGTCCGCAACGGCGGTCCTCGCCACCGCAAGCTGCGGCCCTACCTCTTTCTTTTCCGGGCCTGCGCAAGCAGCGGTGAATAAAGCAGCAAAGGCAATTGCCCCCATGGTTCGATACCACTTGTGCCTTGAAATTTCTTTCATATCTATCCCCTTAAATTGAGGTGAATGTAAATGTAATAGAACGGTTCAATCATAACTTTATACGCAGGAACTGTAATAATCGGTTTGCTAGCGCACGTACGCACCTTCAAGTATCCGCTGTTCTTGCCGAAGAAAAGCCAGAACCATACACTCCAACTCCTCGCGCACGCCCTCGCCCTGTTCTTTCGCGCATTGGCGGAGAGTACCCTTTTGCCAGGCGGAAAACACCAGAGGATTAATGTAAGCCTTCCGGCAGACCGCGGGAGTATTGCGCAACTCTTCAGCAACTTTTCTCGTCGCAGATACAATACAGGCTCTGAGGGCACGCTTGTTTGGAGATTGCGGCAAGGGCGTATCGAGCATAAGTTCAAAAGCTCGCAACGTAGCGCCCCAGGTGCGGAAATCCTTCGCGGTAAATACGGCGTCCATGGTTTCCTGGAGGTAAGTATTTACGTGTTCCGCACCTATGGGATGCCGCTTGCCGTTGTCATCGAGATATTTAAAAAGATGCCGACCTCGCATCTGCTGGCAATCACGAATGATGTTCACGATACGCCGGTTATCTATCCTGACCTCGTGTTCGACACCGCCTTTACCCCGAAACTTCAGCAGCACATGCCGATCACCGACAGAGGCAAGATGACGCTTGCGTAGCGTGGCAAGCCCGAAGCTATGATTGTCACGCGCGTAGGAGGAATTGCCGATGCGCACCCGCGTCGTATCGAGCAGGCTTACTATGGCCGCAACGACCTTTTCCCGCGGCAGTCCTCGCAGACTCAGGTCGCGCCGCAGACGCTGCCGGAGCCCGGGTAGCGCTTCTCCGAATTCCACCATCCGCTCAAACTTGATGCTATCACGCAGCGTGCGCCAGTCAGCATGGTAGCGATACTGCTTGCGCTGGCGTGAATCGAGCCCCGTTGCCTGCAAGTGACCTCGCGCAAGTGGGCAAATCCATACGTCGGTATAAGCCGGAGGTATCGCGAGCTGTGCAATGCGTTCAAGTTCGGCCTCATCCGTTAGTACTTTGTTATCGGGATCAATGTAGCGGAATCCGCGGCCCCGGCGCAGCCTCCGGATTCCAGGCTCCGTATCTGAAACGTATACCAGCCCGGCGGCTACCGCCTGTGCCGCCAGCGCGTTGACGTTTGCCGCGTCCGATCCTTCGCTATCGCTCGAGAAAGTCATGCGACACTCCACAGCGAACGACGCGTCAGCTGGAAACGGTGAAATCGCCGGCAACGCGCGGTGGGAAACCGGGAAAACAGGGAATCAGTACACGAGCTTCGGTGGGGTAACCGGGTCGTAGTCCACCCAGTTGCCTTTCTCCCACTTGCCTTCTGCTCGTTCGATGTCGGCGGCGCCGTGCTGTCTTAGTCGCTCGACTATTCGTTGGGTGTTATCGGCGTTCCCAACACGTATCGCAAGCATCATACCGGCCGATCTGGGGTGTGGGTTCTGGTTGGTCCCCTCACCTCCCTCCGGTAGACCGCCAGCCGCACCCGCCAGCGAGCCGGTGTACCCGCCCACCGCCGCTGCTAGTGCGCCTACGGCCGGCCCGCCAGCCAGCGTTCCTATGGTGCCTGCCACCACGCCTCCGGAAGCTGCTCCCGTTGCCGCGCCTGTGGCCCCACCGCGATCACCGGTGCTTCCGGCATCCCGGTCCGAATCATGGGCGCCGGGCTGATTGTTAAAAAAAATGCATAAATCATCCTTGCCTGCCAGGTCTGCCAGTGATGCCGCGGCCGACTTCGCTTCATCCTCGGTTTGAAACCTTCCTGCGATAATGTTTTCCATAAAATTTCTCCTGATGTCATTGCCTGTCTTCAAGGCCCTGCTAACTCCGTTAGCTCCAAGCCCATTCGGCAATAGAAAAGAAATAATGACGGTTGCGAACCGGAATTTCTGTACGCTACCTCACACTTTCCACGGGGCTTGCGGCAGCGACAGGATTGGGTTTCGCAAGAACAGTACCGAAAGACAACCCTGGGCCGAACAAAACAGGCCGCAAGGGGATATTCGGCAGCCGCTTCTCTGTCTTTGAAATTGCCCCGGCCATCGGAACGAAAGAAGAGGTAACAGGCAACCGGTCTGGAGTTGGCTGGCTACTTGTTGCGCTCCTATGTTCGTACGTCCTTCTCCTTCGGCCCCCAGTTTTTCGCACGGCTGAGAGCTTCGTTCCAGCGTCCGCGGAGTTCGGTCACATGAGCGCGCGTCATCCTGGGTTCGAAGACTTTCTCGACTTGCCAATGCGTGGCGATTGCGGCAGTGTCCGGCCAGAACCCGACAGCAAGGCCAGCGAGATAGGCGGCGCCCAGCGCGGTCGTCTCGATCACGGCAGGGCGCACGACGGGCACACCGAGAAGATCGGCCTGGAATTGCATCATTGGCTCGCTGCGGGACGCGCCACCATCGACGCGCAATTCCTTTAGTTCCTTGCCGGTGTCGGCGCGCATTGCATCGATCAGATCAGCGACCTGGAAGGCCACGCCTTCAAGCGCCGCACGAGCGATATGCGCGGGACTGGTGTCAAGCGTGAGGCCGCTCATTATCCCGCGCGCATAGGGGTCCCAATGAGGTGCGCCCAGTCCGGTGAAGGCGGGCACGAGGACCACGCCACCGCTATCGGGAACTGACGCTGCGAGAATATCCACCTCCCGCGCGCTACGCACGAGTTGCAATCCGTCGCGCAACCACTGGACAACTGCCCCAGCGACGAATATGCTGCCTTCCAGTGCGAACTCCTGCTTCTCGCCGATCTTCCACGCCACTGTCGTGAGCAACCGCTGTTGTGAGGCGACGGGTTCCGTGCCGATATTCTGGAGAAGGAAACAGCCGGTGCCATACGTGTTCTTGCCGAGTCCTGGCTGAACGCACATTTGTCCAAAAAGAGCGGCCTGCTGATCACCCGCCATACCCGCCACGGCGATGCGTCCCAGACCGGGTGTCGCGCCAGTTTCGCCATACACTTCACTTGAGGAGCGCACTTCTGGCAGCATGCTCTCGGGGATGCGGAAAAGGTCAAGCAACTCCTTGTCCCACTTGCCCGCATGAATGTTGAACAGCATTGTCCGCGACGCATTGCCGGGGTCGGTGACGTGCGCTTTCCTGCCTCCTGTTAGATTCCACACGAGCCAGGTATCCACCGTACCAAAGATGAGCTTGCCCGCTTCCGCTTGCATGCGTGCCCCAGCAACATTATCCAGAATCCAGGCGATCTTTGTCGCTGAAAAATACGGGTCGAGGATTAGCCCGGTCAGTTTCTGGATCGTTCCATCATGGCCTGCGCCACTTAGCTCGTCACACATCCCGGCAGTGCGGCGATCCTGCCAGACGATGGCGTTATACACGGGGTTTCCGCTTTCGCGATCCCATACGATGGCGGTCTCGCGCTGGTTCGCGATACCGAGCCCAGCGACCTCGCACGGTCGGATGTGCGCGCACTCCAGCGCTTCTATGGCTACCGCCATTTGCCTCTGCCAAATCTCCCGGGGATTGTGTTCCACCCAGCCCGGCTGCGGAAAGACCTGCCGTATTTCCTGCTGTGCAACGGCACGAATCTGACCGTCATGATCGAAGAGGATGGCGCGTACGCTGGTCGTGCCGGCATCAAGGGCGAGAATATAGGGCATAGGATGCGCAAAAATTCAGCTGACGCCGGTCACTTCTCCATGCCCTCGCGCGGGACGCGTGCTGGCCGGACATAGCTTTTGAGGAAGGTGCGCGTTTGGCTATCGGGGAAAACTATCGTGATCATGTCATCTGTAGCGCTCACAACCCGGCCTTTTCCAACTTTCGGAACCTGAACCGCCGACCCCACCGGAAACAGGGGCCATGGCGAGGGTTTTTTAACCGCAGGGCTTTTACTCCGGCCGCCAGCGGGCATTTGCCGGACAGGCCTCGGCCTGAGTTTTGCTTGAGGTGGGTTCAAGCAGTTATCGCAGTGCCCGCACCGGTCCCATTCCGCTTCCTCGTGAAAATACTCCAGCAGAACCTTCCATCGGCAAAATCCGCTCTGGGCATAGAATTCCATCCGCTCCAACGCATGGCGGTCATAGTCGTTTTTTCTGCGCGGGGTTTTGGAAAGTTGCATCAGGTTCTCAAACTTGACGTTCTTTTTTCGCAGCCGGTATCCCAGCTGTTTATCCCGGCCAATTACGCCAACGTCCTCCAGGAGCTTCAGTATCACCTGGAGCCGGGGAACCGATAACTGGTTAACCGCCTGGTGCAACTCCCTGAACCCCACCGCCGGGCGTTCCATAAAAATGGGTTGTATTTGCTTATAAACCTCGTGCAGTTCCTCATAGCCAGGATAATGACGAGCCAGAAAAAATTGCTGTATGCGTTTATCCTGAACATCGTAAAGGAGAGTGCACGCGGCGGCTTCCCCGTCCCGTCCGGCGCGCCCGGATTCCTGGTAGTATGCCTCCACGCTGCCCGGAATCTGGAAATGCACGACAAAGCGGACATCCGCTTTATCGATGCCCATGCCAAACGCACTTGTGGCCACCATGATCCTGCTGCGGCCTGTCATGAATTGTTCCTGGTTTTCGCTTCGCACCTTTTTTGCCAGACGCCCGTGGTAGAACGTCACGCCGGGATCCACCGTGCGAAGCACTGGCACGATTTCTTCCACCGCTTTTATCGTGGCGGCATAAATAATCACACTTCCCTCGCTTTTCTGAACCAGGGCTTGCAGCTTCCTCAATTTTTCTTCGGGGCTGGTGGCATGCATCACGTTGTAATGCAGATTTGGCCGATAGATACCGGTATTGACGATGTGCATCGGGTAGCGTCCGAGTTGCCGCATAATATCCGCGATCACCTCTTGCGTGGCGGTCGCGGTCATCGCCAGGACAGGGGGATTACCGAGGGCCTTGATTGCACTTCCCAACTCGAGATAGGCCGGGCGAAAGTCATGGCCCCCACTGCGAGATGCAATGAGCTTCATCCACCACGAACAGACTTATCGCGATGTGCCGCAGATTGGCGATGAAATCCGGATTTGAGAGGCGTTCCGGCGTAACAAACACCACATCGCTATGCGCCCCGCGGATTTTCCGCAAGGTTTCCGATTCCTCCCGGGGGTTTAACATACTGTTGACCTGTGCAGCCTCGAGCCCTACCTGCCCGAGCTTTTCCGCCTGGTCCTTCATTAGCGAAATCAAGGGGGACACCACAATGGCAGTTCCAGATAGGTTCAGCGCAGGCAACTGGTAGCAGAGCGATTTACCGCTGCCGGTCGGCATGACCGCAAGCGTGTCCCGTCCTTCCAGCACGCTCTGAATTACCTCCTTCTGGCCCGGCCTCAGGTGGGAAAGCCCGAATATTTTATGGAGGCTCTCTTCCACGTTATCTTTGTTCGCTGGCCTGGCTTTATCGGAGGTGTTGCTTGTCATGGTCCTCTCCCATCTTCACGTTTGACAGAAGATTTCCCGCCCGAAGTCCTGACACGTGTACGCCATGGCGGGCAATCAGAGCACACAGATTTTGTTTCCACCAAACAGGCGTAATGGAGGCCCGGAAGCGTAATAGCACTACCGTTAAAGAAAATCGATCTCCTCGTTAACGTATGCCTCGATTTCCCGGCTTTTTAAAGTTGAAATATCTTTATGAAGTTCCCCTTCGACCATTTTTTTTACCTCCTCGCCAAGGTTGCCGCGTATCAGCCCCAGAAATTTCGGGGCTGCAATCAGATACAGATGCTCATACCGCTGGGTTTTACGCGCGTCGTCGAGGTATTTCGTCACTGTATGTGAAAACATTTCATTCTCATGCTCGACTGGAAATACGCTTGGGTCAGCGGTGTGTCCGTGGTATTGCTCACCTCTTCCGTAAAACCGGCCACGCTCATCCGTACGGAGTTCATTGCTGGCCGCCCGGCCTGCAGGATTCACGAAGTCCTCGATTTCCTGCAGGTTCTTTTCGCGACCCTTCTTCTCGAAAATCCGCGCTCGGCTACTGTCCGCGATTAAAATCCAGGTGGTGCCCATAGCTGTTTCTCCTCGTAAATAATGCTCATCCATGGTGATCAATCATCAGGTTCTCTTTCATGTCCGGCTCTTGCTATGGTCACGCTCATGGTTATCATGAACAGCCGGATTTCTTGACCATATCGTTTGATTGGCTGAGCCCGTGTCGTTCACCACGTCATACCGCCTTCCACCTTGCGCATCTCCACAACTTGCGGCCGGCAGTCGCTTGCATGTTGCTCCACACAGCCGCGGGTATATCCGTAGTTCGGTCTTGTGCCAGTATCGCTCTATCCTGCAATCGAAATGAAGCATATCGGGGACCTGGGGCTCCGACTGTGCGGCAACATACAGTCATACCCAGATTAATAATTAATAAATTGTTATTATGTGGCTTGCCTACTCTTGCCCGTTTTAGAATGAAGCGCTATTCGATAGAACAGTTCATGGCGACGACCTCGATATTGGGGGCGTCCTTCAGCGCCGATGAGAAACGAATTCTTTTCAGCAGCAATCAATCCGGTATTTTCAACGCCTACACGCTGCCAGTTGACGGCGGCGCCACGGAGCCGCTGACGCGATCGACGGTTGAGAGTACGTTTGCGGTCAGCTTTTTCCCGCATGATGACCGGGTGCTTTTTACCAGGGACCGGGGCGGCGATGAAAATTTGCATCTTTTCGTACTTGAGAGGGATGGAACGGAAAAAGACCTTACCCCGGGCGAGCGGCTCAAGGCGCAGTTCATAGGCTGGCGTCCGGACGGGAGCGCTTTTTTTGTTTCCAGCAACGAACGTGACGCCAGGTTCTTCGATTTATACCGCTACGACGCGCAGACATACGCCCGGTCCCTGTTATATAGGAATGAGCAAGGGTTCGACCTTGGCCCGCTCAGCAGAGACGAACGCTGGATTGCCCTGAACAGGTCCCATACCACATCCGATAGCGATATTTATCTCCTGGATCTGCGCACGCAAGAGGTAAAACATCTGACTCCCCACGAGGGTTCTATTAGCTTCCGCGCGGAGACTTTCGATCCGGTTTCGCAAAAGCTGTTTTTTCTCACCAACGAGGGCAGCGAGTTCAAACGTCTGCGAACCTACGACTTGAAGTCGGGCGCCGTCATGGATCATGAAAGCGCCCCCTGGGATGTAATCAGCACCTATTTCTCCCGGGACGGGCGGTTTCGCGTGACAGGGATAAACGAGGACGGCAGCATTGTGATCAGGGTGGTGGAGATCGTGTCGAGCAAGGGCATAGGGGACGGTGAAAAGACGGTGCAACTTCCCGCTTTGCCTGAAGGCGAAATCCGGGGCGTGGTCTTTTCGCAGAGCGGCGCCCGCATGGCCTTCTATGTGAACGGGGATCGTTCTCCCGATAACCTGTTCGTTCACGATTTTGGCACCGGGCAGTTCCAGCAGCTCACCCGCAGCCTGAGCAGCGAAATCGATCCAATGGATCTGATAGATGCACAAGTGGTCCGCTTCAGATCCTTCGACGGAATGGTGATACCTTCCATCTATTACAAGCCGCATGAGGCGTCGTCGGAGAACAAGGTGCCCGCCATTGTTTATGTTCATGGCGGTCCTGGCGGCCAAACAATGCGAAGCTATAACGCTCAGATCCAGTATCTCGTCAACCATGGTTATGCAGTGCTGGGCATCAATAACCGCGGCAGTTCGGGCTACGGCAAGACCTTTTTTACTGCCGCCAACCGTAAGCACGGGCGCGAGCCGCTGTGGGATTGCATAGAGGCCAAAACCTATCTCGCCAGCCTCGGTTATATCGATCACGAGCGCATAGGCGTCATGGGCGCGAGCTATGGCGGGTATATGACGTTATCAGCTTTGGCGTTTCGCCCCGAGGCATTCAAGGTGGGCGTAGACATTTTCGGTGTCAGCAACTGGTTGCGAACACTGGAGAGCATACCGCCCTACTGGGAATCGGTCCGTAAGGCGATTTACGATGAGATTGGGGATCCAGTAAATGACATTGACATTCTTGTCGCCACCTCGCCGCTTTTTCACGCCAAGGAAATACGAAAACCGCTGATGGTCATTCAAGGCGCCAACGACCCCCGCGTGGTCAAGGCCGAGAGCGATGAGATCGTGGAAGCCGTCAAGAAACATCAGGTCCCGGTGGAGTATATCGTCTTTTCCGACGAGGGTCACAGCTTCACGAAGAAGAAGAACCAGATCGAGGCCAATCGCAGGATACTGGAGTTTCTGGACAAATACCTGAAAGGCGAAGGGACGGCCATGCCGCGACTCCCGTAGGTCGTCGGACCCAAGATAGCGTGATTCAGCAGCAGATTCGCGAGATTCTTATCTGGGCAGTAGCCCGCCGGGATCGTAGAAAAACTCACGTATCAAGAAGTCCTCCAGCCCCTTGCTATCTTCCGAGCGAGCAGAGAGGACGACTATGCGCCCGAGGCGGTATGATTCCCAGTTAAAGTCACCTTGATGGTACTCGCGGATCAGCTCGATCATCTTCCGGGCAACAGCACGCTGTATGTCCACATCCGGCCCGGCAGCAACGTCTACCACCTCATGCCGGGGGTTGCTGCTATCCATCCTCCAGGCACGAAACAGGAACTGGGCGCTGCGGGTTCCCATTCGCGTGATCTGGAATATGCCGCTCGCGCCGGGTTCCCGCAGGTTGCGTTTCACATTGGCCATTCTGAGCTCTTCTTCCGAAGGCTCGCGTTCAATATTTTTTGGTTCTTCCGGTTCATTCTCAAAAATCCCTCCCGCGCGGCGGCGCTCGCGGGTTTCCTTCATATATGCCGTCAGGTCCTCTGGTACCGCTGGAGGTGTTTGCGCGGTTGTCGAGGGTGTTTCATCCTTTGGGGCTCCTTTTTGGGGAACGGGTTTTGCCGGTTTTGCTTTTTCGGCCCCCAGACGAGGCTGGGGCTTCGGTGGAGGGGGAATCTCTGGACTCTTCCTTGGGGACGGCACCGTTTTTTGTGCCGGTTTTTCCTCGGGCAATTCCACGAAGCTCGCTTCGACCGGACGCGGGGCTGCAATCTCTACCTCCGGGGAGGTAAGAAAAAACCCGAACATCCAGATAATCATGACCCAAAGGATGAAGGCCAGCGGCAAGGGCCACCAGAATCGAATCTCCTTCGATCTGGATCCGGCCATGCTCACGGTATTATTGATGTTTGATCGCAATCAGAAAGTGCTGGGCGCCGGCAGAGCGCGCGCGCAGCATTGCCTGTACCACTATGCCTTGTGGCGCATCGTTATCGGCGGAAACGACCAGCTTCTGTTCGGAATCCTGCAATAACGGTTTGAGGGTATCGGCCAGGGTCTCCAATGTAACAGGGATGCGATTGATGAAGATTTGGCTGTCACTGGTCAGCGTCAACGTGACGGGAGTTTTAGCACTGAGTTTTTCGGCTTGTCCCTGGGGTAGATTGACTTGCAGGGAATCGAGATTCTGCATCGACAATGAAGACAGCATGAAAGTGGCAAGCAGGAAAAACATAACGTCGATCATCGGGATGATCTCGATCCGCCCCTTGCGGGAAGGCCTGGATTTACGCAGTTTCATGTTCGGCCTCATGGTCGAGACGGATGTGATCGATCAGCCGCGTGCCGAGCCGCTCCATTTCATCCATGGTTTGCGATTGCAAACGCGAGAAATAATTGAATCCGAACAAGGCAATCAGGGCAATTATCAGGCCAACCACCGTTGCAATGAGCGCTTCAGCCACTCCCCCTGTTACCGCCGTGGGATTGACGATTCCCTCGCCGCCAATTATCTTGAAGGCGCGCATCATTCCGATGACGGTTCCGACGAGTCCGAGCAGGGGCGCGGCTGTGACGGTGGTTTCCAGCATCCATAGCCTGCGGGCAAGGGAAGTCTCGATCAGTTGGGCTTCGTCGGCCGCCCGGGATTCCGTCCACCAGGACGGCCGGTGCCTGTTGCTGATCACCACTTCGAAGAATCGTTTGTAATAATGGCGCTCGTCCAGTCCGGAAAGAATTTTTTCCAGGTCGTTCCATGCGAAACCATAGGTTTCGACGAGGTTCAACAGGTCATGCGAGAGGCGGGCAAATCGCCAATAAATAAACGCCTTTTCGATCATGATGGCCAATGCAATCACCGCGAGCAAAGACAACGGCACGATGATGAAGCCGCCAAGTTTTAGCGCGGTCCAGGTGGCTTGTAGTTCTTGCATATTCATCTCCGAACGGGGTGTATTCGCCCCTTGTTGGTAAAGATACTACTAAATTCTGCCTTCTCCAGAAGGATGAGCTGAGCGCCGGCTGTCACGTTTATGCCATGGATGGGCTTCCACCTCCATCCAGCCTGCCAAGGCCGCGGCATCCTGCGCTCGCGCGCGTGGAACGTTTATCGCAGCGCCACTGGCGGGTGCTGTCCCCCGCTGTTCAACTTTTACTTCAGTCGCTAAGCCAGGTTGCCGCGTGCCAACCTGTAAGATCTTACAGCTATGCACATGGCTCATTTTGAGGTCTCATAGCCTCGTTATTCCTGATCGAACCGCCGGCGTTTTGAGGATGTCATGCACAGCCGCGTGAGAGGTTCCGCCCGTCAAAACCCGCAATGATAGCAGTGATACGCATTATTTTTTTGGGGACGGAAGCGGCAAATAGCCCTCTGTTTTTTTAATGGATTCCATGGTTGAAGGTTGTGCCGGAAATGAGGGGAATGTTTATGCGGATAAGCCCGCCGAGGGAACTATACACATCGTGAATACAAACGGCAGGGCTGCCAGCATTCTCGAGCAGAGTCTGAATGAAATTTACCTATTCGATGCCGAGACTCTGCATTTTGAGTACGTGAATAGTGGAGCGCGGGGCAATCTGGGCTACGACATGCCCATGCTGCGCACGATGACTCCACTGGACCTCCAGCCGGAGTTCGACGAGGAATCGTTCCGGGTAATGATTAATCCGCTCTTGCACGGGGAGAAAAAACTACTTATTTCCGAAACGACGCACTTGCGTGCCAATGGCACACGTTATCCGGTCGAAGTTCATTTGCAGTTATTTGCCCAACCAGAACGCACCGTATTTCTGGCGATTGTTCTCGATATTACCATCCGCCGCCGCGCCGAGATGGCGTTGCGGGAGAGCGAGGAGCGGTTTCGGACTATCGTCAATACCATTCCTCAACTCGCGTGGATCGCGAAGGCTGATGGGTCCAGATCCTGGTACAACCAGCGCTGGTACGACTACACCGGCACCACTGCCGACGAAGCGGAAGGCTGGAGCTGGCAGAAATTTCACAACCCGGATCTGCTGCCTGCAGTAAGGCAAAAATGGAGCGATGCCGTCGCGGCCGAGCAAGCGTTCGACATGGAGTTTCCATTGCGGGGGTGCGACGGGGAGTTCCGCATATTCCTGACGCGGGCAGAACCCTTAAGGGATTCGGAAGGCCGCGTGGTGCAGTGGTTCGGTACCAATACGGACGTGAACGATCAGCGTCTGGCTGAGCAGGCTCGACGCGAAACGGAGAAGCAGCTTCAGGTCGTGATGGAGAATATGAGCGACGGGCTCGTGGTTTCCGACTTCTCCGGGAACCTGCTGCAATGGAATCCGGCAGCGCTCAAGATGCATGACATCGAGAATATCGACGAAGTGCTGTGTAACCTCGATAAGTTTGCGGAGATGTATGAGCTATCGACGGTAGAGGGCGCGGCACTGCCTGTCGAGCAATGGGCGTTGACACGCATTCTCAGGGGTGAGCGTCTGCAGGATCTGGAACTGCGAGTCAGGCGCCTGGATATGGATTGGTCACGTATCTTCAGCTACTCCGGGGCGATTTCTCACTACGATGACGGTAAGGGGCTGGCATTTCTTATCATCAAGGATATTACCGAGCGCAAGCAGGCCGAAGAAGCACTGCGGGATGCAAAGATAAACCTTGAATACAAAGTCAATGAGCGCACCGCCCAACTACTCGCAAAGAGTAAAGAGCTGGAAAATTTCTGCTATTCGGTGTCGCACGACCTCAGGGCGCCACTTCGCGGAATAGATGGCTATAGCCGTCTATTATTGGAGACCTATCATGAGCGCTTTGACGAGGAAGGCCGCAGTTTTTTGAGAAACGTGCGTGCCGCTACGAAACACATGACACGCCTGATTGAAGACCTGCTCGCTTATTCAAAACTGGAGCGGCGAAAACCATCTTCCGCTGTTGTCAGGCTACCCACCTTCATATCCGGTTTATTGGGCCAGTTCCAGGACGCCATTCAAAATGTGCGTCTAACTGTCAAGGTCGACGACTTCCACGTCAGTGCCGATCCGGATGGGCTGGCGATAGCCTTGCGCAATCTGCTCGACAACGCGCTCAAGTTTTCGCGCTATGCCCCCGAGCCCGCTATCGAAATCCTCGCGCGCGCTAAGGATGGCGACTGTGTGATTTCAGTGAGGGACAATGGCATTGGATTCGATATGCGCTTTTACGACAAGATTTTCGAGATATTCCAGCGTCTCCATCGCGTCGAAGACTACCCAGGTACCGGCATAGGGCTGGCCATGGTGCAGAAGGCCATGGAGCGGATGGGAGGGCGGGTCTGGGCGGAAAGCCAGCTGGGAATGGGAGCGGTCTTTTACCTGCAGTTGCCCTTATCCGGCCCGACTTCAGAAACAACTTCGAAGCTTACTTAGGGTTACCCATGGGCATTACTTTGCCAATCTTGCTGATTGAAGACAATCCGATGGACGTGGACCTTACCCGCCGTGCTTTCATCCGGCACAATCTCGCCAACCCGCTGGAAGTGGCGCGGGACGGACAGGAGGCACTGGATCTCGTCGCAGGCTGGAAAGAGGGAGACCCCCTGCCTTCCGTGATACTGCTCGATTTGAAACTGCCGAAGATCAGCGGCCTGGAAGTCTTGCGTATCCTTCAGGCGCATGCGCATTTCCGGACTGTGCCGGTCGTGATTCTGACTTCTTCAGCTGAGGACGATGATATACATGAAGCCTATTCGCTCGGAGCGAATTCCTATATCGTGAAACCAGTCGACTTTGAAAAATTCATTGATGTAGCCAGGCAAATCGAGCTTTACTGGACTGTCCTCAACATGCCCTGCTTTCCGAAGCGCGAAGGAGTACCTGAATGAGTGCGCCCCGCCCTGGCATTCGGGCCGTCCTCTTTTGCATCGTCCTATTTTGGGCGGCCCATGCCGGAAAGCGCGTTTCGCCGGCGGGGGACTGAGCCGATGTTTCCAACATGAACGTACTCTACCTCGAGGATAACGTACTAGACGCCGATCTGGTACGACTGGAGCTCCGAAACCGGGCCCCGGATATCCAACTCGACGTTGCCTGTACGTTAACCGAGGCGCTGGCCAAACTGGAGCGGTTCCGTCAAATCCATGGGAGCAGCCTGGAAACAGCGGCATGCACCACGGCCGCCCCGATGGCTGCCGCCGATACTCCGCCTCGCTACGATCTGGTCCTCACCGATCTCGATCTTCCGGATGGGAGCGGCAAAACCCTTCTTTCCCAAGTTCGCGCCCAGAATTTGCCCCTTCCGGTCGTGGTGCTCACCGGCTTGGGCAGCGAAGAATTATTACTGGCGCTGCTCCGCGCGGGTGCAGACGATTACGTTATAAAACGCGGATGTTTCCTTGAGACGTTAGCGCTTGTGCTGCGCGCGGCCCTGGATAAGTTCCACACGGAAACGTATCCCCGCGCCGCTAGACTCAGAATTCTTTACGTCGAATCCAACCCTCACGATATCGACTTGGGCAAGCGGGAACTGACTTCGATCTCGCCCCATCTCCGCATTGAATCCCTTCAAACCGCGGAACAGGTGTTTGATCGCTTTTCGATGCCTGATCAAAAACCCCCCATCGATGTTCTCCTGCTTGATTATCGTTTACCTGGCGCTTCTGCCCCGGATATTCTGAAGGAGATTTGTCAGGTACGCGGACTTGATCTGCCCATCATTCTGATCGCGGGGCAGGGTGACGGAGAAGTTGCACGGCAGTCTCTGAAACTGGGAGCGGCGGATTATGTGGTGAAAAGTCCCGGGTATCTTCAACGATTGCCGACGGTTATAGAAAACGTCTGGCTTCGGGCCGAATCCACCCGACGGGAACGGGTTTTGCTGGAGGAAAGAACCCGGCTTTCTCTTGCCACTGAAGCCGCCTCCATAGGGATCTGGGAGCGGAATACGGCAACGGGGGAAGTAATCTGGGATGGTCGCATGTATGACATTCATGGCATCCCACGTGACACCCCGATTACCTGGGAATTGTGGAAATCGTATATCCATCCCGACGACCTGCCGGAGCTGGAATTGGAGTTCGGGAAAACCAGCACGGCGCGTGCGCGCAGTTACCTTGACTTTCGCATCTTGCGCGTCCATGAAACCATCGGTTACGTCTCCATCGCGAAAACTTCGAAACGAGGCAATAAAAACCAATTGATCATCGTGGGCGCAGCCATTGATATCACGGACCGCAAGCACATCGAAATGGCAATCCAGCAGCATGCGATGCAGCAGAGCCTCATTGCGCTGTTCGGACAGCAGGCACTCGCCTGTCCCAACATTGACGAGCTGTGGCAGCGGGCAGCTGAAATCGTGTCGGAAGGGCTGCGCGTTACTTTTTCGAAAGTACTCCAGCTTGCAGCGGAAATGCGGTCTTTTGTCCTCAAGGCAGGTTCGGGCTGGCAGGAAGGGTGGATAGGGCGGCACATCTCGTTCACGTACGAGAACAGCCAGAACCGGTTTATTCTTGCAAGTCATCAGCCCGTAATCGTGCATGATTTTCGCTCCGAAGCCCGTTTCAGGTCGTCTAAAATTTTAAAGGTTCACGATATACGTAGTTGCGCCGGCGTACTTATCTCCGGGGCCGACGGCCCATACGGCATACTTGGAGCCTATTCGCGCGACGAACATTGTTTCACGTCCGGCAGTATAAATTTCTTGCAGAGTCTCGCTAATATTCTTGGGACGGCTATCGACCGCAAAAGAACAGAGGAACGCCTCACCTATCTGGCACAGTTCGATCCCCTGACGGAATTACCCAACCGAAACCTGTTCCTCGACCGCCTCAGGCAGGCAATGGAGCACGCCCAGCGCAACCACGCGCGGGTGGCGGTTGTATTTGCTGATCTGGATCGTTTTAAGATTGTCAATGACACGATGGGCCATGGCATGGGAGACAAACTACTGGTTCAGGTCGCGCAACGTTTGCAACAGTGCGTCCGCTCGTGCGACACGGTGGCGCGCCTCGGCGGGGACGAGTTCGGATTTATCCTGTCCGATCTGGCTCAGGCGGAGGACGCAACCCTGGTTGCGGAGAAGGTCATCTCCGCTCTCTCGTTATTGTTCGAGCTGGAAGGGCAGGAAGTTTATATTTCCGCGAGTCTTGGTATCAGCAACTATCCGGGAGATGGAACCGACGCAGACGGCCTGCTCAGGAGCGCCGACACCGCGATGTTCCAGGCCAAGGAACATGGCCCCTCGACGTACCGGTACTACTTGCCCCAGATGAACGAGCGCGCGGTGGCCCGGTTGAGGATGGAAACGCAGCTGCGCGGCGCGTTGGCAAGGCACGAATTCGTGCTTCATTATCAGCCGAAGGTGAGCCTGGTGAGCGGCGAGATTACGGGTTTCGAGGCACTGTTGCGATGGCAGCATCCCATTCATGGACTTGTGCCGCCGCTGCAATTTATTTCCGTCCTCGAGGATACGGGTCTGATTGTGTCAGTAGGTGAATGGGTGGTGTCTACGGTTTGTGAGCAGATAATGAAATGGCAGGGTCAAGGCATGATCCTGCACCCGGTTTCGGTCAACCTCTCGGCACGACAGTTCCAGCAGCAGGGTCTTGATACGGTTATTGGAAAAACGCTTATGACAACCGGGATCAATCCCGGTTTGCTGGAATTTGAGCTGACGGAATCGGTATTGATGAAGGATGCCGAGACCGCTGCGAATTCGCTCCAGAACCTGAAAGCTTTCGGGGGGAAAATATCAATGGATGACTTTGGCACCGGTTATTCGAGTCTTGCGTACCTCAAGCGATTTCCGCTTGATATCCTTAAAATCGACCGTACGTTCATCCGCGATGTAACCACTGACCCGGACGACGCAACCATTGCCGTGGCGATGATCCAGCTTGCACATAGCCTGGGTTTGGAGGTGATAGCCGAGGGAGTCGAAACCAGGGCGCAACTGGATTTTCTGATAGAACATGGTTGCGACGAAATGCAAGGCTACTATTTCTCGCGGCCCCTGCCGCTTGAAGGCGCGTCGCGGGCGCTTATCGAAGGGCATCGCTTGTCGCTGAGCAGTTAAAAATGAAGCTGCGGCAAGGAGACGGTCGCTTTTTTGCGCTGTCGCCGCTTCCCGACTTACCCGTAAAATTGCGTCTACCCCCCGGTGCAGAGCTCATCCGCATATTCCTCCGCGATTTCCCGGCCCGTACCCGCGCGCGTTAAGGAAGCCCTGGACTTGTTCACGGCTTCCTTAATTCATATAAAGCTTTCCCTATCTGTTTTTTTTTGGTAATTTATCCGTCGAGCTTCCCGATCCGCGGGGAGGAGATCCTAGAGATAATAATAAGTGAAAAAACTTATCCTGACGGTTTTTATCATTTTCGCGTTTACGGGCAGCGTTTTTGCTCAGCCAGGCGGATTAAATCTCAGATCACAGGCCGCGCTGATCATGGATGCACAGTCAGGGCAAATCCTCTTCAGCAAGAACGCGGATAAAATAATGCCGATCGCTTCCATTACGAAGCTCATGACGGCAATTGTTGTGCTCGATGCATTATTGCCGCTCGATGAGGAAATCTTCATAGAAAAGGCCGACGTTGACGTTCTCAAGAACACCCGTTCGCGCTTGCGCGTGGGAACAAGCCTCACTCGTCAGGAAATGCTGCGGCTGGCGCTGATGTCTTCTGAAAATCGCGCGGCTGCTGCCTTGGGACGTGCCTACCCCGGCGGTATTGATGCGTTCGTCGAAGCGATGAATCGCAAGGCATTCGAGCTTGGCATGGGCAATAGTTATTTCGTGGATTCCACCGGGTTGAACAGAACCAACGTTTCCACGACACGTGATCTGGCAAAAATGGTTAGTGCCGCTAACGATTACGATATTATCCGGGAGTTTTCAACCACCGCCGCGCACGCGGTAGCCTTTTTGGGTAAGGATCGCAGCGTCCAGTTCGTCAACTCCAACAATCTGGTGCGTAGCAGCGGTTGGGAGATCGGCATATCAAAAACGGGCTTTCTTAGCGAAGCCGGCCGCTGTCTGGTCATGCAGGCAAAAATATCCGATAAACCGATTATTATCATATTGCTTGATTCCGCCGGAAAGAATACGCGCATAGGCGACGCAAACCGGATCAAGAAGTGGATGGAGATCGGTTTTGCTCGCAAGGTTCGCGGCTAGCGCGTAGAAGAAAACCCTGCTGGAAATAGTGCGGGCATGAAGGCCGTTTTCGCCTTCCGCTTGCTCATCCTATCCGCAGACCACTATAGTTTTCCTCGGGTAGGGGCAGGAGAGAGAGGACGCGGTTCGTTTCCGTCCATCCCCGGATCAGTCAATATCACAGTGCCTGAAAGGCAAAGATGGCCACGCAGGTGGGCGCCAGGGCAGCCACCAGCAGCCCGAGCGGGCTGATAGTGCCATCTCGGAAATTGCCTTTGAGGATCGAGAATCCGGCCGGATTCGGTGCATTGGCGATGACAGTCAATCCACCACCCGTAACCGCCCCGGCAACCAGGGCGTACTTCGATTCCAGCGTAAGCCCTTCTACGAGCGATCCGAGGTAGGTCAAGGCCGCGTTATCGGTGATAGCCGTGAGCGCGACAGCGAGGAAAAAAAGCACCGTGTCGTCCACACCTGAAAGCGCCGGCTGGAGCCACCATTTCTGCATTGCCCCCAGAGTGACTAAACCAGCCAGAAAGAAAGCGACCAGCAGCCCTTCGCGCAGGATAAGCCGGTCCTGATGGCGCTGATATGCCTCGGTGAAGCCCAGGAAAAAGAGAAACAGCCCCATGAATACCACCGGATAGTGGGAAAAGACGACGACCCCGAGCAGGAACAGCAAGTGTACGGTCGTTACCGCTGGCGGCACGGTTTGTGCCGAAGCGCGGCTTGTCTCAATCCGTACCTGGGCCATAAGTTCCCGGCGGAAGAGCCAGGTGATGGTTGTTGCATTGATCAGCACGGCTATAGCGGCTTTCCAGCCAAAATTTACAATCATGAAAGCGGTATCCCACTCCCATTTTGCCGCTACCATGAGCACTGGCGGTGCTGCGAAATTCGTGAAAGTGCCGCCGATGGAGATGTTGACGAACAACACGCCGAGCGTTGCATATTGCAGCCGAGTGCTGAGGTGGTTGGAAAAGTATGCGTCCCGCAGGAGCATGGCGGCGAGCGTCATCGCGGCCGGTTCAGTAATGAACGAACCCAGTATCGGAACGGCGGACAGACATAGAAAGTAGACCGCCAGTGTCTTCGGAAAGGGCATGAGGCGGGCTGCGGCGCCCACCAGGGCGAGCACCGCCTGCAGGATGGGCCGGCTGCCCGCTATCACCATGATGACAAAAACGAACATCGGCTCGGTGAAATCGCGATCGTCGAGATAGCCTAACGCGGCGTCCTTGCCCGACAATACGAAAAGGGTGGCAATGAGAATGAAGGCCCAGAAGCCGAACACGACCTCCACCTCCCCAAGCAGGTGCCACAAACCCGCGTGCCTGGGCTGAAGGTGGGCGAGCTGAGCAAAAAATTTGGTCGAGAAAGTGTGGATTAGCGCGACGGCAAATAGTATTGCACCAATAATCTCGATAGAGGGGTCCATGCGTTTACCGCGAATCTAGGTTAATCGGGTGGCGCGGCGCGGCGCGGGCTTCGCGTCAAGGTTTTCGTCTTCATATTCGCCCGAAATCCTGGTGCGTAAATCGCGGTATGCTTAACCTGACGTGAGCGCCGCTTGTTATTTCATCGCGTCAAGATTGGCCTGCGCATCGGCGTTGCCCTGTGCAGCTGCTTTCCTGAACCATTCCCTGGCTTTTGCGTCGTCTTTCGGTACGCCCTCCCCGGCGTAGTACATTACGCCGAGATTATTTTGCGCATCGACATTACCTTGTTCAGCCGCTTTTTGAAATAACTCTACCGCTTTCACCGGGTCTTGGGGAACACCTTCACCATTTGCGTACATCAGTCCCAGGTTGAATTGCGCGTCGGCATACCCCTGCGCAGCAGACCGATGAAACCAGGCTGCGGCGGTAGCGGGATCGTTGTCAAGTATTTTGCCTGACGCACCCTTTGATACGGCTTCCCCTGTGTAATACATCACCCCGAGCCCATTTTGTGCCTTGGGATCTCCGGCCTCCGCATCTTTCCTCAGGTTCAGGAATTTTTCTTCCGGGGTTAACTCGTTTCCAGGCTCGGATGGCATGATTTGCTGTAACAACTCCGATTTTTCGTCGGGCGTCAGCGTGTCTTCCAGAAGCGATGGGATTTGCTTTTCAGAAGTGAACTCATCCGGGAGCCGGGTCTGTATTTCCGACTTATCGGCACTTTCCGGAGATTTTTCACCGCACCCCGTAAGCATGAGCAAGAAGGGCGCGGTGAGCAACATGGCAACAAGAGGGTTCATCAGGTATAAGCCCTTTTATGTCCTGCGCGAACCAGAACCGAGCAGGATACGAACAGAAAGGTCAGAGACTGTAGTACATGTCGAACTCGACCGGATGGGTAGTCATGCGAAAGCGGGTGACTTCCTCCATCTTGAGTTCGATGTAGGCATCAATCATATCATTTGAAAATACCCCGCCCCTGGTAAGAAAATTGCGGTCCTTGTCCAGGCTATCCAGCGCCTCGTCCAGCGAGACGCAAGGGTTGGGAATCCTGGCAGCCTCTTCGGGCGGAAGGTCATAAAGATTCTTGTCCATCGGGTCTCCAGGATGAATCTTGTTCTGAATGCCATCAAGCCCGGCCATCATCAAGGCGGTGAATGCGAGATAAGGATTGGCTGTGGGATCAGGAAAGCGGACTTCGATACGGCGTCCTTTGGGACTGTTAGCATACGGTATCCGTACTGCCGCCGAACGGTTGCTGACCGAGTAAGCAAGATTGATGGGCGCTTCGAAGCCCGGAACCAGGCGCTTGTAGGAATTGGTACCGGGATTAGTAATGGCATTCAGAGCCTTGGCGTGCTTGATAATTCCGCCCACGTAAAACAGAGCCATTTCCGAAAGCCCCGCATAACCGTTGCCGGAAAACAGATTCTGGCCGCCTTTCCAGATGGATTGATGCACATGCATGCCGGAACCGTTGTCCCCCACAATCGGTTTTGGCATGAAGGTGGCTGTCTTCCCATAGGAGTGGGCGATGTTGTGCACCACGTATTTGAATGCCTGGGTCCAGTCGGCTCGCTTCACCAGACTACTGTACTTGGTGCCGATTTCACACTGCCCGGCAGTTGCGACTTCGTGGTGGTGTACCTCGACTTCAATGCCCATTTCTTCCAGTGCAAGACACATGGCGGAGCGGATATCGTGCAGGGAATCAATGGGGGGAACAGGAAAATAACCTCCCTTTATGGCGGGACGGTGGCCGATATTACCGCCTTCGTACTTTTCCGCGGAGCTCCAGGCGGCTTCTTCCGATTCGATTTTTACCGAACAACCGGACATGTCCGCGTGCCAGGTGACCGAGTCAAAAATGAAGAATTCAGGCTCCGGCCCAAAGTACGCGGTATCGCCAATGCCAGTCGACTTGAGATAAGCCTCGCCGCGTTTTGCCAGAGAGCGTGGATCGCGGTTATAGCCTTTGCCATCGGAAGGCTCCACCACGTCGCAAGTCATAAAAAGTGTAGCCTCGTCCATGAAGGGATCCATTCTGGCGGTGTCAGGATCGGGCATCAGCAGCATGTCAGATGCGTGAATCCCTTTCCAGCCGGCAATGGAGGAACCATCGAACGCATGGCCGTCCTCGAGCTTGTCGGGATCGACGGCGTGAGCGGGCAGGGTTACGTGCTGTTCTTTGCCGCGGGTATCAGTAAATCGAAGATCAACGAATTTCACTTCGTTGTCCTGAATCATCGTCAGAACATCGCCAACCGCCATTTTTTTCCCCAAACCAGAATTGCAGTTAATACGAAAAGACCCGATCACAACGGTAGGGATTATATCAGCAGGAGCGCTACCAGTTCTTCAACAAGTCGGGGCAAACACAGGATGTTGCCGATTATTTGATAGAGCCTGTGGATGCAGGCTTCCCTAACGGTTTAGTCAAGGCCCGAAAAATGGAATACCATTGCATTTTTATATGACACGGCGGAAGGCGATATGGAAACTATTACCGCAATTCTTGAAAGGGGGCAACAGCGCGCCGAGGAAATGAACTTGCCATACGCAGGTGCGCTCCTGCCTGCCGAAGCCCTTGCTCTGCTGCAGGAAGCACCCGGCGCGAAACTGGTAGATGTGCGCTCCAGAGCTGAATGGGATTGGGTAGGCAGGATTCCGGGAGCAGTTGAAATAGAGTGGCAGTCCTATCCGGGCATGCGGCATAACCCGGATTTTCTTACCTATCTTTCGAGCCAGGTGGATAAGGAATCGCTAACGATGTTCATCTGCCGCAGTGGGGGCCGCTCGCACCAGGCAGCCGCTACCGCTACCGAACTGGGTTACAAGAGTTGCTATAACGTTCTCGAGGGCTTCGAGGGTGATAAGGACTCGAGCAGCCACCGCGGCGCAAAAGGTGGCTGGAAAGCAGCCGGTCTGCCATGGGTGCAGAATTGATCAAGCATCTTCAGGGCTTTCTTCAGCAACGCCGGGTATCGGCTGCGACGCGCGGTTGGCATCCGATCTACGGGGCTGACCATTCGACCACGCCCGAATAAGCCGTGACCAGCACGACGATGCCAAAAGCGATCCGGTACCACGCAAAAACGGTGAAGTCGTGATTGCTGATAAAACGCAACAGCCCGCGCACGGCGACCAGCGCGCTGATGAACGAAGCAACGAAACCGATCAGGAATACGCCGCCATCATCGAACTGGAGAATGTCGCGATTCTGGTAAAGCTCATAGAAGGTAGCTGCGAACATTATGGGGATGGCCAGGAAGAACGAAAACTCGGTGGCAGCCTTGCGGGATAAGCCGAAAAAAAGCCCACCGATGATGGTGGCGCCGGAGCGCGAGGTACCGGGTATCAGCGCCAGGCATTGCATTAATCCCACCTTGAGGGCATGCCTCCAGTCCATGTCTTCGACCCGTTCGACATCCACCACGTGTTTCCTGCGCTCTGCCCACAGGATCAATACTCCTCCAACTATTAATGCGATCGCCACCGGCACCGGATGAAACAGATAGTGCTTGATGGTCTTGATGAATAACAAGCCTAAAATGGCCGCAGGCATAAAAGCGATGAAAAGGTTCAATACAAAACGGTTTGCGTCCTGCCGAGAGCCAATATCCGCAATTACGCTTCCGAGCTTGACGCGATACTCCCAGCACACGGCCAGGATTGCGCCTAGCTGGATCACAATCGTGAATACCTTGCCTTTTTCGTCGTTGAAGTCAAGCAAATCGCCTGCAAGGATAAGATGACCTGTGGATGAAATCGGAAGAAATTCGGTCAGGCCTTCGACAATGCCTAGGATAAGAGCTTTGAAGAGCAGGAGCCAGTCCATGCGCGGCTATCCGGGCAACAGCATATGATTCCGGACAGGCTCGGACAAACATGATTCGGGAAGGGTGTTACGAGGCAATAGCGTATCCAGTTCGGATGTAAACGGCTGTGATTAACCGGGAGGGAAGCAATCGACCATTATCGCACATGAGATTGCCTTTTTGGCCTCCGAGTGCGGTGCTTCATGGGGAGATTGCGTTGCTGCTTCACTTCCCCCTCGGCTGCAACCTTGCAATTCGTCGCGTCCGGGACCGGAGAAAGCGAAATCTCCGGCTTCCGAACGATGGCAAGCGGGACGAGTGCGGGGTCATTACAGCTTGCTATAAATTTCTCCCCCTTTTGCCGCGAATTCCATAGCTTTGCCTTCCATCCCCTTTTTCACGGCATCCTTTTCACTCACGCCCTGACTGGCGGCAAAATCGCGCACATCCTGGGTTATTTTCATCGAGCAAAAATGGGGACCGCACATGGAGCAGAAATGTGCAAGCTTGGCACCTTCCTGCGGCAAGGTTGCGTCATGGAATTGTTTTGCCTTGTCGGGGTCCAGGCCAAGATTAAACTGATCCTCCCAACGAAACTCAAACCGGGCCTTGGAAAGCGCATTATCACGGGTTTGTGCCCCCGGATGCCCCTTGGCCAGGTCCGCTGCGTGAGCGGCGATTTTATAAGTGATAATGCCGTCCTTCACATCGTCCTTGTCCGGCAGGCCAAGGTGTTCCTTGGGTGTTACATAGCAGAGCATCGCCGTGCCGTACCAGCCGATCATGGCGGCGCCAATAGCGGACGTGATGTGGTCATAGCCAGGCGCAATGTCCGTGGTTAACGGACCTAACGTGTAGAAGGGAGCCTCGGCGCAGTACTTCAATTGCATATCCATGTTTTCCTTAATCAGATGCATGGGGACATGCCCAGGTCCTTCGATCATTACCTGCACGTCGTGCTTCCATGCGATCCGGGTCAGTTCGCCGAGCGTTTCCAATTCTGCGAACTGAGCTTCATCATTAGCGTCGTGGATGGAACCGGGACGCAGACCGTCGCCCAGCGAAAAGCTCACGTCGTAAGCCTTCATGATTTCGCAAATCTCCTCGAAGCGGGTATAGAGGAAGCTCTCTTCGTGGTGCGCAAGACACCACTTTGCCATGATCGAGCCTCCGCGCGAAACAATTCCAGTCAACCGTTTTGCCGTCATCGGCACATAGGCAAGCCGAACGCCGGCATGTATGGTGAAATAGTCGACCCCCTGTTCAGCTTGTTCGATGAGCGTATCGCGAAAAATTTCCCAGGTCAGGTCTTCCGCCTTTCCGTTGACCTTCTCCAATGCCTGGTATATCGGTACTGTACCGATAGGGACGGGACTGTTGCGGATGATCCATTCACGGGTTTCATGGATATTTTTGCCAGTGGAAAGGTCCATCACCGTATCGCCACCCCAGCGGATAGCCCAGGTCATCTTTTCTACTTCTTCCTGTATGCTCGAACCGAGCGCTGAATTACCAATGTTCGCATTGATCTTTACCAGAAAATTGCGCCCGATGATCATCGGCTCAGATTCGGGATGGTTGATGTTGGCTGGAATGATGGCCCGTCCCCGGGCCACTTCGTCGCGCACGAATTCCGCCGTGATATGTTGAGGCAGAGTAGCCCCAAAATCACGGCCCGGGTGCTGTCTGGTCAGTAATTCCCGCTGTTCCGCGCTGAAGTGCTCGCAACGCTGGTTTTCGCGTATGGCGATATATTCCATTTCTGGCGTGATGATGCCGCGGCGGGCATAATGCATTTGCGTCACGTTTGCCCCCTCCCTGCCACGACGGGGGTGCCGCTTCAGATCGAAGCGCATTTCCGCAAGCTTCGCGTCGGCCAGTCGTTGCCGGCCATATGCTGAAGCAGGGCCGGCAAGGATTTCCGTGTCCGCCCGTTCGTCTATCCATTTTTCGCGTACAGGCGCCAGGCCAGACTGGATATCGATTTCTATCTCCGGGTCGGTATAGGGTCCGGATGTGTCGTATACATAAATTGGCGGGTTTTTTTCCGCGCCCATGCTGGCGGACGTATCGGACTGACTGATTTCCCGCATGGGAACACGGATATCGGTGCGGGAACCAGGCAGGTAGACTTTTCGGGAATTAGGGAGGGGCTTGACAGCCCTTTCATCCACTCGAGCGTTCTTGCTCGAGAACGTCAATGGGTGGGTAGCGTCTAAAGCTGGTGCATTCATAGGTAGCTCCTTTGAGTGCCATAAAGGAGCGGGACGGCCAAATCCCAGCTTCCCTACGGCGGCATTATCCGTGTCAGGTATTGAGGGACTATCTCACCGGTTCCCGTGGTTTCGGGAACGGACCCCTAGCTGCTGCTGTGAAGCTAATGGAAATATGGAATAATTGCAAGTCTGTGATGACTTTTATATAGGGTTGGAGATGGATCTCGAACAAAGCCGGTTTAACATGGTGGAGCAGCAGATTCGCACATGGGAAGTGCTGGACCAGGAAGTTCTTAAATTATTGTTCGAGATGCGGCGTGAGGAGTTTGTCCCTGCGGCTTACCGTTCTCTCGCGTTTGTGGATATGGAAATTCCCCTTGGACATGGTGAAGTAATGCTTGCCCCCAAGCTGGAAGCGCGCATCCTTCAGGAACTGCAAATAAAAAAAACCGACAGGATTCTGGAGGTAGGTGGCGGCAGTGGTTATCTGACCGCGCTACTTGCCAGGAAAGGAGAATATGTTTATAGCGTAGAAATTGTGCCCGAGCTGAAGGCCATGGCCGAGAAGAATCTTGAGGCTCACGGTATCACCAATGTATTGGTTGAAAATGGGGATGCGGCCAATGGTTGGCCTGCATACGCGCCCTATGACGTGATCGTACTCACAGGGTCCACGCCGGTCTTGCCGGAGGCGTTTCCCAAAAGCCTCAAGGCGGGGGGGCGCCTGTTCGCGGTGGTGGGCGATGCTCCGGTAATGGAGGCCATGCTCATGACTTGTGTGGCGCAGGAAGAAAAGGGCACCGCTGGCGTATACAAGACAGCCGGTCTGTTCGAGACCTGCATATCTCCGCTCAAAAACGCAAAGCAGCCCGCGAGATTTGTGTTTTGATTCTTCCGGGTCACCCCTATCCGGCGCAGGCTCGTCTGACTAACCCATGGCGTGAGTCGGGTTCAATCGGGGGACTGTTCTCTTTCCCCCCGCCAGAGTAAGGCAATCTCGAATCAAAGTGAAAATTTCGCAATACATCTATGCGATTTTAATTTGCGGGGCAGCTTTGCATACTCCGCTCCAAGCCGCCGATCTGATGACGATATATCGGGAGGCGCTGGAATACGACGCGCAGTATAGTGCCGCGCGCGCGGCACATGAGGCCGCGCAGGAAAAACTGCCTCAGGGCAGGGCCGGGCTGTTGCCTACTGTCACGCTCGCGGCTGTGCGGCGGCGGCAGTGGATTGATATTGAGAGCGTTAGCGGAATCCCGATCGGCGTCGGGGTTGCGGTTAGGCCGTCCGAAGTAGTAATCGATAACCAGAGTTTGACTATCACCGCAACCCAGCCGATTTATCGCAAGGAAAATTTCGCTATCTACGAACAGTCCAAGCTTCAGGTTGCACAGGCGGATTCCCAGTTCATCATCGCAGCGCAGGACCTGATTTTGCGGGTCGCCCAGGCGTATTTCGACATACTCGCCGCCCAGGTGAATGTAGAGGTGGCGGAGGCTCAGAAAAAAGCCATCGGAGAACAGTTGGAGCAGGCCAGGCGCAATTTTGAGGTGGGAACGGCCACCATCGTGGATACGTATGAGGCCCAGGCCCGCTCCGATTTAACTACTTCGCTGGAAATCGCGGCTGGCAACGATCTCGAGGTACGAAAACGGGCGTTGCAGCAGATTATCGGGCGCATGCCTGATGATCTGCTGCCCCCGGACGACGCGGCCTTCGATCTGCTTGCGCTGAAGTATGCAAATATGCAGGATTGGATTAGTGTGGCTGAACAGAACAACCTCGCTCTGAAAGTCCAGCAATCGGTATATGAAATTGCAAAACAGGACGTGGAACGAGCCAAAGCGGGACACTACCCCACTCTTGACCTGGTGGCGATCTATAGTGATCAGAAAGGTGTTGGCGGCACGATTACTGGAAGGCCTCTCGATCTGACATCAAAGGAAATCGGGGTTCAACTCAGCTTTCCGCTATTCCAGGGTTTTGGTGCGCAGTCCCGTGTACGTGAAGCTCTGGCAATACGGGAAAAGGTGCTCCAGGACCTGAACGACGTCCGGCGCAACAGCGTATTGCAAGTGAGTCAGCAGTATCTCAATGTTACCAACGGCATTGCCCAGGTGCACGCCCTCCAGCAGGCGCTGATATCTAGCCAGAGCCAGGTGGATTCCACCAAACTTGGACAGGAGGTGGGGGTGAGAACCGAGGTGGATGTGCTCAACGCGCAGCATTTGTATTATTCGGCGCGACGGGATCTTGCCCAGGCGCGCTACAATTTCCTCATGTCGAGATTGAGGCTGGCGGCGGAGGCGGGAGAACTGGATGAGGAAGACTTAAGAAAGATAAATGACGTACTGGCGCGATAACCACGGCTTGAATGACTAATTGCTGGCCGCTAGCTCCTGAGGCGACGGCGGGTGTTGCGAACGCACCGCCTTGCCGTGTCCCTAAGCAAGGGGCAATAAGGGTGTCAGGATAGGCGTTTCGCCATGGTCTTCCTCGTCTCCTTGGTCCATCTCCGGCTCGTCCCTTTTGCCCTTGCAGCTTATTCGGCCACCAGTCGCGTATCAGTGGCGCGTCAGTCGCGAAGGTGCCTGCAGGCTAATTTATACGAGGTTCCAATGAGATTCTTGCATGGCCTGCCCAAAGCCCCGTCCCGCGGTGTCGGTGACGCGCGAAGGACGCGAAGGGCGAAATGTTGGATTTTTTGCAAGGAAGGCCGCTGCCCCTCTCGTATCCCCGGATCGTTTAACCGGTTGTTTCGCTCTGACCGACAAGGAACCGCCAGCCCGGGCCAATTATGAGTGATCCCGCTGTATCTGTTTCATACCAGAGCCTGCCCCCCATCCTTTCGAGCGGAGATCGGCCCGTGGGGGTCCGGGGTTCCCGTCCGGCTGAATTCGACAAGGGCGTTCTGGACGGGAAGACTTTCGATGCCATCGAAACGGATCAATTATTCGACTCACTTAATCACGCCGTCACTCATGCCGGACAATCGGTACTTTATCGATCGCTAGCCCGTCCGGGAACTGATGCCTCCATGGTACGAAAAAAACAGGAGGCGCTGCAGGAGCTTAAGTCCAACCCCGCGCTCCGGGAAGCATTGTGCAAGTTTATTCACGGGATGGTGCGTGGAGAGCAGTCTCTCTACCAGTTGCTTTACGGAACCTTTAACGGCGGTTTCAGTATAGAAAATTCCAACACTGCCAGGGATGAGATGGAGTTTAGCGGCTATGGCTATCATCAGTTCATCGACGGCACCGGCTTTGCCGTCGATCTGGTAGAGGGGGTGGAAACTTTGCCACAACCGCGGAGTGCATATATGCGCGATCTATTCGGTGCGATCCGCGACTTTAGCAACTCGCGAATCTATTCCCTGATGCAAGGGCCGGTCTACCCTATGGAAGGAAAGTTCAAGACAAGGGACGAAAAGCTGCGCTATTTCCCCTTCCCACGCTTCACACCGTCGGTGATCAAACCCATTCCAATGTTATCTGCGATGGCAGCAGTCGGTGCCGCTCTTTATTTGTTTCAGGATTTTCTGGCCAATTTCGGCATTGCATTCCTCGGGTATGGAATACTCGCCCTGGCGTTACTGATCTTGCCCGTCCTCTTGATAGCCATCGGCACGTCGGATCGCGACTCGGTCATTTATCCGCTGCGCAAGCTGTTCAAGCATAGCCCCGAACTGGAGCGGGTGCTGGAAACGATGGGCATGCTCGACGAGATATTGTCCTTTCATCGTTATTCGCAGGTCTTTGGTGGCAAGATGGCGCTGCCGGAAATAGTGGAAAGCGAGCGACACTCTCTTTGCGTTACTGAGGCTAGAAATCCGCTACTGGCCAAAACCAATCTCAACTATGTACCCAACGATATATCACTTGATGACGCCGGACGACTGCTGGTTATCACGGGGCCAAATAGCGGCGGCAAGACAGCCTACTGTAAAACAGTGGTTCAGATTCAGTTGCTGGCCCAGATCGGTTGTTACATTCCCGCAGCGCACGCACGTGCCGTGCTGGCGGAACGTATTTTCTACCAGGTACCTGACCCGGGCCACCTGGATGAGGGCATGGGGCGCTTCGCTCATGAACTCAAACGCACGCGCGAAATCTTCTTCAACTCCACGGCCCGCTGCCTCGTTGTGCTGGACGAGTTATCGGAAGGAACGACATTCGAAGAGAAAATGGACCTTTCCGAATACGTGCTTGCGGGATTTCACAAGCTTGGAGCAAGCACATTGCTGGTCACCCATAACCATGAGTTATGCGAGCGTTTGCAGGAAAAAGGCATCGGCCGTTATCTGCAGGGCGAGTTCCTGCCGCCGGGGCCGACTTACCGGTTGATTCCTGGGGTATCCAGAGTCAGTCATGCGGACCGCGTAGCCGCCGCCCTGGGTTTCAGCAAGAAAGATGTGGAGAAACATCTTTCGACGCGAGGCACGTGACTGGCGAAAGCATCCACGTTCTTTTCTTCGTCGGTATTGATATCGGTGTTTAGCCACTTTTATTCCGCCAAGACGATCTATTGTTGAATCCATTCCCCGCCGCCCAGACAAAGCAATAAATTTAGCTGCGGCGTAGCATAACAACGCTAATTTCCATCTCGGATCAGGTCTGCATAACTGAACCGGAGTCGAACGAGGATCAACATGACGAAATCACTGGTTACGGGTGCAAACGGGTTTGTAGGCTCGGCGGTCGTACGTTGTTTGCTTAACGCTAACCACGAGGTACGTTGCCTGGTAAGGCCGGGAAGCGACCGGAGAAATCTTTGCAAGCTCCCTGTTGAGCTCCTCGAGGGTGATTTGCGCTCCGTCGAGTCATTGAAACCTGCGGTTTCCGGTTGTGATAACTTATTCCACCTCGCCGCCGATTATCGTCTCTGGGTGTCAGACCCGGAGACCATGTACGACATTAATGTGAAGGGAACGCAGGCGCTGATAATCGCCTCCGCCGAAGCCGGAATGAAACGCATGGTGTATACCAGCAGCGTCGCAACGTTGGGGACCAACGTGGATGGGAATTCCGCCAATGAGGAGAGCCCTTCCAGCCTCAAATCGATGACCGGGCACTATAAGCGTTCCAAATTCATTGCGGAACAAATAGTTAAGAAAATTACAAATGAGCAAAAACTGCCGTTGGTTATCGTAAATCCGTCTACGCCGATAGGCCCGCGTGATATCAAACCGACGCCGACCGGCCGCATAGTGGTGGATACGCTAAGCGGACGCATGCCAGCTTACGTGAACACCGGCTTGAATGTCGCCCATGTCGATGATATTGCGTATGGACACCTGCTGGCTTATAGGCATGGCAAGCCGGGGGAGCGTTATATTCTCGGGGGTGAGAACATGACGTTACTGCAAATACTCCAGACGATAGACGAAATTCAGGGTAAGCAAACCAGGCGACTTAATCTTCCCATCGGGCTGGTTTTACCAGCGGCGTGGCTGATGGAAAAGATGGCCGTGGTTACCAAGGTCGAGCCCCGGGCCACACTAGACAGTGTCCGCATGGCGAGAAAAATAATGTTTTTCTCCAGCGAGAAGGCCGTGCGCGAGTTGGGTTACCAGTACCGGCCTTCCGCGAACGCGCTAGAGGACGCAATGAAGTGGTTTCAGGCCAATGGTTATTGCGGATAGTGATTTAGCGAAGTTATTTCTCCGCGCGCTGAAAGCCTTATCGCACGAATTTTCGCACCACGAGCATCAATTCATCAATGGCCTCGTCTCCCTTGCCCGACTTGATGGCGCCCTGCATGCAGCCGTGGGTATGGTTCTCCAGTAACTGCATTGCCACCGCGTCAAGTGCGGATTGCATCGCGGATACCTGGTTGATGATGTCAACGCAGTAGCGGTCTTCCACGATCATTTTGGCTACGCCGCGCACTTGGCCCTCTATCCGGTTGAGGCGCTTTATCAGTGCCTCTTTGTCAGGTTGAATTGCCATATTGGATACCGGAGGCGTTTTTTTGCTAATCGGCGACTTCGAAACCGGCATCCCGTATAGCCTCCCTGAACTGATTAGCGTCGGTTGTGGCTGCGTCGTACTCAAGCGTTGCCTGGCCCTGCTCCAGCGAAACCTCTACACTGCTCACCCCGGGTATCTTCCGCAGGACATTTTTCACGCTATTAACACAGCCTCCACAGGTCATTCCTTTAATTTTTATGATCTCGGTTTGCATTGTCTGTCTCCTTTCATGAACAAGATTTCTGTATCAGGAAACCGCCCCTGCCCGCCATCTTTTCAACAACAAAGAGTTGGTAACGACCGATACAGAGCTCATGGCCATGGCGGCGCCCGCAATGACGGGATTAAGCATACCTATCGCTGCCAACGGGATACCCAGCACATTGTAGACGAAAGCAAAAAATAGGTTCTGGCGGATTTTGCCGAGCGTTGCGCGTGAGAGTGAAATGGCATCTGCGACACTCATCAGATCGTCTCGCATCAGCGCGATGTCGGCGGCCTCGATCGCCACATCTGAACCGGCGCCTATTGCAAAGCTTACATCCGCCGAGGCCAGGGCAGGGGCGTCGTTAATGCCGTCACCCACCATGCCCACGAATTTTCCTTTCGCTTTCATCGCTTTTACTTCCGCTACCTTATCTTGCGGCAGGACCTCCGCGCGATAGGCCGGAATGCCGGCATGCTTCGCAATGGCAGCCGCTGTGGCATTGTTGTCGCCAGTCAGCATCATGACTTCGATGCCCATCGCTTGCAATCGCAGCACGGCGGCTGCGGACGTGCTGCGCAATCGATCCGAGATGGCCAGGTATCCCAGAATTTCGGCAGTGCCATTAGACAGTGTGGCCAGGCCGATCACGGTCTTGCCTTCAGCTTGAAGCGAAGCTACCCGGGATTGATCGGCGGTGGCGCCCCTGTCCATGAGAAATTTGGGCGACCCGAGGAGATATTCAGTGTTATCGATTCGGGCCGTAACCCCGCCCCCCGTAACGGCAATAAAATCGCTCATCGTTTGAGGCCTGATATCCAGACCAGCAGCGTATTCCATCACGGCTTTCGAGAGAGGATGCTCCGAGCCGTGCTCCAGTGTTGCGGCTATTTGCATCAACTCGTATTCACCAAGTTTTCCTGCAGCAACGACATCGGTTACAGTTGGCCTGCCTTCTGTCAGCGTGCCGGTTTTGTCGACAATCAGAACCTCGATTTTTTCCGCGTGCTCGAGTGCGGCGGCATTTTTCACCAGTACCCCTGTTTGAGCTCCGCGTCCCACCCCTACCATGATTGCCGTGGGAGTGGCCAGCCCCAGTGCACAAGGGCACGCAATGACCAGCACGGCTACCGAGTTGACCAGGGCGGTGACAAAATCTCCCGCAAGCCACCAGGTTAACAGGAGCGTGAATAGGCTGACGATCACGACCACCGGCACGAATACGCCCGAAATGGTATCAGCCATGCGTTGAATCGGCGCCTTCGAGCCTTGGGCTTCCTCCACCAGGCGGATTATGGAAGCAAGTTGGGTGTGCGCGCCAACACCGGTAGCCCGGCATTTAAGCAAACCTTGCTGGTTCGTTGTCGCAGCATAGACCTTTGCGCCTGGCTGTTTTGTTACCGGCAGGCTTTCCCCCGTCAACATGGCTTCGTTCACATCGGAAGCGCCTTCGGTGACGACCCCGTCTACCGGTAGACTCTCACCGGGCCGTACGATGAAAATATCGCCGACCACCAGGGCGTTTACATCTATCTCGATAACGCTTCCATCGCGCTCCACCCGGGCTGTCCTCGGTTGCAGCTTCATTAATTCCTCGATTGCAGCGGAGGTTTTCCCCTTGGCGCGTGCTTCCATGAGCTTGCCTAACAGTACAAGCGTAATGATGGCCGCGCTTGCCTCAAAATAAACATGCTGGTCCAGCGCCAGCAAGGTGACGACAGCGCTGAAAAAATAAGCCATGCTGGTTCCAAGCGCGACCAGCACATCCATGTTCGCGCTGCCGCCGCGTAACGCATGCCAGGCGGCAATATAGAAGCGCTTGCCCACCCAGAACTGCACTGGTGTGGCGAGCAGCAGTTGCAGCCAGCGGGGAAGGACGTCCTCATGCCCGCCGCTGAACATCGCCCCCATTTGCAACACCAGTGGCAGGGTGAGAACGGCTGAAATCCAGAACATGCGCATCTCCGCCTGATAGGCGGCAAGCTTGCGGGTTTTTTCTTCCGCCCGGCTGGTATCATTGATTACGCTTGCGCCGTAGCCCGCCGTGACAACAGCACCGATCAGTTCTTCCACCGTTTCCCGGCCGGGACTAAAGCTGACGTTAGCCGTCTCGGTCGCGAGATTGACGGAGGCGATCACACCGGGAAGTCTGTTCAATGCCTTTTCGATACGCCCGCCACACGTTGCGCAGGTCATGCCGGTGATTTGCAGTTGTACCGACTGGGGCACAACGTGAAACCCCGCTGTTTCGACCGAGCGGATAAGATCTTCGGGTTGAGTCTTCGCGGCGTCGAACTCCACGCGCGCTTTTTCGTTAGCGAAGTTTACAGCCGCATGAACGCCAGGGAGTTTGTTGAGGTTTTTTTCGATCCGCGCTGCGCATGCCGCGCAGGTCATGCCTTCGATGGGCAGCTCTATCTGCTTTAGAGTAAGGGTATGCATGACGGCTCCTCATGACGTTGACCGTGAAACCACTATATACCCACCCAGGGTATATGTCAATAACCGGTTTGAGCAGTAATCATGGAACTTTGCCACAGGCTGGAAGAAGACGCCGTTGTTCGAAAAAGGTAATTTCTTTCAGTCTTCCGCGCGCAATTGCGGAAACAGGATTACGTCGCGGATGCTTGGGCTGTCGGTTAAGAGCATCACCAGCCGGTCTATGCCGATACCTTCCCCGGCGGTAGGAGGCAAGCCGTATTCCAGCGCGCGAATATAGTCGGCGTCATAGTGCATGGCCTCGACATCACCAGCTTCCTTTGCAAGGACTTGGGCCGCGAAGCGCGCTGCCTGGTCCTCGGGATCGTTCAATTCGGAAAAGCCGTTCGCGATCTCGCGCCCCGCAATGTAAAGCTCGAACCGGTCTGTAATACCGGGATTGGCGTCATTGCGCCGAGCAAGGGGCGAGACTTCCGCCGGATAGTCAACGATAAAAGTCGGTTCAAACAGCAGATGCTCTGTGGTCTCATCAAATAATGTAAGCTGTAGTGCACCGGGACCGTCCGCCTTCTTGAAAGGAATATTCTTCGAGCGCATCAGGGCGATTAGCGATACGCGATCATTCAGTTGCGCATCGCTATACTCGGGGTGGAATTTTTGAATTGCCTGGGTGATGGTGAGACGTTCAAAGGGTGGTTCAAGATCGATTTCGCGACCCTGATAGTTGACTTTGGTCGTATTCAACACCTTTAGCGCGACTTCACGCAGCATGGTTTCAGTGAAATCCATTAAATAGGAGTAGTTCCTATAAGCCGCGTAGAATTCCAGCATGGTGAATTCAGGGTTATGCCGGGTGGAAATCCCCTCATTTCTGAAGCTTCTATTGATCTCGAATACTTTTTCCATGCCCCCGATCACCAGGCGCTTCAGGTAAAGCTCCGGCGCGATGCGCAGATACAGCTGCATATCCAGGGCGTTGTGGTGCGTCACGAAAGGGCGGGCTGCAGCGCCGCCAGGGATAGGGTGCATCATCGGTGTCTCGACTTCCAGATAGTCATGCGCGACAAGACATTCGCGAATGGCCTGAATAATCCGGGATCGCGCAATAAATACCTTTCGGCTGCTTTCGTTAGTGATGAGGTCGAGATACCGTTGACGGTATTTCTGCTCCTGATCGGTCAGCCCATGGAATTTTTCCGGTAGAGGACGCAGGGATTTCGTCAGCAACCTGAGATTCGTAACGCGCACCGACAACTCGCCGGTCCGGGTTCTAAACAGCGTTCCCTCAGCGCCAAGTATATCGCCGAGGTCATAATGCTTGAATGCCTCGTGAGTCTCTACACCCGCAGTGTCATTGGCAATGTAAAGCTGGATGCGTCCGCTCATGTCCTGGAGCGTGGCAAAGCTAGCCTTGCCCATCACTCGCTTCAGTACCATGCGGCCCGCGACCCGCACAACCGTTGGTTCTGCCTCCAGCATTTCATTGGAATGCCCGGAATATTGCCGGTGAAGATCCGATGAAAAATTCTCGCGCCGAAAGTCGTTGGGAAAGGGATTGCCCGCCTTGCGCAATAAATCCAGCTTAGCGCGGCGCTCTTCGACGAGCTTGATCTCCGCGTGAAGCCGATCGACGCCTTCGTCGAAACTTTTCTCTAAAGCGCCATCTGTCACCGTCAGTTCTCCTTATACCCCTTGTTTCAAACTGGCGGCGATGAAATCATCCAGCCCGCCGTCGAGTACGGCCTGCGTATTGCCGCTTTCAATACCCGTTCGCAGGTCCTTGATCCGGGACTGGTCCAGTACGTAGGAGCGGATCTGGTGCCCCCACCCTATGTCGGTCTTGCTGTCTTCCATCGCTTGTTTCTCCTCATTGCGCTTGCGCAATTCCGTCTCGTACAGACGCGACTTGAGCATCGCCATTGCATCCGCGCGATTGCGGTGCTGTGACCGTCCGCTTTGACACTGCACTACGATGCCCGTAGGGTTATGGGTGATGCGTATGGCCGAGTCGGTCTTGTTGATATGCTGGCCGCCCGCTCCAGAGGCGCGAAAAGTATCCACGCGTAAATCCGCCGGGTTGATCTCAATTGCGATAGTCTCATCTACCTCTGGATAAACAAACACGCTCGCGAAGGAGGTATGGCGGCGGTTGCCGGAATCAAAGGGAGATTTGCGCACCAGTCGGTGGACCCCCGTCTCGGTACGAAGATAACCGTAGGCGTAGCCGCCAGAGATTTTGAGCGTCGCGCTCTTGATACCAGCAACTTCGCCAGGCGACTCTTCCATAACCTCCACGCTGTAGCCGCGACGCTCACAATAGCGCAAATACATACGCTCCAGCATTTCCGCCCAGTCCTGGGCTTCAGTACCGCCGGAGCCGGATTGTATATCCACGAAGCAATTATTGGGATCCATGGGGTCGGAAAACATGCGGCGGAACTCGAGATCGGCCACCGTGCTTTCCAATTGCGCGATATCACGCTCGATACTCCGTAGGGTTGCATCGTCGTCCTCTTCCTTTGCCATCTGGAGCAGACCCTCGGCATCATGCAACTGGCGCCCGACTGTCTCCAGTGTGAGGACAACATCTTCCAGCATTTTCTTTTCGCGGCCCAATTCCTGGGCGCGTTTATTATCGTTCCAGATGGCGGGGTCTTCTGTCAGCCGGACGAGCTCGTTCAGCCGTGTCTGCTTGTTGTCGAAGTCAAAGATACCTCCGCGACTCCGTTGCCCGGCTATGGAGTTCGGTGAGCTGGTTGAAGACGGCATTAATATGTTCTGCTTCCATAAAAAAATTATCCTAAAAAAACAAATTATACAGGAAGCGGGAGCGGCATTTACCGCCGCACCTCAGGATAAGCAGGGCCACTTCCGACTATCAGGAGCGATTTGTCGGAGAATGGAACTGCCCGGCCTTCGCGGGGAGTCTCCCAGTTACCCCATCAATTGCGAAGTGCGTTAGCATGAAAATCCAGGTGGCTTTCGATAAACGTGGCGACAAAGAAATAACTGTGATCGTAATCTGGGCGCATATTGATTTGCGCGGGGAAATTCGCCGCCTGGCAGGCCGCTATAAAATGCCCTGTTTTTAGTTGCTCGGCAAGGAATTCGTCCGCGTCGCCTTGATCGATCAGGATTGGCAGACGTTCCGATGGGCGCGTGGCGGCAACCAGTAAAGTCGCGTCGTAGCCACGCCAGCTTTTAACATCATCGCCCAGGTATTGACTGAATGCTTTTTTTCCCCATGGGCTTCTTGTGGGATTTACTATGGGCGAAAAGGCGGATGCCGACCGGTAGCGCCCCGGGTTGCGCAACGCGATCGTCAAGGCGCCGTGTCCACCCATCGAATGCCCACTGATGGAGCGCAGTTCGCCCACTGGAAAAAATTGCTCGATCACAGCGGGCAACTCATCCACGATGTAGTCATACATGCGGTAGTGCCGGTTCCAGGGCTCCTGGGTAGCGTTCACGTAGAATCCGGCACCGAGCCCCAGATCATACGCATCCGCAGCGTCGGGCACGCCATCTCCCCGCGGGCTGGTATCAGGCATAACAAGCACGAGACCGAGCTCAGCAGCTACCCGCTGAGCGCCCGCTTTTGCCGTGAAATTCTCATCGGTGCAGGTCAACCCGGCTAGACAGTAGATGGCCGGCACCGCCGCACTCCTGCCGTTTTCAGGCGGCAGATAGATGGAAAAAGTCATTTCACATTGCAGAGATCTCGAATGGTGCCTGAAGCGCTGTTGCAGCCCGTCAAACGAGCGATGGGATGAGAGAAGTTGCAAGCCTTCCATAATCGGACCCTCCTTCCTGCTAAAAACCTGAGTTATTTTATCTAAAATGGATAACGGAGCGAATCGATTTACCCTCGTGCATGAGATCGAACGCTTTATTGATATCCCGCAGCCCAAAAGTGTGAGTAATAAAGGTATCGAGATCGAACTCACCATCAAGGTAGCGCTGCACATAGCCTGGCAATTCGGTGCGGCCCTTCACGCCGCCAAACGCGGAACCGCGCCAGACACGCCCCGTTACGAGTTGAAAAGGACGCGTACAAATCTCCTCGCCTGCGCCGGCAACACCGATTATCACTGACTCACCCCAACCCTTATGGCAACATTCAAGGGCAGAACGCATCACCTTCACGTTGCCGATACACTCGAAAGAGAAGTCCACCCCTCCACCTGTCATCCCGACGATCACGTCCTGTATCGGGTCGTCATAATCTCGGGGATTGACCAGATCGGTGGCGCCAAATTGACGTGCGATCTCGAATTTTTCCGGATTGATGTCAATTCCAATGATGCGCCCCGCCTTGGCCATCGAGGCGCCGATTATCACCGCCAGACCGATGCCACCGAGACCAAAGACGGCAACGTTATCGCCCGCCTTTACTTTTGCCGTATTGGCAACGGCGCCCAATCCGGTCGTAACGCCGCAGCCGAGCAGACATACTTTTTCGAGGGGCGCTCCCTTGTTGATCCTGGCCAGCGCAATCTCGGGTATGACGGTGTATTCCGAGAAGGTCGAGGTGCCCATGTAATGATAAATCGGCTTTCCGTTCTTGAAAAAACGCGTGGTTCCGTCTGGCATCAGCCCTTGCCCCTGCGTAGCGCGAATGGCCTGGCACAGATTGGTTTTACCTGATTTACAGAACTTGCACTCGCGGCATTCTGGCGTATAGAGTGGAATGACATGGTCACCGGCGGCAACACTGGTGACGCCTTCGCCTACCGCTTCGACGATACCTCCGCCCTCATGACCGAGGATGGCAGGGAACTTCCCCTCAGGATCTTTGCCCGACAGGGTAAACGCATCTGTATGACATACTCCGGTGGCAACTACACGGACAAGCACCTCGCCCTTCCGGGGGGGCATCACGTCAACTTCTTCGATATTTAGAGGCTGGCCTGGGCCCCAGGCGACTGCGGCGCGTGTTTTGATCATATCCATAACTTGCTCCCCTGTATGCTCGGTTTTGATCAGTATGCGAAGAGTCGGTATGAGCAGGATTTGGGAAACTTTCCAACCATATGTTCCTCTAGTTTGCCATATTCGGCCAGCGGACGCGCATTTAGGGCCCCTTAGCGAGGCCTGCTTCAAAATGGTACTTCCGCACCCTGCGCACCCCCTAACATGGTCAATCCCGGCCGTATGATGCCGTCGCAAAACGGTGCTGATCGAGTCTCAATATTTGCCGCCAAGGTTTGCTTTTCAGAAAAAGCGGTCTATCATCAAAGCTTGGTTCGCTTGAATCTTTGCCCGAGCTGTAATATATGTCAATAATTTTAAGGAGATCATGATGAGACGAATCTACTTCCTTGTCCCGGATATTGCCCTCACCAAACGTATTGTCGATGATCTGCTGCTTGCTCGAATCGAGGAACGGCACATTCATGTGATCGCCAAGCGTGGTACTCAGCTAGAGGATCTGCCCGAGGCCACCCTATTTCAAAAAAGCGATTTTATTCCCGCAGTTGAGCGTGGGTTAGCGCTAGGCGGATCGGCTGGGGCGCTCGCGGGATTAGTCGCCATCGCGCTTCCCCCCGCCTCAACAGTCGTGGCGGGAGGCGTTTTGCTGGCAACCACTTTGGCAGGTGCCGGTGTTGGCGCATGGGCTGGCAGCCTGATCGGCGTCAGTACCGGCAACTCCAGGATCAAGCAATTTGAAGATGCAATCGAGGCAGGCCGCTTACTGGTTCTGGCCGACGTGCCAAAGGATCGCGTGGATGAAATTGAGGGGCGCATAAGACAACATTTGCCCGAGGTCGAGATTGAGGGAACCGAACCGGGCATCCCGGCGTTTCCTTGATCAAAGTTGCGAGGAGGTATTCAGCGTGAACTGCGAAAGGTGCCTTGCAGCGATTTTACCGGTACGGTTTTACCGGTACGGGCGAGTTAGCCGGTCCGTGAACACGTCATTGTCCATGGGTTGCTTAAGGAAGCCATGAACACGGCTTCCGCGGAACGCGTTGCGGTAGAATCGGGATGATCAAGGCGCACCCACAGGGTAGCCTGGTCTACGATGCCAGGGAGTGCAACGCAGTACGTTCCAGCGTCGCCCGAGGGGCCCGGCCAGGCAGGAACGCCTGGCCGCGTTTGCGTCTCCCTGAGCGCCTACATCCTGCTGCGGGATCGCAACTTCCTTCGGATGATACTGCTCCGCCCTGCGCGGTGGCAACCATTCGCGTTGTCGCCTTTCACGCACCCCGTCCCAAAGACTGGTCGCGCCCGCACGGGACTTGTGCAGGGCTTCCCCTAGGGTTTCAACTTGGAGGAAATTACTATGGCGGGGTTAGATCAGGGCACTCCCAGTCCCAGGGAAATAAAACTTCGCCAAAAATCCAGGTTACTGGAAATTTCGTTTGGCGATGGCAAAAGCTTTCAATTCCCCTTTGAATTTTTGCGGGTCTATTCGCCCTCAGCGGAAGTGCGCGGTCATGGGCCCGGACAGGAAGTACTCCAAACCGGCAAGAAGGATGTAAACATCCACCATATTGAACCGGTGGGCAATTACGCGATCCAGCTACATTTTTCCGACGGCCATAATACGGGTCTTTATTCGTGGGACTTACTCTACGATTATGGCCTGCACCAGGATAAAATGTGGCAGCACTACTTGCGCCGAATGGATGATGCGGGCGCAAGCAGAGAGGCCGATGGTGGTTCACGGCCGGGGTCGGCCGGGCTTCCCTAACTACAGTTTGGCATAATACTCGTTTCTCCTTCTACATAACCCTGCGCACATGACAAAAAATACCCATTTTGGTTTCGATACCGTTGCAGAAACAGAGAAAGCCCGCAAGGTAGCAGGAGTGTTTGATTCCGTAGCCGAACGATATAACCTGATGAATGACTTGATGTCTGCAGGTCTGCACCGCTTGTGGAAGCGGTTTGCGGTGGAAACAGGTGGCGTCAAAAAGGGGGACAGGGTGCTGGACATTGCCGGAGGCACCGGGGACTTGAGCGCATTGTTTCTGAAGCACGTGGGCAGCAGCGGTGAGGTCTGGCTCACCGACATCAACAACTCGATGCTTGAAATAGGCCGCGACCGATTGCTGGATGAAGGCGCTGCCGTATCCGTGACCCAATGCGATGCCGAAAGACTGCCGTTTCCCAATGACTATTTCAACTGCGTCACCTGTGCGTTCGGTCTCAGGAACATGACTCATAAAGACGTAGCATTCAGGGAGATGCTGCGGGTGCTCCGCCCCGGAGGTCGTGTCATCGTGCTGGAATTTTCGAGGGTATGGAAGCCGCTGCAACGCTTCTATGATCTGTATTCATTCAGCGTTCTTCCGGCCATGGGAAAATTCATTGCCAATGACAGCAACAGTTACCGATATCTGGCCGAATCCATACGCGTACATCCCGGTCAGGAAGAGATTAAACAACTGATGCAGCAAGTCGGGTTCGACCGGGTCGAGTATTTTAATCTGACGGGTAACGTAGTTGCGTTGCACCGCGGCTATAAATTCTAGGTCACGCTTTCGCAACATCCGAAAGGCCTGGCCTTATTTCGGACGCCTCAACGCCTGGTATGGTTATGCCATTGAACGTTCGTTAGCGCACGGAACGCGCGCTCTATAGTTGTCAGCATAACCTTTCCCGATTCATGACTCCCCAGCGGTCGGACGCCCCGGAGGCCTTGAACGCGGTTCCTCGATTTTGCCCAAGACATCATTCTTCTGAAATGATGAGCGGAGGTTCGTTCAATCCCTGGTGAGCAGCGTATCGGACCCAAGCGCGCCAGGCGGTTCTACCAGGAAAATCAGCCATGCGCCGATCCTTTATACCGAGTGACCAATGGCGAAAAGAAGCACCGCATCCCTTATCGTTTATTGCCGAACCTGCAATCTGATCGGGATTAATTCTGTTCGAGGCTAAACAATGACCGGGGCTCGTCATGGTGTACTCGTGTTTGGGGAAGTTCTGATCGACCGATTTCCCGACAGGGAGGTGTTGGGCGGCGCGCCATTCAATGTGGCCCGGCACTTGGGTGCTTTCGGTTGCTCTCCTGTCCTGATCACCCGTATCGGACGAGATGCGGCGGGTGCGCGTCTGTTAATGGCTCTGAAAAGCTGGGGGCTAATGACGCATGGCGTGCAGCTCGATACTGTCCATCAAACCGGCGCGGTAGAGGTAAGTTTGACTTCGGAAGGGCACAGGTTCGATATTATGCCTGATCAGGCCTATGATCATATTCACCCCCGCCTGTCCAGAATTGCCGCTCTTGCCGCGAACCCCGAGCTGGTTTATTTCGGTACGCTGGCGCAGCGCGCCGATTCGCATCGAGCCTTGCGGCACACGTTGCGGGCAGTACGCGGTCAGCGGTTTCTCGATGTTAATTTACGCGATCCATGGGTTTACGTTGACCGCCTGCACTGGTCATTACAGCATGCCGACATCGTTAAGGCAAATGACGATGAGCTCGCACGGATCACGCAACTGCTTGATTTGGAGGAAACGTCTGCTGAATCTCAGGCCGAAGCCCTGATCCAGAGATATCAGCTTCGAGGAGTGCTTATCACGAGAGGTGCATCGGGGGCATGCTGGCTGGACAATTCTGCGCCGGTGATATCGGTAGCGTCTGAGCCGGTAGCCGGGATCCAGGACACGGTGGGGGCGGGAGACGCGTTTTCCGCCATTTTCATACTCGGCCTGCTCAACGGCTGGGCCATGCCTGTTACCTTGCAGCGGGCTCATCATTTTGCGGGAGCAGTCTGCTTGATACGGGGCGCGATTCCTGAGCATAACGATTTTTACAAGCCATTCATTGACGACTGGGTTCCAGGCTGATGAAGGAATTATATGTTCTGATGTTGAGTCTGCATGGATTGATTCGGGGGCACGACCTGGAGTTGGGACGCGATGCCGATACCGGGGGCCAGATATTGTACGTGGTGGAACTCGCGCGGGCGCTGGCGCGTCAGCGCCAGGTTGCCAAAGTAGATCTCCTGACTCGCCGCATAGAAGACCCCGCCGTCTCTGCGGACTATGCCCGTCCGGAGGAGGTGCTCAACAATCAGGCGCGCATTGTCCGCCTTTCTTGCGGGCCTCGTCGCTACCTGCGAAAAGAGAGCCTGTGGCCCTATCTTGACCAAATGGTTGATCGTGCGCTGCTCTTCCTGCGCGAGCAAAAGCGATTACCGGATGTAATCCACAGCCATTACGCCGATGCAGGCTATATGGGGATGCAGCTCTCCCAGCTTCTCGGGATCCCTCAGATTCATACTGGCCATTCGCTCGGACGCAGCAAGCAGCAGCGGCTGCTCGCGCAGGGCCGCAAGCCAAAGGCTCTGGAACGGCAATTCAACTTCAAGCGGAGAATTTCGACCGAAGAAGCCGTGCTGCAGCATGCCAGTCTGATTGTAACCAGCACCCCGCAGGAAAGCATGGAGCAGTATGGGCTGTATACGAATTATAGGCCTGAGCGTGCCGTCGTTATTCCGCCCGGAACCGATATATCGCGTTTTGCCCCGCCAAGCCGCCACAAGCCGCCGGAACCGGAGGTTGCAAAGCTCGTTGACCGCTTTCTGGTGGAGCCGCGCAAGCCTCTGATACTGGCAATCTGCCGTCCGGAAATGCGCAAGAATCTCGGAGCCTTGATTGCCGCATTCGGCAGCTCACCCAAGTTGCAGGAACAGGCTAATCTTGCCATTATTGCCGGCAATCGCGATGACATACGAGCGCTTGACGATGCCCAGTCTGAAGTTTTGACGAATCTGTTGCTCGACATCGATCGACATGACCTGTGGGGCAAGGTAGCCCTGCCCAAGAAGCATAAGCCGGTCGATATTCCGGGGCTTTATCGCCATGCGGCCCGGCATCGCGGCGTTTTCGTCAATCCGGCGCTTACCGAGCCGTTCGGACTGACGCTGATCGAGGCCGCGGCCAGCGGTTTACCTGTTGTCGTTACCGAAGATGGAGGCCCCCCTGATATTCTGGCCCACTGCAAAAATGGATTACTGGTAAATCCAACGGACATAACGGCTATCGCAGGAGCGATTGAATACGTTCTATCCGATCCCCGGCGTTGGCAACGTTGGGCCCGCAACGGCATTACAGGGGTAAAAAACCACTACACGTGGGATGCGCACGTCCGAAAATATCTTCACGTTTTGTCCCGTTTGCTACATCAAGAGCGCAAGCAAATCCGGCGTAATATGGCGATACATCAGAAACCGCAACGCCATCCCTTGCCATTGATATCGCACATGCTCATCAGCGACATAGACGACACTCTGCTAGGGGACCGGGTCGCTTTGCGCAGGTTTCTCGCAGTTTTGCGCGCTACGCCACCCAGTCTGGGCTTTGGGGTTGCCACCGGCCGCACACTGGAAAGTGCGGTGAAAATATTGAAGGAGTGGAACGTGCCTTTGCCTGATGTGTTTATCACGTCGGTAGGCAGCGAGATCAACTATGGCTCTGAACTCCGTCCGGATGTCGGGTGGCAGAACTTTATCAAATATCTGTGGCGCCGTGCCGCGGTTGAAGAGGCGCTGCGGGAAGTGCCCGGCCTCGTTTTACAACCGGTGGAGAACCAGCGCGAGTTCAAGCTGAGCTATAACGTGGATCCCGAAAAGCTGCCGCCTATTGCTAAAATCCGGACTTTGCTGCGAGAGAAAAATTTATCCGCGCATCTAATCTATTCCCGGCAACTCTACCTCGATATTTTACCGGCACGGGCCTCCAAGGGACGAGCGATACGGTATCTTGCTTATAAGTGGGGATTGCCGTTACGGGCCTTTCTGGTCGCAGGCGACTCCGGTAATGACCACGAGATGCTCATCGGCGATACCCTTGGCGTGGTCGTTGCCAACCATAGCCCGGAGCTTGAGAGCTTGCGAGGGAATGAACAAATCTATTTTGCCCGTGCGGGACATGCAGATGGTATCGCGGAAGGCGTGGCGCATTACAAGTTCGGCACTTCCACATTGGAGAATGCAAATGATAATCCATAAACTTGAAGCCTGGGCCGCGGATCATCGCAGCGATTTATACGCCCTTCTGCATAGCTGGTTCGAATTGGACCGCCCCCTGTTATTGCGATCTGATCTGCACGCGGCATTCGATGTATTGAGCGCCGATCATCCTCAGTCTTTTGTTGAGACTCCGCTACAGGAGCTTGTCGATATCCTGCAAGAAGCGGTTTGCCGGCCTCCATTGGCCTATATGGCGTTGCGCGAGGGCCCGGGGCACTGGTATTTTATTCGCATTCATCAGCAACGCCTTATGCCTGAGCTTGTCGGCGTATCGGATTATCTGGCTTTCAAGGAACTGCTGGTGCGGCCGGATGGTACTCATGAGCCGGTGTTGGAACTCGATCTTGCTCCTTTCAATCGCGGTTTTCCACGACTCAAGGAAACTCGATCGATCGGGCAGGGCGTTATTTTTCTTAACAGGCAGTTGGCCGGGACGCTGTTTACCGAGTCCGGGGTGGGGGCCGCAAAACTCTTGCATTTTTTAACAGTACACAGCATGGATGGAACTCAATTAATGCTCCGTGGTAACTTTGCCGATGTTGCCGCGCTGCGCGTCGGCTTGCGGCGCGCCCTCGCCTTACTGGACAGATATCACCCCGGTGCAACGTGGCAGGAAATTGCGGAGCCGCTGGGAGGACTGGGTTTCGCACCAGGTTGGGGGGATTGCGCGATGCGGGTGAGCGAAACCATGAGTCTGCTGGTGGATATTCTCGAGGCGCCTTCGCCGCAAATCCTCGAATCCTTTCTGGCCCGTATTCCGATGATATCAAAATTGCTGATCCTCTCGCCTCACGGGTATTTCGGCCAGGATAATGTATTGGGATTGCCGGATACCGGTGGCCAGGTTGTGTATATCCTCGACCAGGTTCGGGCTCTCGAGCGGGAAATGAGCGAGCGCCTGGTCTCCCAAGGGATAACGGTACAACCAAAAATCGTGATAGCCACACGCTTGATTCCGGACGCGGGAGAGACCTTGTGCAATCAGCCACTGGAAAAAATTCACGGTACGCAGAATTCGTGGATAGTCCGCATACCATTTCGTAAGACAAATGGCGAGATTATCCGTCACTGGATATCGCGCTTCGAGATATGGCCATACCTGGAGAATTTCGCGCATGATGTTGAGCGAGAAGCGCTGGCTGAATTGAGAAGCCGCCCGGATTTAATAATCGGCAACTATTCCGATGGTAATCTCGTAGCCTCCCTGATATCCAAGCGGATCGGAGTGACTCAATGCAATATTGCGCATGCGCTGGAACAGAGCAAATATTTGCATTCCGCCTTGCATTGGAGGGAGAATGAAGCCCAATATCATTTCAATTGCCAGTACACCGCTGATCTTATAGCAATGAACAGTGCGGATTTTATTATTACCAGTACCTATCAGGAAATTGCCGGCACGGCGCACACTGTAGGCCAGTATGAAACTTATCAGAGCTTCACGCTCCCCGGGTTGTACCGGGTATTGAACGGGATAGATCTCTTCGATCCAAAGTTCAATATCGTCTCGCCCGGGGCCGATGCGGAGGTATATTTCTCCTACCTTGACTATGAGCGCCGCCTTGTCTCTCTCCTGCCGGAGATTGAGCTTCTTTTATATGGAGATGACCCCGGCGTGCCATGGCGTGGTTACTTTGCTGATCCCGCCAAGCCTCTGATTTTTACCATGGCTCGTCTTGACAGGGTAAAGAACCTGACGGGGTTGGCAACATGGTTCGGGCAATGTCAGGCACTAGCCGAGTGTGCCAATCTGCTGGTAATCGGCGGGTATATCGATCCCGCAGCCTCGGCGGACATCGAGGAGCGCGCCGAGATTGAACACATGCACGCGATTATGCACGAATATGGACTGGAAGGGCGCATGCGCTGGCTGGGCACTCGTCTGGAAAAAAATGTTGCCGGTGAATTGTATCGCCATGTGGCTGACCGGCGCGGAATTTTTGTCCAGCCAGCCCGGTTTGAGGCATTTGGGCTAACCATAATCGAGGCCATGGCCTCAGGGCTGCCGGTGTTTGCTACCTGTCATGGCGGCCCGCGCGAAATCATCCAGCATGGAGTCTCTGGTTATCACTTTGACCCTAACGATGGTTCGGCGGCTGCTACTGCTATGGCCGATTTTTTTGCACGCTCAGCGGGTGATCCGGTTTTTTGGAACAAGGTTTCAGAGATGGCCCTGAAACGGGTCGAGTCACGTTACACATGGCGTCTCTATGCCGAGCGGATGATGACCCTCTCGCGTATCTACGGCTTCTGGAAATTCGTCAGCAATCTCGAGCGTGAAGAAACCGGGCGTTATCTCGACATGTTCTACCATTTGCAATTTCGCCCAATGGCGCACGCACTGCTTCAATAAAAACCCAGGCGCCGTAGTGCGGGAATCAGAAAAGGGGATTGTTCGTCTTCGTGTCGCCGTAATGCAGTTGGTCACTGCCATAATCGGAATGAGCATCCAATTTTCTGAATATCTCTCTCACGTAATTTTTTACTTTGTATGTGCTGATTCCTAATATGGCGGCGATTTCGGAAGTTGTCTTGCCTATCTTGGTCCAGTTCATTACATCAATCTCGCTGCGAGTCAGTCCATAATCTTCGCGGCGCTTGGGAGGTGGACCAGATTCGGCAGGGGAGGGCAGGGGCTCAATCTGTCCCAACGCGGTGTCAAGATACGGAAGCAGTATATTGACGGCCCTGAATGAGGACGCGCGGAATTTTTCTGTGGAACTGAAAAGCAGGTAGACACAATGGTGCTGCCCCCGCTTATCGCTGATCCCATGTATCAGTATCGATTGCATGCCTTGTGCTGCCACGCCCAGAGGGCACTGCAGGGCACGCTCTTCAAGCAGAAAACCGGAATCGCCTACACCCAGCACATAGGGCGTTCTGCCTAGTTCGATCCAGCGATTAAAAAGCCCCTGAAGCAGGGGAGACAGCGATCTTTTATTCGAACGCCCTGTGCGCACCCCTATCAGGGCAGAAACAATGTCGTGGCGAACAAGAGTTGAATTGAAGTCGCCCCATCCGGCGAGCATGATTTCGTGTGGCAGATAATACTGTATCTCTCCCTGCAGCCACAAGAAAAGGTCATAATGGCGGCGGACGGCTAACCATTCCCTGATAATCCTGGCGTACCGTTCAACATGGTCGTCAGAGAGGGGAAGGGACGAATCCGCGTTTGGCGTTTCGCTGTAAATAATGGAGCTTTTCCTTTTAAGGTAACTGTGAGACTGCGTACACGGGCGATTCCTATAGAAGAAAAGCAATGTTCATGCCTGATTTTAATATCAAGATTTTTAAACGCTAAACGGGTCGTTTTCTGAAACGTGTAAAGAATTTCGACGCGCGGCGGGACCCTTTTACGGGTCGCGTTTCTTCCTCGTTCCGACAGCAGGAGAACGCGATTTCCTTGTTGGCAACTTTCTTTATTGATAGAATAAATCCGATTTTTCCTGGTAATTCTGTTTGTCTACCAATGTCCCGTTTGAGGCCGCACGAGCGTGCTTGACATCACACTGCAAACCAGCAGAAAGTTATTTGGAGACAAGACGCTCTTGGATATACTTCTGTAGAACCCTATGCCTTTATTGCGAGCCACTCCGTGGATATTGCTTTCATTCACTTCCCGATCTCCGGCGAGACAGGCTTATCGCACCTGGGCGCCCCGGCACTACGGCCGACAAAAATCAGCTTAAGGAGCTTTTTTGAACACGAAAATTATGGCTGGTGCACTGCTCGCGTTCGCCCTTTCCTGGCCGGCTTTCGCCTTGCTGCAGCAGCAACAGTCGTCAATGTATGGTGATGGCTGGCGCCTGGTCCGATCGATTCAGCTAGGAAATTCGGGAAACTATATCCACATGGTCCTGATCGATCTTGAAAGAGATACCGATAAGGCCGTTTATGGGGCAGCCCTCCGCAAATTGTGCCGGTCGCAGCCTGACTTCTGCCGAGTGAGGTTCTGGAACGAGGCGAGGCACGTAGCCGAGTCAGTTTCCTTTACAGACGCGCAATTCAAAGCGCTGAGGGCCGAGTACGTATTCAATCGTGCAGGAAATCTCCAGCAGATGCGCTACGCCTGCACGGTTGTGCCAGACAAGAACCAATGTTTCTCCCATTGACGGGGATAGCCTCATTGATGGACGGAGTTTAAGCGCGCCCCTATTGAAGTTTACCAGGGGCTTTTCTCCGCTTTTCATTCGGTGTTAACTACAGGCGTGACCTGGAGTGTTCGTGTTTTGGATAAAAACGGGAGTTTCATGGCACGGCGGTTAATCAGTTCGGGTTCTACATTCGAGCAGGAAATTGGTTATTCACGGGCCGTGGTTGACGGCAACTGGATTTTCGTCTCCGGTACCACGGGATTCGACTATAGCAGGATGGCAATCTCAGACGATCTGTTGGAACAGGCTGAGCAATGTTTCAGGAATATCGACGCGGCCCTGAATGAAGCCGGATCAAGCATGCGTGACGTCGTCCGGGTGACTTACGTGTTACCCGTTGCGGCAGACTTCCCCAAGTGTTGGCCGATTTTCCGCAAATATCTCGGGGAAACCAAGCCCGCTGCCATGATGATCTCGGCTGGCCTTTCTGATCCCCGCATGCGCATTGAAATCCAGGTAACCGCCCGTCGCGGCCCGGCCGCGTGAAATGAGGTCAGGCCATAGGGAAAACAGAGCCGTCAAGGTACTCAGTGAATGCGGTCATTTTGAATTGAAGTTTGGGTGCGAGCAGTAATAAAAACCGAAGGGGGAGAATTAATCAATGGCTTCAACGAACAAAGTCTTTATCAGCTTTGCGCTCAAGGACATCAAGGCACGCGATCAGCTGCTTGAGCAATTAAACAAGGAGCAGACCGGTTTTACTTTTGTCGACATGCCCATCAAGCAGTCATGGGAACCTGCCTGGAAAGAGGAGTGCCGGGAGAAGGTTACCGGCTGTGACGGCGTAATTGGCCTCGTTACCAAAAATATTGTCAGGGCAGATGGTCAGCTGTGGGAACTACGTTGCGCCTACGAAGACAAGATGCCTGTATTGCTGATTCACGGAGATGCAGACAAACTTCCCTCCAAATTACCCGACCCCTTGGGTGAACGCGATATCGACGCGTGGACCTGGTCCACCATTTCAGCATTCCTCAAACGGTTATGAGGCGAGTGCCGGCAGTGGTCACAACAGACGCGCGGCAGCGGCAGTAGCCGAAACGAGCAAAAGGATTTCGCCCGCATTTAATCTGCATGCGGGCGGGTTGCCTTCCTGCCAGGACGTCTGCTGTCGTCCCTTGGGCTCGCGGTCAAAGTCGATGTACGGATACCGGCGATGGTATCTGCGCATTGTATCGCCAAGCGCGAGGGCCTGACCTAGTCCGGGCTCTCCTGATGTAACACCTGCAGGGCGGTGACACGTTGTTCGATTTTCTGCATCATTTCCTGGTAAGCCGGCGCATCGGTGCCACCGAAGCGCTGCGTGAACTCTGCCTCCGACAGAAACTCGGGCAGATCCGACCACATCGGCATTAAGTCCCGATCCTCAAGTCCGGAGGCGATCCGGCGCTGCAGTTCCCGCGCCGACTCCTTGCTCGCAACGGCTTTTTCCCCAAATTGCGTACCTGCGCGGTCAGCAGCAATGTCATTAAACGAGAAGCCGCTGCCAGTGCGAGAATCTTCAATCTCTTTATACAGGCCGATCGCATCGGATAATGCGGTATCGGCATAGGCGGCAATGGCGGCCGACACCATAAAGTGCTTTGCGAAATCGTCTCGCCCGTCGAGCGTAACTTTCTGCGGTGCAGGGCGGGGCCAGGTGGCGGCCTCGGGGAGGACACGTTCAAGCGAGACTCCCAGGACGTGAAATGCCGAAACCAAAATTATCGCACGATTTTCCGCCACAATATCTCCGTCGCCCGAGCGGTCCGGGGCGATGCGCGCTAAGGTCGGCAGGATTTCAGCAAGCGATACCTCCGCTCCGCTTTGCGACCTGTTCGCCAATAGAGTTTGATAGCGAAGCAGACGCTTACGCTCGCGCTCGTCCACCATTGAGGTTCTCATTTCGTCGGTAACGCCGCCTGCCCAACGATAGACGATGCTCAGTTCGTTCCGCGACATTTTAACCTGGCGTAGCGCATCGATTCCGGCGCGATATTCAGGGCTCTCCCGCAACCATTGCCTTAAGTGATAAGCAAGCACGCCAGTAAGCACGTCTGGAAGCAGGATATTCCCTATACGTAACGATTGAAGTCGCGGCAGGCCGTCTGTCTCGACCAATATTGCCTCAAGGTTCAGATAGCCCTTCAGAGCCGCTAGTGGAGTCGAGGTCGTCGGCAGGCTCAGCCGGACGATGGCGCTGCGATCCGCGACAGTAACCTGCGCGCTACCTTTCCCAAGACGGTGCGCCAGATAATTTGCCGCGAGATCGGCGTCCGCCGGCATGACCGTGGTCACGGCAAGCATTCCGGGGTGCACCCAGTCACGATGCGTATCTATGATTTCCTTTGCGCGCCCTATATGTTCCGGCGTGAGGGTGACCCGGCGGTCGATGCGAGGACTGTTTTCAATAACGAGCACCAGTACGGTAATGAGCACTAGGGCAAAAGCGATCAACAAGCCTATGAGAACAAGCGGAAGTTTGCGCATGAATCCGGGAGTTGTGTTGCCTGACAGGCCGCCTGGATTTTGATGGAACAAATCCGGCGCAGCGTCCGGGCGCGTCGGTCGTGTGGCAATAAAAAAGAAAGACTAATCGAGTAGCCGGAAAGATCGCAGCTGGAATGGCGGTATTATGCTCTACCAGTAAGGCCTGTAGTAGCCTCCCCAATAAAATGGGCTGCCGTAATATCCATATCCAAAATACGGACTAACACCCCAGCCTCCATAACCCCTATAGCCATATCCGTATGGGTCGTTCTGATAGACCGGCCACAAATAAATTGCGGTGGAAGACAGTAATGGCAGCAGGACCGTTTTTTTGCCTATCGTACGCTGGATATCACCTTTCAGCACTCCGGCAACCGTGATTTCCTTATCCTTCGCATAAACCGCGGGATCGAGAAACTCGGAACTTCTTATGACAAAGCGTCCCTCGCTTGTTTTATTCAGTTGAGGACGGCCGTAATAATTGAGAGGATAAGATAATACCTGTACGAGTGTGAAGTCTTCTTCATTCTCGACTTCGATAACGACTCCCCCCCATCGGACAGATGTATCCCGATAACTGTCGAGGTTCCGGCTGGCTTGAGTATAAGAGACATCCGCTACGGGTACCTCGCGAACCGCGGAGGGTAACCCGGCGCAAGCACTCAAGAACATACAAGCTAATAGTAAATAAAGTCTCATGTCTTTCCCTTTAGATGAGAAGTGCACCATATTCCCTCGGTGTTCGCCTGCAACTTCCTGCGCGGCTCGATACAAGCATAGTTGAATCTGAAAGAAAAACAGGAAACAGTAAGACAGTTATCGTAGTCCATGATTCCGGCGAGTTGAAAGGCGCCACCAGTGATTAGCCCCTGGAGAAAATGCGTAAGTCCCCACGTCGGGTTCCGGAGAAGCTTTTTTGCGCCTTGGGTGCCGATGCGGAATCCGTTGTACGCGGACAGCCCGAGCCCATCAGTTCCCCGGTAAAGACAATACGCTCTGGGTACCGTAAACCCCATGAATTATTCCGCGCTGAACCAGACATCGCCATACCATGCTGTAGCCGTTGTGCCTGTGTTGTCTGTGTCGGTCATGATCGCCACCGCATCAACCCGTGGAGACTCCTCGCCAAACAGGCGCATATAATCGGCGCGGACGTTGCGGCGCTCATAAACCCATTGGTTGGCTCGGCCAGAACCGGATTCTACCGCTATCATTCGGGCATTGGCGGTGAACGCATTGGCCCAACTGCTGCCGGCCGGTTGATTGCTGGACCATACGTAGTTGATCGCGCGCGTTCGCCAGAACATCAGCCCTCCGGAAAAGACTACGTAGACCCGGGCAGGGTAGTCATCGCCTTCACGAGTACGTTCATCGGCTCCAGCCAACACGTTGCCAATCTGCCAGTTCCAGTTAAGGACGGGTGTCGCGCGAAGATCGATGCTTATCTCGCGATAGAGCCCTGAAGCGGCGGAGCTGCTGTCAGCGCGCAAGGCGATTCGTTCATCCTTCGACGCTAGGGTATAGAGTGTCATCCCGGTAAACGTTTTAGCCTGCCAACCGCTCAGCTCGCCCTTAGAGAAGCGGGCAACTTCGACATGCTCCTTCCCCGCCCACGACAGCAGCGGCAAACACGCCATTACCCAAGCGCAGCATACCAATTTTTTCCATGGGGTCGGCCACATTTACATGCTCTTGCCTCCGTTCCCGGCGACTTCTACCTCTAATGCGAACATGTACAGAAATAAGGAGAAAAGAGATTGCCTGAAAAACAAGAATAGGATGATTGTACTGGCTATATCGTCAGCAGGTTGAAGCGCTGCTTATGGCCTGGGAGCGCGTTTCAGCCCGGGCTCCATACCCGAACCCGGATGACACAAAAGAGTCGCTAAAAAAGATTTCTAACCGGATCGCGGCCTATCCCTGATCCATCACTATCGTATCAACGAAGACGAGCAGATCGTACGCGTCAATCTGATTGTTGCCATTATCCCATAGTAATCAGGCTATGAATCAAGGGATGCGCCAGCTGGCGCTGCAGTATCTGGATGGCTCTGCCGCTGAGTGTAACGAGGAGCTACGCCACCAAAAAATAGCAGACAAGGGTAATGATCGCGCTACCAATTAAATTCAGCACCAGTCCTTCCCGTACCATTGTAGCAATGGGCACCTTTCCAGTGCCGAAGACTATGGCATTAGGTGCGGTTGCTACCGGAAGCATGAAGGCACAAGTTGCGCTCATCGCTGCCGGTACCATCAGCAAACTGGGATCCACACCTGCTGCAAGCCCGGCCGGCGCAAGAATCGGCATCAACAAGTTGGTGGTCGCCGTATTGCTGGTAGTCTCAGTGAGAAAAGTTACGATTAGCGAGATTGTTGCGATGATGATAAGTGGGTGCAGGTTGGCAAGAGCTGTCAATTGATCGCCAATGAAGCTGGAAAGCCCCGACTCGACGAACGCCTGGGCGATGGAAATACCCGCCGCGAAGAGTATGAGAATGCCCCACGGCACCCTTTCTGCGGTCTTCCAGTCGAGCAACCTGCCACCGCGGCCGTTGGGCACCAGAAACATTACGACTACGGCGAGCAGCGCCACCGTCGCGTCGTTGGCACCCTTGAGATCGAACCAGGTGTTCCAGCCGCCGAAGGGCTCGGCACGCGTTACCCAGGCCAGAATGGTGAAGCCGAAGACGGTCAATACCCGGCGCTCCTCAGGACGCCAGGCACCGGAGGGGGGAATTACCAGTTCGCCGATATAGTTCAGGTTGCGTGTCAGCCACAAGCCTGCCAACGGGATAAATAACAACACCGCCGGAAGTCCCCAGCCCATCCATTCCGCGAAGCTGATCGCGGTGCCGGTAAATTGTTCGTACTGTTGCATGAATACGAGATTTGGCGGCGTCCCGATGGGGGTTCCGAGACCACCGATACTGCAGCCGTAGGCGATGGACAACAACAGCGGCACAGCCAGCTTCTTGTCGGGGCTTTGATCGATTACCGCGAGAGCTATGGGCAGCATCATCAACGCCGTAGCCGTATTGGATATCCACATGCTCAGAGCTGCGCTGGCAACCATGAAACCTAATACTATCCGACGGCTGCTATCCCCACCCATCAGATTTATCATGCCGATGGCGATTCGCCGGTGCGCGCCGGAACGCTCCAGGGCGCCAGAGATAATGAATCCGCCAAGCAGCAGCAGGATCAGTTCACTGCCGTACGCGCTGGATACCTTTTCCTGTGACAGAACACCCGTGAGCGGGAAAACCGCCAGCGGAATAATCGAGGTTGCCGGGATGGGGATGGGCTCGAATATCCACCAGACAACGCATACGGCCGCGACCGCAGCAGTCCAGCAAGCTTCCGCTTCCCATCCATGCAGGTTCATTGCCGCTGCAATAGCGGCTGCGAGCAACGGGCCAGCGATTAACGCCAATTCGCGGTTGGGTACGATGGCCATTCGCCGCAGAGCTTAGAGATTGAGAGTTTAAAAGGTGAAGGCGCAACGGAGCCCACTAAAACCGACACAGACCAGCAAAGCTTTTGGTGTGCCTTCTCGGGATAGATTATTCATCTGGCGTTTTAAAGTCGACTATACGTCATCGCCAGACTGCGCCGGCGTTTCGTTCTGCTCGCCAGTTTCCGCCAGGGGATTTGCTGTTGACGAAGGGGCGTTTTTCAGCAATTTACGCTGTTGTTTCTCCTCTTTCTTTTTTTTCTTCGCCAAGTCTTTCTGGCGCTTTTCATACTGATAATTTGGTTGAGCCATTGCCTTATCCTGTCGTAGATTTCTAATTATCTAATTAAAAGGGGCTTCAATCCCTGCGGCACCGCTGGTTAAAGCGTTTAGCGGCCACCAGGGTGCGAGCCAGTAGTACACATATACGGAATAAACGCGCCAGCTGCAACAGGGCTCAATTTCAACAGTAAAGAAATTTGCCGGCGACCTCCAGGAATTTCTCGCGTTTCGTATCTCTGCTTTTGTTCTACTTCCCGGCAATAAGCAGCACCAAGCGAGGTTGACGTTCAGTCGGTGTGTAATGGGATTATACCGCCTCAACTTTCCGTCAGTCCCTGCCTTTTGCCGGTGCCATCCAACGGATAACTACTCTGCATGACAGCAAACATCATCACAAAACCGTTGAGCGGTTTTCTCCCAGCCTCAGCGCGTGGCGCCGAACAGAGCGATTATGCGCAGACACGCGCGGGATTAACTTGTGCCGGATTATCCCAGGATCCGGTACATATTCGGTTTGCCCTGGGCTCCGGCACCTAACCAGTAAGGTAACTACCAGCAGCCAGGCAGAGTAAAGGAAGATGGTCGATGCATGGGCATGAATTGACGACAGGAGCTAAAATTATGGAACTCAATTCCGTCAGCGCAATCAAAAACCCGGAATACCGATTGCTCGAACGTCTTTTTTATTGGGTCCGCGCATCTTGCAAGTCTCCGTTTTGCCGGCAACTGCGTTCCTGCGAAGGACTTTCCCCCCAGAAGGACCTGCTCATAGGTTCCCTGCATCAGCTTGCGTGTTTCTGTTGTATTCCCGTGCCGTCTCTTTGATTTCGGGCGACTAAAGTCTTGTTGGCGAAGTTATAATTCCGGCAGTCGACTTGCCGCAATGTTGCGGTAATGTATCAAATGTTACACTTCTCGTTTATTTTTATTGAGCCAACTCGTTTCCGAGGTTGAATATGAATTTGAATGATGCACGAAAAGTTATACTGCCCGCAGAATCTGCTTCCCGTACTCCCAGATTGTATATGATGCCAAAGCAGCTTTTCCCGAGAACTCCTATTCTCGATGGGGAAAACGCCGCCGAGAAGCGAGAGGAGATACGCGGCTACTTTCATGCCACGCTTGATCGCTACGAACAACTCTTCGAGACATTGCAGGGCGATGGGGCCTACTTCAAAAAACCGATTTCGTTGCGCCACCCACTGATCTTCTACCTGGGACATACCTCCACTTTTTTCACCAATAAGCTGGTGCTTGCGGGACTCATGAAGGAACGGATCAATCCCAGGATGGAGTCGATGTTTGCGGTAGGCGTGGACGAAATGAGCTGGGATGACCTGAACACTATCCACTACGATTGGCCGTCTGTTGAGGAGGTGCGTACTTACCGCAACACCGTGCGCCGCGTTGTGGATAAGCTCATCACTGATACGCCGCTTACTTTACCCATTGGGTGGGATAGTCCCTGGTGGACGATCATGATGGGTATTGAGCACGAGCGCATCCACCTTGAGACGTCATCGGTCCTGATTCGCCAGCACGCGCTTGAATACGTCAGGCCGCATCCTGCCTGGGAACCTTACGGGAAATCGGGCCAGGCGCCTCAGAATGAGCTGATCGTTGTGGCGGAAGGTGCCGTGCATCTCGGTAAAAAGAAAACCGACCAGACCTACGGATGGGATAATGAATATGGCACCCACATAGCCGGCGTTGCGGCCTTGCAAGCCGGAAAGTACCTGGTCAGCAACCAGGAGTTCCTTGCTTTTGTTCAGGCGAACGGCTACGGCACGGAACATTTCTGGGAAGAGGAGGGCCGGGCCTGGCGACAACACGTCGACGCGGAACATCCGACTTTCTGGGTAAGGCAGAATTCTGACTGGCGTTTGCGCCTGATGACCAAAGAAATACCCATGCCCTGGGATTGGCCGGCAGAGGTCAACTATCACGAAGCCAAGGCCTTCTGTAACTGGAAGGCGGCAGCAACTGGCCAACCATACAGGTTGCCAACAGAAGACGAATGGTACCGGCTCTATGACACAGCCGGGCTTTCCGAGGTCCCGCACGCAGAACCCGCTGCTGCCAATATCCATCTTGACCACGGCGCTTCCAGCCACCCCGTCAATGAGTTTCCTCAGGGCGAGTTCTACGATGTTGCCGGCAACGTGTGGCAGTGGACAGAAACGCCGATCTATCCCTTCGAAAGTTTCGACATTCATCCGCACTATGATGACTTTACAACGCCTACCTTCGATGGTCGGCACAACCTCCTCAAGGGCGGTTCCTGGATTTCATGCGGTAATGAGTCGCTGAAGAGTGCGCGCTATGCATTCCGGCGTCATTTCTTTCAGCATGCCGGGTTTCGTTACGTGGTAGCGGATGCGCCCGCTGTTCAGCATGGCTCTCACTACGAAACCGATAAGCTTCTGTCCGAATATGCTGAATTTCATTACGGGGATACTTATTTCGGGGTGCCGAATTTCCCCACGGCGCTGGCTGAACTGGCTATTGCCGCGATGGAAGGCAAACCGGCGCATAAGGCGCTCGACCTGGGTTGCGCCTCGGGACGCGCCACGTTCGAACTGGCACGGCATTTCGACGAGGTGACCGGCGTGGATTTCTCCGCCCGCTTTATCGGCCAAGGCGTCCAGCTTGCCGGGCAGGGGGTGCTGCGCTATACGCTGGCGGATGAGGGTGATCTCGTGTTTTACAGGGAGCGTACGCTGGCGGGGATGGATCTGGATGCCGTGAGGCATAAGGTCGCGTTCTCCCAAGGGGATGCGTGTAATCTCAAGCCCCTGCTTAGCGGGTATGACCTCATCCTTGCCGCTAACCTGATTGATCGCCTTTATGATCCAGCGAAGTTGCTTAGAGCCATACACATGCGTCTCAACCCTGGTGGCTTATTGCTGATCGCTTCACCCTATACCTGGCTGGAGGAACATACAAAGAGGGAAGCATGGATTGGCGGATTCAAGCGTGATGGTGAAAGCTTTGGCACATTTGACGGCTTGCAGGAGATTCTGGGCAGCCATTTCAAACTGGTTAAAGGCCCGCATGAAGTGCCTTTCGTCATCCGCGAAACCCGGCGAAAATTTCAACACTCCCTCTCGGAAGTGACGATATGGGAGCGGATTGATTGAGTTGTCCCCGCGTTTCGGGCTTTGACTTCGATACCGAGATCGATCGCGCCGGAACCGCCAGCCTGAAATATGACGGACGGCAGGGGATGTTCGGGGCAGGCGGAGTGATTCCGCTTTGGGTGGCAGACATGGATTTCGCCGCGCCTCCAGCCGTGACCCAGGCGCTTTCCCGGCGCGCGGCCCATCCCGTGTACGGCTACACCGTCTATCCCGATTGTTTGTACGAAACGTTGATAGACTGGCTGAGCCGGCGTCATGGCTGGGATGTTCGCCGGGACTGGATCATGATGTGTCCGGGCGTGGTACCGTCGCTGCACGCTGCTGTCATGGCCTTCGCCGCGCCTGGCGACCCGGTCATCGTGCAGCCGCCAGTATATTTTCCCTTTTTCTCGGCTGTCACCGCTACCGGCAGGGAACTGCTGCTTAATCCTTTGCTTCGGAGGAACGGACGTTATGAGATCGACTTTGGTCATCTGGAGCGATGCGCAGAGGGGGCCCGCATGTTATTGCTATGTTCTCCGCACAATCCGGTGGGCAGGGTATGGAGCGAGGGGGAACTGGAGCGCATCTTGCAAATTGCGGAAAAACATGACTTGACGATATTTTCCGATGATATCCACGCCGATCTGGTTTACCCCGGAAACAAACACCATGTACTCGCAATGCTGGGGGAAAAGTCAGCCGGAAACACCGCTCGTATCGTAACGGCAGTTGCGCCCAGCAAGACATTCAACATCCCCGGACTGAATCTTTCCGTTCTCATCGTGCCCGATTCGGAGTGCCGCAAAACGCTTGCCCAGGTATTCGAGACAATGCACCTTAGCGCGGCCAATCCTTTCAGCGTTGTCGCCTTCGAGGCAGCCTACCGGTACGGTGAATCATGGCTGGACGCAGTGCTGGTTTATCTTCAGCAAACGCGGGTTTATGTGGGGGAGTATCTTGCCGCCCATCTCCCGGAAATTGCGCTTGTCGAAGCGGAGGGCACGTATTTGCTATGGCTGGATTGCCGCGCGCTCATGGCCGGGCTGGAAATGAACGATACACAACTCAGGCATTTCTTCGTGCATGAAGCTGGGGTGGGCATGAGTCCGGGCACGCTGTTCGGCGAGTCAGGTAGCGGCTACATGCGGATGAACATTGGCGCTCCGCGCCATATCATCGAAACTGCCCTCGAGAACATAAGAAAAGCGCGCTATAGGGTGGTGGACGGAACAACGTTCGTTTAAAAAGCGGGAAATACTCCCGCCGCCTTCAGGAAGGGCGGATTAGACGTTTTCTGATTTCCGTACGCTTGGTTACACTCTACCAGCTTCAGGTACCTGAGTCGGTTGTCGAGGCCGTCGGTTCCGGGAAAACATTGATACTGCTATCGGTGTACAGGTGCTAATGATAGGGCTCACGGTAAGCCGGTGAACTGGTATATTTTTCGTCACGGACCGCCAAGCTACCGCGGAGTGGCAGGGATAGCAATTTGAGTTGTTACCCGCTTCACTCCTGCCCCGCGTGTGGCGGGAGCGGCCTGAAGCACCGGCCGCGGGCAAGTTGGTGCGGAATTCCAATGCTGCAGAATTCCTTCTGTTATCCGCACAATTGCAATTTGCGGGGGTTAATCATAAACTGAATTGGTAGGTGGTTTGGTGCGGATCGCTGGCTCAGTGCCGTGTTTAATATAACCTTCAAATTAGGAGAAGAATCGTGCCTGGAGATAGCGTTTATCGTATAACGGAAATAGTCGGAACCAGCAAGACATCGTGGGAGGATGCTGCCAAGAATGCTGTCGAGACAGCGTCAGAAACACTGAGAGATTTGAGAGTCGCGGAAATAGTAAAGCTGGACATGGTGATCGAAGATAGTAAGGTGACTGCGTATCGCGCAAGAGTGAACTTGTCTTTCAAGTACGAAAAGTACGAAACCAAGGGCAAATAACGAGCAGGCCTGGCAGCAAGTTAAGCGAGAAAAGGTCCAAACGCCTTTTCTCGCGTCCGTGGTTCGTGTACTAAGACGTTTACTCTAAAGCCGCCGCGGCCTCTTCCTCGAACTGAAGCTTCACTTTGTCATTTGTATCTATATCGACCGTCACCCTGCCGCCATTGGCAAGACGTCCGAACAGCAGTTCGTCCGCCAGTGCGCTGCGAATCGTATCCTGGATGAGGCGGGCCATCGGGCGCGCGCCCATGAGCGGATCGGCGCCGTTCTTGGCGAGGTAGTCTCTCAGCGCGTCGGTAAATATCGCGTCCACTTTCTTGTCATGCAACTGTGCTTCAAGCTGCATCAGGAATTTATCCACCACGCGCAGAATGACTTCCTTGTCCAGTGCTCCAAAGGAAATAATCGCATCCAGCCGGTTGCGGAATTCCGGCGTAAACATACGTTTGATCTCGGCCATTTCGTCACCTGCCTGAGCCGATACGGTGAAGCCCATCGAGGATCTGGTAAGCGATTCGGCGCCGGCGTTGGTAGTCATGATAATCACGACGTTGCGGAAATCCGCCTTGCGACCGTTATTGTCGGTCAAGGTGCCGTGATCCATTACCTGTAGCAGGATATTGAAAATATCGGGATGGGCCTTTTCAATCTCATCCAGTAGCAGCACCGAATAAGGCTGCTTTATGATGGCCTCGGTGAGCAGACCGCCCTGATCGAAACCGACATACCCTGGTGGGGCGCCGATCAGGCGCGAGACCGCGTGGCGCTCCATGTATTCGGACATGTCGAAGCGGTGCAAATGAATGCCTAACGCGTAGGCCAGCTGGCGCGCCACTTCGGTTTTACCCACTCCCGTGGGCCCCGAGAAAAGGAACGAGCCAACCGGTTTTTGCGGATTGCCCAAGCCGCTTCTCGCCATCTTGATAGCTGCCGTGAGCGCATTGATGGCTTTGTCCTGCCCGAACACTACCGCTTTCAGGTCGCGATCCAGGGTCCTAAGGGTATTGCGGTCATCGCTGGAAACATTTTGTGCCGGAATGCGCGCGATTTTTGCGATGATGCTCTCGATTTCATGCTTGCTGATAACCTTGCGCTGTTTTGATTTAGGCAGAATGCGCTGGGCCGCTCCGGCTTCGTCTATTACGTCGATCGCCTTGTCAGGCAAATGCCGGTCGTTGATGAAGCGTGCCGACAGTTCCGCTGCGGTGGTAAGCGCAACAGCGGTGTATTTAACCCCATGATGCGCCTCGTAGCGGCCTTTCAGGCCGCGCAGTATGGCAACGGTCTCATCCACGCTGGGTTCAAGCACGTCGATTTTCTGGAAGCGGCGAGACAGAGCATGATCCTTTTCGAAAATGCCGCGATATTCGCTATATGTAGTTGCGCCGATGCATTTAAGCTGCCCGGTGTTGAGTATCGGCTTGAGGAGATTTGACGCATCCAGGGTGCCGCCGGATGCGGCTCCGGCACCGATCAGCGTGTGAATCTCGTCAATGAACAGAATGGCATTCGTGCTGTCGAGCAACTGCTTTAGTACCGCCTTCAAGCGCTGCTCGAAATCACCCCGGTATTTTGTGCCCGCGAGGAGGGCCCCCATATCCAGGGCGTAGACCTGGTGGTGCGCAAGGACCTCGGGAACCTCATTATCGATGATGCGCCTTGCGAGCCCCTCGGCTATAGCTGTTTTACCGACTCCGGCCTCGCCTACCAGCAGCGGATTATTCTTGCGGCGGCGGCATAGCGTCTGTATCAGACGTTCCAATTCCCGCTCGCGTCCGATCAACGGATCGATCTTGCCCGCAAGCGCGAGGGAATTAAGATTGACGGCATAACTTTCCAAAGCGCCGCCCGCACCGACTTCCTGCTCGGTGTCACCATCGCTTTCGGACTTGGCGGAACTGCCCTGCGGGACCTTGCTTATACCGTGAGAAATATAATTCACGACGTCGAGCCGGGTTATTCCCTTTTGGTGAAGAAAATAAACTGCGTGGGAATCCTTTTCGCCAAATATCGCCACTAGTACGTTAGCGCCGGTCACTTCTTTCTTGCCGGAAGATTGGACGTGCAGGATCGCGCGCTGGATTACACGCTGAAATCCCAGCGTAGGCTGAGTGTCCACCTCGCCAGTGCCGCCCACTGTAGGGGTGTTCTCGGTAACATGCTCGGTCAGCAGCCGGCGTAAATCGTCCATGTCAACCGAACAGGCGCGGAGTACCTCCGCAGCCGTGGGATTGTCGAGCATAGCCAGCAACAGGTGCTCGACTGTAATGAACTCATGGCGTTTCTGTCGCGATTCGACAAACGCCATGTGCAAACTCACTTCTAACTCTTGAGCAATCATTTCAGGTCTCCTCCATCACGCATCGTAGCGGATGTTGATGCTGCCTCGCGAATGTGACCACTTGTTCGACCTTGGTAGAAGCCACATCATTGGGATAAACCCCGCACACCCCCGCCCCATCCATATGGACTTTGAGCATGATTTGCATTGCCTGTTCTCGATTCATGGAAAAAAAAGTTTCTAACACGGTAACCACGAAGTCCATCGGCGTGAAGTCATCGTTCAGCAATATTACCTTAAACATCGGCGGCGGCTCGAGTTTACTCTTTTTAGCCTCCAGTACAACATCCCCACGAGTATTCCCGGTTGCCATTCTTCCTGTCTCGCTGCGTATCGGTTGGTGTGGAAAATAACGAACAAGTACATCGATGGTCGTTTATCTCATATTTGATGATAATGCGGAAATATTCAAGTAGGTTGGAAAAATTTTCTATTGCATTTTTGAAAAATAAGTGGATCGGCTACTTGACTTGACCATCGTATTTGGGTAAAACAACTCTTGGCGTTTGGCTTCAAGCTCTCTGCAGTACCGGTTACAGCCGTTTGCGGTCTTGAAACTCAAACAGTGTTCGGGTTTCCGGCCCGGTTTTTTATAGGAAGCAAAAATGGCAACTGGTACAGTAAAATGGTTCAACGACTCCAAGGGTTTTGGTTTCATAACGCCGGATGATGGCAGCGAGGATTTGTTCGCTCACTTCTCCGCGATCAATATGTCCGGTTTCAAAACCCTCAAGGAAGGTCAAAAAGTAAGCTTCGAGGTCACGCAAGGCCCGAAGGGAAAACAAGCATCAAATATTCAGTCTGCTTAATGGTTCCATACTGGCGCGGTCGAGCCGCAGTCAGTCTGTAAGCATCACAGAATTATGCAAAACCCCTTGCCGGGTAGCTGGCAAGGGGTTTTTTTCATGCTTGAGTAGTCTATAAAGTAGCTCATAAAGTAGCCGTAACCAAAAGTAAAGCTGAAACCCATCAAGTTGTCCATGTCGTGTAGCCCCGCAACATCGCCACGCCCTTCCTTCAGGTTCCTTACATATGTTCGATCAGCGCCTGGCCGAATGCCGAACAAGAGACCTTCTGCGCGCCGGTCATCTGACGTGCGAAATCGTAGGTCACGATTTTGTCTCGAATCGTTTTTTCCATGGCCGCGGTAATCATATCAGCAGCGTCGGTCCAGCCGATATGCCGTAGCATCATCTCCGCTGACAGGATAATCGATCCCGGGTTAACCTGATCCTTGCCCGCATATTTTGGCGCCGTGCCGTGCGTTGCCTCGAAAATTGCGATGGAGTCGCTCAAGTTTCCTCCTGGCGCGATGCCGATGCCGCCTACCTGAGCTGCCAAGGCGTCGGAAATGTAGTCGCCATTCAGGTTAAGTGTGGCGATGACGTCATATTCCTCGGGGCGCAGCAGAATCTGCTGGAGGAAAGCGTCAGCAATAACGTCCTTGATAACAATCCCTCCCTTGTCCTGGGGCAGTTTCATCCACGGACCACCATCGAGAAGGCTGGCTCCGAACTCTCTTGCGGCCAATTCGTAGCCCCAGTTTTTGAACGCTCCCTCGGTGAATTTCATGATGTTGCCCTTATGCACGAGCGTAACGGAGCGACGCTTGTTATCTATCGCGTGCTGGATCGCCCTGCGCACCAATCGCCCCGTCCCCTCTCTGGATACGGGCTTGATTCCGATGCCCGATGTTTCCGGGAAACGGATCTTGGTGACGTTCATATCCGTCATTAAAAAACGTACTATTTTTCGGGCATTCTCCGACTCCGCCTCCCATTCGATTCCAGCATATATATCCTCCGAATTTTCCCGGAAAATCACCATGTCAGTTTTTTCCGGATTTTTTAAAGGGCTGGGGACCCCCGGAAAATAGCGTACGGGACGCAGACAAACGTATAAATCGAGTTCCTGTCTCAAAGCCACATTAATGGACCGGATTCCACCCCCTACCGGCGTCGTTAGCGGTCCCTTGATAGAAACCACATAGTCTTTGGCTGCGTGCAGTGTCTCGTCCGGCAGCCAGACGTTTTCTCCGTAAATACGCGTGGACTTCTCGCCGGCATAGATTTCCATCCAGGAAATCCTGCGCTTGCCGCCATAAGCCCGGCTTACCGCGGAATCCACTACCCTTATCATTACCGGCGTAATGTCGACGCCAATTCCGTCACCTTCGATGTAGGGAATGACAGGGTTATCCGGCACGCTGAGGGAAAAATCTGCTTTTACACGGATTTTAGTGCCTTCGGCTGGCATGCTGATGTGCTGGTACATGTTGTCTGTTGTCTCCCTGTCGTCGTTGGGGTGCAGCGGAGTGACACTGCAGAGCTATCGGTTCAGTTTTCGTGAAATAGATTTCAAAATTTGGAAATAGACATGATTCTATCTTCGTTTTGAGGAGACCGTTAATGCGCTCTTGCCGGCTAAAGGTTTTGCGGCGGCTATCTTCGCCTATTATGACGGGCAAATGTATGCCGCTCCTTCCGGAATCCCTCGCGCATACATTGCCTGCTGACAATAATACCCTTGCTAACCCATTCTCTTCCTATCTTTCTCTTGATCAAGACGATAGAATTCCGGCCTATCCATGACCCCGCCATTCGTTTGGCTGTATAAATAGAGGTTAATAACAACATGATCTGGAAACCCAACGTCACTGTTGCGGCCGTTGTCGAACAGGAGGGAAAATACTTGCTGGTCGAGGAACAAACCTGCAACGGCATACTTTTCAACCAACCAGCTGGTCATCTGGAGCCAGACGAATCCATCATACAGGGCGCGATACGGGAAACACTTGAGGAGACGGGCTACACTTTCGCTCCTGAATGGTTACTGGGTGTGTACCGGTGGCATTCCCGTGTCGAGAACGTTACTTTTATTCGTTTTGCCTTTACCGGCTCAGTCATTGATCATGATCCCAGCCTTGCTCTGGACGCGGGAATATTGCGCGCGGGATGGTTTGGCGTAGATGAAATTCGTGAAACGGCCTATTGTCATCGCAGTCCGCTGGTGATGAAGTGTATCGACGACCATTTAGCGGAAAAGCGCTATCCTCTGGATATTCTATCTCATTGTGCGTGAAATGAGCGGGATGCTGTCCGTTCTTTTTTCCTGATCACATTCTCGTTGTATGCCATGATCTCCGACAAGTTTTCAACTGCCTGGTCTTCACCTTTTCTGCGGCTTGCCGCTGGACCTAGCCTGGACCAATGAGCAAGGTGCGCGTTGTAGTCGGGATGTCCGGCGGGGTCGATTCGTCCGTTGCGGCGTTGCTGTTAAAACAGCAGGGTTATGACGTCATCGGCCTGTTCATGAAAAATTGGGAAGAGGACGACAACAGCGAGTATTGCTCATCCCGGGAAGATCTGGTTGATGCCGCGTCGGTGGCGGATGTTATCGGCATCCCGCTGGAAGCGGTAAATTTTTCAGCTGAGTACAAGGAGCGTGTATTCAGCCACTTCCTTGCTGAGTATAAGGCTGGGAGGACGCCAAATCCGGATGTGCTGTGTAATGCGGAGATCAAATTCAAGGCGTTTCTCGATCATGCGACCGGGCTCGGCGCCGATTATATTGCTACCGGCCACTATGCCCAGGTGGGCGAAGCGAATGGGATGTGCCAATTGGTGAAGGGCGAGGATGGAACAAAGGACCAGAGTTACTTCCTCTACCGTTTGAATCAGGAACAGTTGTCTAAAACTCTTTTTCCTATTGGTCATCTTTACAAAAGAGATGTACGCAAAATTGCCAGAGACTGGGGGTTGCCAAATTTCTCCAAGAAAGACAGTACTGGCATTTGTTTTATCGGTGAACGTCCTTTCAGGGAATTCCTGAGCCGCTATTTACCCGATGAGCCGGGAGAAATTCAAACTCCTGCGGGTATCGTCATGGGAAAGCACGACGGCCTGATGTACTACACGATCGGGCAACGGCATGGATTGGGTATTGGCGGGATAAGAGGCGGGGAGGGCGAACCGTGGTTCGTTTCAAACAAGGATGTGGCGCGGAACATCCTCACCGTCGTACAAGGCCATGATTATCCTGATTTATTCAGGACATCGCTAATCGCGAATGACCTTGCCTGGATAAGCGGCCGCGCGCCCCATTGCAACTGGGTTTACGGCGGCAAGGTCCGCTATCGTCAACCTGATGCTCCCTGCGTGATTGCGCACGTCGACGAGACTAAATGCAGGATTGAGTTCGCCCAGCCTCAATGGGCTGTGGCGCCGGGGCAGTCCGTGGTTGTCTATGAGAGCAACGTGTGTCTCGGAGGCGGCGTTATTACCGATGAGCGTTAGTCAGAGGTCCGGAGAATACCCCCGGCTCCCGAACTACCTGGCCGGCGCTTCCTGATCATTCTCAAGCTGGCGGCTGATCAATCTCTTGGCGCCGTTTCCATAAATGGCACTCGTTTTTCCAGCCTGTCGGAAAGGTCTGCAAGGTTGGGAAAGGTTCTGCGCCATTCGATTTCGGGAAAGCGAAAAGTCAGGTAACCCAGCGCGCACCCCAGGGCGATGTCGGCGAGTGTGTAGACATTTCCGTCGCACCATTTTTTGTCGTTCAGTTCGCGGGCGGCACTTTCCAGACCCCGTGTAACTTTCCCCTGCTGGCGCGAAATCCATTCCTCGCTTTGGGCCGCTTCAGGGCGTCTGCGTTCGAGGAATGTTGCGGCAGCGGCGTCGCAGATGCCATCCGATAATGCCTCCCAGCGCTTGACTATGAGGCGGCGCCGGTTGGATTCCGGAATCAGGCGAGATACGGGATTGATGCCATCGAGATATTCGACGATAACGCGCGAATCGAACAGGCTGGTGCCGTCGTCCATAATCAGTACCGGAACCTTGCCGAGAGGATTATGATCCGGCACATGGGTATCCGCGTTCCAGGGGGTTTCCAGCTCAAAATTATAACCGATGTGCTTTTCAGCCAGAACGATGCGCGCCTTGCGTACGTAGGGACTCGTGAGCGATCCGATAAGCTTCATGACTAGCCTTGGGTAATTGTCAGGCCGCATTATATCGGCTTTCTGAACGTCAGTGCACAGGCTGGGCGGTGGGGCGCGTCTTTTAGTAAATCCTCTCCGATGTTCCGCCAGCCACATCCCGGCAAAATGCCAACGCCCCCGCTCGTGCGGGCGTGTTCAGCCGTCCACTCACCTATGATAAAATGACCGGTCGGTAAATGCCGATGAGCTTCGGGCAAGGTCCGCGCCTGCGCGCAGCGTGTTTGGAAGTTCGGTTAATCTGATCACAATATGAATTTATCATTCCTCACCGCACTCTCCCCCCTGGATGGACGCTACAGCGCCAAGGTAGCAGACTTAAGGCTTTATTTCAGCGAATTTGCGCTGATCCGGTACCGCGTTCAGTTGGAAATCGAGTGGCTCAAAGCCTTGAGTCGCGAAATCGAAATTGCTGATATCCGACCGTTTTCCGCCGCCACCATCGCTCAACTCGACGGCATGGCGTCCAATTTTTCCCAAGCCGACGCGGAAGCCGTGAAACTCATCGAAAGTCGTACCAATCATGACGTCAAGGCAGTGGAATATTGGCTCAGAGAGCGGTTGGCAAGGAATGGCGAGGCAGCCGCGGTTACCCAGTTCATTCATTTTGCATGTACTTCGGAAGATATCAACAATCTTTCGCATGGATTGATGTTGATGCACGGCCGGGACAGGGTGATGCTGCCAGCGCTGGAGAAAATTATCAGCCAACTTCTCCATATGGCGCATGAGATGGCTGATACCCCCATGCTTGCACGTACTCACGGTCAACCCGCAACTCCCACTACAGCTGGAAAGGAAATTGCCAACCTTGTTTATCGGCTGGCACGGGCCCGCGAACGGCTAGCTGCTGTACCTGTTCTCGGAAAAATCAATGGCGCGGTGGGGAATTATAATGCGCATATAGCCGCATACCCGGCGTTCGATTGGGAGAAATTCGCGCAGGCGTTTGTCGAAAAACTCGGCCTGGGGTTCAACCCCTACACCACCCAGGTTGAACCGCATGACGCCATGGCCGAGTTGTTTGACGCGTATGCGCGGATCAACACCATACTCCTGGATCTTAACCGGGATATCTGGGGATATATCGCCCTGGCTTACTTCAAGCAAAAATCGCGAAAAGACGAAGTTGGCTCATCGACCATGCCGCACAAGGTCAACCCGATCGATTTTGAAAATTCGGAAGGAAACCTTGGAATCGCCAATGCGCTGCTGCGGCATTTGAGTGAAAAGCTGCCCGTGTCTCGCTGGCAGCGCGACCTGAGCGATTCCACCGTGCTGCGAAACATGGGCGTGGCGTTGGGACACACACTACTTGCGTATGACTCCTGCAGCAAGGGATTGGGCAAGCTGGAAGTCAATCCGAAGCGTCTGGCCGAAGACCTGGACATTGCCTGGGAGGTTCTGGCGGAGCCGATCCAGACCGTGATGCGGCGCTATGGCATGCCGGATTCGTACGAGCGGTTGAAAGAGCTGACACGAGGCAAGGGCGGCATCACCAAAGATGCGTTGCATGAATTCATCGGCGGTCTCGCTCTTCCCGAAGGGGAAAAAACACGCCTGCGGGAAATAACGCCGCAGAACTATACCGGTTGCGCTGCCGCACTGGCTCGGAAAGTCGGAAGTGAGTGAAAACAGATGATTTCTCCGGAGTGTCGCCGAGTGTGAGGCGGTCCAGGCGCTGTGCCAGGCTCTGCTTCGTTAGCGTGAAACAGAGCTTTAACTTTTTATAAGACTTGCAGACACGACGGGTGCCGGCGGCTTCATAGGAGGCCCCATCAGCGTAATTATTTTTGTGCAGCTTGAAATTGGAAAAACCATCCCGATATGCCCAGGGAACAGGAAATCAGGAGAAGCCCATGACAAATGTAAACGAGTCGCAACCAGATCAGCCCGAACTGCCCATGGCGGAAGGCGCGACCGCGCCATCCGCCGATGTCAGCGAAAACAACACATCGGACCCGGCGGTGGAAACGATGCCCAGCCTTGAGCAACTGCTGAGAAAAGCCGAACTCGACGCCGAGGAACATCACGATGCCTGGCTACGTGCCAAGGCTGATGCCGAGAATATCCGGAAGCGCGCGCAAATCGATATTGCCCATGCCCATAAATACGCCATCGAAAAATTTTCTACTGAACTCCTGACGGTAATGGACAGTCTGGAGGCCGCACTGGCGGTGGAGAATGCTACCGTGGAGAACTTCAAAAGCGGGATGGATCTGACGCTCAAGCAGCTCACGTTGGCTTTTGATAAATTCAACCTCAAGCAGATCGATCCGCAGGGCGAGAAATTTGATCCGCACCTGCATCAGGCGATGTGTACGGTAGACTCCGGCCTCCCTCCCAATACCGTGGTGCAGGTAATGCAAAAAGGCTATGTTTTGAGTGATCGCGTAATCCGGCCGGCACTCGTTTCGGTTTCGAAAGCGAAAGAGACTTGAATTTTCGATTTCAATCCCCAGTTTAAGCACCAGCAGAGAATACCGCGCAGGCGCGTACTCGGAATCAACCACTATAAGGACAAATCATGGCAAAAATTATCGGTATTGACCTTGGTACCACCAATTCGTGCGTGGCCGTCATGGAAAACGGCAAGCCCAAGGTCATAGAAAATTCGGAGGGGGCCAGAACTACGCCTTCCATCGTAGCTTATACGGAAGACGGGGAAATTCTGGTAGGTGCTTCCGCCAAGCGGCAGGCGGTTACCAATCCTAAAAATACCTTGTTTGCCGTCAAGCGGCTGATCGGCCGGCGTTTTAACGAGGAGATGGTGCAAAAGGACATCAAGATGGTGTCCTACAATATCGTCAAGGCCGACAATAATGACGCCTGGATAGAGGTGCGCGGCAAGAAAATTGCACCACCGGAGGTTTCAGCGCAAGTGCTGATCAAAATGAAAAAGACCGCAGAGGATTATCTCGGTGAGGCCGTGACCGAGGCCGTGATTACCGTGCCCGCGTATTTTAACGACTCGCAGCGCCAGGCAACGAAGGATGCGGGACGCATCGCCGGCCTGGAGGTAAAACGCATCATTAATGAGCCCACTGCGGCGGCCTTGGCTTTTGGCATGGATAAAAAGGAAGGCGACCGCAAGATTGCCGTTTATGACCTGGGGGGCGGGACTTTCGATATCTCCATTATCGAGATCGCGGAGGTGGAGGGCGAACATCAGTTTGAAGTTCTCGCCACGAATGGCGACACTTTCCTCGGCGGTGAGGATTTCGACTCGCGCGTAATCGAATATCTTGTGGATGAGTTCAAGAAGGAAAGCGGTATAGACCTCAAAAAAGATATGCTTGCTCTCCAGCGTTTGAAAGATGCCGCGGAAAAAGCCAAGATTGAACTCTCGTCCAGCCAGCAGACAGAGGTCAACCTCCCGTACATCACGGCTGACGCTTCGGGACCCAAGCACCTGGCAGTGAGAATTACCCGGGCCAAGCTGGAAAGCCTGGTGGAAGAGTTGATCGAGCGGACTGTAGAGCCTTGCCGTATCGCCATCAAGGATGCGGGCGTGAAGATTTCGGATATTGACGATGTCATTCTGGTCGGCGGGCAAACCCGCATGCCGAAGGTGCAGGATAAAGTCAGGGAAATTTTTGGCAAGGACCCGCGCAAGGATGTTAACCCGGATGAGGCAGTGGCGGTAGGCGCGGCCATTCAGGGCGGCGTGCTGCAAGGTGCGGTAAAAGACGTGCTGTTGCTGGATGTCACACCGTTGTCCCTGGGTATCGAAACGCTCGGCGGCGTAATGACCAAGTTGATTCAGAAGAACACGACCATTCCGACAAAGGCGCAACAGGTGTTCTCCACTGCCGAGGATAGCCAGACTGCTGTGACCATTCATGTCCTGCAAGGAGAACGGGAGATGGCGTCGGGCAACAAAAGCCTGGGCCAGTTCAACCTCGCTGATATTCCGTCCGCGCCACGTGGCATGCCGCAAATCGAGGTTACATTTGATATCGATTCAAACGGGATACTGCACGTGTCCGCCAAGGATAAGGCCACCGGCAAGGAAAGCAAAATCAAGATTCAGGCAAGCTCCGGCCTCTCAGAGGAGGAGGTGCAGCGAATGGTTACGGATGCCGAGGCTCACGCCGAGGAAGACCACAGGGCGGTTGAACTCGTCACTGTTCGCAATCAGTGCGACGCGATGGTCCATTCGGTCAGGAAGACGTTGAAAGAACATGGCGAAAAACTGGATGGCGATGAGAAATCCAGAATAGAAAGTGCCTTGAAGGATGCCGAGGAGGCGCTGAAATCCAGCGATAAGGACGTTATCGAGGCCAAAACTCAAGCGCTGGCCGAGGCTTCGCATAAACTTGCCGAGAAGATGTATTCACAAGAACAGGCCCAGCCGGCTCAGCCGGAAACTGAACCCGGCGCCCACGGTGGCGGCGAAAAACCGGTGGAAGGCGAAGTGGTGGATGCCGAGTTTGAGGAAGTAAAAAACAAGAATAAATAAGCTCCAGGATATCAAGGCGCGGAGATGCGGAAAGGGTAAAGCGTTGGTTTCCGCATCCTGCGTTTTTGCATTCATCGGAAGAAGCGGCTTGAGCGCCTGAGGGTCCTGTGCGCTTCCCATTTTCAAGAAAACCTATATGAGCAAACGCGATTACTACGACGTGCTGGGCATTAACCGCGATAGCAGCGAAGATGAGATCAAAAAAGCCTATCGCAAGCTGGCGATGAAATACCATCCGGACCGCAATCCGGATAATCCAAAATCCGAGGAGCACTTCAAGGAGGCGAAGGAAGCCTACGAAATACTTTCGGACCCGAAGAAACGGGCGGCATACGACCAGCATGGACATGCCGGGGTCGATCCCAACATGGCGGGAGCGGGCGCCCAAGGGTTTGCGGATGCTTTTGGCGATATATTCGGGGACCTCTTCGGCGGCCGAAGTGGACATGCCAATGCTTATCGCGGCGCGGATTTGCGCTATAACCTGGAAATTTCACTTGAACATGCAGCGCGGGGAACGGAAACCAAGATTCGCATACCTACGATGGATGTGTGCGGCACCTGCCATGGCAACGGAGCCAAGGCTGGCACTTCGCCTGTCATGTGTCCGACCTGCAACGGCCACGGCCAGGTGCGAATGCAGCAGGGTTTTTTTTCCATTCAGCAAACCTGCCCGAAATGCCATGGGAGCGGAAAATTCATTTCGAGCCCTTGCCATACCTGCGGCGGTTCAGGGCGCGTCAAGCACCACAAGACGCTGTCGGTAAAAATTCCCCCCGGGGTGGATGAAGGTGACCGCATCAGACTATCCGGAGAAGGCGAAGCCGGAGTCAACAATGGCCCGCCTGGGGATTTGTATGTGGTTATCCAACTGACCCCCCACCCTGTTTTCCAGCGAGACCAAAACGATCTGCATTGCGAGATGCCCATAAGTTATACCACCGCCGCGCTGGGAGGAGAGATCGAAATTCCCACGCTCGATGGTCACGCCAAAATCAAGGTGCCGGCGGAAACCCAGAGCGGGAAAATTTTTCGGCTGCGCGGCAAGGGGATTAAAGGCGTGCGCAGCAATACTCAGGGGGATTTATTGTGTCACGTGGTAGTGGAGACTCCGGTCAAGCTCACTTCCCGTCAAAAAGAACTGCTGCAGGAACTCGAGATGATCAGCCAGGGAGACAGTTCCCGCCACAGTCCACGCGCGAAATCCTGGATGGACAAGGTGCGTGAATTCTTTGCGGAGTAAGTCCTGCTCTCGGGGACATCCTGCGGAGTGAGTGATTGTTCACATCTCCCGGTCTCCTTGCTACCACTCGCCGCGGATCAGCTTCTCCGCCCAGAGCAGGCCGGACACGGTTTTGTTATCCGTGATTTTTCCTGCCCTTATCCATTCCAGCGCCGTAGGCAGGGGTAGCGTAAACACCTCCAGATGTTCGCCGTCGTCAAGGCTTGCGCCTTCGAAGACCAGCCCCTTCGCAAGGTAGTAAATCAGCTTCTCATCGGAATAACCGATGCATGGATGCAGGGTGGTGACATAACGCCACTCTGCCGCGGTATAGCCCGTTTCTTCCAGCAACTCCCGTTGCGCGCACTGCAGCGGGTCTTCTCCGCGATCGATTTTACCGGCCGGCAATTCGTAGAAATCCCGATGCAGGGGATAGCGATGCTGGCGTTCCAGCACCAGTTCTCCATCGTCCAGCATTGGTATGATAACCACTGCTCCGGGATGTGTTATGTATTCTCGTACCGCCACTTTGCCGTCCGGCAGGCGCGCTTGATCGGCGCGCACGTGCAGAAGCTCGCCGTCATATACATTCCGGCTGCTGACGGTCAATTCGGTAAGGTCTGGGGGCGATTTGGACATGAAGACGGGGCGGCGTGGAACTACTTTATCTCATTCTGGAACGTATCTGCAAGGTGCCGGTTGCTGCAAACGCGCGCTTCACAGATGCCTCGTTGAATCTTCCCGAGTATTGTACAGCACTGGCAGGCAGGATCGCAGCTTCACTCATTTTCAGGGAGGGAGAGCCGTGTACCGGGAAACCATGCGCTGAAACAGCTGCCCTTACCCGGTTCGCTGACGATCTCCAACTTTGCCTGGTGGCATGTCAGCACATGTTTGACGATGGCAAGTCCCAGACCGGTGCCTCCCGTTTCTCGCGAACGCCCGCGGTCAACGCGGTAGAAACGTTCCGTAAGACGCGAGATATGCTCCGATTCAATACCGATTCCGCTGTCCTGCACCGAAAATACGCTTTGTCCATCACGAATCGCCCAGTTCAACAGGATGCTGCCACCGTCCGGGGTATAGCGTATGGCATTACTGATCAGGTTACTAAAAGCGCTGCGTAACTCATTCGTGCTACCCAGCAATTTTACGCGGGTGTCGAGATCGAGGCTGATCCGGTGGCGCCCGCCGCTCAAGGAGTTGGCCTCATCATATAGATTGCGCAGCATTTCCGTGACATCCACCTCCTCCTCGCGAACAAGATTTTCCGTATCCTCCAGTTGCGAGAGGGCTAATAGATCTTGCACAAGGCTTTGCATGCGCCTGGTCTGATCGGTCATCAGCGCCAGTGCCCACTTTCGCGTCTCGGGATCCGAGTGGGTCTCGTCCAACATTGTTTCGAGAAACCCGCCGATTACCGTCAATGGGGTGCGTAATTCGTGTGAGACATTGGCAACAAAATCGCGTCTCATGGTCTGGATTCTTTCAAAGCGGGTCACGTCACGGCTGAGGAGCAGTTTCTGCTTATCACCATAGGGCACGAACTGCAGCGAAAGGGTCAGCGCCTGGTGCCGGGGTTGTTTGATCACCATTGGCTCGGTGTATTTCTGTGCCGCCAGGTACTCGGCGAACTGGGTCTGACGGACCAGGTGAGTGATATGCTGACCGGCATCCCGACTCGAGTTTATCCCCAGATGCTTTTCGGCCACGGGATTGCACCATTCGATGCGGTCCATTTCATCCAGGATAACTACTCCTTCCGGCATGGCCGAAGTAGCGCGCCTCAACCGCTCCAGCGCGGAGCTGATGTGCTGGTGACTCTGGCCCTGCTCGCGCATGAGGCGCGTCAGGCGCGCAAACACGTCTCCCCACCTGCCCGAGCTATCCGGTAACGCGCCCTCTTCAGTCCGCAGCCAGTGGTCCAGGGTCGTCAAATTATGCCAGTGACGAATCAGCAGTACGAGCAGGAACGCGACATATAACGCTAATGTGGCGATAGTGCCCAGCGTTGCCAGTAGCAACCCGGTTACAGCAGCGACCAGGATTAAGTTGGTCACACGCTCCCAGAAACCGGACACGAAACTCAGTGGAAAGAGTAAAACAGGGTCATTTTTGTATTATCCGATATTTGCCATCTGCGCTGCGGACAAGCGATAACCGGATCCTCGCACAGTCTGAACCAGCCCGTCCTTGCTGACTGCCTCCAACGCCTTGCGCAGCCGGCGTATATGCACATCTACCGTACGATCCTCGACAAACACGTGATCTCCCCATACCTGGTCGAGGAGTTGCGAGCGCGTGTGTACGCGCTCGGAGTGAGTCATCAAAAAGTGCAGCAACCGGAACTCGGTAGGCCCCAGAGTTACTTCAACGTCATTGGCGGTTACCCGGTGGGTTGCAGAGTCCAGCCGCAGCCCGCCAATCTCGACTATGTCGTCAGCTGCTTCCGGCGTCCGCCGCCTGAGTACCGCTTTAATCCGGGCAAGCAGCTCCCGGGGTGAAAAAGGCTTGGTAATGTAGTCATCGGCACCTATTTCCAACCCCGCCACCTTGTCGCTCTCTTGGGCACGAGCCGTAAGCATGATAATGGGAATCGTTTTGGTGCGGGCTGTTCTCCGCAACATGCGAGCAAACTCCACCCCGCTCATCCCCTGCAGCATCCAGTCGAGGAGCACCAGATCCGGCAATGCGTCGTTGATGAGTTCCATCGCTTCTTCCGCGTTGCTTGCGGAAAGAACAGTGTGCCTGGCCTGCCGCAGGCTATACGCGATCAATTCCTGGATTGCCGGTTCGTCTTCCACTACCAGTATTGTTGCCGCCATCAGCTTTGCCTTCCGTCCGTTAGAATTCCCAGGTTCGATTTTCCGTGATATTGCGATGATATGTAAACAGTATTGCGTTTTCGTGACATTCGCGCGCGTCATCGCCACATATTTCCGGCATCGAGCACTACAAGAGCAGAATTACCCGGTAATCATTGACGTTAGTCCGGGTTGGGCCGGTAACGACCAGGTCGTCGAGCTGTTGAAAGAACGCATAGGAGTCGTGGCCGGCAAGCAAGGCACCGGCGTTAATGCCTTTATGCCTCGCACGGCGCAAGGAATCCGGTGAGGCCATCGCGCCGGCGTTGTTTTCCGTGCCATCCATGCCATCGGTATCACAGGCGAGAGCATAGGTATCCTCTGCGCCCGCAAGTTCAATAGACAGCGACAGAAGAAATTCCGTGTTGCGTCCACCCCGTCCGGCAATCCCGTTCTTGCCGAGTGTCACCGTGGTCTCGCCACCGGAGATCAGCGCGACTGGAGCCTCCCACGGCTGCCCATATCGGCGCGACTCTCTCACGAGGGCGGAGAAAACTTTGGCAACATCACGCGCCTCCCCTGTAACTGAATCGCCGAGTATCACAGCGGGAATGCCCTGGCCGCTGAAATACTCTGCCGCGGCCAGAAGCGAATTGTGGGCACTGGCAATCACCCGATTTTCTACGTGATGGAAAGTAGCGTCCCCCGGCTTGGGCGTCTCGTTCAGTTCACCCCGCTCACCCATCTGCAATATCTTCATTACCGCATCGGGGGTATTGACGCGGTAATGTTCGAGGATCGCGAGCGCGTCTGCGTACGTGGTGGGATCCGGGGCACAAGGGCCTGATCCGACATGCGTAGGATCATCTCCCGTAACATCGGAAATAATCAGTGCCAGTACCGGCGCGCGGCATGCAGCCGCGAGTCTTCCGCCCAGGATGGCGGAAATATGCTTCCGCACTATATTAATCTCCTGGATCGCCGCGCCGCAGCCAAGTAACTCCCAGGTCACATTTCGAAGATCTTTCAGCGATACGCCTTCCACGGGCAACGACAGCAGACTTGAACCGCCGCCGCTTAGCAGGCATAAGAGTAAATCGTCTGGGCCCAATTCTTTCACTTGCGCCAAAATGGCCCGCGCTGCCTGTTCACCCTGTTCATCGGGTAAGGGATGTCCCGCTTCCACCATCTCGATTCGATCAAGCGGCAGGCCGTGACCATAGCGGGTGAGGACAATTCCATCCAGACCGGCATTTTCCGGCCAGTGGTTCTCTACCGCCAGAGCCATCGCGGCCGCAGCCTTGCCTGCGCCGACCACCAGAGTGCGGCCGGCTGGTGCTACGCGTCGATGGGGCGGCAAATGGCTGGGTACGATACGAAGCGGATCGGCTGCGGAAACGGCGGCACCGAAGCTGTCGAGCAGATGCTTGCGCGCGTATTTATGCTCGATCATGTTGCCTTTGCCAAGTCACAACCCCGGTTGGGGACTTGTACAGAGCTTCCCTAGCTTCGCCTTCAGGTAATGACCTGTAAAGCTCTTCTCATTCGCTGCTATTTCTTCCGGCGTACCTGCGGCAATGATCTTGCCTCCTCCTTCACCGCCTTCAGGGCCAAGATCGATGACCCAGTCCGCGGTTTTTATTACATCGAGGTTATGCTCGATCACGACCACGGTATTGCCGTGGTCGCGCAGCCGGTGCAGTACTTTCAAAAGCAGGTCGATATCCTGAAAGTGCAGCCCCGTGGTGGGCTCATCCAGAATGTAGAGGGTGCGGCCCGTATCCCGCTTGGAAAGTTCCAGCGACAGCTTTACCCGCTGGGCTTCACCACCGGAAAGCGTGGTGGCTGACTGGCCCAGCGTGATATAGCCCAATCCCACATCCAGCAGCGTCTGCAGTTTCCGCGCCACAACCGGCACCGCGCTAAAAAACTCATGCGCCTGCTCCACCGTCATATGAAGGATATCGTTTATGTTTTCCCCCTTGTATTGTATCTCCAGGGTTTCCCGGTTGTAGCGCTTGCCGTGACATACGTCGCATGACACATAGATATCAGGGAGGAAATGCATCTCAACCTTGATCACCCCGTCGCCCTGGCAGGCTTCACAACGTCCGCCTTTGACATTGAACGAAAATCGACCCGGGCCGTAGCCTCGCTCCCGAGCCTGCGGCACGCCCGAGAATAGCTCCCGGATCGGCGTGAATAACCCGGTATAAGTCGCCGGATTAGAGCGCGGCGTGCGGCCGATGGGGCTCTGGTCCATGTTGATGACTTTGTCAAAAAATGCGAGTCCTTCCAGGTTCTGGTATGGCGCGGGCTCGGCCGTGCTGCCATACAGATGGCGCGCCGCCGCATGATAGAGCGTCTCATTGATGAGTGTGGACTTCCCCGATCCCGAGACGCCGGTAACGCACACCAGCAAACCCAGTGGAAGGTTGAGATTGATGTTTTTCAGATTATTGCCCGAAGCGCCTTCCATTCTTAGCCAGCGGTCGCTTTTTGGTTCGGTGCGTGTCTTCGGCAGGGCAATGGTCAATTCGCCCGAAAGATACTTTCCGGTGAGCGAACCGGAATTCTTCTGGATAGCCTCCGGCGTTCCTTGCCCGATGACTAAACCGCCATGCTCACCCGCCCCGGGCCCCATGTCTACTACATGATCTGCTGTCAGTATGGCGTCCTGATCATGTTCCACCACAATAACGCTATTGCCGAGATCACGCAGATTCTTAAGCGTTTGCAGCAAGCGGCCGTTGTCGCGCTGGTGCAGGCCGATGGAGGGTTCATCCAGCACATACATTACGCCGGTGAGACCCGAGCCGATCTGGCTGGCGAGGCGAATGCGCTGGGACTCTCCGCCCGACAGGGTGTCGGCGGAGCGATCCAGCGACAGATAATCCAGCCCGACATTATTAAGGAATAAGATGCGGCTGGAAATTTCCTTGATGATCCTTTCGGCAATAGCAAACTTATGCCCCGTCAAGGCCACCTGATCGAAAAAAGCTTTCGCCTCCTTCAGAGGTAGCGCGTTAATTTCATAAATAGCACGTCCTCCCACCCGGACATGACGAGCTTCCCGGCGCAGCCGCGTACCCGCGCATTCAGGACAGGTCTGAGAGTTAAGGTACTTTGCCAGCTCCTCGCGCACGGCGAGCGATTCGGTCTCCTTGTAACGCCGCTCCAGGTTGGGGACAATGCCTTCAAAGGCATGCTTCCGGTGGTTGCGCGTGCCGCTTTCATTCAAATACGAGAATACGATTTTTTCTTTGCGGGACCCGTTCAGGATGATGTCTTGCAGATTCTCGGACAACTGTTCAAAGGGGATTTCCAAATCGAAATCGTAGTGGCTGGCAAGACTCGCCAATAGCTGATAATAAAACTGGTTACGTCGGTCCCAGCCCTTGATCGCTCCTGAAGCCAGTGACAAATGAGGAAAGGCGACCACGCGTTTAGGATCGAAAAAGGTCATTTTTCCCAAGCCATCGCACTTGGGGCAGGCACCCATGGGGTTATTGAAGGAGAATAGCCGGGGTTCGAGTTCAGGCAGCGAGTAGCTGCATACTGGACAACTGAACTTGGCGGAGAAAAGATGCTCATGGCCCGAGTCCATTTCCACTGCAAGAGCGCGGCCATCCGAATGACGCAATGCGGTTTCGAACGATTCCGCCAGCCGCTGCTTGGAATCAGGGGATATTTTGAGCCTGTCCACCACTACTTCCACCGTGTGTTTTCTGTTTCTTTGCAACTTCGGCAGCGCATCGATTTCATATACCTGATTATCTATCCGCAGCCGCACGAAACCTTGTGCTCGCAGCTCATCGATCAGATCCATCTGTTCGCCTTTGCGCCCCACCACGAGCGGTGCGAGGATCATCAGGCGTGTATTCTCCTGCAGGCGCAGCACATGATCGACCATTTGCGACACGCTTTGCGCAGTGAGCGTGATGCCGTGCTCCGGGCATTGGGGATCCCCCACGCGCGCAAATAACAGCCGCATGTAATCGTGTATCTCGGTGACGGTGCCAACGGTAGAGCGCGGATTATGAGATGTCGCTTTTTGTTCGATTGCGATGGCGGGCGATAATCCTTCGATCAGATCGACGTCGGGTTTCTCCATCAATTGCAGGAACTGCCGTGCGTACGCCGAGAGCGATTCCACGTAACGCCGCTGTCCTTCGGCATAAAGCGTATCAAACGCCAGCGAGGACTTGCCAGACCCGGACAAGCCGGTAATGACTATCAGCTTGTTGCGCGGCAAGTCCAGGCTGATGTTTTTGAGGTTGTGCGTCCGTGCGCCGCGTATTTTTATGAGTTCCATCCTGCTTCCGTTGGCTGCCCGACCCTTCTCATTGATCACACGTCAGGACCAGCCAACGCTACCTGAGCACGGGTCAAACCTGTTAATATACGCAAGTTTTGGCGTTTCCCCAATCTGATTCATGTCCTCCTCGTTACCCCCCGAAAAATTGTCGCCAATAGAGTTGCGCGCTACCGCCGGTCTGGCTGGTATCTACGGACTGCGCATGTTCGGAATGTTCATCATTCTGCCCGTATTCGCATTCTATGCCGAGCATCTGCCTGGCGGTACCAACTATACTCTGGTGGGTATTGCGCTTGGCGCCTATGGGCTGACTCAGGCGATACTCCAGATTCCCTTCGGCTGGCTGTCCGACCGCATCGGGCGCAAGCCGGTCATTTACATGGGTTTGGTCCTGTTTGCCATCGGCAGTTTTGTCGCGGCGTCCGCCACCGATATTTACTGGGTAATTTTTGGCCGGATAATCCAGGGCGCGGGCGCGATATCCGCGGCCGTGATGGCGCTTGCCGCCGACCTTACCCGAGAAGAGCACCGCACCAAGGCGATGGCCGCAATCGGCATGACGATCGGTTTCACCTTCGCGCTGTCGCTGGTCGTCGCGCCCGCGCTAAATCGCCTGATTGGCGTGCCAGGAATTTTTGTCATGACCGGCGCGCTCGCCCTGCTGGCAATGATAGTGGTCTGGAAGATCATTCCCGACCCATCCGTTAGCCGGTTCCATTCCGATACCGAAGCATCCGCCGGACGGTTTCGCAATGTGTTGCGTGATCCCGAGCTATTACGCCTGGATTTCGGCGTCTTTACGTTGCACGCGGTTTTGATGGCGCTATGGCTGGTCGTGCCATTATCTTTGCGTACCGCCGGGCTGGCGGCAGACCATCACTGGCAGATATATCTTCCGGTATTGTTCTTTTCCATCGCGCTGATTATTCCGGCAATCATCTATGGCGAAAAAAAGGCAAAACTCAAGCAAGTGTTCAGCCTTTCGGTAGCCGTGCTTCTGGTCAGCCAGGGGTTGCTGGCGTATACATCGGATTCATTATGGGGCACAGCCGCGGCATTGCTGGTGTTCTTCGCCGCCTTCAACCTGCTGGAAGCGACATTGCCCTCGCTCATTTCCAAGATTGCACCGGTAGGGGCCAAGGGTACTGCTATTGGTGTTTATAGCAGTGTTCAGTTTCTTGGGGCGTTTACCGGCGCAACCGCGGGGGGCTACCTGTACGAGCATTTCGGCGGCTCTGCACTGTTTGCATTCTGCGGAATTCTCCTCGCTTTATGGCTGGTGCTCGCCGCCACGATGAAAGCACCAGCGGCGGTGCGCACAAGAATGTACCATGTGCAGGAGATGGATACCGGCGAGGCCAATGGGCTGTCGCGACAACTGGCGGCGCTGCCCGGCGTGCATGAGGCGCTGGTGCTTGCAAGCGAAGGCGTGGCTTATCTGAAAGTGGATATGAGGGGTTTTGACGAGCAAGGGGTTGTTCAATTATTGGGGGGAAAAGCATAAATGGCATCCGTTAACAAGGTTATACTCATCGGCAACCTCGGCAAGGACCCCGAGACCCGCTACATGCCCAATGGGGACGCGGTGACCAACATCACCCTGGCAACCACCGAGACCTGGAAAGACAAGAACGGTGAAAAGCAGGAAAAAACCGAGTGGCATCGCGTCACCTTTTATCGCAAGCTTGCCGAGATTGCTGGTGAATATCTCAAAAAAGGCCGCCCTGTTTATGTCGAGGGCCGATTGGAAACACGCAAATGGACGGACAAGGCGGGCGTTGAGCGCTATACCACCGAGATTATTGCCAGCGACATGAAAATGCTGGGCAGCAAGCCGGGCAGCGGCAGCTACGATGCGGGCGAAAGGGAAGAGAGTGGTTCATCCCCGAGTTCATCCAGCAGCAGGCCCTCTGCAAAGAGCGGTAGCGGTTTTGACGACATGGATGATGATATCCCGTTCTAGAGGATGCATGTTCAACCGCAGCACTATGAATTACTCGTTGGTCGACTTGGGCGTCATCTCCCGGAGCTTCCACTTATGTCGAGCGCCTATGTCGGATGCACTAGCCACGGGATGCTGTGCCATTTAGAGAGCGTTTCCCCCGAAGAAAAGGTAGGTACGTTTTTTTCAATTCCTGGGGAAGCCCTGAACAAGTCCCAGGCGGGCGCGACGAGTCTTTGCGGGATGGGATATGCGAAAGGCGACAACGCGAATGGTTGCAACCGCGCAGGGGGGGGAGCAGTATCTTCCGGAGGAAGATGCGACCCCACAGCGGGATGCAGGCCGCCCAAGGAGACGCAAACGCGGTCAGGCATCCCCGCCGCTGCCCGATCCCCGCTTGGCGGGGTCCCTCGGGCGACGCTTTGGGGCACGACCGCGCAAGGCGGAGCAGTGTCTTCCGAAGGAAGATGTGACCCCCGCAGCGGGATGCAGGCGCCCAAGGAGACGCAAACGCGGTCAGGCATCCCCGCCGCTGCCCGATCCCCGCTTGGCGGGGTCCCTCGGGCGACGCTTTGGGCGCACTGCTTTGCACTCCCTGGCATCGTAGACCCAGCTACGACCTGTGTCGTGCGCCTCGTGATCATCCCGATTCTACCGCAACGCGCTCCACGGAGGACTTGTTCAGGGCTTCCCCTAAGACCTCGGTCGATTCTGTCGTTAGGAGACGCACCTGGTTAACCTTTAGCTTAACGGGTTTAAGGATTCGACTAATGAAAAAACTGTTTCTGCTTCTTATCGCTGTTTTTATGTTTACCGGCACAGCCTCCTACGCGGCCGTCAACATCAATACCGCCACACAGGCCCAGCTGGAGACGCTGCAGGGTATCGGTCCTGCCAAAGCCAAGGCTATTGTCGAGCATCGCAAGAAAAAAGGCTTATTCAGGTCGGTCGATGACCTGCAGAATGTTAGCGGCGTCGGCCCGGTGACAGTTAAGCGATTGCGCAAGGATATTTCGGTGGGCGGTGCTCCTACGGTTAAGAAAGAACACAAAGCCGTGGCCCGGCAATAAAATGCTTTGGTGGGGGATGGGTGGAGCCGGCGCAACTCATTTCGGGAATTGATGGGTTGTGGCGTTTTCCACTTTCGCTCCTCCCGCCAAAAACGAGTACTCCACCCAGCATTCTTTCAATGGGCGTGATCTTTGCAGGTAGGATGGCCATGTTCAAAACCATAGAAAACTTTGTCGGCAACACGCCTCTGGTAAAACTTAAACGCCTGCCGGGGAATACCAGCAATGTCGTTCTCGTCAAGCTGGAGGGCAACAATCCAGCAGGCTCGGTAAAAGACCGGCCAGCCTTATCGATGATTGCGCACGCGCAAGAGCGGGGGGAAATCAAGCCGGGCGATTCGTTGATTGAGGCCACCAGCGGCAACACGGGTATTGCTCTGGCAATGGCGGCGGCGGCGATGGGCTATCGTATGCTGCTGGTGATGCCGGAGCACCTTAGCATAGAACGCCGCCAATCCATGAAAGCCTACGGCGCCGAGATGGTGCTGACACCAAAAGAGGGGGGTATGGAAGAAGCGCGGGACGTGGCCGAGCGCATGCGCGACGAGGGCCGCGGAACAATTCTGGATCAGTTTGCCAGTTCCGACAACCCCCGAGCGCATTACGAAAGTACCGCCCCCGAGATCTGGCGCGATACCGAAGGGAAGATTACTCATCTGGTGAGCAGTATGGGTACGACTGGGACCATCATGGGTTGCTCCAGATATTTCAAGGAAAAGAATCCCGAGATTCAGATCGTCGGCGTACAGCCGGAGGAGGGAGCTCAGATCCCGGGTATCCGTAAATGGCCGGAAGCCTATCTGCCAAAGATCTATGATGCAGGCAGGGTGGATGCTATTTTGCTCGTTTCTCAGGCTGAAGCCGAGGAAATGACCCGGCGAATGGCGCGCGAGGAAGGAATTTTTGGCGGAATCTCATCGGGGGGCGCATTGGTGGCCGCACTCAAGGTTTCCGCAGAAACGGAAAACGCCATAATAGTGTCGATAGTCTGCGACCGGGGCGACCGCTATCTTTCCACCGGAGTTTTTCCCGCCTGAGCCGGAGGCAGCGATCGCCGGAAGAGCGCGGGAGGCAATAGGAAATAGGGTAAGCACTTATTCGTTACCGAATCAGATGGGTGGTAGCGGGTTAGGTATTCCTTAATTGGGCATAATGCGCTTCTCCTATTGCCGCTCCGTGCTTCACTTGTTGTTTCGCCATTTTTTTGACAGGGAGGGGAATGATCAAGCGTTGGCGCCGCCTTATCCCTCAATCGGAGGCACCCCTTTCCGGACCATCGCTATTGCGGCTATTGCGCGCCCATCGTCGAAATCGTGGGCTCATTCGGGGATTCCTGACGCTGCTCGTCAAAATATTTCCAGCGTTCTTCGTCGCCATCACCTACGCACACGCAGGGCCTCGCGTAACGCTTTCCATCGGCGATGTTCACAGCCCGGTTTTAAATGTCGGGGGCGTACAAGTTAGTCTTAGCGGATCGAACGGCTCGTTGCTGGAGATAAAGCTGGATGAAATTACGGTGGAGGGGAAAACATGGCGTGATTTACAATTTACCTGCCCGGGATTCGATTTCGCGAAGGGTGTACTTCAGTGTGATGACGGTGTGCTAAGGATGTCGCGGTCTGCCGCGTTTCCCGTGACATTTCATTTCTCTTCTGCCGATAAGACGCTCGACGCGAAAATCAGGACTGCTTCAAATGGGCCAAGCGAGGGCTGGAGGCTTACCGCGCGCTGGGAGGGCGGGGGCTGGGAGGGCGTACTGAGTGTCAGAAACGGCCAGGCGGCGCAAATCGCCGGATTTTTGCCAGCCGGAGAAGGTGAAATCGCGGCTTCGCCTACCAGCGGGAAGATCAATGGCAAGGCCAAGTTGCGCGTGGATACGGATGGGCTGGCAGGAATTGAGGCCGATCTGGCGGTGGATGAGCTGGCGTTCAGCGATGCCAGCGGCCTGCATGCCGGCGAAAATATCACCGTCGAACTCAACGCCAAAGCCGTGCGCGAGGTCGGCGGAAAGGGTAATTCATGGCAATGGCAGGCGGATTTGAATTGGCGGCGTGGCGAAATTTTCTGGCAGCCGCTTTATTTTGCGGCGCGGGGCCATCGTTTTAACGCCAACGGTTACGTAAATGACGACGCCATTGGCTTGAACGAGGGCACACTTTTGCTCGCGGGCATCGGCAAGACGAATTTTTCAGGCGTAATAGATCGGGCCACCGTTGCTCCGCTTGATTTTAACCTGAGCGCGGATAACCTTGAGCTGGCTGGTTTATTCAGTGACGTGCTGAAGCCTTTCCTGGTAAATACCGTCTTTGCCGATCTGAAGGCTTCCGGGCAGGCCGGAGTAAGATGGCGTTTCCGTGCTGGTGCCCACGATCTGCTTCACGTTGATCTGCGCGGGGCTTCCGTGGAAGATGAACGCGAGCGTTTTGCGTTCCGAGGTGTCAACGCTACCATTCCCTGGCAGGCGCAGAGGCGGACCCAGGCGAACATAAGCATCCATAGCAGCCAGTTAGGAAAGCTGCCTATAGGTGAACTTCATATTCCCCTGCAAATCGATGGTTTCAATTTCAGGATTCCGCGAATGGTCGTGCCAATACTTGACGGCAAGCTCACTCTTGAGGATTTTGCCGCCTCGCCGCCAACTCAAGAGCCGCCCAGTGGTTGGCAGTGGCAGTTCAGCGGCGGACTCTCGCCCCTATCGATGCAGAAGCTTACCGAAGTGCTGGGAATCCAGATCATGCAGGGTACGTTGTCGGGCGAAATACCCAGGGTCAGTTACAATGGCTCAGTTGTCGAAGTCGATGGCGCCCTGCTTTTCAAAATCTTCGACGGCACAGTGGAGTTGGGTAATCTGAAGCTGCTGAATCCAATGGGACGTGCGCCCACACTCATGGCGGATGTGACCATGCGCAATCTTGATCTCAACCAGCTTACTGGCACGTTTTCGTTTGGCAGCATCCAGGGCCGCGTTGATGCGACGGTGAGTGGTCTTGAACTTTTTAACTGGAAACCGGTGAAGTTTGATGCCAGCCTCAGGAGCAGCCCGGGAAACTATCCGCGTCGTATCAGTCAGGCGGCAGTGCAGAATATTTCTTCCCTGGGCGGGGGAGGGGCCGCTGCTGCTATTCAGCGCAGTTTTCTGCGTGTTTTCGATCAGTTTGGTTATTCCGAAATTGGCTGGAGCTGCTCACTGCGCAACGGAGTCTGCCGCATGGGCGGGATAGAGTTGCAGCCTATGCCGCACGGGTATCTCATCGTAAAGGGTGGCGGAATCCCTGCTATTACAGTGATGGGCTATAATTCCAATGTGGATTGGGAGGAATTGGTAAGCCGTCTGGAGCGGATCACGCAGGCAAACGTTAAACCTGTCTTTCAGTAGAGTGAATATGAAAAAACTCGTTTTTGGCGCGGGTCTCCTGACCTTGGCAGGGATGTTGCTCCCGGGATGCGTCACCATCAATATTTATTTCCCCGCCGCCGCCGCCGAAAAAGCAGCGGACAAGATCATTGAAGAAGTGTGGCAGCTCAAAAAGCCTGAAGAGGGCGCACCGGGACCGGACAGGGGAGCGGATACGTCCGTTCCTGCCCCCGATACTTCTTCTCAACCCGCTACCCCACCGCGGCAACCGCTGCAGCTATAACACTAAAGGCGAACACCATGGTCAATCCTGTCTTCCTTTTCCGTTTTATTCTGATGGCACTGTTGTCATCGATACCGCTATCCGGTTACACCCAGGCCGACATTCAAATCAACACCCCGGCGATCGCCAGCCTCAAGCAGAGCATGCAGCAACGCCACGGTCAACTGGAGGCTTATTACGCCGGGGGGGCGGTGGGGCTTACCAACGATGGCCTTATCGCCATGCGTGATGCCAGCGCCCTGCCACTCGCCGCACGTCAGGCGGTCAACACTTTGATTGCAGCCGAAAACCAGGACCGGAACGCCCTCTACCGTGAAATTGCGCGAGCCAATGGTCACCCCGAGTGGGAAGCGGATATACGCTCCACTTTCGGTCAGCGCTGGATCGAACTGGCGCGGCCAGGGTGGTGGTATCAGAATGCGGGTGGCACTTGGGTAAAAAAATAATATTGCCCGTCCAAGACAACGATTGCAGGCTGATAAAATCCACTCGAAATTCCCTTTAGCGTGACCCCCATACTGGTTTTCGATATCGAGACCGTTCCCGATACAGAGGGAGTGCGCAAAATTTGCGGGCTTGGCCCGGAGCTTGCGCCCGCGGACATTGCCGAAATGGCGTTTCAGTCACGCCGACAGGCCGTGGGGAACGATTTTCTGTCATTGCACGTGCAGAGGGTCGTGGCAATCTCATGTGTGCTGCGTGATAAGAACGATCTGCGTGTTTGGTCGCTGGGAAACCCGCTAGACCCTGAAGCGGAACTCATCCGCCGGTTTTTCGAAGGGATAGAGAAATACAGCCCGCAACTGGTTTCATGGAATGGCGGCGGCTTCGATCTGCCCGTGCTCCATTACCGCAGTCTGATTCATGGCCTGCATGCCCGTCGTTATTGGGAAATGGGTGAGGATGACCGCGAATTCAAGTGGAACAACTACCTTAGCCGCTACCATACCCGACATCTTGACTTGATGGATATCCTCGCGTTGTATCAGCCCCGCGCAAACGTCCCGCTGGACGAATTGGCGAAGCTGATGGGTTTTCCCGGGAAGCTGGGAATGGACGGTTCCCAAGTCTGGAACGCATTCCAGAAAGGCGAAGTTGCGGCGATTCGTAACTACTGCGAAACCGATGTGGTGAATACCTATCTCGTGTTCCTGCGTTTTCAGCTCATGCGAGGTGTTTTCGACAATGAACAGTACCAGCGCGAATATGATCTGGTGCGTTTCACCTTGAGCAAGTCCCCCGAACCTCACTGGCAGGAATTTCTCGGGCATTGGCTGTAGGAGCCTGTAGCGGTTCCTCCGCCATTCCGGCGTCACCCCAAAACGGATATGACCGTTCCCGTTATCATCGAGTCCCTTGATCAGGAAGGCCGTGGGGTTGCCCACGCCGATGGCAAAGTCATCTTCATCGAAGGTGCGCTTCCTGGTGAACAGGTTACCTTTAACCCTTATCGCAAAAAACAAAAGTTTGAACTGGCCCAGGTCGATCAGATTCTGCAGCCGGGATTTGCACGCGTGGCGCCACGATGCCGCCACTTCGGTATCTGTGGTGGATGCACGTTGCAACATGTCGACGCTCGTGCGCAGGTGGCGGCAAAGCAGCGCATTCTGGAAGATAACCTGAAGCATATCGGCAGGGTACAGCCGGAATTAATATTGCCCGCTGTGTACGGTCCGGCTTGGGGTTACCGGTATCGCGCGCGGTTTTCCGTGCGCTACCTCGCCAGTAAAAAAGCGGCATTGGTAGGTTTTCACGAAAAGCGCAGCAGTTTCGTCGCCGACATGCAGAGTTGCGAAATCGTGCCGCTGCGCGTTTCCCTGCTCATCGCGCCACTGCGTAAACTGGTGGGCAGCCTGTCCATCCGTCAGCGGCTTCCGCAGATCGAAGTCTCGCTCGGCGAAGACGTGGATGTGCTGGTTTTGCGCATTCTCGATCCACTTACCCTCAACGACGAAGCAATCCTTAAGGCATTTGCCGATCGGCATAGCATCCAGTTTTTTCTGCAGCCTGGCGGTCCGGCCACGGCATATGCGTTCTATCCGCGGGATGCGCCGGAATTAAACTACACCCTTCCTGAATTTCATGTCGTCATGCCCTTTCATCCAACTGAGTTTACCCAGGTTAATCCCTCCATGAACCGGATACTGGTACGGCAAGCGTTGAATCTTCTCGATCCGCAGCCAGGTGAGCGTGTTGCAGACTTGTTTTGCGGACTGGGAAATTTTGCCTTGCCGATTGCGCGACGGGGGGCACAGGTAGCAGGTTATGAAGGCAGCGCGGCGATGGTGCGACGCGCGAGGGAGAATTCAGAACGCAACCGCCTCGCGCATCGTACCAAATTCATCGAAACCGACCTGTTCAATGTAGATGAAGCCTGGATACAAGCGCAAGGGGATTTTGAAAAAATTGCTGATTGACCCTCCGCGGAATGGCGCGATAGCTGCGCTTACTGCCCTTGGAGATAAGGGACGCTCTCCCTGGCGCATTGTCTATGTTTCGTGCAATCCAGCTACGCTAGCCCGGGACGCGAGTGTGCTGGTGCACCAGCACGGCTACTCGCTAACAGCGGCAGGCGTGGTCAATATGTTTCCCCACACGGCACATGTCGAATCGATTGCCGTGTTTGAGAAAGCCAGTTGAGAAGAAGCGGGAGGAAGGAAAATATGAACAGAAAAAAGGCGGCCAAAGCCGCCTTTTTTTCTCGTATCGCAATTCCAGCGTCAGTCCCTTTCGCCCGCGAAAGCCAACAACAGGTGCAGCAGGCTGATGAAGAGGTTATACAGACTAAGATAAATGCCCATCGTTGCCATTACGTAGTTTGTTTCCCCACCGTTAACGATACGGCTTACGTCAAACAGAATGAAGCCGGAAAAAAGCAGGACCGCAACCGCCGAGATGGCAAGCGACGCTGCCGGAATGGCGAAAAACAGGTTGGCGATGGAAGCGATGATCAGCATCACGAGGCCCACAAACAGGAAGTTGCGCATGAAGCCAAAATCCTTTTTGGTCGCTGTCGCTATTCCGGCCAAGGTGAAGAAAATGATTCCGGTTCCGGCCGCGGCGGTTCCCACTAATTGAGCACCGTTCCTGAAATTAAGCGCATGTTGCAGCATCGGCCCTAACCACCAGCCAGCAACAAACGTAAATAGGAATAGCAACGCGATGCCCATGACACTATTGCGAGTAGCGCTCACCCCGAACAGCAGGCCAATCATCACGGCCAGCATAACCAGCGGCCCCATAATGGGCGCCTGCGCAAGAAATGAAAAATTGGTACTCATGCCGATCATTGCTCCGAACATCGTCGGAATCATGGTCAAGCCAAGCATCCAGTAGGTATTGCGAAGGACTTTGTTTCGAACAGCCGCAATGCCAGATTGCGCGGTTGAGCCAGGATATCGAAGTTCAGGTTGCATAACGTCTCCCAAGTTGTAGAACTATACAGTCGTAAGACTACTCATGTTTGTGTAAAGTTGCAATAGCAACATTACCGCAGGGGTCTTGCTGGCAAAATTGGGCTCAAAAAGGTATGATTCCTGGCGAAAATGGGGAGGCGTGGCCGAGCGGTTTAAGGCAGCAGTCTTGAAAACTGCCGTAGGGGTAACTCTACCGTGAGTTCGAATCTCACCGCCTCCGCCAGAGTTATAGTCTCGCACCATCTCACATCCCCTCTCAAACCCTTTATACAAGCCACTCTAGCCTAGTTTCATCCTCTCGCCTCGTATCAATACATATTGCACAATCTCGAATTATCACGTAGAGTGACACGTATACAATCTCTACAGTAATAAAATGAGCAGAGCGCACAAATTTTCAGCGATGGCAGTTTCCAAGATGAGCAAGCCAGGCGTCTACGGAGATGGAGCTGGTTTGTATATCCGCGTGACTGAAGGCAGGTCCAAACATTGGATTTATCGCTTTACTCTTGCCGGCAAAGAACATTGGATGGGACTCGGTCCTTATCCAGAAGTTTCCCTCGAGGAAGCGCGAGAAGCCACATTAAAAGCCCGAAAAAAAAGATACGCCGGCATTAATCCTATCAGCGCTCGTGATGCTGAAAGAGCCAGAGCAAAGAACCTCACGTTTCAGCAATGTGCCGATCAGTATATTGCCTCCCATCGTAGTGGCTGGAAAAACCCCAAGCATGTTGACCAGTGGACAAACACCATTGCGACGTATTGCGGCCCGGTCATCGGAAAGCTGCCGGTCGAACAGGTAACCGTCGGGCTGGTGATGAGAGTTCTAGAGCCGATCTGGACAACGAAAGCAGAGACGGCCGGCCGCTTGCGTGGCCGGATTGAATCAATACTTGATTGGGCGACAGTGCGGGGATACCGGGAAGGCGACAATCCAGCTCGATGGAAGGGCCAACTGGACCATCTCCTGCCGAACATAAGCAGGGTGAAAAGAATAACGCACCACGCGGCCCTAGGTTACGCTGAAATGGCTGAGCTGATGCTAACCCTTAGGCAACAGGCCGGCATCGCAGCCAGGGCCCTGGAATACGCCATTCTGACCGCTTGCCGCTCTGGCGAGGTTCGTTTGGCCGCGTGGGAAGAGATTGACCTTCATTCTCGGGTATGGATCATCCCCGGCGAACGCATGAAAGCCGCAAAGGAGCATCGAGTGCCTCTTTCCGATGCGGCCATTGCCGTACTCAATCAAATGGACCAGTCGACGAAGTTTATTTTCCCTGGCCGAACGGAAGGCAGGCCGCTATCTGATATGAGCCTGTCTGCCGTGCTGCGCAGGATGGGACGCGATGATCTGACCGTCCATGGTTTTCGCTCAACCTTCAGGGATTGGGCTTCAGAGTCTACCGCATACCCGCGGGACGTGGCAGAGATGGCTTTGGCGCACTCCATCGGTAATAAGGTAGAGGCGGCTTACCGGCGTGGAGATTTATTCACGAAACGCACCAGAATGATGGCGGATTGGGCAGAATTCTGTAACAAGAAACAAGGCGGGGAAGTTGTGCCGCTGAAAAAGAGCAATACCGTGGCCTGACGGACTTCAGGCAATAAAGCGGGGTGAAAGGTGCGACTAACACCAGACACCCCTAACCACAACGCAACCTATGAGGGAGGTACGCATCATGGCTAACGCCAATTCTACACTCGTTTCCAGAAAATTCACTGAAGCACAGGACTTGCTCATGGAAGCAGGTCACGTCGCCGAGTTCGTTAAGGATATGTCCCTTAACGTTGATGTAAATCTCGAAGCCGGCGAGTTATCGGGGTTTTTCTTTGTGATGCACGATTTAATTAACCGCATCAAAAAGGCCGAGAGATTGTTACAAGAATGCAAGTCCGACATGGATACCCTTGCAGCTAAAAAAGAGGCGGCATAATGAAACAAGAAAAAATAACACTGATGCTAGATGATGAGCGCGGTCAGCTTGTGTTAGAGGCAACCTGGGAAATTTCTTCAATAGCGGCATTGGTAGGAGTGGCGGTTGATCATCTCGATCAATGCGATTTGATTGCGATCAAAGGGGCAATGCACCGATTGAGGTATTTGAATAATCTAATCATGGGCGCAGTCGGCGATCCGATGGAAACTACTGAAGAATTGAAAGCAAGATTGGGCAATTAATACTGGTCAAGCCATCCCTAGCCCGACGGGGCGAAAAGCGGAAACCTTCACCGCCTGGGGTGGCATCTCATTGAAGGGGCACTTCGAAGGGGTGATCTATGGCGAAGCTGGGTGATGAAACAGAGAAATACGTTGAGGAATCCAGTCCATTTTTGTTGGAAAAAATAGGTGATTTCACCGCCTTGGAAGAAAGCGGGCATCTTACATTAGCGCAATGCGCCTTAATTGTTCCGTCGCAGCTTTGGACGAAAGAGCAAAGGAATCCCGAAGAAATGGCTGATCACTATATAAAGTTGATTTGTTCCGATATTGCGAATGGGAATTTGGACCCAAAGCATCCGATAACGCGTATCCCATATTCCGAATATTTGGGAATGATGTCTGATGGACTATTTGGAGAGGATGGGGACGAAATGCCGCTTGCTACATTCGACTGGCTTGTTTCCTTAGATGATGCAGAGAGATGGTTTCACGACAAGGGAATTCCCGTGAATTTGGACGGCCTCCGCGCTGAGCCAGAAGATGCATCGGGTAGTGATAAGAGCATCAGAAGTAACAAGAAGAAATGGGATAAGGGGCAATTGAAGTCGTTACGGGAAGACAGCCTTATACCGGGGCAAACGCACCAGGCGCTTGCTGAAAAGCATGGGGTAACAAGGCAGCGTATCGGGGCATTACTGAAACAAGCGAAAGAAGATTTTAGCAGAAAAATTAGGAACTCTTACCAGCCCTCCACTGGGGTTAGGGGAATAAAAGACGGGAAGAAATTTTAACGCTGTTGCGTTGCGCTGTTGCGTAAATTAGCCCGAAACCCGCGTTATTGCTGGCTAGCGCTGTTGCCTGCGTTCAGGGTCTTTGCTGCGTTTGCTAAGCTTCGCACAGCATCATATAACTTCATAGGAAAACGAAATGAAAAATAAATCCCAATGCTTCAAGTGGCCGCAGTCTCAACACATTCGCCAGCGGCAACTTATACCGGACATCGTGCCATTCTCTTCAGCTACCTTATGGAGAAAGGTAAAAACCGGGGAATTTCCAGCTCCACACAAATTATCTGAACGAATCACGGCTTGGAAAGTGGCAGAGGTCAAGGAATGGCTTGAATCGAAAGAGGGGGCAGAATGACAGAGCCCTTAAAAGAAAATGCCCCGGCAGCAACCGAGGCGATTTTCAAAACAAGTTTCTACTCCAACTCGAATTATAGACCACTGCCCGGATACAGCAAGCAGTTTATGACCATCCGGGAGGCGTGCAATGGACCAAAACCGTGACAACTTGCCGTGGTTCCCAATGTTTGCTAGCAATCTGATCGCCGATAAGCGATACCGCCTTATGACGCCATTGGAGAGAGCATTATGGATATCTATCTTGTTGGAATGCTGGTCGAACAACTCGGTTCCTGCTGACCCCGTCGCCTTAGCCCAATGGCTTGGATGGTCAGTTGAAGATGTCAAAGCCGGGCTCACTGAACGGGTGCTTTCTTTCTTTAAAGAGGTGAATGGCGAACTTATTTCCCCTCAGCTAGAAGACCATTGGAAGAAACATTTAGCTCGCATAAAGAAACAGTCTGAGGGTGGGATAAAAGGAGCTAACCGAAGATATAACAAGGGCTTAACTGATGAGAGTCAACCCATAGGTCAACCCATAGGTCAACCCATAGGTCCTTTAAATACTATTAAATCAAATACTCTTAAATCAAATTCCCTTATCCAAGATAAAGAACTTGTTGTTGATTCTGGGTTAGAAGAATGTGAAGAATTTGACGCTGCCAGCAATAAGCAAGTCTCTGGTCCCAGGGTGATTGAGGTGGAGCTATGACCCCGACTGTAATCATGGATCAGGCCGTGGCGGAAGGATTGTCTTTTAAGTTATCCGATAACGGCAGCATCAAGGTACTGGGAGAGGCGGGCATAGTTGAAGCGTGGGCACCGTCTCTTCGCGAGCATAAGGCCGAGATCGGTGAGCTACTCAGGAAAGATTCCCCCAGGCAGCGCGTAATGGAAATGCTGGCAAGTAATCCGAACTTGAAATATGCGGTAGTAGTGGAGGACTCTGAAAGCGATCTGGTGCTGGTGAAAATTGGACTTAGAGGCGTCGCTACCTTCGATTTGGAGATTCCCCGCGCTCACTATGACGGCGTGGCCATCTTTGAAGTAATCGAACAATACAGCACCGAGGCAACGTTAAAGCCCAGCGGTAATGTCTATGCCTTGCCTAATAGCAGAAATGCAGCGTAGACGTCTGCAGCGGAAGGAAAACAATGGGATTTCTCCCACTGTTTCAAAAACATCCCCTAAAAACAATGAGTTAGAAAAACGGAAATCCGTAATCCGGCAATCTTGCCGGATTAGAGAAAGTTGGAAACACAAAAGTGGAATCACACGATGGTATTCCACTTTCTGAGTATCAAGTGGTAACGGTTACCACTCCCCGGAGGAACTGCTCTTCGGGCAGCGTGATACTCCTTCCGCTATTAGCAGTCTCATAAAGTATCATGACGTATCATTAAAAGAAAGATATTGACATATTATTGAAATGGTGTATAACCTATTTTTATAGTCCCTTATCAATAACTTGCAGTATTTTTGGAGCATTAAATGATTCATGAACTGAAAGAACAACGCGCGTTAGCAGTCACAGAGATGCGCGGTATTGTAGAAAAAGCGCAAGCCGAGAAGCGTAACCTGTCTGCCGACGAAACAGCGAGGTTCGAAGGTTTGAAATCAAAGATCACTGAACTGGAAGCGAACGAGTCCCGCGCCTCATTCCTGGCCGATGCGGAACGTCGCATGAGCGGCACCCCGGTAGACGGCGACAAATCATTTAACGCGCTGGAAAGCAACGTCAGCCTGATGAGCGTGATCCGGGCGGGCATGGAAGGCCGGGCACTTTCGGGCGCTGAAGCAGAATACTCGAAAGAAGTGGAGAGACGCACCGGGCGCAAAGCTGGCGGCGCATTTGTTCCTTTGTCTGCCCTGGAGAAGCGTGTCAATACCACATCAACCGCTGGGCAAATCGTCCCTGTCGATCACCGGGCGGATCAGTTTATCGAACCGTTCAGGAACAAGCTGCTGATGCGTGCCATGGGCGTGCGTGTGCTGAGCGGACTGCAAGGCGATGTATCCATCCCCGCCTATGGCACCGGCGTATCGTCCGGCTGGGTAGCGGAAAATGGCGCACTCACCGCCTCGGATCAAACCTTCGGCAGCAAAACCCTAAGCCCCAAACACGTTGGGGCTCTGTCCGAAATGAGCCGGCAACTGATCCAGCAATCCTCCCCTGACATTGAACAGCTACTCAGGGACGATATGGCATTTGCCTTGGCCGCTGCACTCGATAGCGCGCTCATCAAAGGCGGCGGCACGAATGAGCCCACCGGTATTATCCCCACCGTCGGCATTCAGACTTCCTCCCTTGCCACACTGGATTGGGCGGGTATTGCTTCCATGCTGGAAAAGAGCGAGCTGGCAAACAGCACCGCCGGCGCCTGGCTGACATCACCCGGCGTGATGAAGAAACTACGCGTCACCTTGAAATCCGCTACCGCTGGCGCTGCGTACCTTAGCGAAAACGGGCGCATGGCTGACCTGCCAGTTCACAGCACCAAACAAGTTCCGTTGGCGACCACCAACGGACAGCTGATTCTGGGTGATTTCAGCCAAGTACTGCTGGGGATTTGGAGTGAATTGGACATTCTGGTCAACCCGTTCGATTCCACCGCCTACGCTCGCGGCGGGGTGCTGGTGCGGGCCATGGCAACCTGCGACATAGCATTGCGCCACCCTGAAGCCTTCGTGCTGGCAAACGATATCGTTGTAAGCTGATGAGCGGCGCTGCGAGCATGAATGCTTTCGAGATTAGATCAGGTGGCGATCTGCGCGCAGTCTCCCCCGGCAAGCTGGCCGGGTATGCCGCGATCTACAACTCCCACAGTCAGGACTTGGGCGGCTTTGTGGAGCGCATCATACCCGGCGCATTCAAACGCTCACTCACCAGCCCCGACAATATCCGCGCACTGCTTGAACATGATCCGCAACGCCTTCTGGGGCGTGTGGGCTCGCGCACCCTTTCCCTGCAAGAAGATGGCAAGGGACTCCACTTTGAATTGTCGCTGCCTGATACCAGCTATGCGCGTGACCTGGGCGTGCTGGTTGAGCGTGGCGACATATCCGGATGTTCATTCGGCTTTCGCGTTCCGGAAGGTGGCGATGTATGGGAGATGCGTTCGGGTCAACTAATGCGGGACCTGGTTACTGTAGACCTGCAAGAAATCACCATTACTAGTAATCCGGCTTACCTGGATACCAGTGTCGCCAAACGTGGCATGGCTGATTGGCGCAAGAAGGAATTCTTCAACTATACCGGCCATTACGCGCTATCCCTTGAGGCTTACGAATGAGCCTACTCAATCGCGCACTCAACTTTATCGGTTTCGAGCGACGCACGGTTAACCCCTCCTGGAACGGCGCTGTATTGCTACGCGGCGGCAGCGTCACACCCGGCAGGGCGGAAAGCCTGTCAACCGTCTACGCGTGCGTCTCAGCGATCAGCGAAACAATTGCGTCCTTACCCCTGATTCTCTACAAGCGCACCGATGACGAGGGCAGGGAGCGTGCGGCAGACCACCCCCTATACCGGATATTGCACGAGCAACCGAACGAACTACAGACCGCCTTGGAGTTCCGCGAAATGATGCAGGCCATGTGCTTGTTACGCGGCAATGCGCACGCCGAAATCAAGCGGGGATATTACGGCCAGGTAATCAGCCTAATTCCTTTGATGGGGGATCGTGTAGCGACCCTGCAACTGGACAATGGGCGGCTGGCTTATGACGTCACCGACACAAAAGGCCGGGTGCGGCGTCTGTTGCAAGATGAGGTCTTCCACCTGCGCCACCGTTCAGATAATGGACTAGTGGGCGTGGCACCGATTACCGCAAGCCGCGAGACGGTGCAACTGGCATTGGCCGAACGGGATCATGGCAATTCAACCTTTACCAATGGCACCCGACTGTCAGGAATATTGAAGTTCCCCAGTAAGCTGAGCCCGGATCAACGCGCCAGGATTGGGGAAAGCTGGGCCAGCCAACATGCCGGCGGCGCCAATGCTGGCAAGACTGCCATCCTTGAAGAGGGCGTGGACTTCAGCACCGCATCCATGAGTATGGAAGATGCGCAATGGCTAGAAGCAAGGCAATTCTCCGTTGAAGAGATAGCCCGATTGTTCCGGGTGCCTCCCACCATCATTGGCGACCTGCGCCATGGCAACTATTCCAACAGCGTCGAGATGAACCGGGTATTCGTTGTCCACACCCTGCGCCGTCACATGACCATGTGGGAACAGGCGATCAGCTCATCATTGCTCAGCCCTGCCGCCAGGCAAGTCTACTTTGCCGAACACAATGTTGAAGGCTTATTGCGTGGCGATAGCAGCAACCGTGCCGACTTCTACAGTAAAGGAATAGCTGATGGATGGCTGACCATTGATGAGGTGCGCAAGTATGAAAACCTACCCAAGCTAACCGATGCCGAACGCAATCAAGCAGCACAGACCCAACACTCCCAGACTCAGGCCGGAACGCAAAAAGGTACTGACCCCCAACCGGACGTTGGCGCTTAATGGAGCAGCCTGGGCGCGCCTTCGCAGACTGGTACTCAGTGAGCAGCCGCTATGCCGTGAGTGCCAACGTGAAGGACGTATTAGAGCGAGCCTGGATGTGGATCATATCGATAACGATGCAAGCAATAACGACCTTAGTAACTTGGCTGGAATGTGTCATAGCCACCACTCGCGCAAAACGAGAAATCACCAGAACGCAGCGCCCCCGATCCGCGCCCATAGACTCACGCACGCGTCCGCAATTGGAGATCCAAAATAATGGCAAATAGACCGACACCCACCGCCCTCAAGAAGCTGGCTGGAAACCCCGGTAAACGACCGTTCAACCATGCCGAGCCCATGCCGACCACCGGCGCACCGGCTTGCCCTGACTGGCTTAAGGGCGACGCGCTGGCGGAGTGGAAACGGATCGTGCCGGAGCTTGACCGCCTGGGCGTATTGACCTCTGTTGATGGCGCTGTGCTGGAAGCGCACTGTGCGACCTATGGCGAGATCGTGGCAACCGTGAAAGCGGGTGAGCCGCTCAAAGCCGCATTGCTGGGGCAACTACGTGGCTACGCTGCCGAACTGGGATTGAGCCCGGCGTCACGTGCCAAGCTGATTATTCCGAAGGGAAAGGAAGATGACGAAACCGCGAAATTCTTCTCCCACTGAGTATTGGTTTGACGAAGCCGCAGCGAATCGCGCGGTTGAATTCTTCTCCAAGTGCCTGACCCACACCAAGGGCGAATGGGCGGGTACACCGTTGCACCTGGCTGAATGGCAGGCTGAGAAGATCATCCGTCCGGTATTCGGCTGGAAGCGCAAGGATGGCACGCGCAAATACCGCACCGCGTTTATCATGATCCCCCGCAAGGCAGGCAAATCAACCCTTGCCGCCGGTATTGCCAACATCCTCCTGTTTGCTGACAACGAGCCAGGTGCGGAGGTCTATAGCGCGGCGGCAGACAGGGAACAGGCCGCTATCGTATTCGATATGGCAAAGGGCATGATCGATGCGAGCGAACCGCTGCGCAAGCGTGCAACGTCCTATAAGCGTTCCATCGTCATACCTTCCACGGGTTCCAGCTACAAGGTACTGAGTTCCGATGCGTTCACCAAGCATGGATTCAGCGCCAGCGGTATTGTCATAGACGAGGTTCACGCCCTGCCAAACCGTGATCTCTGGGATGTACTCACCACGTCAACCGGCGCACGGCGGCAACCCCTTACCGTGGCGATTACCACGGCGGGCTTTGACCGGCATTCGCTCTGTTTCGAGCTGTACGACTACGCGGTAAAGGTGCGCGACGGGACCATAAAAGATGAAGCGTTCCTACCTGTGATCTATGAGGCCAGTGTGGACGATGACTGGACTATTCCCGCCACCTGGTACAAGGCACACCCCGGCCTGGGCATTTCGGTTAAAGAGGATTACTTCGCGGCGGAATGTGCCAAGGCGCAGCAATTGCCCGGGTATGAGAATACCTTCAAGCGACTATTGCTGAACATCTGGACGGAACAGAATACCCGATGGATACCCATGGAAGCGTGGGACAAATGCAACGAACCCTTGCCCGACCTGACCAAGCAGACCTGCTACGCGGGTTTAGACCTGGCGACGACCACCGATATTGCCGCTTTGGTGCTTGCATTCCCCATTGGAACAAAGGTTCATCTGCTGCCTTTCTTCTTTGTGCCCCAGGAAGGCCTGAGAAGGCGCTCAGAGCGTGATCGGGTTCCGTACATGGCATGGGCTAGGCAAGGCCATTTAATCGCAACTGAGGGCGCCGTAATCGATTATGAAATCATCCGGGCAAAAATAAACGAGCTATCGGAGAAATATCACATCAAGGAGATTGCCATTGATCGCTGGAACGCGACCCAGCTGGCAACGCAGCTGACCGGCGACGGGTTCGAGATGATTGGCTTTGGTCAAGGGTTCGCTTCCATGAGCGCACCGACCAAGGAACTGGAACGGCGTGTACTCGCTCAGGAAATCAACCACGCCGGCAATGAGGTCCTTCAATGGATGGCGTCCAACGTAAGCATCAAGCAGGACGAGGCCGGGAACATGAAGCCGGACAAGAGCAAGTCAAGTGACCGGATAGATGGGATTGTTGCTGCGCTGATGGCGCTGGGGCGGATCATGCAACATGATGATGAGCGCGGCAGCGTTTACGATAACGGGCAAATCAGCTTTGTTTAATGATGAAATTTCGAATTTTCATAGGCGTGATGTTGCGCCGGATTAGTCGGCGAGTGCCTAAACCCCGACGGCCAGCGGTAGAGGTTCATTCATTTCCTTTACGCGGCTGGCAATAACGCCATAGACTCTACCAGAAGCCCTACAATCGATTTAAATTAAGGGGCGGCTACCTTCGTATAGTGAACTGTTTCATGCTTAGTAATTCCTGACCTTCATTTGCTTGGCCTAAAAAATCGAACGTTATTCGCGCTCAGGTTTTTGGAAGGCAAGCCGTAAGTTAACGGGCAGCGAACGTGAAAAAGGAATGCCACGGCAATGATTGATTCACATACCAAAATAAGGAGAGCTATGACCGATCACCAGAAAGAAGCAGTTAAGTTGTTGCAGAGCATGCTGAGAGAGCAAACTAACATGATTCAACTCAAGTCGTGCTCGAGAACCTCTGGCGTAGATCTCGCGGATTTCTGTGCGGCTTTTATCCGGAGATACGCCGAGAACCTGGCTCGCCTGGATAGCAACGAGTACCCGATGGACGGTATATAAAAGCAGCTAAGCGACACACTGACCTGCCAGGAATTTTGTAGCCACCCCTTGAGTGAGTCTTCATGTTAATTTTTGACATGGAGGCGAATATGAAGAAGCGATTTAGCGAAGAGCAGGTTATTGGGATTTTGCGTGAAGGAGAAAC
>JACDGV010000031.1 GCA_013821425.1 Nitrosospira sp. | reverse complement strand
GCAAGATTCTGCGCCGTTTGGCGTTTTTGTGCGCCCGTTTCGGGGTCAGTCTCAATCAGTTACTGGCAAGCAAAATACCAAGTCTTCATTTGAGTGACTGAGAAAACAGGTTTTTCAGGGACGACTAACCAAGTTCGCGTTAAAGGAATAGCGAAAAAAACCGTAGTTGCTGGGGGAGTTGGAAACGAAACCCCGCAACTCAACATTTTTTTATAAATCCAGACTAGGAGAGCGTGTGTCTTTGTATTGTATAGGGTATGAAGTCGTGGACCCAGGTAACACTTACCCGAGCCTTATTGAGGAGATTGAAACGTACGAGGCGTGGTGGCATTGCCTGGATTCGACCTGGATCATCGATTCCTCAAAAACCGCCGATCAGGTCAGGGAGCATCTTCAACAGTACGTAGGGTTAAACGACCGATTATTAGTAGTTGAAATAATCGGAAACGCCTCTTGGGCAGGCTTCAATCATGAATGCTCAGACTGGTTGACGAATATTTTTACCCCGACCACAAGTGATCACGCCCCCAGGGCGGTATCTTCCTTATAGTGAATTGAGACGTTTCCCGAGTCCATGAATCGAGATCAGCAAGCAAAGATTGAAAGTATCCAGGCTACATGTCGGCGGCTCGAAGAACAACCCGGTCTTTCCCACATAATGACATGCGCTGACGACCGCTTAATTCCGCCCGGCGGCCCCGGCGAAAAAGTTTCTCCAGTGGAATATTTTGCGAATGAGCATGATTACTTCCAGAGCAGCGTGCGCGGGTTATACTTTTTATACCGGAAGCAGATTTCCGCCGCAAGCTCTTCACGGTGACGTTATGTCTTTTTCATCTCGTGCCCGCCAAACTGATTTCTCAGCGCTGACAGGAGCTTGTTCGAGAACGCCTCGGAATCGCGGGACTGCAGCCGTTGCAATAATGCCAGCGTAATCACCGGGGCGGCTACATCGAGATCGATTGCCTCGGCCACGGTCCAGCGTCCCTCGCCGGAATCGGGCACATAAGGGGCAATTCCCTCCAGCCCAGGATTTTCCGCCAGTGCCGCCGCGGCAAGGTCGAGCAGCCATGATTGCACCACGCTGCCGTCGCGCCATATCTCCGCCACCTGATGCAAATCCAGGTCGAATTCCGTTTTATGACGCATGAGGGCGAAGCCTTCGCCATACGCCTGCATCATCCCGTATTCGATGCCGTTGTGAATCATTTTGGTGAAGTGGCCGGCGCCGCTGGGGCCAACACGGCCCCAGCCTTTATCCGCGGCGGGTGCAAGAGCCTCAAAGATGGGACGAAGCCGTGCGACCACCTCTTCATCGCCCCCCACCATTATGCTATAGCCATTTTCGAGTCCCCACACGCCGCCACTGGTGCCCGCGTCCACATAATGAATCCCGCTCGCCCTCAACATTTGCCCCCGGCGCTGCGTATCCTTATAGTTGGAGTTGCCGCCATCGATGATTGTGTCATCCGATTCCAGCAGCGGCAGCAGCGCGGCTATCGTTTCATCCACAGGGGCGCCAGCCGGGATCATAAGCCACACAATTCGCGGCGACGCCAGGGTGTTGACGAACTCTTCGAACGATGCCGCTGGCACGACGCCTTCTTCCTCAAGCTGCCCGAGAGCATCCGCACTGCGCGCAAACCCGGCGACGCGATGACCCTGCTTTAACAAACGTTGCGCCATAGGTCCGCCCATACGCCCCATACCAATCATTCCCACATCCATCGCTTGCTCCCTGATTTTGAATAAATCGGCGTTATCGCGGTCAAGCCGCAATGTCCTGGCGTTTGGCGTGCAGCGCGGTAAGCAACTTGTCGTAGGATGCGGCGAACGCGGCCACACCGTCTTCCTGAAGCTGCCGGGTCACGGCATCAAGATCGATCCCCAGTTCCCGTAATTGCGCTATGTCCGCTTCTGCTTCCTCCACCCCTTCCTGCAGTGTTTCACGCACGCGACCGTGGTCGCGGAATGCATCCAAAGTTTTGCGCGGAAGCGTGTTGATCGTGTCACGGCCGATCAATTCCTCGACATACAATACATCGGAATACGCAGGGTTTTTTGTCCCTGTGCTACCCCAGAGTGGGCGCTGGAGATGTGCGCCTTTGCCGCGCAGGCCAGCAAAAGGCTCGCCATAAAACACCTCGCGGAAACGTTGATAAGCCAGCTTGGCATTGGCAATGGCGATTTTTCCCCGCAGGTCCAGGGCTTCCGGTGTGCCGATCTTTTCCAGCATCGGGTCCACGGCGCTATCTACACGGCTGACAAAAAATGACGCGACCGAAACGGGCCATGTCGTGCCGCCGACGGGGGACGACTCCGCGCGGCTGTTGAGCCCCCGGATATACGCCTGCGAAACATCCGCGTAATTCTGCAGGGAAAACATCAGCGTCACGTTGATGTTGATGCCAGCGCCGATAGAGTGGGTTATCGCCGGAATGCCGGCCGGGGTGGCGGGTATCTTTATCATCAGATTCGGGCGTTGTACTGCATCCCACAAACGTTGCGCGTCCTCTATGGTTGCTTCCATGTCGCTCGCGAGATGTGGCGAAACTTCCAGGCTGACATAGCCGTCGCCGCCTTCTGTCTCGTCATAAAGAGGCCGCAGCACATCGGCCGCCATCCGTATATCCTCAAACGCAAGGGCTTCGAATAGATCCTTGTCACTTTGTTGGCTGTCTGCCCGCAGCAACTGGCGTAGGGCGTCATCATAGCTATGGCCACGGTTGATGGCTTGCTCGAAAATGGTTGGGTTACTGGTAACACCCCGAAGCTTGTCTTCATTCACCAGTCGCTGAAGCTCGCCACTGTTGATAAGATCGCGGCTAATTGCATCCAGCCAGATGGATTGTCCGTATTTGAATACCTGTTCCAGTGGATTCATAGTCTGTCCTCCGTAGAGTGGTGGGCTTGCATTCAAGTAAAGCACAATAATGGGACAATGCAAGTCGCTCTCCATTCGCTGATTTGGGTTTTTTTCCTCATATGGGCTAAAAATTGTTCTTCCAGTCCCGAATTGCAGTGAATACCTCAACCGGACCGGTTAACGGCTTGCCTGCGTATCTGCTCGCACTCTCGATAATTTCCGGCTGACTGCAGCGCAGAAACGGATTGGTGCTTTTTTCGACTGCAATGGTCGAGGGGAGGGTGGCGATGCCGTGCTTGCGCAAGTTTTCCACGGTTTTTTCAAGTTCCGCCAAAGCCCCGTTGCCAGGTTCGACCACCCGTGCGAAACGGATGTTATTGAGCGTGTATTCATGGCCGCAATATACCTGCGTTTTATCTGGCAAGCTGGAAAGTTTTTCCAATGAATGCACCATTTGCTGTGCGGTGCCTTCGAACAACCGACCGCAGCCGCAGGCAAAAAGCGTATCGCCACAAAACAGCAGGTTTGCGCCATAATACGCAATGTGTCCGGCGGTGTGGCCTGGGATATCCAGCACGCTGAGCCTGAGCGGGAATTCGGGCAGGTACGCGTTGCTGTCGTCCTTCTTCTTTTCTTGGCTTTCCTTGAGGGGATGTGTGAGGGCAGGAATCGATTCGGTCGCTGGACCAAAAACGGGCGCGGCAGATTTTCCAAGCAGCGCGGCATTGCCTCCCACATGATCGTTATGATGGTGGGTGTTGAGGATCGCGATGAGTTTAAGTTTTTCGGATCTCAGGTAATCGAGCACGGGCGCGGCATCCCCGGGGTCGACCACGGCAGCGTAGAAGCGGTCGCGGATTACCCAGATATAATTGTCCCGGAAGGCCCGAACGGGAACGATATGCGGCAAAGTCATGATGGTTCGCGATTTAGTCGGTTAAAATTGAACGGCATGTCCCCGGTGCTTGTCAGCCATTGCAGTTAATTAAGTGCCGATGAATATTCCCGTGATCTGATTGGGATGCCCCGCAGGGAAGTGCTTGGATACCGGGGCCTGGCCATTTGGTAGTTGTACCTGCAATACTATATGCCAATAAAAAACAAAGCGGAATGGTTTGAAGCCTGCCTGGGCCAGTATCTGCTGGAGCGGGAGCAAAACTATTTCGATAAGGCGGTGGCCGATGTGTTTGGTTACAATGCCATCCAAATCGGGTTTCCACCGTATGATTTTCTCCGTGCGAACCGCATGCCGCTGCAGTTTTGCGCGGCAGAGGAAGAGGGTGGGGCGGTACGTGCTGCTCCCGATTTTCTCCCTATCGAAAACAACAGTATCGACCTGGTACTGCTGCCGCATGTGCTCGAATTCAGTTCCAACCCGCACCAGATATTACGTGAGGTACAGCGGGTGTTGATGCCTGAAGGTCTTGTTATGGTCTGCGGCTTCAATCCTCGTAGCTTGTGGGGGGTGCGCGGACTCTTTGGATCTGTAAAGGAGGATTTTCCCTGGCGAGGCAATTTTATCGCCCTGCCGCGGCTCAAGGACTGGCTGACGTTACTGGATTTCGAGATTACTGAAGACCGGTTATGCTGTTATGCGCCGCCCTTCAGTCAGGAAAAATGGCTGAAGCGCTTTAACTTCATGGAAGCAGCCGGCGATCGCTGGTGGCGGTTCTCCGGCGGGGTTTATTTTCTGACGGCGGTCAAGCGTGTCCACGGCATGCGTGTCATCAAGCCTGAGTGGAAAGAAGTGCGTGCGAGGAGAAGCGTGGCGCCAGTTGCGCAAAAGGTCAAAGGCGCTTCCACGGAGAAAAGGCCCCGCAGGGCGGCGCGCTGCGAAACCCCGGCGAAAGGCGGGGAGTGAAGCTGAAGCAGGCGGGAGTGGTCGAGATATTCACCGACGGAGCCTGTAAGGGTAATCCGGGAGTTGGCGGCTGGGGCGCGCTGCTACAATATGATGGGCGCGCGCGCGAACTATCCGGCGGCGAGAAGCTAACCACCAACAACCGTATGGAATTGCTTGCGGTGATTCGGGCGCTGGAAGCACTGACGAAGCCTTGCGAAGTGCGCGTGCACACCGACTCCCGGTACGTGCAGAAAGGTATCAGCGAATGGATACATTCATGGAAAAAACGCGATTGGCGGACGGCTGACAAAAAACCTGTGAAAAACGACGATTTATGGAAAGAGCTGGATAGCTTGAGGCAACGGCATAAAATCGAGTGGCTCTGGGTTCGCGGCCATTCCGGCCACGATGGTAATGAACAGGCGGACAAACTTGCCAATCGCGGCGTGCAATCCATGCTGGAGGACACCGCCGTTTCCGCCGGTCCGGCATTGCAGCAGAGTCGCTCGCCTGCAAAGGACGCGGCATCATGACAAGACATCGCGCTAGAGTCGCGCAGTCTGGAAGTGCCGGAAGTGAGAAAGAGGAGTGAGGAATTGCGCCAGATCTTTATAGATACCGAAACCACTGGACTTGAACCCAGGCTTGGTCATCGCATTATCGAAATCGCGGCGGTGGAAATGCGGAGCCGAAGGCTGACAGGACACCGCTTCCACTATTATCTCAATCCCGACCGCGAGATCGAGGATGGCGCGTTGCAGGTCCATGGATTAACCACGGAGTTTCTTCAGGACAAGCACAAATTTCCTGACATCGCGCGGGAACTGCTCGAGTTCATTGATGGCGCGGAGCTGATCATGCACAACGCGTCTTTTGACGTGGCGTTCCTCGATCATGAGCTGGGACTGGCGCAATTGCCGCCGTTGAGCGAGTGTTGCAGTTGCGTTACAGATACATTGAAAATGGCCAAAGAGATCTATCCGGGCAAGAGAAACAACCTGGACGTGCTGTGCGAACGCTATGAGGTCGATAATACACGCCGCACGTTGCATGGCGCACTGCTGGATGCAGAGTTGCTGGCTGAAGTTTACCTTGGCATGACGCGCGGGCAGGAAAGCCTGTTGATGGACCTGGAGGCTCCATCCGCAATCGAGATGGCAGCTAGCCTGTGTGACCTGCAATTGGTCGTCCTGCCCGCCAGCGCGATAGAACTGGAAGCCCACGCGCAGCAGCTGGAAATGATCGAACATGAAAGCAAGGGCAGGTGCTTGTGGAGCCGGCTGGAATCCGCGGACACTATGGAGCTGGCGGTAGAAGTGGAGTTAACGATTGCGTAGCATGGCGGGAACTGCAATAGCCAAGCCCTTGCATACGGGGTGAGTGGTTATTAGAAAAGCTCGAACTGCCCGCCGGGATTGTTTGCCGTTACACTTTTCGCTTTCGGGGTGGCTTGTGATGATGCAACTTTTGAGGCCGTTGAAGGAGGGCGAAAATGGGAGGTATCCAGCCCGCTGAAGCGGCTGGGTTCCATGCCGATGCCGAGACGCGCGGCTGTTTTTTCAAAGCGCTGGCGAATCAGGTCGGCCCAGATCCCTTCGCCATGCATGCGCTTGCCGAAGTTAGAGTCGTAATCCTTGCCGCCGCGCATGTCCCGTACGCGGTTCATGACCCGTTCCGCCCGATCCGGAAAGTGAGCTTCAAGCCATTGCCGGAATAGCGGGCTCACTTCCCATGGCAGACGCAGCATCACGTAGCCCGCACTGATTGCACCGGCTTCCGCCGCCGCCGCCAATATCCGCTCAAGATCGGGCTCGGTAACGAACGGAATGACTGGCGCGACACTGACCCCAACCGGAATTCCAGCATCGGTCAAGGCGCGAATGGTGCGCAGGCGGCGTGCAGGCGCTGTAGCGCGCGGCTCGAGCGTGCGTGCCACTGTCGGGTCTAGCGTGGTAATTGTCACCGCTGCCATCGCTTGCCGGCGCGACGCCATTTCCGCCAGCAAATCGATGTCGCGTTCGATAAGCGAAGATTTCGTAATCAGCGCCACAGGATGTTCGCACTCGCGCAGAACCTCCAATACGCGCCGCGTCAGCCCCAACTCGCGCTCACAGGGTTGGTACGCGTCCGTATTGACGCCCAGTGCAATGGGTTCAGGCACGTACGATGCTTTCGCCAGCTCGCGCCGCAGTAACTCGGGGGCGTTGATCTTGGCAAAAATCCTGCTCTCGAAATCAAGGCCTGGCGACAACCCCAGATAACTGTGCGTGGGACGCGCGAAGCAATAAATGCATCCATGCTCACAGCCGCGATAGGGGTTGAGGGAAACGCTGAATGGGACATCGGGAGACTGATTTCGGCTCAGGATGCTCTTGGCCTGCTCCTCGGTTATCTGAGTCTTCCACACCGGTTCGCCATTACGTTCCGGGTCGCTATCGGTTCGGGTGCCTATTTCCGAGTCGCGTTGACCGCTCCCCGTCTCAGGGTTTGACCAGCCGTCATCTATGTCTTCCCGTATCAGGATCTCATGGCGCCCCTGTAAATTGGACACCGCCCCACGTCCCTTTTTCGCTTTCAAGCGTGGCTGGATAAACGGAGATTCAGCGTCAGCATAAGGATCAGGGTCGGACATAATGTATTGTATAGCTATGGAGGTAAGTAAGGAGCGCCTTTACTTGCGTAAGAACCCCGGGGAGTAAAATTCCTGTGAGACGGTACTTTTGAATCTCGACGCTCAATTTGGTTCGCGACAACGCGATGTTATCTGAAAGGTGCGTGTGCGATCAGCGTGCCGCATTCCCCGGGAAATTTAGCTATATCATTAGATCCGCTATGTAGACGCGGTCACGTTGGCGTATGATGACTTTATCCAAAATGCCTATATGCACAGAGGAATCATGAACCCCATAATTCTCGCGCTGTTTCTCTTCGGCGCAGGTCTGCCAGTTTCAACCCTGGCTCAGACGGTGCCGCAACTGCCGCCGAAACCCGATTCTCGCATAGCGCAACTGGAGATAGCATTGAATCACGTGAACCAGGAACAGCAATCCGTGTACCAGCAGTTCCAGATGGTGCAGGAGTTGCGGCGTAACGAGGTACAAGGTGGCGACCCGCTGATGGTGCAGGGCATGGGAGGCATAAAGGACGCCCCCCCGATAAATTATGATGACAACATTAGAGCGCAACGGGAGCGGCAAGAACTCGTCGAACAGTATAATCGCGATCTCAACCGGCTGTACTCACGCTATTCGGAACTGGGCGAACAGAAAAAAACACTTCTGGACCAGATCATGGACCTGGCTAAAGAAACGGCGCGGTGATCCCGGTCCCGGGGCGGTGCCGTATTTCTCACCGGTGCAGGCCCCGAATCTCATCTCGCAGAGCCGCGATTTCTGTTCGAAGCGCGTCGACAGATCCCGCGCCGGCTAACTCGGCTTCGGCATTTTCAGCATCCCGCCCAATGAAAAAAGTAGCCAGGGTTGCGGTGACGTAACCGAACATCGCAAAACTATAGAGCGCAAGAAAGAAGCACAGCACGCGCCCTTCGGCGGTTTGAGGCCAATACTCTGACCCCATCGTTGTCATGATCATGGCCGTCCACCACAGGGCGGCGCCATAGGTGGCCAAGCTGCGCCCGTCGGTATTATTATTCTCGAAGGCATACATTCCTGCCGCGCCGGCTAAGGTGACGATCAGCGTCAACAGAAAAACGTAGCCGAAACCTCGCCGGCTCATGGTGGCGGCAAGTGCGCGCATGCCCCGATTGATACTGCTAAGCACGCGCAATAATCGCATTCCCCGCGCCATGCTGCCGATTCGCGCCACGCGCGTCAAACGCAGGAGTTTTACAACTCGAAATATCCGCAGTGCGGGGGCGAGAAGCGCAATCCCGCCTAGCCAATTTTTCTTGAGATAATCGAGTTTGCGGGGCGCAAGCCATAATTCCAGGGCGAAATCGAGAATAAAAACGGCCCAGATGATATATCCGATCGATTCCAGCAAGGGGTTCAACCCCCAGACTACCTCTATCACCAGCAATGCAAGCCATATAAACGCAAGCACCAGCATGGGTATCTCCAGCCAATCCTGAAGCATTTGCAGGAGCGTCTGGCGTTCGGTTGCGATATTATCCTGAGAGGGGAGCGGTTGCTGGTCCATCGTCTTGCCTCCTTTAAATGGTGTTATGCGTTTAGCAAGGGAAGTGCCCGCCAAAATAACGCGGATGCGGGAATCCGGCAAGCCGTTCGTTTCCTGAGCAAACCGCGCTGGCTTGTTGAGGCTATAACTCTACCGCCCCGGACGCGTCATCATGTTGTGCGGCGCGTCCTGCGCGCTGGCGAGGGCCGCAAACAGTGATTGTTCCATCAAGTGCGCTCCAAAAAATTTGGAACGCTCGTTCCCGCGGGGTGCCTAAACTGGTTCGGGGCGCCGTCTACGCGCCGAGGGGATGTCTCGCAGGATATTGGAGGCTAAAAGACAGAACAAAACGAATGGGGGTAAAGATGACGGCACAGGTGAATGAGGGCAGTGGACGGAAACAAGCGGACAAGGACCTGGACGAGTTGTGTATCAACACGATCCGCGTCCTGTCAATGGACGCAGTTCAGAAGGCCCATTCCGGGCATCCGGGTTTACCCATGGGTGCCGCGGCGATGGCTTATATTCTCTGGACACGCTTCCTTAAGTATAACCCCCGAGATCCGCTGTGGCCCGATCGTGACCGCTTCGTGCTGTCCGCCGGGCATGGCTCCATGCTCCTGTACAGCTTGCTGCATCTTACCGGCTACGATCTGCCGCTGGACGAGATTAAACGTTTTCGCCAATGGGGCAGCCGGACACCGGGGCATCCCGAACGAAGCCACCATACACCTGGGGTCGAGGTTTCTACCGGTCCGCTCGGACAAGGCTTCGGCAACGGCGTGGGAATGGCGATTGCCGAGGCGTGGCTTGCGGCTCGGTATAACCGCCCCGGTCACACCCTGGTGGATCACTACACTTATGCGCTGGTCTCGGACGGCGATCTGATGGAAGGATTGGCCGCGGAAGCAGCGTCGCTCGCTGGGCATCTTCGCCTGGGCAAGCTGATCTATCTTTACGACCAAAACCACATCTCGCTCGCAGGCGCAACGGATCTTACGTTCACCGAAGATGTCGGCCAACGGTTTGACGCATATGGCTGGCATACCCGTGCAGTATCGGACGGCAATGACATGGACGATGTGACCGCCGCTCTGCGAGAAGCACAGGCAGAAACGAGCCGCCCGTCGTTGTTGCTGGTGCGGACTCATATAGGCTATGGCAGTCCCAAAAAGCAGGACACCTTCGGTGCACACGGGTCGCCTTTGGGGGAAGAGGAAGTGGCAGCCACCAAAAAGGCGCTTGGCTGGCCAACGGAGGACGATTTTTTCCTTCCGCCGGAGGCGGTTTCGTATTTCCGGCAAGCCATCAGGAGGGGGGAGGAGGCTCAGCAGGAATGGGAGCGAAAGTTCGATGCTTACCGCGAGGCTTTCCCGGTTGAAGCCGCCGAATGGGAGCGGATTATGGGTGCCCAGTTGCCCTCAGACTTTTCGGCAAATCTGCTGCAGTGGAAGCCAGACGATAAACCCATCTCGACACGAGTGGCTGCCGGGCAGGCCCTGAACGCCCTCGCCCAGCGCATTCCCAATATTATTGGCGGCTCCGCCGATTTGAATCCCTCTACCAACACGGGTTTGAAAGAACAGGGCGATTTTCAGCCCCCCGGCTCAACGCCAGGGATCGCTGGCGCAGTAGGCGGCATCTGGGGTTACGGGGGACGAAACATCGCCTTCGGCGTTCGCGAGCATGCCATGGGAGCGGCCGTAAATGGTATCGCTGCGCATGGCGGGCTAATCCCCTTCAGCGCAACATTCCTCGTTTTCTCCGACTACATGAAGCCAGCGATACGTTTGGGCGCGCTCATGGGCCTGCGGGCGATTTACGTCTTTACACACGACAGCATTGCTGTTGGCGAGGATGGGCCCACGCACGAGCCGGTCGAACATCTGGCCGGTCTTCGGGCGATTCCCGGTTTGACCGTTATTCGTCCTGCGGACGCAAACGAAGCCGCGGAGGCGTGGGTGGTTGCAGTGCGGAGGAATACTCCTACACTGCTGGCATTAACGCGTCAGAACGTTTCCATTCTCGACCGCTCTAGTGCGCGGGATGCGGGCGTGGAGCGCGGCGCATATATCCTTGCTGAGGTTGAGGGCGGGCCGCCCCAGGTGCTGTTGATTGGTACCGGTTCGGAGGTCGAATTATGCGTGAAGGCGCAAGTACGGTTGAAAGAGCTGGGTGTTCGCGCCCGTGTGGTCAGTCTGCCGAGCTGGGAGCTGTTCGCCGAGCAGGAAAGCGATTACAGGGAGCGAGTGATGCCTGTGGCCGTACCTAAGCGCATTACGGTCGAAGCCGGTGCCTCATTCGGATGGGAGAGGTTTGCGGGAGCAGAGGGAACGATTATCGGTATCGATCAGTTTGGCGCCTCCGCCCCGGCCGAAGAGACCATGAAGCGGTTCGGCTTTACGGCCGAGCGGGTCGTTGCCGCCGCTTTACGGCTCCTCGGCCGCCATGAAGAAGCCGAAAGGGTGCAAACAAACAGGCGAGAGGGAGGCGAAACGGGAGTGGCAGCAACGTCCTCTGCCGAGGGGCACTCCTGACCGCCAACCTGGTCCGGGAAAAAAATAGAACGGTTCTTCTGGCGTACTGTTTTTCGGCAGAATCTCGGGGGGATTAAGCTACGGGCGCATAGGTGGGGAGTGGCTGGTGTCTCGCAAGATAAATCGAATTTAAACGGGATTCACTAATGGCTCGAGAAGACGAGTTATCACCGGCATCAACTGGCGGGCATCCATTGTTGGCGAAGGCACTGGAAAAGAGCCAGGACGTGAAGCAAAAGATGGAGATGTGTGCCGTTGAGCTTTCCGCCGTTAACGAAACCGTTAAAAAGGAGATGATCAGCGGAACCGCATTTAGGCATGTGGAAAAAGCGCTGACGCAATGCGAAAGCGTCGAGGACAAGATTCAGGAGTGTGCGGGCGAGCTTAACGAAGTCAACGAGGCGCTGGCGCAGGAAATTGATGGCCGCAATAAAATTAATCAGGAATTAGTAAAAACGCTCCAAAAGCTTTCTCCCACGGAGCAAGTTTTATCCGATCCCGAGAATGTCCTGGCAATTGCCCATGAGGTAGTGGAGGAAGCTAAACAGCGGATATTGCGCGATCCGACTACGGGCATTCCCAATCGGCAACTATTCGACGATCACCTGGAAAAGGCGATCTCTCTTGCCAAGCGATGCAACTGGCTGGTAGCCTTGATGTTTATTGATCTGGACAGGTTTAAACAAATTAACGATACGTATGGACATGCAACGGGGGACAAGGTCTTGCAGGTGGTGGCACAACGACTGTGTGAACAGGTTCGGAGCGAGGATACAATTTGCCGTTATGGCGGAGATGAATTTCTGTATTTATTAGTCAATCCTAAGAGCACCGGAAACATCGAAAGTATTGCGCACAAGGTCTATGACCGAATTTCGCAAGTTTTGACTATTGACGATTTGACTCTTACCGTTGAACCCAGTATTGGTATTGCTGTGTATCCGAATAATGGGGGCACCCGCCGGGAATTGGTGGAGAATGCAGATGCGGCGATGTATCGGGCAAAAAAAAGCAAAAACAGGCTCGTCTTTTTCAGTAACGTTCGCGATCATTCTACCGAAGCTGGAGTTGTGAACTGAGGATAAAAATTTGTTCCACATCCCCAGGGCGTGGCTTTCTTTTCGCCCCTTCCCGGAACAGCGAACAACCACTTGGGCTTTCGCATGGGATTTTCCCTGAGTTATCGGCGTGACAAGCCGGCGAAAGTCTTCTTATGTGAATTTTGATAGCCTATAAGAGCGAGTTGACGCCGCCCTGGCGTTTTAAAACTCCAGACATTGCGTGACACAGCAGTGCCATTCTTTACGAAATGTTCGGATCTTATCTGGAAGCGGCCGATTTCCCTGGCACTGATATTGTGCAAAAATTCCTTCTCCTTCAGATGGGTTACAGCGGTGCGCGCGAGACGCGAATTATAAGGACGGTGCAATTTCCATATCACAGCTGGCACTACCGCGTGGCACAACTCACCGTGACGACTCCAAATCCGCACCGCCTTCTGGAACTGCCCGGCGCAATAAGTCCAGCGCGAATAGGGAATGTATGGCACCCCCAAGACATCAGAGCGGTTTTCTTCTGATATTGCCCGGTTATTCGTCAAGAGCGTAGATGTATCTCGGAAAGCCCGGCAGGGCTCCGTCTCAAGTATTCCGATAGAGGTTGAAGCAGTGCTTCATTTCGGGGCATTGCCAGAACCCTTTATACAATGCCCGCAAAACTCAGGATGGCAACGACGACAACGATCAAACCGACTATATAAATAATGTTGTTCATGGCTTACTCCGTCATGGTTAATGAGTGGGATCAAGGAACGCTAATAACCGCGACCTCAGAATAATTATCTCTCTGCCCGTGCTCGAGTTCCGTTCGCCAATACACAAAAGGAAAAGGTGCTGCGTGATGCTGGCAGGAGTTCAGCCATGAGCGTTGCCCATGAAGATGTGGGAATATCGAAGGCAGAGCGTACCAGGACGCATACGAGGGCATCAGCGGAAGCTACAACAGTGGATCGCCTGCGCGCACCACACTGGAAGGGTATAACAATTCGGATATTGCTTCAGCCGCTGCGTGGACTGATTTATCACGCCTGCAAATTTGCGTCCCGATATCAATTTTTGCAAACCCGGATTCCACTAATCGATGTTGCCAGCCCGGGGAAGAGGTCAGCCTCTCCGAACATGCCCGAACATCTTGCTCGTCATCTATAATCGGTATTTTTCAATCATGAAACCGCCGAGTCTTTACTCCCCATACTGGTGCCTTGCGGTGGGGCTGGCAATTCCCGTCCGACTCTCTATGCCAAACAGATCAAGTAGATCATGAACCAGCCAGCTGATGAATTAGGGGCGCCATTGAACGCATCACCCACTGATGAATCAGCGAATCGGTTAAAGGCATCGCCACCCGATGTTGTTGTGCGGACGGTAACCGATGAAACAATAAGTTCTGACACTTCTCCCACTTTCGGAATCGCCAAGGCTGTCTGGATACTTGCGTTAATCGCGCTGGTTGCCGCGCTATATCTGGCCCGTACTTTCTTCGTCCCATTATTGTTTGGCATTCTCGTAAGCTACGCGTTACACCCGCTGGTTGACTGGTTCGAGCGCTTTCGCGTTCCGCGGGCGCTAAGCGCCGCACTCGTGCTGGCAGCGCTAGTCGGCGGCGGATCCTGGATTGCCTTCTCTCTAAGTGGCGACGCGGCCGAGATGGTTGAACAACTTCCCGATACTGCCCGCAAGCTGCGGCAGCATTTGGACATTTTACGCGCTACCACGGCGACCCCGCTGCATCATGTCCAGGAAGCAGCCAGTGAACTCGAAGCTGTGACCGACGCAGGTTTAAAGCCCGACCCGGGTCACGCAAATGCTACTAAAGAATCAGAACCGACTGTATCGTTCCGTAATTTTGTGCTTGCACAGGCCGCGCTGCTGGTCGCCTTTACCGCGCAAGCGCCGGTGGTATTGTTGCTCACCTATTTTTTGCTGGCATCAGGAACGCATTTCCGACGCAAACTGGTGCAGTTTGCCGGGTCCTCGCTCACGAGCAAGAAAGATATCGTGCGGATACTTGAAGAGGTAGAGGGACAGATTCAGCGCTACCTGCTTGTCACGTTGATATCAAACAGCACCGTAGGCGTAGCCACCTGGCTTGCGTTTACGATGCTTGGCCTCGAACATGCGGGGGTTTTGGGGGTAGCTGCCGGCGTGTTGCGTTTTATTCCCTATTTGGGAACGGTAGCGATCGCACTAGCCGCCACGGTGGCAGGATTGCTGCAATTCGGATCGCTTCCCCAGGCGCTCCTTGTGCCCGCCGTGTTTTTACTCATTTCAGGGTTGGTGGGAATGGTGTTTACGACATGGTTGCTGGGTAGGGCTGCGCGAGTGAACACGGCGGTGCTATTTATCGCATTGCTGTTTTTTGCATGGCTTTGGGGAATACCGGGTTTGCTGCTGGGTGCGCCGCTATTGGCTATCTTCAAAGTAATCTGCGACCGTGTCGATTTCCTCAAACCAGTCGGAGAACTGTTAGGGCGCTAATTTGAATCGTGTGAACCGCGCTGCAACGTTTGCAGTTACGAAATGACGAGTCCTACGCAGGTGGGCTTTCCGCCGCGCATCCCTTGAGCGGTGTACGAGGTCCAGGTTGTGTTACCAACGCTAATCCTCCATAGTATATTGTCTCATCACGTCGTCTTCGCGATCCGTATTTCCGTTTGTCCCGAATGCTTTCTCCAGGTTCTTCATGCCGGTCCTGACCAACTCACTCAGGTAGTATTCCCTATTATGCCCGTATTGCTCTACAAGACGATTCAGCCGGAACTCAATTTCAGGTTTAATATCTAGCGTGATTTTCATAGTGTCCCTCCTGTATCTTGATCTGCTGTTCCCCGCAGTCAAACTCTAACTGTTGTATTCAGGGTATGTGCTCTTATTTTTTAGAGCCCGATAGCTCAATTCTGTCAACACTCAATTCTCCTGAACACGACGTTAATCTTACGGATTTTCGTAGCTTTAACTATTGGACCAAGGTACACATTCGCTGGCGCACGTATTTCTATCAGGGTTTGAAGCGAAATACGACTTCGTAGAATTCATCTACTATCTCTTTCCTGGAATTATCTTCGGCTCGATTCGGTCCACGGTAGATAACGAGTGGTCCGCCGTTTTCGTGAACACCCTTGCTCTTGCCCAACCCCTTCTTGAACGCCTGGGTGCCGATTTGCGATTGGCGGGAAAATTTGGTATCAGGATCGTCTGGATGTTATCAACACGCGCTCCTTGATAATATCAACCACTTGCGTGAATCTAGGGTTAGCTCAGCGGGTGGATGATCTGCCAGGTGAGGAAACCCAGCCTTACCGGATTCTAGACGCTGGCGTTTCTATTTCTACCGCTTGGCACCATGTGCTCGCATTCCATCTTTCGGATCAACGTGTTCTTTCGCCATGATCTTGACGCGCATTACCTTCCCAAGTGTTACCCGGACCTAAGATTAGGAAATTATTTTTGAACGTTATCGGTTAAACATTTTCATAAAGCTCGTGAGCAACCTGAGCTATCGATAAACCGCCATTTAGGCTGTCGTTTAAAGTTGTCTTTTACTTAAAATTCCTTTGTCATGTTTTATCTGGTATTGATCTGTTTTATCGTTCTCGTGGTTGTTGGACCTTCCTACTGGGTCAAACATACCATGAAAAAATATAGCGAGCCGGCTGATCGCTATTCATTCACGGGCGCTCAACTCGCTCGCGATCTGCTGAATCAGGCCAATTTGCGCCATATAGGTGTGGAGGAAACCGAATCGGGCGACCATTATGACCCGTTGGAAAAAATGGTCCGTCTCACACCGGATAAATTCAACGGTCGCTCACTCACAGCCATAACGGTTGCAGCACATGAAGTCGGCCATGCGATCCAGGATAGAGATAACTACCCGCCTCTTGCCTTTCGTACGAGGCTGGTGCAATGGGCTGCGCCTGCGGAGAAACTGGGGGCCGGTATCCTGATGTTGGCTCCTGTGATTATGACGGTATTACGCTCTCCCACGGCGGGATTGCTATTTCTTGTCGGTGGCATTCTGACCCTGGGAAGCGCGGCCGTTGTGCACGCGCTAACCTTGCCGATGGAGTTGAATGCCAGTTTTGCCCGCGCCCTACCAATTCTGGAGCGAGAGCGTTATCTGATCGATGGGGACTTGCCGCATGCCCGGCGCTTGCTCAGTGCCGCGGCATGGACTTATGTTGCAGCTTCCTTGATGACGCTACTCAATATGGCGCGTTGGTTGGCAATTCTGCGCCGGTGATTGAAGTTAAAAGAGGCATAATTTTAACGCTAGAAATGAGCGATCAACCGAGGGAAGGCAACATTCCCTCTTGGCCGTCTTGTGGGCTTGTAAGGTGCCAGGCTGCTTTCAAGTTAGCTACCGCCGCCTCCCGCCGCAGGGTATGCTTACCACTTTCCTGAGACCACATCCTTTTACCACTGCATTGTCCAGCAGTGCGTCAACCAGCAGCCGCTTGAGCTTGTTGTTTGCTTCTTCAAGCATAACTCAGCCGCCGCTTGGCGTCCGAAACTTCATGCCGCCAAACTTAGCTTTCCATTTGTAATAGGAAGACAGGCATTTCTGCATTGCAGCAGACATGCTGCGGGTCGTCCGTGGAGAACGGTAAATGCGGAATAAGACATTTATCTTTTGCCTTATCGTCCAGGGTGAAAGCGACCTCGGGCTGTTTGGGCAATAGCCCACGTATACGAACTCTCTAATATTGCTTAACCAGTAGGTCTAATGGACTATTTCGGTTATTGATCGCGGGTCACATGCTGCCATCAGCACTAGTCAATTCGCCCTAGGGCACTAATAGCATAGCACTAATAGCACCAGTGCATCAGTCATGGGGTTTTGCTAGTTGCTGTGCCCGGAAGTTCACCACAAAGACAACTAACAGTGTTAATCGGTCAGGATTTACTGACCCTTTTCAACGTTATTAAGGAAACCAAAATGAGCGCCAAATTATCCAGTCTTGCCTTACTTACTGCGGGCGCTTTGTTTGCGGCCGCAGGCCACGCCAATGCGCAGCCCTATCCCGGCTTTACCTACACTGATCTAGGCGCACTACCCGACGGGGATGATAGTTATGCCAACGCCATCAACAGTGCCGGCCAAGTGGTAGGCTTCTCTACCGTTGCCGGCTACAGACACGCCACCCTGTGGAACGGCACCACCGCGACAGACCTGGGTATCCTACCCGGGGGCGGGGACTATAGCGAGGCCTGGGCCATTAATGACCAGGGCCAAGTGGCTGGAAGCTCCTGGTCTTCTACGAATGACACGATACGCGCTACTGTCTGGAACGGTACCACGGCGACTGACTTGGGCACGCTACCTGGAGCGGATGCCAGTTATGCCCGCGCAATCAATGACAGCGGCCAAGTGGCTGGATGGGCCTCTACTGAGGGCAGCACACGTGCCGCCCTGTGGAACGGCACCACGGCGACCGACCTGGGCACATTGGGTGGAGGTTCCAGCGTAGCCTACGCCATTAATAACGACGGCCAGGTGGCAGGGCAGTCTGCTTTACTCCCTGGCTCGTCTACTTCCCATGCCACTGTCTGGAGCGGCACTACGCCGGCCGACCTTGGCACGCTACCCGGAGGGGATGACAGCGCAGCCTTGGCCATTAATGACCTCGGTCAGGCGGCAGGGAGATCCACTTTCCTCCCTGGCTCGTTTGCCTACCACGCCACTGTCTGGAACGGCACCACGCCGACCGATCTTGGCACGCTTGGCGGAGATTACAGCGAGGCTAACGCCATCAACAATGCCGGCTTGGTGGTAGGGTGGGCCGACACCCTTGACAACGGTACCAGCGCCACTTTGTGGGATGGCACCACTGCAACCGACCTCAACAATTTTCTGGATGAAAGCATGATAGACGCAGGCTGGGTGCTGACGGGAGCAGCTGATATCAATGACCGCGGTTTGATTGTCGGCGAGGCATTCAATAATCTGACATATCAAACTCACGCCTTCCTGCTGACCCCCATCCCTGAACCCGAAACCTACGCAATGTTCCTGGCCGGCCTTGCCTTGATGGGCGGCGTTGTGTCGTCGCGCCGTCGCAAGACTGCCCAATAATGGCTAATGGCTAATGGCTAATGGCTAATGGCTAGTGCAGATTGGTAATTACATGCGGACGCTTTAAGCATGATGATGGAACGCAACTTTTAAATTGAAGAGGAGTAACACTCGTGAAAAACTCATTTTTATCTTTCATGGCACGAACCATGGCCGCTACGATGCTGACTCTGTTTGCCTTAGCTGCGCAGGCGAACCATATATTTACAGCAGTAAATTATGAAACAGGAAGTCATTTTTATTCACGTAGAAACTGACGAGATAGTCATAGCGCCATTAGCGGAATTGCCTGGCTGGCCCGAAGAAATGCAGATGCTTCAGCACAGCTGGATTACGCCTGAAGAGGACCAGCTTCTTATCAGTACCGACGCCGTCGCACCCGGCGCGGCCTCAATCATAATGCTGGAACTTGGAAACATTGACTGGAAAGGGGGCAAAGCCGACTTGAAAGTGCGCAAGATTGTGAAACTCGACGAGCCAGGCACCCCATCAAAATTTCCAGAGGTTAATCAGGTGGACCCAGCATTTCCGATTCCCGATTGGACCAGATCGCCCTACACCCAATCGCACAGGCCGACTTTTCTCCCCCGTTCGCCATTTACATACATTACACACTTGGGGGATAACCGCATACGCGGACTCAATTACAAGACAGGGCAACTGATTGAAGCAGATCCGATGAGTTTTGGGGATTTAAGCGGCCAGATGCATGGCATTAACTTTAACCCCGCAGGAAAGCTTGGACTGGGAGTGGGTTACTTTTTCGACGATAATCAAATTGATATATATAAGGTAGATAGCAAAACGGGCAAAGTGAGACTTAAAGCGGTGGCTATATTGGGCACGCCCGAGGAATATGCAGCATTCACGCATTTTACTCATTGGATCGACGATCGCTATGCAGTGACCGCCACCATGCAGTTGGGGCCCACGTCGATTACAGAGGAGGATGACGCGAAAATTATCGGGCCGAGCGTCTGGCTAATTGATGCGAAAACCGCAACCGCAACGAAGATTATCGGAACGGCGCCCCCATCTTCTGAAGCTGGAGTATATCGCTCAGCATCCGACGTGGCTGTCGCTAAAGGTAAGCTGTACGTAGCTGAAGAAGATAGCCTTCGGGAGGAGTTCGCCACGGAGGGTTTTGTTGCAGTGTACGATTTTACTGACATGCATGATCCGAAGTTCATTAAACGACTTAAGCCTGGCGTCGAGCTACCGAGCGATTTCCGGCTCGGACATGCGATGGCAGTAACAGTTGATGAAGACGCTGTTTATGTCTCAAGTTACATTTCGAACCATATCGTCAAAATCAATACGACTACCGATGAGGTTGTGAAGGTCTATACGGCAGAAGATGGCCTCGACATTCCTCATGGTGAGTTTATTTCCGGCCGACTGCGTTAATCAGCAAAGTACCGGCGGCGGCGATTATTCGCCGCCGCATGGTGCTCACCAGAATTGCAATAAACGGATAGAGGCGGTTGATTAGTCCATTTGTCCTATAGTAAAGTCTAGCCAATTCGATAATATCCAGTTGTACCCTTTCAGGCCTATGTTCCGCTTCCGCAGGCAGCAACAGGAACTGCCGAGCCTCTTCTGCAGAGAGCCTGTTCATGCTTCTTCTATTAAAACGGATTGGTAACTTTTTGGATCGGATAGCTTTTTTATTTTTCAAAAAAGACCACATTTGCGGGATTAAAATGTTAGCGGCCTAAATCCCAAGAGCCACGTCGAGCAACTCGGGCGGGAATATGATGGTGCTTTTGACTTCTATCAATAACCGATGTCCAGCCGGAAATAATCTGAGCTTGCGGCTTTAAGGAAGAGTCCAAAAATAAGGATAACAATGAAAGTATTTAGGAGTGCCCTAGTAATTATTGGCTTAGCCGGAGGAAGTGCATTTGCGGGTGATTTTTCTTTTACCGGAGATTTTACAAATGACGATGAAGTTCAACCATTCAGTTTTACTGTCACAGAGAATTTTGCTGAAGTCACGTTACGTACCTGGTCTTATGCGGGGGGAACAAATGCCGCTGGGGCGGAAATTGCTCGTGGCGGTTTTGATCCGATCCTGACCTTATTCGATGCATCGACCGGCGCTCTAATTAATGAGAACGATGATGGCCATATGACTATTGATCCGCTGACTGGCAACGGTTACGACTCGTTCCTGATGAATTATTTTGATGCGGGAAGTTATATAGCGACAGTAACCCAATTTGAAAGCTATGCAATAGGACCGCTGCTCTCCAACGGTTTTGTCGGGAGTGCGAATAGCAATTTCGACAACCGGGATTCGCATTGGGCATTCGATATTGTCAACGTGAGCAGCGCTTCCGCTGGAGCCCCATATATCTCGCCAATACCGGAACCCGGAATCCTCGCAATGTTTTTAGCAGGTTTGGGGCTCTTAGGATGGAGGACTCGCAGCGCGAGAGCCCAGCTATAGCTGGGCTCTCGCGCCCCCATTGATCGCAGGTTTGTAATGAATCTCCCTGGCCTTATTTTGGACGAAAAAAAAGCCACCAACGGCATTACGTCGTTTAGCGACTTTCTTTGAATTTCTCCAGACTATCTGTTGGCGGTACCGCAACGAATAGAGCGTCGAAATGGCCGTCAATACTTGATCTATCGACTTCTTTTCGGATGAATAACCCCCAATTATACCCCCGCGCCTCAACGGTTGACCTCAAATCTCCCGTTTGTGCGCACGGTCCACCTTGGATTTTTCCGCCCGGATGATCGCGGCCTCGTGCTGGGCCACCACATGCGCGAGGATGTGGTTACTTCCCAGTTGGAGCCGGTCGCCCGCTTGCTCTCGCGGCCACCGGATATTGAACCCTTGGCCGATTCTTGGCATCCCCGTACCGCCGCCCACCTCGTCACGGTGCAGGGAAACATAGTGTTCGTACTGACACCGGGTATTGCCGCCGATGACGTGCTCAACGGCCTTGAACGCAAATATCAGGCTATCGTTGATGCCGCAGGTACGGCAAAATAATGCAACTGGAGCTCTCCCGTCTCGTTGAAAGCGATCTGGACTATATTGCCAACTATATCGCTCAGGATAATCCTCGCCGCGCTGTTACCTTCATTCGGGATATCCGCGCCACATTTCACGATATGCCACAACCGCTACTCTATCAACTCCGCCCCGACATGGGGGGTGAAGCGCACATGACGACCGTCGGCAGCTATGCCATCCTCTTCCGGATAGCGGCGATGTCATACGAATCGAGCGTGTGGTATACGGCGGCACTGGGACCTGCGGAAATTTTCGGTCGATGATCATCACTGGAATCATTTTCCTTAAAATCTCAAAAAATAGGTTTGAATTCGCCTCCCGGGACGTAAACAGGATGCAATCTAATAACTCACCTTAAAATCAGGTATTTTCCAGTCTGAGGTTTTGCGATGGCGTCGGAATTCCAAAGGTGAAATCGGAGAAGGGTGTAGCCGAAGTCCTATACCGCGATTTGATATCCGGTTCACGTCCTTCTCCCCTTTCCTTTTTACGAAGACTACCAAAGGGGAAAGGGCTACCAATGTGCCACGTTTCCGGTCGGGGAAGAAGACGATGGGTAGGTTGATCCGCTGGTTCGTTCTGGGGCTGGGAACCGCGGCAGTCGTAGTGACTTTCCTGCCAACCATTCAGAGTAACCAATGGTGGATACGGATCTGGGATTTTCCGCGCATTCAGCTCTCGGTCGTTCTTGCCATTGCGCTCATCGCAACAACGCTTACGGTCTCCCTTCGGCGTTTGTCGACGCTGCTTTTCATGGCGGTTTTGGCAAGCGCCCTGGTCTGGCAGCTCCGCCTCATCGGGCCCTACACACCCATCTTTTCCACGGAAGCAAAAGCGGTATCCATCTGCAAGCAAGATTCACAAATCCGCCTGCTCGTCGCCAACGTTCTGTATGGGAGCAGGAATGCTGAACCGCTGCTCGCTCTTGTGCGTAAAGTTGAGCCTGATGTGCTTCTCCTGGTGGAGACAGATCCCTGGTGGGAGCGGCATCTTGAGCCCCTGCACGCTCAGTATCCCCATTTCATCGGACACCCGCAGAACAACGGATACGGCATATCCTTATTCAGCCGCTTCGAGATGATCGATGCCGAAATCCGCTTTCTGCTTGAAGACTATGTACCGTCTATCAAGACAGGACTCCGCCTACCTTCGGGCGCCCGTATTGACCTGTATGGCCTTCACCCCAAGCCGCCATTCATGCAGGACACGAAACGCCGGGACGCGGAACTGCTGATAGCTGGCCGCGAAGTACGCCATGAGCTCGTACCCGCGATTGTCGCCGGGGACCTGAACGATGTGGCATGGTCACGTTCGACGCGCCTGTTTCAAGAGATAAGCGGCTTACTGGACCCTCGCATCGGGCGTGGACCGTATTCGACCTTCAATGCCAACTGGCCGCTGCTTCGCTGGCCGCTCGACCACGTATTCTTTGAGGAGTCATTTTGGCTTCTGGAGGTTGCTGTGATGCCAGATATCGGATCAGACCACTTCCCATTCTTCGTCGCGCTATGCCACGATCCGGCAGCGGCACGCACGCAATCAGAGCCGCAAACCGATCAATCTGATGTTAATAACGCCCGGGAGGCAATCCGCGAGGGGAAAAAAGAGGCACAGGAATGAGGACTTCGGAATGAAGCCATGGCGCTGGCGACATCTAGGACATCTTCCACGGGAGGGAGGCGCCATGGCTTACGAGGAGGATTAGAAGTACTAATGACACCAGGGACAGGCTTTGCATACCATTATGCGACGCAACGCACGGATGTAATGAGCAAAAAGGAAAATGGTATAACACCCTGTCAACTTTCCTCATGAATAAGGGAACCGGTCCGGGGAGGGTTCCTTCACCTTGCTGATCGGCGCGCAGTCTGTCGCCACCTCATCGCCCTGGTCCGCCCCCCATAGTCTTTGCAAGCATATAGTCACCGGAAGTAGATATGACCAGGACCGGTGCTCCTTCAATATAAGTTAACAAGCACGAGCAAGTTAACAAGCACGAGCAATTAAATGGAAACGGAGAGATCAGGATTGACCTCGATAAGCAAAAGCGAATCCAGTGAAAAGGAAGGAAAGACGTAAGCTTCCCCATTTGAGAGACATGCAATAAGTAGAACTTTCTGGCAGGATTTTGCCTGGAGGTTCAAAAATGAAGAAATCGCGATTTATGGAAAGTCAGATTGTTGGGATTTTGAAGGAGGCCGACGCTGGCGTTGCCGTCAACGAAGTCTGGCGCAGGCACGGGATCAGTTCGGCGACGTATTATAAGTGGAAGGCGAGGTATGGCGGATTGGAGGTGTCAGAACTGGTGCGTGTGAAAGAGCTGGAAGCGGAGAACAGCCAGCTCAAGCGCATGTATGCAAACCTTGCCCTGGAGAACGAAGCGATAAGGCGGTTTTAAAAAAACTGTAACGCCGTCCGAACGCCGGGATGTGGCACGCTGTCTGGTGCAGGAGCAAGAGCTGTCGGTGAAGCAATCCTGCCAAGCGGTGAGCCTGTCTCGGGCGGCGTATTACCGGAAAACCAGGGTTTCAGTCAATGATACGGCCATCATTGAGGCATTCAACGCGGTCGTTGCCAAACATGGGCGTTGGGGCTTCTGGAAGTGTCATGACCGGCTCAGGCTGGATGGGCATGCATGGAATCACAAGCGTACTTGGCGGGTGTATCGCGCGATGAAGCTCAATCTGCCGCGCCGTACCAGGAAGCGATTGATCAGACCCATACAGCCGTTGGATGTACCGAGCCTGCCAAACCAGATCTGGGCGCTGGACTTCATGAGCGACAGTTTGTACCCAGGGCGGCGTTTCAGGACACTCAACATCCTGGATGAAGGGGTACGCGAAGCGCTGGCCATCGAGATCGACACTAGCCTGCCAGCAACGCGGGTGGTGCGTGTCCTTGAACAACTTGAAACCTGGCGCGGACTGCCGCAGGCGATCCGCCTGGACAATGGCCCGGAACTCACTTCACAGTATCTTGCCGACTGGTGCAAAAACAAGGGAATCGAATTGCGCTTTATCCAGCCTGGCAAACCGAATCAAAACCATTTATTGAGCGCTTCAATCGATCTTATCGAACCGAGATACTGAATGCCTGGGTGTTCGAATCGCTCGACGAAGTCCGCGAGATCACCCATGAATGGGTGAGAAGCTACAACGAAGAACGTCCCCATGATGCACTGGGAAACCTGCCCCCAGCTGTGTTCCGCAAGCGACTGCTTGCAGGGAAAATCTCTACTTCTGAATTGTCTACTTGACGGGGAAGCTTACGGCTACCCTGTTCGGTCTGCTCAATGGCTCTCGGGGAGTTAGTAAGTTGCCTGCCAGTTTTGGAGCGCTCCATGGCCCAACCAACTGCGGACATGAAATCAGACAGCGCGGCGTGAGGTCTTTTATATCGCGTCTTCCGCTTTTTCTTAGGAGAACTATCATGGGTAAATACTTTCTTGCCTGGCTTCTGGGGGTACCGGCATCTGTTTTAATAATAATTTGGCTCTTGTTCTAATCATCGGGAAATTAAGACGGGCGATTTTATCCAAGCCCGAAAAATAATGGCGAGTTTTACCTCGTTCGCCATTCCGGTGGCGACTGCCCCACCACTTTTTTCTTGAGAGAGCAGCGGTTATCAATCTAACACCGCCGCTCAAAGAACGTTATTTCCGCGCTGCCCTTAACAGCAGGACGGTGACTGAGCTTTCGAAATCTAGGTTGCGCGAGTACGGTGTTACTGCAATCACCAACGTAGGGCAGGCGACAGGATCTTCCCAACCAACCGGAGGGGCTTGCTTTGAATTCATCAGAGGTGCCAATGGTGCGGCTCTGAGGGATCTTGGTACTTTGGGGCGGAGATGTCAACTGGAGTCACGGCACCAATGACGTTGGGCAGGTGACGCTCTTTTCGCATCAATACTCCATACTGCGAGGAAAATAGGGTTCGATGGAACCCCTTTATCACTGGCCCCGGCGGCGTAGGCATAAGAGATCTTGGTACTGTTATAGAAGGTGAGGGCAGTGCTTATGGGGTAAACGATGAGGGGGAGGTAGCCGGAGCGTCCCACGGGAAACGTCCGCCCGCGCCATTCAATGGCTTTCGTCACCGGGTCGGGTAGCTTGGGCGTGGGGTACTTCGGGGATATGACAGCGAGGCGGTGGGCATCGAAAACGAAAACTTATCCCGGAAGTGAACATTTATGCTCGTGATAACGATGCAATTGAATGAACGCTTGTATTAACAGCACTGAGTACAAGGCGCTTTGCCAAAAAAGCTGCTATTTTCTTTATTCCTCCTTTTCCTCACACACGAGGCGTCTACGAGAGGGCCGAGAAGCACCAGACCAATCAAAGCGAGCGATATCGGGATATCGGTAATGTAAAAGAAGCTGGCTATGAAAACCTTTAACCATCAGGCGCATCGATTGCTTATTTCAGCGGATAAGCGGGCGGCAGGTATTCTAGTACTGCCGTCCCCAGGTGCTTATTCAGGCCGAGTATGGGAATAACAGCTCGAAAGATTCCATTGTTGGCTCTTTCTACCGTGATTTCATTGGAATCCAGATCGGCGCCAGGATAAAGGCTGGAGAAGGTCTCGACAAGCTTCTTGCGATCGCTGGCGACGATCACCTTGCCATCCAGCTTGGCCAGGATTACCGATTTGAACCCTCTGATTTGAACTAATTCGCCAAAATACTGATCCACCTGATCCAAGTTGCCGGCGATAAGCTCTCGGCGAATGGCCCAGGCGAAGGGGATACTGAACAGACGTAGGGCTTCCTCGGCGCGGCGATCATCCAATTGCTTTGCTTGTTCGATTAGTCGGGTGCGCGCTTCGGCCTGTTGCGCATCTACTTGGGCAAGCTTCGCCTCCACTTGGCCAAGTTTGTTCTCCACCGCATTCACGCTAGCCACTTTCCAGCTATACATGCCGACGACCACCATCAACAGGGCAGCGACAAGAACCAGCAAGACCTTGCGCTCGCTGCTCATACCTCCTGGTTTGCCACCGGGAATAGTGCCATTTTCGACCTGATCCATATCAAGCTCCGTTAGAAATTTTGCTAGTCCGACAAGCCTAGCCTGCCTTGCCCATAGTTATTCGTTCTCAATTCTTTTTATAACGAAGAGTTAGAATGTTCATTGGAAATACGGGATTTCGCCACGAAAGAATAAACTGTAATAGGCGGCAGTTTGTTAATCGGTGCGGAATCCCACTTATCAATGATACTGCCGAAGTAAAAGTGCTATAAAACTTCTTATCACCAAGAAAGAGCTGTGACCTTCCCCCGATAAGACGGACACATTCGATAGGTTATGATTACTATTGGAGGTGTTAAATGGAACGACGGCAGTTTACGGATGAATTCAAACGCGAGGCGGTGCGGCTCGCAAGTCAGTCTGG
>JACDGV010000065.1 GCA_013821425.1 Nitrosospira sp. | reverse complement strand
CTGGCGAGCGCAACATCAACAGCATAGCCGGTGCAGTCATACCGGTCTTCACCAAGCTCTAGGCAACTGAAGACATGACACCGGTCCGCCCCCGTCGACAGACGGAAAGGTGGATCGGTGTTTTTTTGTCTACAGCAGCCCGTCTAAAAAATTGAACCTCATATCTGGAACAAGTTGAAACCAACCTCGGCTATTCGCCGCGGAATTCACAAGTGATAGTTGCCAAGGGATGCCCTGGTCAGTAGAAAGAACACGCGTACCGTGCTGCGCGCGTTCTCGATGCAGTGGCCTGGTTGCTATCCCGCCTATATTTCCCGCTTGCAACGGGAAAACACCCAGGATAATACGATATACATGAGGAATAGAGAGGAGCCTTAACCTGATCTATTGCAAGAGATAATATGCCGGCTGCGAATCGCCAGTAAGATAAAAAAAACTAATAGCGTTGGTGTCTGTGATGGACGTACGGTGGTACGCGGCTATGGCCATCTATTGCAGAAAGACGGGAATCAGCTGGCAGATTTATAAATGCGTCAGCTATCCGCCTGATACCTGCTCGAATCTGGTACTCGTTAAGGGATGAGAAACCCAGTACGAGAGTGCGCGCGCTGTACTCGCTTTTCCCGACATTATAAGTGGTGCCAGATCCAATGGGATAGACGCCGACCCCATGGTTCAGTGCCAGCGCCTGAAGCTCAGTCGCATCAGGATAGCTTTTGGGGAGGTGCCATGCGAGATGTAAGCCGCTCTCCAGGCCGGAAAGTTGCACCGCGCCAAAATGCTCGCGCAATGCTTCTATAAGGCAATCGTGGCGCTTTGAATACATATTCCGCATCCGCCTCAGGTGATTGCCATAGGCGCCGCTGCGAATGAATTCAGCCATTGTAGCCTGGTCCAGCCAAGCATGCCCGTTATTGAGTAGCCACTTGGCAGAGCGCGCCGCGGGAACCAACGCCTTGGGTACCACGAGATAGCCCAAGCGCAGCCCAGCTCCCATGGATTTGGAAAAAGTTCCCAGATACATGACACAACCGTCGTCATCCAGCCCCATGAGAGCCGTCAGTGGTGACCCTCGGTAGCGGAAATCCGAATCGTAATCGTCCTCAATGATATAAGCGCCACACCGACGAGCCCAGTCCAGTAGTTTCAAGCGGCGCTCGATTGGCAATGTAAAGCCAAGAGGATACTGATGAGAAGGGGTAACATACAGAAGCGTTACCCCATCCCTTGGTAACTGCTCCACATCAAGGCCCTTTTCATCCACGGGGATTGGAACCAGTTTTGCATAATAACTTTCAAAAAGCGACGCCGCTCCGCGATAGCAGGGATTTTCCGTGGCGACCAACGTACCGTCCTTTACAAGTAGCCGGGCCGCGAGATTCAAGCCCTCCTGCGAGCCAGCGGTGATGATTATCTGATCGGAAGATACGCTGATGCCGCGCGCTATCCCAAGGTGATCGGCAATAACTTCGCGTAATTGCGGCAATCCGCCGGCATCGCAACACTCTGTGAAATGGGTACTGGTGGAAGTAAATATACGGTTAATAAACCGGCGCCAGACCTTATGGGGAAAGAGATCCAGATCGATTCGGTCCGGATAGAAATCAAAGTCGAGATGTGCAGCCGCTTTTTTTGTCTGTATGTGCCCGATAAACGGGATAGCGGGTCGCTTTACCGGCTCGCCAGAAGTGGGAGCGGAAGTGACAATTCTGCGGGTCGCCGCGAGGCAGGTTTCGGGGAGTTCGAGATTGACATATGTTCCAATTGCCTTCCGAGCCTGGAGATAGCCCTCGGCAATTAAACGATCGTAGACAAGCAGTACGGTATTTCGAGAAATACCCAGTTGTTCCGCAAGTACCCGGCTCGCCGGGACGAGGGTTCCCGGCTTTAACTTCCCCCCTAATATGAGATGGCGCAATTGCTCGAAGATCTGGCCTTGCAGGGATTGGCGGCTGCCGTGGTCAAGTTCAATTGGTATCGCCATATGCTTGCCTGCCCGCACGTACGGGCGCCGGACCACAATTCAGATAGGGGGCCTGATTTGACCTGTTGCGGGGTACTAACGTAAGGGCCGGGCGATATTGAAACAAACGCCTACCCTTCACCTGCCGGTGGTATGAAAGGGCAGACGGATGCATTATCCTGAAACCACCCCGCTCCGCTCAACCCTCATCCTCATCATCGTCGTCGTCGTCCTCGTCCTCGTCGTCCTCATCTTCCTTGAGGACCAGCTTGCCCTGTTTGCGGCTCTCGTTGAGGTCTGTCTCCGGGGCCTCGGTGTGCACCAGGTTCT
>JACDGV010000030.1 GCA_013821425.1 Nitrosospira sp. | reverse complement strand
GCAAGATTCTGCGCCGTTTGGCGTTTTTGTGCGCCCGTTTCGGGGTCAGTCTCAATCAGTTACTGGCAAGCAAAATACCAAGTCTTCATTTGAGTGACTGAGAAAACAGGTTTTTCAGGGACGACTAGGCTAGCTGTTTCCCTGGAAGGAAGAGGAGGGATTCATGAAAATCGGGAATATCTGGAGTGTGGTCAAGGTCTCTTTTACCTCCTGGCTGGAAGATTATGCGCCCAGCATGGGCGCCGCGTTAGCCTACTACACCATGTTTTCGATAGCGCCCCTTTTGTTAATCGTGATTTCCACTGCCGGGCTCGTCTTCGGGGAGGAGGCGGTGCGCGGGGAAATTTTCGGCCAATTGCGGGGTTTGATGGGAGAAGAAGGAGCCCTGGCAGTGCAAGGGTTGCTGGAAAGTGTTAGCAAGCCCGAAGAAGGGGCGGCGGGAGCTATCATTGGGACTATTTTGCTGCTTATCGGCGCGACCACGGTATTTGGCGAACTGCAAGACGCCTTCGACCGTATATGGCGCGCTCCCGGTAGAGACAAAACCAGCGGTGTATGGGCATTGGTCCGATCGCGGCTCCTGTCGTTTGGCATGATACTGGGAATCGGGTTTTTGTTAATGGTATCTCTTGTGTTCAGTGCCGCCATTGCCGCACTTGGGAAGTGGTTGGGACCTGTTACAGATATTGAAATGGTGGCGGTCGGTATTAATCTGGCTATCAGCTTTGCCCTTACAACCGGGGTATTTGCCATGCTTTATAAATTTATGCCTCGCGTCAGGATTCAATGGCGGGACGTCTGGGCTGGCGCGATTGTTACGGCCCTGCTGTTCACCGTGGGCAAATTCCTGATTGGTCTGTATATCGGGAAAAGCGCCATCAGCTCGGGGTTTGGCGCCGCAGGTTCGCTGGTAGTGGTCTTGGTATGGGTATATTATTCCGCGCAGATATTTCTACTTGGAGCTGAATTTACGCGGGCATATTCCCTTGCGCATGGATCGAGGCGGAGCCAGCCTCCCCCCGAGGCTTGAAGGCGGCGGCGGGCGAGAATAACCACAGGGAAAAGCAGTCGGAACGGCTTCTTCAGTAAACCTCAACCGTGTCCCACGCTAAGCTCTTGCTGATATCCACTCTGGGTAAGCGATCTCAGCAGTTCGCTGGTTTGGTTGACGCTTTCGCTCAACTCGAATTTTTCTTTGGCTCGCTTTCGAGCTGCCTTCCCCATCATGTTTCGTGTCGTCATGTCCGACATCAAGGTTACGGTGTCATTCGCCATCCCCTTCGGGTCGGCGACGTTATTTAGCAGGCCTGTGCGTCCTGCCTCGACAATGTCGATGATGCCGCCGACATTGGTTGCGACCACCGGCAGACCTGAAGCCATCGCTTCTATTATCGCCAGAGGCATAGCTTCCGAATATGAAGTTGATACCAGCAAATCGAGAGAAGCATAGACTTTAGGCATGTCGTTTTGAACGCCGGCAAGGTGAACGTAACGACTCAGGCCAAGATTATCAATATCACTTTCCAGTTTTTTTCGCATGGTCCCTTCGCCTATGAGAACGAAGTGACAGTCTTTTAGCTTTTTATGGACCATGCCAGCAATATGCACAAACACATCCGGACCTTTTTCAGGGGAAAGCCTACCCACAAAGCCGATAAGAGGAGTTTGGGAAGGGATATTGAGTATGGAATGAAGATAATTCGTTTTTGTGGCGGGATGAAAAACTTTTGTATCAACCCCATTTCCAATGAATCGCAGTTTGCTTGCCGGGACTCCCAGACTAAGCGCTTGGAAATATGCCGTTTTTGCTACCACGCTAATATTAGTCTGCATTATTTTATGCACTTCAAAATCGCGCAAGCTGAGATAGCGGCCATGGATTGTGGCCAAGGCCGGCGTCTCGGTAAGTCTGCTCAGCATGCCGGCCAGCAAATGCGCATTGGGGAGGTGCGCATGGATCACGTCAATTGCTTCAGCGCGGATAAGGCTAACGCCTAACTGGATCGATTGCCAGTTAGGCTCATCAGTGATAGGAGTGACATGAACACTGCAACCGATATCACGCAGCGATGATGTGAAGGGGCTCTCGGCCGTGCAGAGACACGTGACACGGAAGCTATCCCGTGGCAGGCGCTGGAGCAGGCGCAAGACGTAGATTTCCATACCACCAAGGATCGCGCCGCCGATGATTTGCAGTAGGTTAATTGGACGTTCGCCGGTGGAGATTATTTTCATCTCAGTTTATCCTGAGCCAAGCAGCCGCTGTTTCCCCCATAATCCGTCGGCGACCGTGCTCGTCAATCTCGAGCCGGTCCAATAGCTCCTTTACTTCATTGATTCTGCCTATGATCAATTCGCTGCTACAGGGTAAGAAGACGTCACTGCCAAACTGCAACAATTCAGGGGTCAGGACAGCAATTGCCTTTTTCAGAACTTCCAAGCGGTAAACCGGAGGGGCGCCGAACGAGATATCGAAGCGAAACTGGCTGTTATCAGGATCGATACCATTGATAAGGTCGATCAGCCCAACCGCGTTAGCCTCATCAGACCAAGGCCACCCCAGGTGGGCCAGGGTAACGCGTAAGTCCGGGTAATCCCGTATCGCTTCATAAAAAGTTGGGCGACAGTAACGGCCGGATTTTCCATCGATGAAAATACCGCTGTGAAACAGGATAGGTATCCGCAATTGAGCCGCCATTTCATACACGGGACGCACGCACTCATCGTACGGATACCATCCTGCCGGAACCATTTTTAGACCCCGCAAACCAAGATCGCTCGCATTGCGTAAATCCTCACTTGCATTGTCAAGTGCCGGGTTAATTACCGCAAACCCGATCAACCGGTCCGCATGGCGGCCAATCAGCCGGGCAAGGTAGCGATTAGCTGCTCGCAAGGACTCGCTATTGCACAACGAATAATTGCCGCTTAAAAAAGGCGCAAGCAGGACGGCCTTATCCACTTTTGCCTGATCCAGTACCTGTAAAACATCGCTCGCTTTTTCCTCCCCGGAACAATGAATGTGCGCGTCGATGATCACTGGAGTGGACCAGTCTTATCCGTTCATTTAGTTGACGTACATTTTTTCACGCGGCTTCAGCTGCTTGACCACTTCGGCCGCTTTTTTGCCCGCCAAAAATGCGTGATCGGAGTTGTAGTACTCCCATTCGCTGTAGCGGCCCGACAAGATGATATCGCGCTCGGAAAGCCATTTTTTAACCGTTTCGACATTCTGTTTTCTGACGTGATCGTACACCACATACGCGTATGGCATATCGACGAGATTGGCGGTAATCAGCTTGTCCTCCTGCCTCAATAGACCAACCCTGATGCAATCTTCCATGCAACGGTCAATTAGTTGCTGACCATCGAGCGGTAGCGGTTTCGCGGGCGAATAGGATATTTCGCAGGTGAGGCCAAACCCGCCCGGCGGGTTGCACCTGGGGCTTGCGTTTCCCTGAAGAAAGACGCGGTGGAAAATCGTATCCTCCGGGTAGTATATCCAGTGCTTGTCTGAAATCTTCTCCCGGGCAATGCCGAGATTCACGCAGCGGACGGAGACGTGGCGTAGCGCGGCGGCTGCTTTCCTGACCGGTTTCGGCGCCTCGTCACCCATGCGCCGGATCAATTCTGGCAGGGGCATGGTGCTGATCAGGTTTTCGTACCGGTAACGCCGCCCATCGCCAAGCGTAACCAGATGCTGCTCCGGCGATATGCTCATCACGTCGGCATTCAGTTCGATGGTGCCCTGAATATGAGGAAGGAAACCGGACATCATTGCTTGAAAGCCGCCGCGCAACGGATAGCCAAAACGGGCGTTTGGTCCCATGGGTTTGGCGACAGGCCGAAGCGCGCCTTCGATAATTTCTTCAAGATCAGGTAAAGGCACCCGGCCACCCAGCCAGGAAGTTTCCATTTCGGTCAAGGGAACAGTCCAGAGCTTTCTGTTGTAGGGTATGGCGAAATGTTTTGCGATACCCGAGCCCCACATCCTGTAGATGAATTCCTCGAAATTCTCCGGCTTGCCTTTCGCCGTGGTTGGCTCCTGGCGCAGAACTGCCTTCCCCCTGGAGTCCGGCACTGTTCCGTCAGCGCAGCAGTCCGAGAGGACTCCGGCTGCGCCGTCTACGGCCTGGCAGGCTCCCTCAGCCGGTTTCGACTCTGGATTCTTCATCGCCCCATAGCGAGACTCCATTGCCCCCACGATGCACTCCTTGATTACATCCGGGGGAAGGCCATGCAGAGCGCCCTGGAACGGATAGCGCGTGTGGACTCCTTTGCTATATACCCAGGCCTCGCGGTTTTGCCAGTGTACGTTGTTGCCCAGTAAAATCTTGTAGAGCTGCAGCACGTAGGGGTCATTTGAAAACATGATGTGGCCGGCGTGATCAAAGGTAAAACCCTTGTCTTCGATCGAGCGGCACCAGCCGCCGACGGTGGAGTTCTTGTCCAGCAAAAGCGTATCGGCGTCGAGATGATAGGCGGCGCTCAACCCTGTCGGTCCTGCTCCGATGATGACGCATTTTCTGTTTTCCAGTGGCACTGGCTGAGCTTCGTGTTGGAGGAATGCTTCCCGTGCCGGTTGGGGCAGAGCACAGCTCATCGGCTCTTCTTTTTCCATGCTGGTGAATTGCATCAATTCGTGCATTTTTTCCGCTGTCGCGTTCCAGGAGCTTCCCGACGCGATTTCCCGCATCCTCACGATGGTTTGCTTATGTTCCTCCGGAGTCGTCAATAGCGCGTCTTCACAGGCCTTGATGAAACCCTGGGGCGACTCTGCGATCGCGACTACGTCGCCATACAGTTCCACAACGTCAGAGATCGCCGTGCTTACTATCGGTAATTCCGCTGCCATATACTCGAGCGTTTTAGTGGGACTGATAAAGCGGGTCGATTCATTCAATGCAAACGGCAACAGGCATGCATTCCAGCCTGCCAGGAAGTGTGGCAGGGCTTCATACGGCTGCTGCCCCAGATAATGAATATTGTGCCTTCGGGGCAAGGTGTCGGGATCTATTTTTACAACCGGACCAACCAGGACGATTTGCCATTGAGGATGCGCATCTGCAAGCTTCGCGATCAGTTCCATATCGATACGCTCATCGATGACGCCGTAGTAACCAAGTCTTGGCCCAGGTATATTCTCATGCGCCGGATGCATGTTGCTACGATCGCGCGCCTGCTCAAAATGCACCAGATCAACGCTGCTGGGAAAGCAATGAACACTGGGGTGCCGCTCGCGCTTGGCACGATATAGACTTGGGCCGCCGGTAAAGACGAGATCGGCAATCTTCAATAGGGCGCTTTCGCGTTGAAGCATCTGCTTTGGAGGGTTCTTGAACGCGGCGAGTTCGTCCATGCAGTCATACACCACCAGGGAAGGGTCTAGCTCCTGCAATAGCGGCAATGCCATGGGTGTATAAAACCAGACCATGTATTTCTCCTCTAGCTCCATGAACTGCCGCATCAGTTTGATCAGATGGGGCAGTTGTTCGTCGTGAAACCCGTGCGCCGCCACCGGCGTGTGTGGTTTGAGTACCGTTATGTTTGGTCCCGGCGTCGATGTCTCAAGGAAACTGCCATGCTCATGGAAAATAGGTTCCTCAATAAAAACGATCTTGTAGTTTTCAGCCATCCGGGACAAAAGGTGCTGCGGCCGCTGATACACGAAGTCCCAGCGAAGGTGAGAAAAAACGATAATGGTCGTCATTGGGGTTCCTTGAGTTTGAGTAATAAGTGAGGCCTGAGTTGTAAAATAATGAGAAAAAAAGCGTTTGGTGATACGTTGAGCATCCCGCAGCCCGGCAGCATAGGGTTCCGATAAAATACGCTGGTAGCGGCTTTCTTCTTCCCCCTGAACATTCACTTCCCACAAGCCGCTTTTATGCCATCGATGACCGTCATCCCAGTCTGGCCGGTCAATGATCGGGTAAAGGCAAATACCTCTCAAATCAACCCCCTGTTGTTGAGCCATTACTGCTTCCTGGGCCACTTCCCTGATCCAGGCGCCGCGGCCACTTCCCACATGGCTGGTTTCCGCCAGCAACATTGGGCGGCGGTAGCGGCGATGAACCTCGGTTAAAAGCCTGTACAAAGGCATTCGGCGAGGATGACCCAGATGCCACCAGAGGCTGCTACGGCGGTGATCATCGATTTCCCACTGATTGCTGTGGTAATAGTTGACCCCGATCAGATCCATGTAACGTGGCGCACCCCCCAGCTCAGGCTCCAGATTCCCGCTCAGCATGTCCCATGCCTCAAATTGGGATTGCCTTTGAACCGCGGCGTGATCGATAAGGTCGGGCCGGCCGGGGGGACCGATAACATGTATTAGTGGATCGCAGTGCAAGATACGTGCGGAAGGATTGATTTCCCAGATCGTCTCGCAGCCTTTTAGCGTTGCGCGCACCAATTGGCGCTTCAGCTCGGTGCCATCATCCTCGTTCGGATGCGGGCACATAAAATGGTTATGGGCAGTGGCCCAGCTCGCGAAGGAAATTTCGTTAATGGGTGAATATACGTTCACGGAGCTGGTGGAGAACGATTCGAGATATTCCACTACATTGCGGCAATATCTGGCAAACCGGTCGATAAACGAGTGGGAATAGACGTTAACATCTTCCGGCCAGCCGTAATGGCACAGTGTCCAGATGACCTGCAATCCGAGTTCTTTTGCTGCCCGCGCCCGAGGTTCGACAGAACTGAAATCAAAACGTCCCTGCTTTTCCACCAAACGCCACCCGACGCTTTCGCGTACTGTTTTAATATCAAAATTTGCGAGTAGTGCATAGTCGTCATACGCGAGGCTTGCGTGCCGGGTACTATCATTCATGGACAGGGGAAGGCCAACACCATTGATGTGATCCGCGCCTTCATAGCCTCCCTGCCAGTACGAGGAAAATATTTGGTTACAGGTAGCGCTCATAGATATATTCAAACGTCTTAGAAGAAACGGTAGACCCGTGCGAAGCCGTGGATGACAGGACTCCAGGGTTTCGCGCGCGGTGCAATAGTGCGGGTTTTCGTTGAAGGCTACTGTGCGATAACGTACATTCGTCTTTGCGCTGCCATAACCGTGGGAACCCCCCTAAACGCCCTCCATTGGGGGGAGAAGGTGGTAAATCAGGGAGGACTTTCGATCCCGCTGGGTGGATGGCCTGATGGTAAGCTGAACCGACAAGGCGTGATTGGAAACGCATAAACCAAGTACGAGTGACGAGGAGGAGAGGACGGAGCGCCGCTGCGACCTGTGAGAGCCGGACAGGAATCTCCTGGTTGTGCCCAACTGCCCCAGCCTTTTGGGCCTCTACCTGTCCGCCTATCGACGAACGCGACAGTGCAACCAACAGGGCTCCAGGAAGCGAGGAACCTGTTACCTGGAGAAAAGCCGGGGCGGTTAACGTTCGTTTTTACGTTCGTTTTTACTGAGGTATCCCTGGCGGCATCCTTGACGCTTCTTCAGGGCTCAATCTGCCGTCCCGGTCGATGTCGGCAGCTTCCCTCTTTGCCCGGTCCAGGCTATTCCTTGCGGGATCGCTCCCAAGTCCTGGGTTGTAACCGCTTTGTCCCGGTTGAGGTCTCCCCACCCTAGAGCCGCTGAAGTCAGATTGCGGGACATTCGCGCCGGTTTGACCCCCGGGCATCGGCTGGCCGATAACCGGTCCTTGTCCTGGCTGGGGCTGCCCGATAACCGGCCTGTCTTGTCCTGGCACGGGCTGCGCCCCAGCGGCACCGCCGGGTCCCGAAATGACCTGAGCATGAACGGTTCCCCAGCCAAGACAAATCAGTGTGGTAAATACCAATGATCGAACTGTGGAGGTTGTAGTGAATTCCATGGCTGCTCCTAACTGAGTTGGTGAGTCGACCCCAGATCTTACTTAACCTTCATACAACTTTCAGTGCGGCATCGCACGCACCGACCGCCTGCACACTCGTGGTAGATAAAAGAAAGCTATGTCATCTTTAAATAATGCTCTATGTAGATTTTATAGAAATCAGTAAGATAGGATTCTAGGCATTGGCGGAATAGCTCGAGAAGCTGACACCGCACGAGAGAGGATTTCTGGAGGAGCGTTTGCGAAAGATTGGGAATATCCAGGGCTGTCAATACTTTGGTTGAAAGTTGGGCACGGGCGATACCAGTGTGCCCCAAGGGTGGTCAGAATCCCATCGCGCGCCGGGACATTCCAAAATACTAATTGATAGGCCCCACGAGAATCAACAGACGCGATATATAACGTTAATAATAGTCAAAACCAGGAGCGATAATATGCTAAGTCATTCGATTATAGGGAAGCGAGCAAGGGCTTCTCAGAGCTTATTTGTTTCATTAGTAATTGTATTGCTCTCTTTATCGGGATGCGTAGCTCCTACTCTACGGCATTCACTTCAGGCTCAAGCATACTATCAGCACGGTTTTAAATACGAAGCAGGGATCGGTGTTCCTAAAAACATTGAAGAAGCACGAAAGTGGTACCAACTTTCTGCCCAGCAAGGAAATACTTCAGCACAAATTGGTCTAGCTCGGCTCGATCGAGTACTAGCTCAAAGCGGGACGACACAAAATACGTTAGCTGTCGGTTCACCGTTGCAAAATACAAGTCCTGCACATGTTGATAAAACCCAACATGACATGAAATCTGACACCATGCAGGGAGGCGAGAATTATTTACTTGGGGTTAGATATGAATCAGGTATCGGTGTACCAAAAAACATTGAGGAGGCAAAAAAATATTATCGACTCTCAGCAGACCAAGGCAATGTTTCAGCAAAAGCTCGCTTACGAAAACTTGGTGAGGAAGCCATTATTTATAACGACCCTGCAAACCATGCAGTGATAAAAAGTTCTTCCGAGAAAAGCTCCGGTCAAACCGCGGAAGTTCCAGCGGCAGGATTTTTGCCAAAACAGGAAATACGAAGGGCAGAAAAATTATTCTCATCTACATTGAACGCAGATCCTATTTTGGATTTGGTCGAAAAAAAGATCTGGGAGTACCGTTATAGAACTGACATGGTCATGGTGCTATTTAAGGCTAAGGGCGACGTCAATTCCGCCCTTGTTAATATAAAAACCGCCATGAGTACTCGTGACCCGGACGGGGTTATGAACCCCTACTGGATCGTCAATTTTGCTGACGAACAAGTAAGTACGAAAACTGATTGTGGTGTAGTAATTGGTCAGTGGTATGCCAGAGGCTTTCCATATCGTGCTCCATGGGAGCAAATAATGTATCAAGCCTTACAACAAAATGCACAGCTAGGGACATATGTTTATTCACCAGGTCGCGAAATCACCGCAGAGGATCGAAATTTTCAATCGGATGCATTTAAACAAATTAACAAAATTTGCTTTAGAAATAAATTCAATCTGCAGACCACAATATCAAAAGCAGCGAATGCGAAGGTCCCACAAGTTGGCCCAAGCATCGGGCCTAAAACTAGCATTTCCCGAGAGGTCTCATTAGCTACAGCCGATCAAGGCTCTGCAGGGGGGACAGTTGTGAAGAACGGGCGAGGGACCGCACAGTCGGCTAGTGCCCTTGATTTTGGCAAATACTTGGTTGCTTTAAAAAAGTCCAAGCCTCTCGCTGAACAGGGAAACCCGCTTGCTCAATTCATGCTCGGAGCTAGCTATGCTAGTGGTCAAGGTGTGCCACAGGATTATTCTCAAGCGGCTGCGTGGTATCACAAAGCATCAGAGCAAGGCGAGATGAACGCCCAAAACAATCTAGGTGCCTTGTACAACAACGGGCAAGGAGTGCCGCAGGACTTTGATCAAGCTGCTCTTTGGTTCCGCAAAGCAGCAGAACAAGGCGAGATGAACGCCCAAAACAATCTAGGTGCTCTGTATAACAACGGGCAAGGAGTGCCACGAGACTTTAATCAGGCCGCTCTATGGTTTCAAAAAGCCGCGGACCAAGGGTTGGCCGACGCTCAGAACAATCTGGGTGGTTATATGCCAGAGGACAAGGCGTACCAAAGGACTTCGATCAAGCTGCTGTATGGTGGCGCAAAGCCGCTAACCAAGGCCTGGCTGATGCCCAGAATAACCTGGGTGTCTTATATGCCGGAGGACGAGGGGTGCCGCAGGATTTCGGCCAAGCTGCGCAGTGGATTCGTAAAGCAGCCAACCAAGGCCTAGCTGATGCACAAAAATTCCTCGGCATCTTGTATGTCAATGGCCAAGGCGTGCCACAAGATTATGCAGAGGCGGCGAAGTGGTACCGCAAAGCTGCCGACCAAGGCAATGCAAGCGCCCAATATTCCCTTGGGTTTATGTATAACAGAGGTCTAGGCGTGCCGAGGGACCCGGTTCAAGCCGAATTGTGGCGTCGCAAAGCAGCTGAGCAGGGGTATGAGTTGGCGCAGCCCGCTGCATCACTTGATGAAAATGTTGCCAAGACCATAATCGCCGGTATTGCAGTGGGTGTAACAGTGATGATAATCAAGAATGTACTTGGCGGGGGCAGCTCAGTTGAAGTCCATAAACGAGAAGGGGGAGAATGGTGTGATTCTCCTGAAAGCATTGGGGATAGAAAGTGTGGCTTTCGTGGTGACGACGGGACATGGATTCGGACTCCGCAATTATAGCCTCCTGTAATAGGGAAAGAGGCTGTCGGAAATTTTGTGTGTGAGGCATAACATGTCGAAAACGAGGAGGAGCATGTATGCCAAGCAAGTTAAAGTCCACGGCGCTGGCGCAAGCTGGGTTGCCGGAGATTCCGAAGGAGTTGATTGATCAGTTCGTGACCGGGCCGATGACCGCCGAGGCGGAGATGAGGAAGTTCAAGAAGGCGGTAATTGAACGCGCCCTTGGCGCGGAGATGAGTCACCATCTGGGCTACGCACCTGGGATGGTGAAGCCGCAAGAAGTGACCAAACACCGTAATGGCAGCAGCGGCAAGACGGTTCTGACCGATGATGGTCCGCTACGTATTGAAGTGCCGCGCGACCGACAAAGCTTGTTCGAGCCGCAGCTGATCGGGAAGCACGAACGGCGCTTCAGGGGTTTTGACGACAAGATTATCGCCCTGTACGCGCGCGCATGACTGTGCGCGAGGTGCAGGCATACTTGCTGGAGATGTATGCTGTGGAGGTCAGCGCCGATCTTATCAGTAGTGTGACCGATGCCGTGATGGCGGAGGTCACGGCATGGCAGGCGCGGCCGTTGGAGCCGATGTATCCGGTGGTGTTCTTCGATGCGCTGTGGGTGAAGATCCGTGAGAGAAGTGGCCCCGTTTGTTTGGACAGAAATCTACCGTCGTTAAGTGGGGCCTTGCGAATAACTATCATCTACGCCGCCTGTTTTGGCGCGGGCAGATGGGTGAAGTAAAACGCTTCTGGGGTGATGCCGTTCAGCGCTCTGTGTGGCCTGCGGCTGTTATAAAAGCCCAGATAGTACCCGATTCCGCTGCGCGCCGCGCTCATGGTCTCATAAGCGTGCAGGTATACCTCCTCATACTTGATTGATTTCCACAGTCGCTCGACAAATACGTTGTCGCGCCAACGGCCTTTGCCGTCCATACTGATATTGATGCCGTTATCCTTGAGTAGTTGTGTGAATTCCAGGCTGGTGAATTGGCTGCCCTGATCAGTGTTGAAGATATCCGGCGTGCCATAGCGGTGAATCGCTTCCTGCACGGCCTCGATGCAAAAGTCCGTCGTCAATGTGTTCGACAGGCGCCACCACAGTACCTGGCGGCTCGCCCAGTCCATCACCGCAACCAGGTACACGAAGCCGCGCTGCATCGGAAGTGGAGTAAGAGACAGGGCGTAGTCGAGCTATCTCCCTGCCTCTCCTCCCCGAACCGGACATGCACCTCTCAGCGCATCCGGCTCCCGTTCAAGCGTTGCTCATAGCAAAGGCGACATCGACATAGCGCGACTCGATGATGCGGCGTGTTTCGTCGCGTATGATGTACGGATTTTCCGCAGGCGAGCGCCATGTAAAGCGGCCCTTGCGGCTGGTGACGAGACGCCGAAGCGCCACTGCCCCATACCAACCTCGACTATTCTGGCCTTGAAGTACCCATGTTTTGGTCCGCCCCGGCTCCGGTGTCCGGGGGCACGGGAGGCTAAGCAGCAAGGCCGGTAGTCGCACGGCCTCTGCCCCTGTCCAATATCGCTCCCGATAGTGCGATAGCTTTTCGCTTTACAAATGAGGAGGATTCAATGAAACAGAAAATTGCGATTATTGGAAAAGGCAGTGTGGCAGTTTGCTTAAACGGGGTCTGGAACAGGCTGGTCATGAAGTTCGCAGCAGTCAAAGAGAAACAGTCAGGGAAACGGCTAACTGGGGCGAAATCTTGATTCTTGCTGTTCCTTACGCGGCAATTGATGCCGTGCTGCATGAATTGGCAAATGCGGTTGACGGGAAAGTGGTTGTGGACGTTACCAATGCACTGACCCCGGATATGCAACTTGCCCTGGTTTTTCGACCAGCGGAGCGGAGGAGTTACAAAGAAAAGCACCCACTGCGCGAATCGTCAAGGCCTTCAATACCGTTTTTGCTCAACACATTGATAAAGGCAGCGTTCAGGGCAAGCAGCTCACTTTATTTGCCGCCAGCGATGACGAGCAAGCCTGGAAAGCAGCTTTGGACCTAGGAAAAGCCATCGGATTCGATGCTGTTGACGCAGGAGGTCTTAGGAATGCGCGCCAACTTGAGGCGCTGGGATATTTTAACATCCAGCTCGGATACTTTTGGGTAACGGCACTGATATCGGTTTCAAGCTTATTCACTGAAATTTTCGCCAGTCACCCGCTGCCGCCCCCTTGCCGGATGACATGCCATGAGCAGTAAGGTGCGTTAAATGGGAAAGCCGTGGGAAATTTACGCCAGGGGCGTTCGCGCCCATGGCGACACCGCTGCTAAAAAACTTTTTTGCTCTGTGATCCGCCCGGGGGCTGCTCCGGTTCCTGGCCATCGCGTAGCAAGACACTGATTTCACTATCCTCTTCGAGGTAGGCGATTTTTATTTCATTCATATTTTCGATACCTTGTTCGCGCAATCTCGATTTCATTTCTTCCGTGCTGATTAATTCCTGGCGCATGGCTTTACGTTGCAGCTTGCTATCTCGTATTAGGGCCAAGGGGGGTGGCTGAACCCAGCGGCGAATAGTTGGAAAATGGAAGCTCATCGAGTCCAGGGCATAACTCCATCCTGCAATGGTGCTGACAAGAATGCAGCCGTCTGTGATTGATTCATAGCCGCCGGACATGCCATTACTGGCGGCGTCCGCTATGAGAACAAGTAGCATAATGTCGGCTATCCCGATCGCCCCGACGCACGTCGAAGCACGAATCTGAACAGCAAAAATATAAACCAGTAAATGACTGTTCCGCGTACCACAATTTCGGCCGGATTTACTGAAAAGGAAAAAAGTCGTGGCCAGTCAATCATGTTTGAGATGGATGGAGATCGTATGAAGAGGTTCGGCGGTTGATTTGGGATGCCGGATGGAATTCAGGATTTCGCGAGGCAGGAATGACATAAGCATTTAAGGCATAAATCGATCCGCCTTGTGAACTAGGGGTAGCCAAGGGCAGGGCTTATGCGGGCAAGCATAGCATTCGTGCATTTGTCATACCGGTCCGATATTAGGGGCCAGGCCAGGCGTTTTCAGTGCGATAGCGCACATTCCGTGCTTTTATCTTGGAGTAGAGTAAATGACCGGCTATACCTTCGGTAGCCGCGTGAGTTGGAACAAACGGGTCCGCGATGGAAGGTATTCAGCGACTCCCTGCTGATGGTGCGCAGCCAACACCAGGCGTCAGCGCCTAAGGCGTGGGAAACGAGATTCTTTTCTATTGAGCCTGGTGCGAGGCGTGCGGTAACAATCCAGCAAAGCTGACGCGGCAAGTCCGAGTGCAAACGTCCCATAAACCAGGAGTAAAGAGCGTTCCGAGAGGCGATTCTCAAACCCGGGCGTCAGCCGTTTTGGTGTAAGGTGAAAATCAACGGTGTAAGCCGCGGTGGCGGTCACGATTGCGGACGCAACCACGGCAGAGGGCATCTCAGGCGCCGGTAAGCGCTTCCGCAGCCTTTCATACCCGATTGCCCAGAAGACCGAGGCCGCGTGGTGAATAGCGTAACCCACGATGGTGTAGCGAAGGCTGAAGCAGTTCTCATACGGAGCATGTCTTCCCCATATCCACTGGCTTGGCCCGTTAATGGGCGCTGCTGATCTGTTTAACTCGGTCTTGCCCAGTAGCGAAAGGGAAATGGTTGAAGCAATGCTCGCTACGGCCCCTGAAACCAGACCGTTGCGGATCGCCTGACCCCATGTATCTGTACTCCCCATGCCTGGAACTATACTTTATTTTTATTTCGTTATGATATACGGCCCAGAAAAAACTTACGGATGCACCGGCGCAGTTGTTCAGATACAGGCCATCCAGAAATGTCTACCATATTAATTACCGGCGCGAGCGGCTTTATCGGTAGTCATCTGGCCGAGGGACTCGCCGATGCCGGGCATGAAATTGTATGCGCAATAAAACAATCGCCCCCTCGCGAAGAGTTGCGCAGGTTTGCCCGCGTTTCCGTTGACTATACTCGTGACTTCGACGTCGATATCTGGAAAGCGCGCCTCTCGGGTATCGACATCGTAATCAACGCAGTCGGCATATTAAGAGAGCACGGGCGGCAAACGTTTGAGGCGTTGCACGAACGCGCTCCCCGCGCGCTTTTTTCAGCGAGTTGCGCGATTGGGGTCCGGGTCGTGCAAATCTCTGCCTTAGGCGCGGATGAGACGGCAAGCAGCCGGTATCATCTCAGCAAAAAGGCTGCGGACGATGCCTTGCTTGCCATGTCGACTAGGGCGGTCGTCATGCAACCCTCCCTCGTATACGGGCCGGGCGGAGCGAGCGCCACGATGTTCAACCTCATGGCGAGCCTGCCCTTGATTCCCCTGCCCGGCGCCGGCGATCAGAAAATCCAGCCGATCCACATCGATGATCTGACCCAAGCGGTTGTGGCTTTAGTCGAAAATGATCGATACCTGGGTCAACGCATCCCTCTCGTGGGTCGGGAACCCCTTACGCTGCAGAGATATTTGAACGAACTGCGGCGTCTGATGGGGCTGGGCCCGGGCAGGTTTGTGCATATCCCGTTGGCGTTTGTTGATGCTGCCGCGCAAATTGGAAAATGGTCGGGGAAGGGCATGCTGGACGTCGATACCTGGCAGATGCTCCAGCGGGGGAATACGGCGGATCCTGGCGCAACGCGAGAACTCCTGGGCCGCGAACCCCGGCCGGTCAGGGAATTTGCATCACGTGACACTGCGGCGGATCTGGGCCTGTCGGCGCTTCTTGGCTGGTTACAGCTTGTACTGCGGATGTCGATCGCGGCGGTATGGCTTGTTGCAGGTGTGGTCTCAATGGGAATCTACCCCGTTGAAGAAAGCTATGTTCTGCTAGCGGGGGTGGGAATTACGGGTGTGCTCGCTCCCGTAGCCCTGTATGGAGCCGCTGCTGTGGATATCGCCTTCGGCCTGGGAACGTTATTCCTGCGGCATCGCCGGCTTCTGTGGATTGCACAAGCCGCCCTCATCGGTATTTACACGGTTACAATAACCTTCTTTCTTCCAGAGTTCTGGTTGCATCCGTTCGGGCCGCTGATAAAAAATCTGCCTATTCTTGCAGCCATCCTCCTGTTGTACGAACTGGAGAAGCGGTGATGGATTATGTAACCGTAAAATGGCTCCATATTCTTTCTTCAACCCTGCTCTTTGGCACGGGTATAGGCACGGCCTATTTTATGTTTTGCGCCACGCTGACCCGCGATCCTGTAATCGTAGCCGCGGTAGGAAAAAATGTTATCACCGCGGACTGGCTGTTTACGGCCACCACCGTTATTATCCAGCCTGTCACAGGCTTTTACCTCGTCTATCTGGCAAATGTTCCCCTGACGAGCCGCTGGGTCCTGTGGTCGATTGGCTTGTACCTTGTTGCGGGAGCTTGCTGGCTCCCCGTAGTATGGTTGCAAATAAGAATGCAGCGGCTCGCTGCGGCCGCCAGCCAAGGTAAAACCGATTTGCCCGCGCTGTTCTGGCACTATTTCCGCATTTGGGTTGGACTGGGTATTCCTGCATTTACCGCGCTCGTTATTGTGTTTTATTTGATGGTGGCCAAACCAGTATGATGAAGCAATGAACGACGAATGCGTGCGTCACGAATGTACGGTCGCGCTGCTCCTGATCGATGTGATCAACGATCTGGAGTTCGAGCAGGGAAAAGAGCTGCTTGAGTCGGCAAAGCCCATGGCCGATAATCTCACGCAGCTAAAATTCGAAGCGAAGAAAAGGGGCATTCCCTGCTTGTACGTTAATGATAATTTCGGCCAGTGGCAGTCCGATTTCAAGCATCTCGTCGAAGGTTGCATCACTGACGGGGGTGCGAGGCGCCTCGATAGTCCGCGCGCTTGTTCCTCAACGCGACGATTACTTCATCCTCAAGCCCAGGCATTCTGGTTTTTTCCAAACCCCCCTGGATATCCTGCTTCAGAACCTGAAGGCAACGAAATTGATTCTTTGTGGTCTTACAACCAATTCGTGCGTTTTATTTACCGCCAATGATGCTTATTTGCGTGGTTTTGAAGTCCTTGTTCCCGCCGATTGTAGTGCCGCGGTAACCAGAAGCAGACATACCAGCGCCCTCGGGCAGATGCGGAGAACGTTGAAAGCAAACACGGTGGAATGGAAACGGATCAATCTTGAGCAATTGTTGAAAGAAGATAAGTAGACGCCGGAATCCGAAAACGCACGGCCTGCGTCCGTTTTTCCGCAGCTGCGTTTCATGCGGCTGCGTCGCTGCAAGGTGGAGTAAGGCGGCATACTAATTCTTGACTAAAGGCCGGTTTTTCTTTACATTGCAATAGGGTTTCTCTCTGGAAGTTTATTCTGAAAAGGGCTGTAAATATATGACTTTAGGTCTTATCGACTTACCTTGGTGGGGTTACATCCTGGTGATCCTGGGTCTCACCCATATAACCATCGCTTGCATCACCATATATTTGCATCGCCATCAGGCCCACCGTTCGCTGGAACTGCATCCTTTGCCCAGCCATTTCTTCCGGTTCTGGCTCTGGCTCACCACCGGGATGGTAACCAAGGAGTGGACCGCCATCCACCGCAAGCATCATGCCAAGTGCGAGACCCGTGACGATCCGCACAGTCCGCAGGTGCTCGGCATCAGCAAGGTGCTGAAAGAAGGATCCGAGCTCTACCGGGCCGAAGCCAAGAACGCAGAAACGCTGGAACGGTATGGTCATGGCACTCCGGACGACTGGCTGGAGCGCAATGTCTACGCTGGACAGAGCCGTAAGGGTGTCGCCTTGATGCTGATAATCAATCTTATCTTATTCGGCCCCATCGGACTGACCATCTGGGCCATACAAATGGCATGGGCTCCCATCATGGCGGCGGGCATTGTCAACGGCGTAGGTCACTACTGGGGTTATCGAAGTTTCCAGGCGGAAGACGCCAGCCGCAATATTCTGCCCTGGGGGATACTCATCGGCGGAGAGGAATTGCATAATAATCACCATGCCTACGCAACCTCCGCGCGGTTATCGAATAAATGGTATGAGTTTGATATCGGCTGGATGTATATCCGCATCCTTGAATGGATGGGATTGGCTCAGGTCAAGAAGGTCGCGCCCAAATTGCGTCTCGACACGGCAAAAACGAAATGCGATCTCGATACCCTGCAGGCTGTCATTTCCCACCGTTATGAAGTGCTGGCAAAGTACGCCCAGTCTCTTAAACATACGCTTGCAAAGGAAATTGATCATCTGAAGGAGTCCACGACACACCTCGGCGTTGATCGCTCAACCCTTAAACGCTGGGTGCTTGCCGACTCCAGAACCTTGCAGGAAGACGAGCGCGCCAAGCTGAACCTGGTACTGAGCAGAACCACCAAGCTGGACAAAGTCTATAAAATGCGTGAGGAACTCATGGCAGTGTGGCAACGTTCCACGGCGTCCAAGGACGAGCTGGTTAGGCAGTTGGAGGACTGGTGTCACCGGGCCGAGGAAAGCGGCATAGAAGTGCTGGAAAACTTCTCCCGCAGGCTGCGCCGTTACGCCTGAAAAAACAGACGGACAAAAAAACCCGCCGATGGCGGGTTTTTAATTTCTTACACCGGCTCGGCACATTTACTGAATTTGCCTCGTAGCCGACGGAGCTAGGCGCCGCATTTACTTTAGTTTTGTTTCCTTGTATTTGACGTGTTTGCGCACCACCGGATCAAATTTCAAAATCTCCAGTTTTTCCGGCTTGAGGCGCTTGTTCTTTGTGGTGGTGTAGAAGTGCCCCGTTCCCGCGGATGATTCGAGCTTTATTTTTTCTCTCATGATATATCCTATTTCCAGGCCTGACTGTTGTTTCCGTGACTTTTAAATGTTGCCGCCGCGTGCGCGCATTTCAGCAAGCACCGCATCAATACCGTTCTTGTCTATTGTACGCAGGGCTACATTAGACAGGCGCAGGCTGATCCAGCGGCGCTCGCTTTCCACCCAGAACCGCCGGCGTTGCAAATTGGGCAGAAAACGCCGCTTGGTTTTATTGTTCGCATGGGAAACATGGTGACCGGACATCGGTTTCTTTCCGGTGACTTCACATACTCGTGCCATGGTGTCCACTCCAAATTCGAAAAACGCATATTATATCCCAAATCCGAAGATATCCTCAAATCAATCCGCGCTCGGCAAAGGACATGGCCGTTCCGCCGCCAACGATAAAATGGTCGAGTACTTTAACCTCCACCAGCCCGAGCGCCTGCTTGAGCGATTGAGTCAGGAGCTCATCAGCATGGCTCGGCTCAGCGATGCCGGACGGATGGTTATGGGCGAAGATAATAGCCGCCGCATTATGGTGCAGCGCTCTTTTCACCACTTCGCGCGGATAGACGCTGGTATGGGTTAGCGTCCCCCTGAACAATTCCTCGGCCGCGATTGTACGATTCTGGGCATCGAGAAAAATGCCCACAAAGATTTCGTATTTTTTACCTTGGAGACTGAGGCGCAAATAGTCGCGCACCGAGCGCGGAGAATTCAGCGCATCTACGCTTTTAATTTTTTCCTCCAGCGCGCGCCGCGCCATTTCCAGCACCGCCTGCAACTGCGCGTATTTCGCCGGACCTATTCCGCGCAGTTCGCAAAAAGCGGTTTGATCTGCTGCAAATAGTCCGGTCAAGCCGTTGAAACAGGTAAGCAGTTCCCGCGCCAGGTCGACGGCGCTTTTGCCAGCCATGCCCGTTCGCAGGAATATGGCCAGGAGCTCCGCGTCGGAAAGATGCGCAGCGCCATTTTTCAGGAGCTTCTCGCGCGGCCGCTCGGATTCCGGCCAGTCCGGGATTGCCATAATAGTAGTATTTTGACCAGAGAAAATTACTGTCGATGCGGTGGCAGCAATGCCACTGTGTGCTACGTCCGGTTAGTTAAGGTATTATCGGCAGAATGCGCTATCTCTGTAATGAAATTTGATTTCCGGGTTAAGCTCCGGCTCGCAAGATGATCTCCCGAGATAGGACTGAGACGTTTCTACCGCAGCCGCGGTGCCTCGTTCTGGGGTTGACTGGCGGTGTAGCGGCGTACAAGACCGCTGAGCTGGTGCGTCTTCTAATGCAGGACGGCCTGGAGGTGCAAGCGGTAATGACCAGCGCGGCCTGCCGCTTCGTGGGCGTAGCGACATTGCAGGCCTTGACTGGTAAACCGGTACTCACCGAACTATGGGATCCGGGCGTTCCAACAGGCATGGCTCATATTGATCTTTCACGCAATGCGAACGCTATCCTTATCGCTCCTGCAAGCGCCGACTTTATTGCCAAACTCGCCCATGGTGTTGCCGACGACCTGCTCTCGACGTTATGCCTGGCGCGCGATTGCCCTTTGCTTGTCGCGCCGGCGATGAATCGGCAGATGTGGGAAAATGCGGCGACTCAGCGCAACCTGGATATGTTGCGGAGCGATGGCGTCACAGTACTGGGGCCTGGCAGCGGCGCCCAGGCATGCGGGGAGACCGGCATGGGGCGGATGCTGGAAGCACATGAACTTGCGGAAATGGTTTCTTCTTTTTTTCAACCCAAGGTGCTGCGAGGCAAGCGTATGCTTGTCACTGCCGGACCGACCTACGAGGCTATTGATGCGGTCAGGGGGATCACCAATTTAAGCTCAGGAAAAATGGGCTATGCGGTGGCTCGCGCAGCACGTGAGGCGGGGGCGGATGTCATTCTCGTCTCCGGCCCTGTTTGTCTGCCTGCCCCTGCGACGGTAAGGGTCGTCAGGGTAATCAGCGCAGAAGATATGTTTGCGGCTGTTCAAAAAGAAATGGGACATGCCGACATTTTTGTAAGTGTCGCGGCAGTAGCAGACTACCGGGCAAAAAGCACGAGCAAACAGAAAACAAAAAAAACCGGTCACGAAATCACGCTGGAACTTGCACCCAACCCCGATATTCTGGAATACGCCGCCGGCTTGCCCCTTCCCCCTTTCTGTGTAGGTTTTGCCGCGGAAACTGAAGATCTCGAGGAGAATGCCGAAGCCAAGCGGCGCAAGAAAAAACTGCCTCTGCTCGCCGCAAATCTGGCTCAGGATGCGATAGGCTCTGATGAGTGCGCGTTGACGCTGTTCGACGAGGCGGGTAGGCATCACCTGCCGAAAGCACCGAAAAGCGAGCAGGCGCGGCGTCTGATTGACCACATCGCCCTGCTGTATGATAGGTCCTTGCCGCCGCCATGAAAATAGACATCAAAATACTGGATCCGCGCCTCAAAACCCGGTTGCCGGCTTATGCCACGCCCGGCTCAGCTGGGCTCGATTTGCGCGCCTGCATCGATGAGGCAATGTCAGTGGAACCGGGTGATGCGCATCTCATCCCCACGGGTATCGCGATTCATCTCGCTGACCCGGGAGTCGCGGCCATGGTGCTTCCCCGTTCCGGCCTGGGGCACAAGCATGGGATTGTGATGGGGAACCTGGTGGGGTTGATCGATTCTGATTACCAGGGACAAATATTGGTGTCTTGCTGGAACCGCGGACGTGACTCTTTTCTGTTAAACCCGCTAGAGCGCATTGCGCAGCTGGTGGTCGTGCCGGTGATGCAGGTGGGTTTCAACGTGGTGGATGAGTTTAAGCAAAGTCACCGGGGGGGAAAGGGCTTTGGCAGTACCGGCAAACATTGAACCTGGATTGGGCGCTCAAACTGATTTTCAGTTTAACGCCGTGGCGAAACTTCTTGTGCGCTTGATTGATTCCTTTTCGATGCGGTTGACAGGGCGCGGTTTGCGCGGCTTTCCCGTCGGCCTATGGCCTGTATTGGGTTGCTGCGCCTCGCGCTGCAAGGTACCATCCCGTGCCGTTGCCGGGATCTAATCAGATGCGTATTCTTGCAGTTTTTCTTGTTTTTCTGTTATCGGCGTCCGCGACCGCCGAAATGCCCGTACGCGAACTCAGTATTGCCGACCAAATCCTCTCCGTCGAGGTTGCGCACACTCCAATCGCGCGGTCCCGCGGATTGATGTTTCGGCAATCGCTGGATGAGAATAACGGCATGCTGTTTGTATTTCCGGAGGCCGGGCGTCATAGCATGTGGATGATGAACACCGATATCCCGCTCAGTGTCGCCTTTGTTGATGAAAAAGGGATAATTCTCAACCTTGCGGATATGATGCCTCGCACGGCGACTGCCCATCGCTCCGCAGGCCCGGCAAAATACGCGGTGGAAATGAATCTCGGCTGGTTTGCAGCGAAAAAGATTACACCTGGAGAGAGGGTGATGGGACTTGAGAAACTGCCCGCGGCGGAGTGACCCGGTTGACCGGCTTACCGCATTCCCGGCAGCATTCCTTTTAGCCCCCGAAGCATTTTCGTCATCCCCCCTTTGCTCATCATCTTCATCATTTTTTGCGCTTGTTCAAACTGTGCCAGCAAGCGGTTGACTTCCTGCACGGTAACACCTGCTCCCGCCGCGATCCGGCGTTTGCGGGATGCTTTCAGAACTTCCGGCTTTGCGCGCTCCTGGGGTGTCATGGCATTGATGATCCCTTCGGTGCGCCCCATGACCTTGTCGTCAATTTTCACGTTCTGGGCTGCATGGCTCAGCTGAGCCGGTAACTTGTCCATTACAGCGTCCATGCCGCCCATGTTTCTCATTTGCTGAAACTGCATCTTGAAATCGTTCAGGTCGAAGCCCTTGCCCGATTTCATTTTTTTGGCCAGTTTTTCGGCCTCGTGATGATCCACGCCGCGCCGGGCCTCGTCGAGCAATCCCAGTACGTCCCCCATGCCGAGAATGCGCGAAGCCATGCGGTCGGGGTGAAATTGTTCCAACCCCGTCAATTTTTCCGCTACGCCGGCAAATTTTATCGGCTTGCCGGTTACCTGGAGCACTGACAGTGCGGCCCCCCCTCGGGCATCTCCGTCCAGTTTTGTCAGGATTACGCCAGTCAGCGGCAGTGCTTCGGCAAACGCCTTGGCGGTGTTGACCGCATCCTGTCCTTGCATCGCATCCACCACGAACAAGGTTTCTATGGGATTCAATAGCGTTTCCAGTTCGCGGATTTCTGCCATCATGGCTTCATCAATAGCCAACCGTCCGGCAGTATCCACGATCATCACGTCATGAAAGTGCCGGCGCGCAAAAGTAAGCGCGGAAGCGGCAATCTCGTCTGGCCGTTGCCCTGCTTCAACCGGAAAGAATTCCGCGCCGGTTTGCCGGGCGAGCAGTTCCAGTTGATGAATAGCCGCAGGCCGGTAGGTGTCGCACGAAACGAGCAATACCTTCTTCTTTTTTTCCTCCATCAACCACTTTGCCAACTTGCCGCTGCTAGTTGTTTTTCCCGCCCCCTGCAACCCCGCCATGAGAATGACCGCGGGCGGCACCGTGGAAAAGCTGATCTCAGCCCTCTCTCCTCCCATGAGAGCGATCAGTTCCCGGTGCACTACGCCCACCAGGGCCTGGCCTGGAGTGAGACTTCCTATTACTTCCTCGCCGACCGCTTTTTCCTTGACTCGTGCGATGAATTCCTTGACGACCGGCAAGGCAACGTCCGCCTCAAGCAGGGCCATGCGCACTTCACGCAATGCTTCCTGTATGTTGTTTTCGGTCAGCCGCGCTTCGCCCCGCAAGGTCTTGATGACGCCTGAAAGCCGGTTGGTAAGATTGTCAAACATGCAAAATGCCTCTCAAGAAAAATTGGTGTAGACTAACCGGACGTCCCGCTTTAATCCCCCAATCTCCATGTCCGGTATTCTAGCCTATCTCGCTGCCTTTCTGCTGTATGGACTGGTCGGCTGGCACTTTTGGCGCACCAGGTGGAATACTCCTGCGAAATCAGCGGGCGGCGCCGTCATCGCTGCGCCATGGGAACGGTACGCCATTCTTCCACCCCTGGCTCTGCACGGCTACACGCTTTACGAATCGGTATTTGCGGGCGCCGGATTAAACTTCGGCGTGGGAAGTGCGGTTTCCTCTATCGTGTGGCTTACCGCCCTTATCTACTGGTTGTCGAGTTTTTTTTATCGACTGGAAGGATTGCAGACCCTGGTCGCGCCGGTGGCAGCAGTGGCGGTACTGCTTCCACTGATGTTTCCATCCCTCCGTCCTTTGGCAAATACTGAATTACCCGCATTCAAGGCGCATATTTCAATTGCAATGCTGGCCTACAGCCTCCTAACCATTGCCGCGCTCCACGCATTGCTGATGGCGGTCGTGGAGCGTCGTCTGCATCATCCGGCCATGCCTTCGGTAATGACCAATCTGCCTCCGCTGCTGACAATGGAAACATTGCTGTTCCGCTTGATATGGGTAGGGTTCATATTACTCACGCTGACCCTCATCAGCGGTATCATATTTTCGGAAGAGGTGTTTGGCCAGCCCCTCAAATTTACTCACAAAACCCTGTTCGGGATTATTTCCTGGGGCGTGTTCGCCGCCTTGCTGGCCGGTCGGCAGTTTTACGGCTGGCGAGGGCGCATTGCTATCCGATGGACCCTGTCGGGATTTGTTATCCTGTTGCTGGCTTATCTTGGCAGCAAATTCGTACTGGAAGTGATACTGGGGCGGTAGCGGCATGCCGGTCCCAAGAATTGCGATGGCGCGGCATCACGCATCAAAATCCCGAAGATCGATGTCCGGCTGGGTCTGATTATTTTGTTTGCATAGAGGCGCTTTTTTCTTGGAAGACTTGCCATTATATGTGCTGCTGATAGTACTGGCTGTCCTGTTGATTGTGTCGGCTTTTTTCTCCCTCTCCGAAACCAGCATGATGGCAATCAACCGCTACCGGCTCAGGCATCTTGCAAACGAAGGACATCGCGGCGCCCGATTGACCACCCGCCTGTTGGCAAATACCGACAGACTCCTTGGGGTGATTCTGCTTGGCAACAATCTACTCAATGCCGCCGCCGCGACGCTGGTGGCGGTAATTGTTTCAGTGCTCTTCGGCCACAGCGATCTCGCCCTTCTTTTCGGCACGGTAGCCGTGACCTTTGCCATTCTGGTATTTAGCGAAATCACTCCCAAGGTGATTGCGGCCGCATACCCTGACCGTATCGCGCTGGCTTCAAGCTACGTTCTGACGCCCCTACTGAAGATTTTTTACCCGGTGGTGTGGTTCGTCAATCTGTTTGTGAAATTGCTGCTTACCATTCTGCGCTTAAACCCCAGGACAGATGACACGGCACCGAAGATCAGCCTGGAAGAGCTGAAGACACTGGTGCTGGAAGCCGGGCACTTCATTCGGAAAAAGCATCAGAGTATGTTACTTAACCTGTTTGACCTGGAAACCATTACCGTTGATGACGTCATGGTGCCGCGCAGCCAGATCGAAGCCATAGATCTCGAGGGCGACGATGAAGATATTCATAACCAGTTACTGACCTGTTATCACACGCGCCTGCCGGTTTATCGGGGAACACTGGACAATGTGGTCGGCGTCATTCATGCGCGCAAGGTACTGAACCAGATGAAAAATGGAGAAGTCACCGCTGCAACACTTACGAAGATCATGCGTGAACCCTATTTCATTCCGTCCGGGACCGCCTTGTTTTCCCAGTTGCAATTATTTCAGGAGAACCGCGAGCGAATCGGCCTGGTTGTGGATGAGTATGGAGAATGGATGGGGCTGGTAACGCTGGAGGACATCATGGAAGAAATCATCGGTGAGTTCACCACACATGCGCCATCCCAGGCGGGCACCTTCCTGAAACAGGAAGACGGAAGTGTAATAGTGGAAGGCAGCACGCTGTTGCGCGATCTCAACCGCAAGCTTGCCCTTACTTTGCCCCTGGGCGGGCCCAAGACGCTTAACGGGCTCATTCTGGAACACTTCCAGGACATTCCCGAAGCCGGCACTAGCGTGAAAATTGCCAATTATCCAATGGAAATCATCCAGACTCAGGATCGGGTAGTCAAAGTGGTACGCATCTTTCCGACATTGGTGCCCCCCGGCGAGATCGGAATCTCCAGAACCGCGGCATAAACCAATTTCGAGCCCGGAGGCGGCAGATCCCGGCCCCATGCACGGACGGCTCCCGATTTTCGCCCCTATACGTCCCGCAGACGAGTAATGCAGAGGTTTTCCTAGATGTCGGTCATTCACTCGTTGCAGAGCTCTCCCGTTTTTTTCATTTCGTTCTGCTCCCTTATCGGTTTGGTTGCAGGGAGTTTTCTCAACGTGGTTATCCATCGCTTGCCGAAAATGCTGGATCGGGAGTGGCGGGAACAATGCGCTGAGTTGCGTGGCGAAACGACAGAGGCATTGGCGCCCTATAATATTGTCGTGCCCCGCTCTGCGTGCCCCCGGTGCGGGCACAGCATAAGCGCGCTCGAAAATATCCCTCTGGTGAGCTACGCGATATTGAGGGGGCGTTGCTCCCGGTGCCGTGCACCCATTTCCGTGCGTTATCCGGCAGTCGAGATAATTACCTGTTTTTTCAGCGGTGTCATCGCATGGCATTTCGGTTACGGCTTTGCCGCTTTCGCCGCCTTGGGTTTCGTGTGGGCGATGATTGCACTGACGTTCATCGACTACGATACTCAGCTGCTTCCCGACGACATTACCTTGCCTCTCCTGTGGGGAGGGTTACTGGTCAATCTCGGCGACGGCTTTACCGATATCCGTTCCGCGGTTATCGGCGCAGTCGCCGGTTATTTCGCATTGTGGCTGGTGTATTGGGGTTACAAGCTCATTACCGGGAAGGAAGGCATGGGCTACGGCGATTTCAAATTGCTTGCCGTAATCGGAGCATGGCTCGGATGGCAAATGCTGCCATTGGTGATCCTGTTTTCCTCAATAGTGGGAGCCATAGCCGGCATTGGGCTGATAATGATAACGAAACGTGGGTTCCACGTTGCTATCCCATTTGGGCCGTATCTGGCCGGAGGCGGAATGCTGGCCTTATTTTGGGGAAACGAGATTAATCGCGCGTATTTGGACCTGTTTTAGAAAATGACCTTGATAATCGGGTTAACCGGCGGTATCGGCAGCGGCAAAACCACCGTCGCAAAGTTATTTTCGGCTTTGGGGGCGGGTGTTGTGGATACCGACATGATTGCGCATGAACTTACCCAGCTGGGAGGCGGTGCTATTTCCGCCATCCGGGAAGCATTTGGCGAGAGGTTCATCTCCGCGGGTGGTTCACTGAACCGTCGGGAAATGCGAGACGTGGTATTTTTTGACGAGGAATCGCGGCGCAAACTCGAGATGATTTTGCATCCCCTTATTCGTACCGAAGCGGCGCGGCGCGCCGCACGTGTCTCCGCACCCTACGCGATGATGGTCGTTCCACTGCTGCTTGAGACCAGGGGCTATTGCGAGGTTATCCAGCGCGTTCTCGTAACGGATTGTAGCGAACATCAGCAGATCGCACGTGCCGCCGCTCGCCCCGGAATGGATGAGCGGACGGTGCGCGCGATCATGGCGGCACAGGTTTCTCGCGAGCAGCGCCTGTTACAAGCGGACGACGTGATCGTCAACAATGCTGGCATGGCACAACTGGAGCAGAGGGTAAACGCCTTGCATAAGCAATACCTTGCCTTGGCAAGCAGAAGTTGATTTCCCGCATTTTGCAGCTTTATCACTATTTATAGGGGGCAATTTTAATTGTAAAATCAGTAGTGTCCGGAGATTTAGTTGAATAGATTCAATTGATTATCATTTTTTGGCGTATTTATTTGCAACTCCGTATTTTTAAGTAGTTGATCGAGCGGTGTTTTCTCAAAGAGTGTCAGGC
>JACDGV010000029.1 GCA_013821425.1 Nitrosospira sp. | reverse complement strand
AGATGACGTGTTGCGGTTGGCCGGGAAGGATAAATCTGGTTAAGCGTGCCATTGCAACCCTCTGTTTTGGAGAAGTACCGATTATAGCCACGTGGTTTTATGATCCACCGAGTCTGACCCCTTCGATTTTTGTAGATTTTCTGGATTTTCTGTAGATTTTCTGCATTGGCTTTTTCCAGTTTGCTTTCTGCTTGCGGCAGATGCGCGAGACAACCATAATATACGTTATACGCTCAACGTAGGAAATTGCCATGCACAAGAGAATGACCATCACGCTGGATGAGGAAGTATACGAAGGGCTTTACCGGACTGTTGGCAAGCGGCGCATGAGCCAATTCATTGAAGACTTGGTAAGACCGCACGTCATGAGTAGTTCTCTGGATGATGGATACAAGGCAATGGCTGCCGATAAGGGGCGCGAGGCCGAGGCATTGGAATGGTGCAACGCCTTGGCTAAAGATATGGCCGATGAAGCGCGGTGAAGTCTGGTGGGTGGAATTTGACCCTGCGGTGGGGAGCGAGATTCGCAAGACGCGTCCTGCTGTCATCGTGAGTAACGACGCTGCCAACCGGAATCTGACGCGGGTTGTCGTTGTGCCGCTGACCAGCAACGCGGACTGCCAGTACCCGGGGGAAGCATTGGTTACGATTTCCGAAAAGCAGGGAAAGGCAATGGCCGATCAGATCATGGCCTCAGACAAAACCCGCCTGAAAAACCGCCTTGGGGTTTTGTCAAAATCCGACATGTTGGGGGTAGAAGATGCCATTCTAGTTCACTTGGGGATGCCAAAATAAAGCGGCTGGGTTTCCCATATCGCTTGCGCCAGCTGCGCCGTAAAATGGATCCTCGATGAAAAAAGCCTCGCCCCAAAAAAAGGATGGGGCTTTGCGTTTAACAGAATGTTGAAATTTTCTCTGATGCCTTCGGCCACCGGTCCCTGATGGCCCACGAACTGGATTCCGCAAACCTATTGCCGAGTCTGCACAAGGATCGACGGGGTCAGACTTCGTCACAAGGCAAGCACGACCGGCGACTGGGCAACTTATCGTTGCGACCTTATAGCAGGCAACTCTAATGCGCGAAGTTGGCGTCGATTCTCGTGGCCCCTCACCTTACTCTACCCTTAGACCAGCTCGATTACGCTTAGCTGTCGAACTATCGCCTCACATTGGCGCTTAGCAGTTTGCAGATCTCCGCAGACTTCTGTTTGATATCGAGAGAAATAAACTAAAAGAAAGTGTAGCGAGCCCAAAAACTGAGAGGTTGTGCAAAAACGCACAACCAACTCACCTCAACTGGCTGAAGCCCAGCTATTTTGCTCGCACTACCGGAACTACAGCTGGCAATATGGCCAGCTTACGTTTCTGTGAAACTTTTTGTGGTTTTTTCGATGGTACTGAGAATAAGAGGAACACAGATTGCACTCCGCATCGCATTTTGACCTGAAAATGAGCCCAGGTATAGGCCAGACATTAAGGCTTAACGGCGCCGCCATGCTCTTTTGCTGGACGCTTCTGCTTGCCCCGCAAGTAGTAGTCGGGGCAGATAACGCTCAAAATCCTATCGATCCGTATGAAAGAGCGCACCGGTCTTGGCAGAGTAAAACGCCGCTTAGTACAAAAATCATAAAGGGAAGGAGCGTTACCTTCGGAGACCATTCGTGGCAGGTTGCGCTATTAAACGCGTCAATTCCAGATCCACTTTACGCCCATTTCTGTAGTGGCACTCTTATTACTGATCAATGGGTGGTCACGGCTGCACATTGCGTCGCTCGCCGGCAAGCAACAGAATTAACGGTTTTAACAGGTACCAGTAGCCTGAACCTGGGAGGCCAAAAGAAAAACGTAATATCAATCGTTGTGCATGCGGCTTATGATCCGCATACCCTTGAGAACGATCTTGCACTCCTGTTTCTCGAGATCCCTACATTTAATGCTCATAATGCTTACCCCCAATTCCCTTCTCTTGAATTGGAGCAGCAACTATTTGATGATCAGGAAAAAGTTAAAATTGCCGGATGGGGCAATACCTACGACTTCCGCGTCAAATCACTTCATCTAATGGAAACGGAAGCACCGTTAGTACCGTATCACCTCTGCTCTGCCCCTGATTCTCACGGTCAGTCGCTTAAAGCCACCACCATGTTGTGTGCCGGATATGAAGATGAAAGAACAGACGCATGTGATGGAGACAGTGGAGGACCCGCCACGATTCGTCACTATGGTCAAGAGTTTTTAATCGGAATCAAAAGCTGGGGAGACTGCGGAGCCCCAAAGAAATATGGGGTCTTCACCCGCATTGCCCCGTATGTAGGATGGATCAGGGCGAATACACATGCGGGGCTAATTAGGACTCGCTCTGAATACCTTTTTCCGGGACCATCGGATGCCCCCGGCATCTTAATACCTAAATCAGGAATGGGTCGTTGATTGCTGGGCAGAGCTTAATGCGAGCATGGTTTTTCCAATGCCTCGTACTATAAGTAGTGGAAGGCGAAGTTTGGCGGTATGGATGTCTCCGATGCCAAGCGGTTGATAGCGCTGGAAGAGGAGAATACAAGCTCAAGCGTTTATTAGCCGACGCTTTGCTCGACACGCGGCATTGAAAGATGTCGTCTCACGAAAGTGGTAAGCCACAAGCGCGGCCGGAGGCAATTGCGGCGTTTGCGGATCGCAGTGTCAGTTAGGGGCGTAGGGGTAACTCGATTTCAGAAATTAGGGTTACCCGAAGAGTTACCCTTTTTTAAGGCTGGATATTACTGGACAATATTACCCCGTGGCGGATAAAAAATGCAATAAAACCCGCTCTTGGCAGGTTATGGATCTGTTGGATTTATTTTCGGATATATCTATGGAGGCGGGGGTCGGAATCGAACCGGCGTCCACGGCTTTGCAGGCCGCTGCATAACCACTCTGCCACCCCGCCATTACAGCCAACACCTTGCATCACCGGAAGCGCAACGGCAAGAACTAAAAAGGGAAAACGGATTTCAGCAAAGGCACATTCTGTGCACGCGTGGCCTCTTGCAAAGAAGATCCATTTTCCCTGTAACTGGAGCGGGAAACGAGGCTCGAACTCGCGACCCCAACCTTGGCAAGGTTGTGCTCTACCACTGAGCTATTCCCGCGAAAATCAGCTCGCATTATAAGGAGGCCGCTACCAGTGGTCAAGAAAAGGCGCTGCCATGTCCACTATTTAACGGCAGAGCTTTCACAAAAACCCCTCTGCAGCTCAGCCGTGCTTCAAGGCCTGGGGAATCGCGACCTTGAGATAGTACGCCATCGACAATAGCGTTAATATCGCAGCCAGATAGATCAGCCATGTTCCCACTTGCTGCGGGTCGAAGTGGTCACCTATTTTGTCGTGATATAGCAGCAGCGGGATAGCCGCCATCTGGGATACAGTTTTCAGTTTTCCCAGAAAAGAAACGGTAAGGCTTTTTCCTTTGCCTATTTGCGCCATCCATTCGCGCAAGGCCGAAATGGTGATCTCGCGGCCAATGATGATGAAGGCGATCAGTGCATCCAGTCTGGCCAAGTAAACCAGCACAATCAAAGCTGCCGCCACCATCAGCTTGTCCGCGACGGGGTCCAGGAACGCGCCGAAAGCAGAGGTCTGATGAAGAACCCTTGCAAGGTAACCGTCGAGCCAGTCTGTAATGGCTGCGCCCGTAAAGATAACCGTGGCGATCAGGTTCTGGTCCGAGGGGGATAACCATGTCGGCGGGAAATAGAAAATGCCCACAAACAGGGGGATCGCCAATATGCGCATCCACGTAAGCAGGTTGGGAAGGTTAAAAGGCATAAGAGTCAGGATGCCGCAATGGCGGTCTTCCAATAAATCCAGGCCGCGAACGTCCGCTTCGGGTTGCCGCTTATCCTTTCTCGCTGCGCCGCTGCGCGTGCATACATGAGGATTTCTCTCCCCGGGCCGGGGGCTTCAATGTTATTGCCGCCTCAGTTACCGGCACGGGTTACGAAGGGAGGTGTCCCGTGCCTGCTTAACCGTATTGTCCGCACCCCGGATTCAATACCCTCAATGTTGAAAGGCAAGAGCAGGAACGCATCGCGTGATAGTTCAGTGCAGTTCCCGGTAAATTTTTTCAGCCAGCGAGCGGCTGATTCCCTCAACCTGTTGCAATTCATCAATGCTTGCCGTGCGCACGCCTCTTAACCCCCCGAACCTCGCCAGGAGGCTGTGACGGCGCTTGGCGCCGATACCCGGGATTTGCTCCAGGCTGGAACTGGTGCGTGATTTTCCCAGTTTGGCGCGGTGGCCATAAATGGCGAAACGATGAGCTTCATCTCGGATTTGCTGGATCAAATGCAGGCCCGGATGGTCTTTTGCCAATTGTAGCGGCTTTTCCGCCCCCGGGAAAATCAATTGTTCCAGCCCGGGCTTCCGCTCTTCGCCCTTGGCAACGCCCAGCAGGTTGGCGTCGTTCAGGCCAAGTTCGACCAGAACTTCGTGAGCGGCGTTTACCTGCCCCCTTCCGCCGTCAATCAATATCAGATCAGGCAGACTCCCTTGGCCTTCGGCTACCTTATGGTAACGGCGCGAGAGGACGTCCCGCATGGCGGCATAGTCGTCGCCCGGCGTTATGCCCATGATATTGTAGCGGCGGTATTCGCTATTGCGCATGGAGAAATTCTCATAGACCACGCAAGAGGCAATAGTGGCCTCGCCGAGCGTGTGACTAATATCAAAACATTCGATGCGGCCCAGGCCAGTCATATCGAGGGCCTGTTGCAACGCCTGCAGGCGGGCCTCCTGGCTGGCCTGGCGGCCGAGCATCTGTTCCAGCGCCAGTCGCGCGTTTTCGGTTGCCATGTCCAGCCACATCCGGCGGTGGCCAATGGGATTGGTGTTGATCACGATTTTGTGGCCGGATTGTTCAACGAGCAAAGTCCGAAGCGCTTCCCGCTGAACTTTCTCGCCGACGATAATCAGATTGGGCGCACTTCGATTGAGATAATGCTGAGCCAGAAAAGCATCCACCACTGCCGCCGCGCCATACCCTTCCGCGTTTTGCGGAAAGAAGCTCTTGTCTCCCAGGTGGCGCCCTCCCCTTATCATGGTGAGGTTCACGCACACCCTTCCGCCATCGCTTGTTTCGGAGACGCAGGCGACCACGTCGGCATCCAGCGCGTTCCCGCTGTCCACAAACTGCTTTTCGCGGATTTTTCGCAGCGACTGTACCTGATCCCGAAACAGTGCGGCTTGCTCATACTCCTGAGCGTTCGCGGCTTCCTGCATTCTTCTTGCCAGGCTTTCCAGAACTTCAGTTTGCTTGCCCTCAAGAAAAAGCCGGGCGTCGTTCGCATCTTCCCGATAGACTTCCGTGGAAATGAGGCCGACGCAGGGTCCACTGCAACGCTTGATTTGATAAAGCAGGCACGGCCGCGTGCGATTGCTGAACACGCTGTCTTCGCAGGTGCGGATCCTGAAAACCTTTTGCAAAAGCTGGATGCTTTCTCTAACCATGCCCGCGTTCGGGAACGGGCCAAAATACTGATGTTTCCGGTCCAGGGGGCCACGGTGAAAACCAAGCCGGGGAAAACGATGTCCGCTCAGGATAACGTAGGGATAGGATTTGTCGTCACGGAAGAGAATGTTATATTTCGGCGCCAGACTCTTGATCAGATTATTTTCGAGCAGCAGCGCCTCGGCTTCGGAACGGGTGACGGTGGTTTCGACCGCCGTGATTTGCGACACCATCAACTGAGTGCGCGGCCCCAGCCCGGTTTTCTGAAAATAGGAGGAAACACGCTTTCTGAGGTCAATCGCCTTCCCCACGTAGATCACCTGCCCCGCCGAATTCATCATTCGATAAACCCCGGGCTGGGATGGGAGGCTGGAGCAAAATGCTTTTGCGTCGAAAGCAGACTCTGGCAACAAGCCGGTCAGTCCTCCTCGCCCAACAGGTTACCGCCGATGGCCCAGCTTTCGTGAGGCAGTTCATCAAAGGCAATATAAGTGTACGACCTCGGTTTCCGGGCAACGCGCTCCAGCGTATCCGTGATTTCCCGGGCAATCTCTTTTTTCTGCTCGCGGCTGAGGGAACCGGCAATGCGAATGTTCACGTAGGGCATGGCTTAATCTCCAGTTTTCTGATCAAAAGCAGGTTCAGAGCGAATTTTCACGAACACCTGTTCAAACATCTCAGCCGTCAGCCGGCGGGTCTGGGTATTGTAACGGCTGCAATGGTAGCTGTCATACAATGTCAAACCACCAGGAAGCGCATGAGTCGCACCATGACCGAAAGGGCAGTCCTTAAGCCGGAGCCCAAGCGCCATGAGAACGGACTGATGGGCAATGGCGCCAAGAGCGAGCAGGGCCGAACCTCCCCCTTCGGCGAAATGGGCAATCTCAGCTTGGAGATACCCATTGCACTGCCGGATCTCAAACGAGTCCGGCTTGTTTTCGGGCGGCAGGCATTTGACCGCGTTGGTTATGCGGCACTGCATGAGCTGCAGGTTGTCATCTGCCGAACCAGAGCCTTCATGGCTGGCGAAGCCGAATTTATGTAGCGTACGGTATAAGAGAATTCCCGCGAAATCGCCGGTGAATGGCCTGCCCGTGCGGTTTGCGCCATGCATGCCAGGGGCCAGGCCAATGATGAGGAGTCTGGGCGAATCATCACCGAAAGCGGGCACCGGACGCGCATAATAATCGGGATGACGCGCTTTCACCTCATCCAGGAATCTTCCCAGGCGGGGACATTGGCGGCAGTTGACCGAAAATCTGGATTGCATAGGCTGGGGATGATGTTTTGTAGTAAGATGCATGTTTCTTAATTCACTGATAAACAATGGCTAAAGTTCTCGCAACAGAAATCCGTGTAGGCAACCTGATCGAATGGGACAAGCGCATCTGGCGCGTATTGAAATGTTATCATGTCCATGTCGGAGGGCGGGGTGGAGCATTCATGCAGGTGGAAATGAAGGACATCGAAGCCGGGACCAAAACCAACCAGCGAATCCGTACCGACGACAAGGTGGAACGCGCTTTCGTCGAGCCGCGTGACATGACTTTTCTCTATCAGGAAGGCGGCAATTACATTTTCATGGATAAGGAAAACTACGAACAGCTAAGCCTCTCGCAAGAATTCCTCGAAGGGCAGTATGAGTATCTCTTGCCCAATACCGACGTGCAAGTCAATTTTCATAACGAGCGTGCAATCGGCGTACAGCTTCCGGCCAGCGTAGTGTTAACCATCTCCGACACCGAACCCAACCTCAAGGGAGCCACCGCCACCAGCTCTTATAAACCTGCCAGGATGGAGACCGGGCTGGTTGTGATGGTTCCGCCATTCATCCTGCAAGGAGAGAAGATCAAAATCAACACCGATAACGGGGAATATATAGAGCGGATGTAACCGCCGGGTTGTATGACGCCCGGGCTGCCGGGGAAGCGGCTCCTGCCGGGATAATTTTAAATTCGCTGAACTCCGCAAGGCGCTATGCTGAGAACGGCTCTCCACTTCCGGGCAAGCTACTTCGCCGTGGGAACCCTCATCTTACCTTATTCCGGCTCGGTTAATGCGTATTGCAGCGGTGGCTCGCGCTGTGTGTCAATACCTCAATTTGCGCCTCCTGTCCTTCATATACTACTTCCAAGCCAAGTCCACATGAAGAAAAATTCCGGTACTGTTTCTTCCTACGGCGCCTCGGGAGCGCCAGCGTGAGTCTTGCTTCCCCAGCTCATGCCTTTTACTCTCCGGTAAAGCGTGCGTGACCGCACAGACTGCGCGATGCTGTTAAGACATAGTTTTTGGCGAGCGCTCCTTGGCGAGCGTTCCCGTTCCATTGGGCTCCGCGATTTTCCCGCCATTATCACATCCCGGAGTGAATTTGATTATTTACCTTTCAAGAGAAACCCGATGAACTCAAGCTCGAAGATGAACATCGTTGCCAGTGTATTGGTTCTATCAGTTGGGTTCGCCCTTTCCGGGCCAACATACGCTGCCGATCCTCCCGAGGTGATTCCCGACGTCGAGCCGCAGCAAGCCGCGCAACCGCGCTCCCAGCTGCGGGTAAGCAAGCTGATCGGTTCCGAGGTGAGAAACGTGCGGGGTGAGACGCTCGGCGAAATCGACGACTTGATCGTCGACATGAACAATGAGCGTGTTCACTACGCTGTGCTCTCGTTTGGCGGCTTTCTTGGCGTCGGAAATAAGCTTTTAGCCTATCCGGTGGAGGCATTCAGGCACTCGGAGGACGAAGACGGACTTATTCTCAATACCAGCGAAGAAAAGTTGAAGGGAGCGCCGGGCTTTGAACAGGGCCGTTATCCCGATTGGAACGACCGAACCTACCGCGAACAGGTCGACCGTTATCATGGCGCGACTGCTTCCCGCCACCCGGAGTCGAACCAGATGCTGCGCCCTGCGAGCGAACTTATGGGCAGGGAGATTAATGACCGCAAGGGCGAGGACATGGGAGAGATCACAGATCTCGTTGTCGATATGCGTGATGGCAAGATTCCCTACGCGGTGTTTTCGTTCGATAAATTATGGGATGTCAATGAGAGAGCGATCCTGATCTCGCCCCGTTCATTCAACCTCCCTGCCAGCGGGGATGGAACGCTGGACGTCGACCGCTCCAAGCTCGACAATGCGCTGGACTTCGAAAAGAACCGTTGGCCCAACGTCAATAACCCGCTATTTCTCGTTGACGTCGAAGGCTACCTGGTCCTTGTTGATCCCCACGAATACTCGGCTGAAGGCAGCGCCGTTGCGGTGTTTGCGCGGCTTGACTTGAATCAGGATAACCGACTGACTCCGGAAGAGGCTCGGCAGGACAGTAAAGTGTTTGGCGCCTGGACTCAATTCGACGCCCGGGGGGCGGGCACTGTTACCCGCCGTGAGTTCTTGTCAAGATACAAGGATATCGTGAAATAGAAAACGGTTCGCCGCCGCGAGGAGCTTTTTTTTCAACAGGGCGAGCCTATCCACTGCGTGGCCGGGAACAGTTGGTGATTCGGTGCTCGTCAACGGTGCGCTGCGGCAGTTAGCGCCCCCCCCCTAGTCCTCCAACGCCGCCCGTTATCGCTCTATCCGGCATTAGCATCGGGATATTTGGTCCGATGGCGACCCGCCATCGGACCACGCCCTCCCTGAATTCACATTAATAATGAACGTGCCAAAACGGTTCTGGATTTACCTGCGGTCAAGCTTCTGGTTCATGCCTTCGCTGATCGTCGCGGGCAGTATCGCGCTTGCACTGGGGCTGATTGAAGCAGATTCCATGATAGGCGACGATGCACTGGCCCGCTGGCCGCGGCTGTTCGGGGCAGGCGCCGACGGCGGGCGCGAGATGCTCTCGACTATTGCCGCTTCAATGATGGCGGTGGTCGGGGTGACATTCTCCATGACGCTGGTCGCATTGTCACTGGCCTCGAGCCAGTATACTTCGCGTGTCCTCGGCAATTTCATGCGCAGCCGCGTGACCCAGGCCGTGCTCGGCATCTTCGGGGGCATCTTCACCTACTGCCTGATCGTATTGCGAACCATCCGGGGCGGCGACGAAGCGTTCGTCCCAAGCCTGGCTATTTCAGTCGGTGTCCTCCTGGCGCTGGCGGGGGTAGGCGTGCTCATTCTCTTCATTCATCATATCGCGACTTCAATCCAGGCCTCCAACATCATTTGCTCGATTGCCGACGAAACCCTTACTGCTATTGATCGGGTCTTCGCCGAAAATACCGCTCAAGCACAAGAGGACGGCGGAGTTCAATCCCTGCAGGCGCTCGTGGAGCGCGATCTCGACTGGCAAATCGTTCCGGCAGGGGAAAGTGGCTACATCCAAAGCGTGGATTACTCAAAACTCCTCTGCTTTGCATGTGACCACGCCGTAATCCTTCAGATGAACCATGGAATCGGGGAGTTTGTCGTAAAAAATACGGCACTCGCATCAATTGCGCTGGATCAGCCGCTAGATAAAGAAACGATAGAGGCTATCCGCTCCTTTTATAGCGTCAATAGCCGCCGTACGATAGAGCAGGACCCCGCTTTTGGTATCAGGCAACTCGTCGATGTGGCGTTGAAAGCACTCTCGCCGGGAGTCAACGACACCACGACGGCCGTGACCTGCATAAATTACCTCACCGTTATCCTTTCATACCTCGCCCCGCGCCAGTTCCCTTCGCAACACCTTTACGGAGAAGGTGAATTGAGAGTAATAACTATTTTCCCCCCCTTCGAATCCCTGTTAGCGGCATCATTTGACGAAATCCGGGACAGTGCCAAGGGCAACCTGGCGGTCATGTCCTGCATACTCGGCAGCCTGAAAACGTTCGCGACCCTGACGTCCGCTACCCGCCGGAGAGGGGCGATACGGGAACAAGCGCAGTGGATTTCGGAACTGGCAAACCGCACCCTCGAATTTGCACATGAGCGCGAACTCATAGACAACCGGTTGGCTAATGTGTACAAAACGCTCGAAGACGAACCGAGGCTGGAGGAAGACAGCGAATAACAACTATGTTCATTGCGTTCAGAGCGGTCCCAAGCGAGACCTTCGTGTTTCGTATGATACCGCACTGAACTATACGGATGCACCACGTAATATCCTGGTCACAGCAATGTCGCTGGATCGAAGAAAGGGAACAGCCATGAAACTTTTTCCATTTTTAGCAGTGCTGATTTTCGGTACTGCAGGCGTGGTAAACGCGCAAAGTGCCGGTCAACCGGAAGGTGGTATCGGTGATAGAGCCCCTGTAACGCAGAGCGGTGATTCGATGCAGCAACCGGGCACTTCCGGGAGATCTGATTACGGCACAAGCGGGACTGGGCAACAGGACCAGTACGGGACGAGCAGGAGGTCAAGCGATGACCAGTACGGCGACCGGTACGGTGAGTCGTACCAGGGGCGCGACGATGACCGGTACGATTACTCAGGCACCGACGGTACGGGGCCGAAGCTCAAGGGCCGCTATTAAAAACAGCCTTACGCATGCGGCTTTCCAAGCAGGACCGCTATGGAAAGCCGCTCATCGGTGCCCGCTCCGAATTCCATGAATAGCCTCGGTGTGGTACCGCACTGAAGAGTTAAAGATCGCCGCGTAAGCTTTTCAACACAGCAATATAGCTGGACAAAACAAGGAGTACCCATGAAATCTTACATATCAAACCTGCGGCCCGCAGCAACTATGATTGCACTGATCAGTGCCGGCGTCTTTAGTGTATCAGGCATAGCGCAGGCACAATACGGCGATAATACGACAGGTGGAGGAAGTGCCGCAGGGCAGACAGGCTCTACCGGCCAGAGACCTGCCCCCAACCAGGGCACCGCTGGCGGGCAGGGAAGTGGCACAGAATCCGGTGTTGCTGGACACGGCATCCTGCAAGAAGGGGTGGATACAGGGTTTGTGGATCAGGAGAAAAGGGTTGAGCGGAACCTGGATCCGAGATCGCCAAGCCCGGATGATCATATCGACATACGCAAAGAAAAAGAGATTAGGGACCCGGCGCACGAGCAAGGCGGGCCAATCGGGCCGAATTAGGCCGAGAAAGTTGGGACGGCGATTCAATGGGAACAGTCGAATGCCGTCCCGATTTCTAATCCCGTTATCATTTTGCCTTGATGGTGTTACGGCAACGCGTCGACATGTTTTCCAGCCGCGGGCGTGGCGCTCCGGCTTGCTGCAGCCACGCCCGCCAGGGCAATCAAGCCAATGGCCAGCAGTTCCGTGCCCGCAACCCTGTCGTCGAACAGCAGGACGCCATACAGATAGGACCAGGTAATACTTAGATACTGAAGCTGCCATTGACCAGCAGGCTGCCGGTAGCGTAGGCGCAGGTCATCAGTAACTGTGCCAGGGTCGCCAGAATACCCACTACGAGCAATGTTCCCAGCCCCGACAGGCTATGGCCGTGCCAGCCGCCGAAGAGCGACGTGGCCAAAGCGCCTCCTCCGATACTCGCGACAGAGAAATAAAATACTACCCGATCCTCTGGTTCACCGGCCCTGCCGAGCGCAGTTACCTGCAGGTAGGCCACGGCAGTCAGTAAACCCGAAAGCAGGCCCGCCAGTGCCCCTGATAGTTGATTATCAGCCGCGTGGGCTGGAGGACAAACCCTACGCCAACCGTCCAGGAGAGGCGCGCATCCACCTTCTCCCCAAGTGCATCCATGGCAGACTGGTCCGAAGCGTTTTGCCGCGCCATTGTGTAAGCAATATTACTATCGCCGTACCCACGACACCCCGATAGAAGACGATTTCGCCGGTACTGTAGTCCACGGATGCGACAAACATGCCCATGGTTGCAAAAAGCAAGGTTGCGGCAACCATCAGCACCGGTGCAGGTATTTCCTCTCTCATCTTCCTGTTCAAAAAGCCGTTAGGGAAACTTAATAAGTCCACCCGGACGCGACGCGTCTTTGCTTGTTCGGGACTTCCTTGGTGACATCTCGATATATAGCAACACAACCTGAATCGCGACCATGTAATGCAGCTCGGGCCGCCACCAGAGCCCCGATTCGGTCCGCACTTCAACACCCCACGAAGTGCAGCAAGCGCCTTTCATCAAGGAGGAACTCGCAGTTTGGTTTTTGGAAGAGCTCTGTATAAAATTGCCTCATGATTACAACGCTGCAATCTATCGATTTCTCAGCCCCGTCAGTTGATGTTGCCCGGTCTTTGATAGGCACCATTTTGCTCGTTGACGGGGTTGGAGGGCGCATTGTGGAGACGGAAGCCTACGACCATGACGACCCGGCTTCACACAGCTTTTCAGGTCTGACCAGTCGGAACAGGGTAATGTTCGGCCCCCCCTGCCATGTGTATATATACCGCTCCTATGGAATTCACTGGTGCCTCAATTTTGTCTGCCGAGCCGAAGGGCATGGCGCCGGCGTGCTGATTCGCGCCCTGGAACCGGTTGCCGGTATGGAAATCATGCGCGCCCGGCGGGGATTGGCGAACGAACGCCTTCTCTGTTCCGGGCCGGGGCGGGTCTGCCAGGCGCTCGACATCACCGCCGTACACAACGGCCTGCCGATCGATGCGCCGCCATTCCAGCTTCTATCCCCAACGGAACAGGCTGCCGTTGTAGCGGGACCTCGCATCGGAATTTCAAAGGCGAGGGATATGCCCTGGCGTTTTGGGCTTTCCGAATCGCGCTTCCTTAGCCGCCCATTTCGCTGAACGCTGAGCGTTTGTTTTCGTGACCGGCAGGTCATCCGGAGATACGATGCTCAGCCGATGGGTTGAAGAAGGAATACTTCGAGCCACTGATTCCATGCCGCACAAGGAGGCAAATATCTGCTTCTAACCAAACCTTATTCCGGTTTTTGTTCAGACTATCATTATTGTGACGCCACTTTGTTTATAATGCGCGCGCTCGCGCGTAATACCATATGCCAGGCCTGCCTGATTCTCCGCTGACGAGAAAGACTGTACGGCCGTCTCATCACTAAACCAGGAAAGAAAATGAGCCCTTTAATCGCCAAACTCGGCTGGTTCGGGTTTGCCATCACCGGTGCCTCCGCATTCGCCGTTATTGCCTTGCAACAGGGCGAATCCATTGGAGCCATCTGGATCGTCATTGCCACCGTTTGCGTCTATAGCATCGCCTATCGCTTTTACAGCAAGTTCATTGCCCGGCGAGTGCTGAGGCTGGACCCCACGCGCATGACCCCAGCCTACAAGTTCAACGACGGGCTGGACTATGTTCCAACCAACAAGCACGTATTGTTTGGCCATCACTTTGCCGCCATCGCCGGGGCAGGCCCCCTCGTCGGCCCCATCCTCGCCGCGCAGATGGGCTACATGCCGGGCATGCTGTGGCTGCTCGTGGGTGTGGTGTTCGCCGGCGCGGTGCAGGACTTCATCGTGCTGTTCATCTCCACGCGCCGCGACGGCCGCTCGCTGGGTGACCTGATCAAGTCCGAACTCGGGCATATCCCGGGCATGATAGCCCTGTTCGGCACCTTCTTCATCATGCTGATCCTGCTGGCGGTGCTCGCGCTGATCGTTGTCAAGGCACTGGCCGAGTCGCCTTGGGGAACCTTTACCGTCGCCGCCACCATTCCCATTGCCCTCTTCATGGGGGTCTATGCCCGCTATATCCGGCCCGGCTCCATTGGCGGGGTGTCGCTGATCGGCTTTGTGCTGTTGATGCTGTCCATCGTTGCCGGGCAATACGTGCAGGAAATCCCGGTGCTGGCCGCGATATTCACCCTGACCGGCGAACAGCTCACCTGGCTGCTTATCGCCTACGGCTTCATCGCATCTGTCCTGCCGGTGTGGCTGTTGCTGGCGCCGCGCGACTACCTCTCCACTTTCCTCAAGATCGGCACCATCGTGGGTCTGGCGCTCGGCGTCATATTCATCTCGCCCGAATTGAAGATGCCCGCCTTCACCCAGTTCGTGGACGGCTCCGGCCCGGTCTGGTCCGGCAGCCTGTTTCCCTTCCTGTTCATTACCATTGCCTGTGGCGCGGTATCCGGTTTTCATTCGCTCATCTCATCCGGCACCACGCCGAAGATGATCCGCAATGAGACCGACGCGCGTTTCATCGGCTATGGCGCCATGCTGATGGAATCGTTCGTGGCGATCATGGCGCTGATTGCTGCAGCCGCCCTTGAGCCGGGCGTGTACTTCGCGATGAACAGCCCGGCCGCGATAATCGGCACCACGGCGGAATCGGCCGCGCAGACCATATCGCAGTGGGGCTTTTATGTTACGCCCGAGATGATTATGCAGACGGCGAAGGATGTGGGGGAACACACCATTATTTCCCGCACCGGCGGAGCCCCTACCCTGGCGGTAGGCATGGCCCAGATCCTCTCGGATGTGGTGGGTGGCCAGGCCATGATGGCGTTCTGGTATCACTTCGCGATCCTGTTTGAAGCGCTATTCATCCTCACCGCCGTCGATGCCGGCACTCGCGCCGGGCGCTTCATGCTGCAGGATCTGCTGGGCAGCTTCATCCCGTCGATGAAGCGCACCGACTCGCTCATCGCCAGCCTGATCGCCACGGGAATCTGCGTCTCCGGCTGGGGCTATTTTCTTTACCAGGGCGTGATCGATCCGCTCGGCGGCATCAACACCTTGTGGCCATTGTTTGGCATCGCCAACCAGATGCTCGCGGGTATTGCCCTGATTCTCTGCACCAGCGTCCTGTTCAAGATGAAACTCGACCGCTATGCCTGGGTCACCATTGTTCCCGCCACATGGGTCATGATCTGCACGCTCACCGCCGCCTGGCAGAAGATATTCGATGCCAATCCGCGCATCGGCTTCCTTGCGCACGCCAACCTGTACAAGGAGGCGGTCGCCGACGGCATTCTGCTTGCCCCGGCAAAATCGATCGGGCAGATGCAGCAGGTCGTGTTTAACGATTATGTGAATGCGTCACTTGCCGGCCTGTTCATGCTGGTGCTGCTCAGCATGCTGGTGTTCGGCATACGAACCGTGCTGCGCGCACGTGCCACAACCAGCCCCAGCGCCAGGGAGGCGCCATTTGAGTTATTGCCGGCCGACGCCGCCCCTAGAACATGAGAAACGGAGGAGACACCATGCTGGATAGGATTGCTCACTTGATGCGCCATTTGACTCAGAGCGCGCGCCTGATGGTAGGAGTGCCTGAATACAGCACCTATGTTGACCACATGAAAAACTCGCATCCGGATAAACGGGTGATGTCCTACCAGCAATTTTTCCGCGAGCGGCAGGAAGCAAGGTACGGCGGAAAGGTGGGGAAATGTTGTTAAGGAGCTTTTTCATGAGCGACAAGAACATCGCTCATGCGGTAACGCTGCAAACACCGGAATAGCAACGCCAGGAAAGCCGGCGCAACGTGCCGAACGGTGAATCTTCAAGGCTAATGCCGACCAGCATCAGGTAGCTCCAGCCTCGGCTAATGGTGGAGAGTACACCCCCTCCCGCAACACGAACAGATGGATAAGCCAGACCGATCGAACACGGTCTCCAGCTTCTCTTTCCTGTCCGTTCGATGCTGCACCGAGAAAGGAAAAAATCCACCCTATATTCAGAACTCAGCTATTTTGCTGAAGTAAGAAATATCATAAATTGAATTTAGGGAGGCATATATGAACAACCCGACCAAACGCGGTATTCTGGTAATGGCATGCTGCATGGGGGCCGGCCTGAGCCAGGCTTCCGTTGCCGCCGACGCGACCGGCACTACCGTAGCGAACGCCATCATAGACTGGAGCAACCTTCAGCTATCGGTCACCGGCATTAACGATACCGTGCCCACGATAGCGTATTCGAATCAATATACCTCGCTTAGCTCGTACGCATCTTCTCCTGGACTAAACGAGAGCAACTCGAAAACGGTAAATAACTGGACAGAGGGTGCTGGGACAAATGCGGATGCGGGAACAACATCTGCCAATACGGTGGCTTCCACGATGAGCTTTTCAGGGATGGCAAACTCTTCGGAAAATGGTTCTGCAAGCTCTTCAGGAAGTCGAACCCTGAACTTCTCCCTGGATGGTCCCGGCCTGTTGACCGTAACCGTTCCGTATACAATCAGCCTTACCGGCAGCACGTCCGGCTGCTATTATTATTGCTACGACTACGACCATGCCTCGGTCAGCGGAAGTGCAAATTTCTATAGCTATGGGGACAATGGCAACTCCGACTCTTATTCGAGCACCTCATTCTCATTATACAGCTCCCCGTGGGATCCTTCTCCTCCGGAGTCCCAATCCGGCACTCTCGTGTTCGGCGTCTTCGCCAACGGCGCTGGCAATGGGTCACTTGGGCTTAGCTTCGATCTCTCCACAGGCGCGGCCAGCATGGTGCCGGAGACAAAAACCTATGCCATGCTCCTGGCGGGCCTGGGGCTAATGGGCGCCGTTATCCGGCGGAGGAGGATGATGGGCACACAGGCCTGAGTTTTCCTGTTTAACCAGAGTTACTTTTGAAGCAAACAAACTTCTTGAAGCAAACAAGCCATGGCCTTCCTCCGGGAAGGTCATCGAGCCGGGCCCCGATCTCCCTTTCTCCGGCTAACATGAGGGAGAAGGTATGAGACACAGGATGAGATGACATGCGGAAAGAAGTCCCTGGATATACCGGGGGACTTCTCATGGATTAATCTTGTCCCGGCTAAAAATTGGCAACAACCGTCACACGAAAGATGCGGGGCGCACCGGGCAATATGTTGTTGTTATTATGTGCCGACGCGATATAGTCGACGTTTGCAATATTTTCGACATTAGCCTGGACGCGCAGGACGTTGTTCAGCCTGACGAACATGGCCGCATCCAGCCGCGTGAATCCGGGCAACAGGACGGTATTATCGAGCGAGGCGTACATGCTGCTGCGATGCACGACGCCCAGCCCCAGTCCCAGAAACGGCGTGAAATCGTAGCGGTTCCACATGGAAACGGTATGCTTGGGAACTTGTGCTACCACCGCGCCAGCTTGCGCACCGGTTATCGCGCGAGTGATCTCGGCATCGGTATAGGCATACCCTCCCATGACGCTCCATTGGGGGGTAAGGCGGCCGGTTAAACCGACCTCGGCTCCTCTGGCACGCTGGCCGTCAACCAGCAGGGTCCGGGTGGGATCGCCGGGAACGGGCGCGACCACATTGCTCCGGTCCAGTTGGTACAGTGCCGCGGTAAGCGCCAGATCAGGACGGATATCCCACTTGGCGCCCAACTCCAGGTTCATGAACTGTTCCGGCTTAAGCGCGGAGTTGTTGAGGTTCAGCGAGGTAAGCTGATCCCCGGCGCGCGGCACATAGGACAGGCTGTAGTTACCATAAATGGAAACCGGCTCCATAGGCTTGTAAATCAGGCCGACTCTTGGTGAAACCAGCCCGTCGTTGACATGGAATTGCTGGCCAGTGGTATTGTTGCGGAACTTCAGATCAAAATTATCGTAGCGGACACCGAGGACGGCTTTAAGCTGGGGCAGGAGCGTAACCTGGTCCTGCAAATACACCCCGACCACATCGACTACGCCGTGATTATTTGCGGTGTTCGCTCCAGGCGCGAACGTGATGGGACCCAGAAAAGTGGGATTAAGAAAGGATACAGTGGGAGTCTGAGTATTGAAAACACCATTATTGCGGAAATTATCCGTAACCTGCCGGCCATACTCTACGCCGGCCATCAATTCATGCTTGATCGGCCCTGTATCCAATGAGTACAGGAAGTCTGTCTGGGTGAAAAGATTGTCGCGCTGGGTCGCATCATTGTAAGCTGAAATCGGCACGGTCCCCGTGGTGGCGTTCAGCGGCCCTCCTGAAAACACGTTCTGGTAGAACTTGTCGTAGCTCGCGTAGCGCGTGCGGTTACGAACCGTGACCCCGGCATCGAATGCGTGCTCGATGAGGGAGTTTAGGGCCCATACGTCAGTGCCAGTCGGGCTACGGTTAGGATCGCCGAAGAACGTCGACCGGTGGGCATTGGCCGGACGGCCTGCGAATGAGGGTATACCGCGATCCGCGACGCGGTTGTCCGTAAAATATTCCCCGCTCAAGACGATTTTTGTCTGATGGGTGGGCTTGATGGTAAGAGTGGGATTGACGCCGCCACGCTCCAGGTCGACACCGTTGCGGAAGCTGTTCGAGTGTTCGTACATCGCATTGAGGCGGAAAGCGGCCACATCATTAATGGCCCGGCCGATGTCGACCGCCACGCGTTTATGGCTGAAAGATCCATATTGCGCCACGATTTCATTGATTGGCGTCCAGCCGGCCTCCTTGGTCACTCGATTGATCACGCCGCCCGCGCCGCCGCGGCCGAATATCATTCCATTCGAACCCTTCAAGACTTCCACACGTTCAACGTTGTAGAGATCGCGAATGTACTGAACGTCATCGCGCAGCCCGTCAACATAGAAATCACCCGTTGAATTATTGCCGCGGAAAATTACCGCATCCCGATTGCCCTCCCCTTGCGAAACGTGGACACCCGGCACATAACGCACCACATCAGGGATGCTGAGCATGTTCTGGTCCCTGATCTGATCCTGTGTCACAACCGTTATAGACTGCGGTACGTCGCGCAGGGGGGTGTCTGTCCTGGTGGCGCTGAAACTTTTGGTCGCCAAATACCCGTCCGTCGGACCAGTTATAACTGGGGCGGATACGTGTACCGGTGGGAGTATGGCCGGCTGGTTATTTGCTGCTACCGATTTCCTGATGACATATCCGCTCCCCTGCTGCACGGTTTCCAAGCCGCTTCCCGCCAGCAGGCGATTCAACCCGTCCTGGATTGTGAAAGTACCATCCAGTCCTTGTGTCGAGGCATCTTTTACGTCGGCAGCATTAAAGGAAAGGTCGATCTCCGCCTGTCTGGCAAAACGGTTAAGACCGTCTTCCAGCGGGCCCGCGCCGATACTGTATGCCTTTGCCGACTCGCTGGTAACGGGATTTGGCTGCGCGAACGCGGCCGGAGGCAGGGCCATGATCGTTATCCCGAACCCGATCAGCGCGCTGCGTACCGCCACCGTGAGGGAAGATGGGCGAAAATTAAGCCTTTCTTTCTGCTTGGCGCCGGGCTGCGCTGGCGCCATATGGCGGTTACTGAAGCCGATCGTGCGGCGCAGCGAGGGCTGGACCGTATCGGGGGTGACCGACTTTGAAATCGACCCCGGCGTTGAAAGGATTATAGTTAGATTTTTGTGCTTCACGGCAACGCCCTCCAATTCCAATAATGGATAAAAATTGGCTGGCTTGCCCGGAAGGGCTGGCTGGCTAACAACCGCTGCAACCGTTGACGCTGACCTGGAAAACGACAGCAGCAACGGGCTTAATTCTTCGACTTCCGGCTGGTTCTCGTATTATTCCGGACCAGCTTCGATACATCCCGAACCACGGCTTGCGGAGACAGTGCCTCGCGATGACAAAGCAGTATTAATCGTCCAATTTTGTGGTAAGCGAAGTGATAATTAGGGGAATCAAAATGCCCCGGGGTTATTGAATGATAATAGTTATTATTCTATTTCAATAAAGACCGGAAAGCAATAATACAAAGATGGTTTTTCTGGTCCGGCATCTAAGGAAGCCTTGAACAAGTCCTCCGCGGAGCGCGTTGCAGTAGAATCGGAATCGTCACGAGGCGTAAGACGCAGCTCGCAGCTTGGTAAATACCACCTGTGAAAAATGTTTAGGAGTTGTCTGATTGCAGCAAGAATGGGATGCGGATAGAGAAGATAGGGAAATTTCCAGGAAGAAATTTATGGCCGCCCGAAGCGGGCTTATGGTCCGGCTATCTGGCCTCCTCCGGAATTGAGGGGGAAGGCGAAAACAGCCAAGCTCAGCCGGTTGGATGACTTGTGCCGCGATGGGCGCAGCTGAGGCCGTCATGCTCAGTAACAGGTACCTTTTTTCAGGACTATACAGATGCGACAACACTCTGCCATGCAAGCACCGAGATCAGCGGAAGAGCCGCGCCTTGTCTTATGGACATGAATGCCAAGGCAGGAGAAATCCCGCCAGCAGATACATCAGGTTTCGCTGGCCTGCAAGACGGGAATCACCTGCGGCGTCCGGGTCCGATCAATCGTCGTCAATCTCGATCAGCTTGCCATCCTCGCCGACTTTTATCTCAACCTTTTTGCCGTCGGGCTTTTTTACTTCGGCTTCATAAACCGTAACTGTTGAGCCATATCTGGTTTTCGTTTCCTTCTCGATTTCCACGATGGTTCCGGCCCCCGCGTTATCGGCTATGGTTTTCTGCACCGGGGCTGGCAATTCATGCCATTGAATCTTCTTTTCAGTACCAGCGCAGGCTGAAACTGCAAGCACCATCGCAGCGGGAAGCACGACTGATATGAGTATATTTTTTTTCATTTGAATTTGTCCTTTAAAATTTTAGAGCTATTCGAACGTTCCATTCAGGAGTTCTAGCGCTTGAGGGGAGTTCTAGCGCTTGAGGCTTGGGGCGCCAAAAAAGAATTATACCACCGTGACTCCCGCAAGGCCTACCACCGGTATCCAGAAGGCCAGTTCCGCCGTTTCCGTGTGGACAAAGTCGCCTTCTCCGCGCTACCCGCCCCCGAGCCGCAAATGTTTCTGGTGAGATGGCCGCTGAATCCCTTAAGCTATTGATTTTTAATATTCAGTACGATGCCAGTTTGACTGAATTTCTGGAAGTCACTGCTCCGGCCTCCGCATGGGTTGAATTATGAAAGATAGTTTTCGGGGGATCAGTAGTTATCAATACGCTCAGTTTTGGCCGAGGTTTACCCTTGATAACGTCCTTTATCATTCATAAAGAACGGTGATTACTAACGGATATTGCAGACTTGCATCGCACAGTGCGGAGGTGTTACTCTGGTGGCACTAACGATTCAAGAGCAAGAGGTGCAAGCCAATGGCCACCACATCACTAAAGCTTTCTGATGAACTCAAGCAACGAGCTATTGCCGCAGCTGAGAAAAAGGGGGTATCGCCCCATGCTTTCATGGTCCAAGCGATAGAAAGAGCAGCCACGGCAGCGGAGTGCCGTGCCAGCTTCGTAAGTGAAGCTCAAGCAGCAAGGGGAAAAATGTTAAGTACCGGCAAGGGCTTTGATGCCAATGAGGTTCACGCCTACCTTAAGGCGCGCATCGCCGGCAACAATCCTGTAAAGCCAAAAGCCAAATCTTGGCAAAGCTGAGCTATTCGGAGCGTGCGCTTACAGATCTCGAAAGACTAGCCGACTTTCTGATTGATAACGATCCGGCGGCGGCGGCAGAGACGCTTGAATTAATCGAAGAAGCGGTAAATTCATTAATCCGCCACCCTCTTGTCGGCCGACCTGTGGAGTATGGATTGCGTGAGTTGGTCATATCTCGCGGACATACCGGTTACGTGGCCCTTTATAGCCTGGAGAAAAGTCGGGACGCTATCCTGATTCTTGCGATTCGTCGTCAGCGCGAAGCAGGGTACTTCGGGCAAGAGGCGGATTAGCCGTCGCTTATCCCTATTGCAGCAACTGCCTAGCCGATCGCCCGACGCGCTACGCTTGGCCCATGGACAACCCTAATGGAAAGCCTGATGGACGGGGATAACATCCCGTCACAAGGTTACTACAGAGATTGTGCACTGGCACCCAACCCTTCGCCACACAAAGAAAATCTTTCTGACGCGGCCTTCGGCCTTGCCCAAGCAATTTAGGAAATTTTTCGAACTGATACTCTGTATCGCACTCACGTAGGAAGACAAGTCGGACGAATGAAGGCGCTGGAATTCATTGCTTCCCGAAAATGATTGCTCAAGTGAAGTCTGCATCAAGAACAACCCGGTAACGAGCCTTCCCAGACGCAAGGTGCGCAATGGCATCATTCGCCTTGCTCAGCGGAAAATGCTCCACTTGCGGCGCGATGCCGTGTCGGGCGGAAAACTCCAACATTGAAGACATGGCCGCGGGACTACCGGTGGGCGAGCCGGAAATTTTTTTTTGCCCGGGAATCAGGTCGAAAGCACTGATGGGAATGGGTTCCAGCACGGCACCTACAAGGTGCATGCGGCCATTGGGCCTAAGTGTCTTGAGAAGTGAAGTCCAATCGAGCGCCATATTAACGGTGACAAGCAGAAAATCGAGCGAATTGGCAGCCTTGAGGATTTCGGCGCTATCTCGGCTGGATGCGACATGATGCGCGCCGAATTTCCGCGCTTCCTGGCTCTTCGATGCGGTGGAGGAAAACGCTGTCACCTCGCAACCCCAGGCATTTGCGAATTGAAGCGCGAGGTGGCCCAGCCCGCCGATACCCACAACTCCCACCCGATCAGTGGGCTTCACCCCATGGATGACCAGCGGCGCGAACACCGTAATCCCGCCGCACAATAGCGGTCCAGCGGAAGAAATATCGAGAGTATCAGGCAGAGGAATGGCCCAGGCCCAATGTGACCGCAATCTTTCCGCGAAGCCTCCGTGATGCCCGACGATAGTTGGCGTGACTTCGAAGCAGAGGTTGTTGTTGCCGGTCATGCATTCACGGCAGTGCATGCAGCTATTGACGTTCCAGCCAATGCCGACAAGCTGTCCGATCCGAAGACCTTTTACCTGATTGCCTGCCGCCACGATTTGTCCCACTGCCTCGTGCCCCGGCATGACCGGGTATTGGGAGAGACCCCAGGAATTGCTGAGGATTGAAAGGTCTGAGTGACAAAGGCCGCAGTACTCGACCGCAATCTCCACCTCCTCCGGTCCCAACGGACCAGGATCGTAGGCAAAGGGCTCAAGTTTCTGGTTTGCCCCATGTGCGGCCCATCCCCGAATAGCAGTCATCGTCGTTCTCCCTATTGAAGTTGAACACAAAATCACAGTTGGTTTAGCTTCATGCGGCTGGAATAACAGCCATTCGTGAAGCTCCACGAAGTCTGCAAGCATTTGCCATTTTCCTGGCACGTTGCCAGACGCATTCCACTCCGTCAATATAGCGGATAATGATGACAACCGCTTTTCTCTGCCCGTGATTTTCGGATTCCAGATATGCCCAGGCAACGCGCCGCCCGCCGCCCCATAAGGGTTTATCAGGGATTAAAGATGGAAAAACAAGGACTCAACTGCAATGATAATGGATACTCCCGCTAATCAGTACGGTCCCGCGTTGGTCCATCTCTCATCGGTCGACCCGGATTGGGCCCGCTTGTTGAATCTCATTGGGCCATGCACGCATCGGCCAAACCTGGAGCGCGAGCCTTATGAGGCTTTGATAAGAGCCGTGGCCTACCAGCAATTGCACGCACGGGCAGCCGACGCGATTATCTCGAGGTTTCTGAAACTGTTCCCGGACCTGGATTCCACGAACATGTTTCCGGCACCGGTTCGAATCCTGACAACCACTTTCGATGACCTTCGTGCCTGCGGTTTCTCCGCACGTAAGATCAGCGCTATCAGGGGCATCGCTGAAAGTGCGCTGAGCGGTAAAGTGCCGTCCCGCCCTGCGGCCATCCGGATGCAGGACGAAGAACTGATCGAGCGGCTTGTAACGCTGCCGGGTATCGGCCGCTGGACCGTGGAAATGCTCCTCATCTTTACGCTTGAACGCATGGACGTCATGCCTGCGGATGACTATGGGGTGCGCGCGGGATACCGATTGCTGAAATCGCTCGAGGCTGTTCCAAATCGTAAAGAGATGGAAAAAGCGGGAATGCCGTGCAGCCCTTATCGAACAATTGCGGCCTGGTACCTGTGGCGTATTGCATCCTTCCCCGGCTACATTAGCCAGAAGAATCAGTAGCCGGTATCGCTACAGCGTTCTAAGGATGGGTTGCTTTCGCCCCACGCAGCCTTACACCCCGTGCCGCAACCGGGCGCGCAGAAAAGCTTTTCATTGCGCGGGTTTCTACTGGTTTAGAATACGTTCCTTACCCGGATTCGCCAACGCGAGCAAAGAAAGAACCATAGGAATCCCGTTTTGCCTTTATAGCCTAGCCGGAGAAGCAATATGCTGTTTCAACGCGTCAAGTCCATCGAGCACATACTTGAATCAGCACAAAAAAAAGGGCTTAAGCGGCAGCTCGGAGCATTCGACCTCACCATGCTCGGAATTGGCGCCATCATCGGTACGGGCATTTTCGTGCTGACATCTGTCGCCGCCGACAAGGCCGGACCCGGAATGATGTTCTCGTTCGTCATAGCCGGGTTTGTGTGCGCCCTGGCAGCGCTTGTATACTCGGAAATCGCGGCGATTGTGCCGGTGGCGGGATCGGCCTACACCTACTCCTACGCGATATTTGGGGAACTGGCCGCCTGGATGGTTGGGTGGGCGCTCATTCTCGAATATGCGGTCGCCGCGGCTGCGGTGGCCGTAGGATGGTCCGGCTACATTAACGGGTTTCTGCATGAGATAGATTTTGGATTGCCTCTTGCACTGACTGCGGGGCCAGCGGACATAATCGTGCTGGCGGATGGCACCATTTCCGAGGGCGGATTCAATCTTCTGGCGTTTCTGATCTCGCTTTTTGTCACGTTCCTGCTGATCATCGGCACCGCGAAAAGCGCGCGTTTCACCGCCGTTCTGGTCGTGGTAAAAATTGCCGCGCTCATGGCCTTCATTGTTCTTGCCCTGCCCGCCGTAAAAGCCGTCAACTTTGAGCCCATGCTCCCCAACGGGTGGGGAACACCGCTTTCCGGTGTGGGAATACTTGGGGCAGCTGCTTCCATATTCTTTGCCTATATCGGGTTTGATGCGGTCTCGACAGCGGCGGAAGAAACAAAAAACCCCAACCGTAACGTGCCGATCGGGCTGATAGGCTCCCTTACCATATGCACGGTTTTCTATCTCATCGTCGCCTATGCTGCCGTTGGCGCTGTTGGCGCTCAGCCGGGGGGCGAGCTGTCGTTGTCCAAGGAGCCCCTGGCATTTGTGCTACGGGAAGTGGGATACCCTACTGTCGGCAATTGGGTCGCTTCCGCCGCGATTATTGCCCTGCCCTCGGTGGTGCTCATGATGATTTACGGGCAAACGCGGGTTTTGTTCACCATGTCGCGTGATGGCCTTATGCCCGCTGTTTTTTCGCACGTGCACGAGCGCTTTCACACACCCCATATTGTCACGATGGTCACCGGTGTTGCGGTCGCATTGTTCGCCGCCATGTTCCCGGTCGGGATGCTCGCCGATATATCGAATTCCGGCACCCTGTTCGCATTCTTCATGGTGGCTCTGGGCGTGATGGTGCTGCGCCGCCGGGAACCGCACCTTCGCCGGCCGTTCAGAACGCCGATGATATGGGTTGTAGGGCCGACAGCCATGGCGGGATGCGCACTGCTCTTCATCAGCCTCGGCTGGGGTACTATCCGTCTGTTTCTGGCCTGGGCCGTCATCGGCTTGATTGTCTACTTCACTTATGCCCGCCAACGAAGTCTCTTGGGAAATCTGCAAGAAGCCAATTAATTAAATACGGTAATATTGCGGAAGTTGTGCTGGAAATCTTCGATACAGCTGCGCTAAATACTGGAAGAAAAAATAGGTTTTGGAAAGAACGATAAGATAGGGACCAACCGCGAGCATTGCTGCAGGCATTTTCGCTACCCCCCGCCGCGAAGGGCCTGCAACACCTCCTGGCAACGAGAGCGAAAGTCCATATTGCGAAGGTCATATAATCTTGGCGATTGCATTATCGATATGCCTTGGGATACCGAGTTGTTTGCGATCAGGTTATTCCAGCCATTCGTCGTTAAATATCAGATATAAGGGAAACACCCATATGAATATTCCAGAATTTTGGAAATGCAACCTCATTTTTGCCATCCTCCTCATGGGAATACCGGGAATTGCCTTGTCGGGCCAGACTAAAACACCCCTGAAGGCCAGCCTGGTGACACAGGAAAAGGTGGATTTCATGCCCAACTGTCCCTCAAAATTCGGCGGTACGACGACCGGCACGGGCAAAAGCACACATCTTGGCAAAGTTACGCTTACTGCCAGCGATTGTGTTACACCGAGGGAGGACCATTTCACTTTCGACGGCACATTTACGCTTATCGCGGCTAATGGCGACACACTTACCGGCGATTATAGCGGTGCGTTCATCCCTACCAATACCGGGTCCATGTATAGACTTTCCGATGCAACGTTCAAGATAACCGGCGGAACAGGACGCTTCATCCGCGCGACCGGTAGCGCGGAGTTGACGGGAAATCAGGACATACAGACGGGCGAGGGAAAAATTGAAGCAGACGGCATGATTTCCTATTAGTATATTTTCCGAGTCAATTTAGCCTGTCTTTCAAGCCGTGTCGCTTGCCACACGCCTACACCGTGCGCTGACCTACAGCTAAGAGGGGCAACTTGGGGCCAACTCCCCGGCCTATATCGACTGGCTCTACCTCCCCCCTTACCAGCCCGTCATGGATTCTCGCCCCCTGGCCCGGGGTTGCGCTTGCGGTAACCGTGCAGTCGGGATTGCATGAGATCGGAAAAGAAATTCTTATGACTACTGCGAAGCAATTTTTCGCGGATTAGCTTCGCCGGGAGTGCAAGGCAGAATAGAAATGCTCCGAATAACACTATGGTCGCGCCGGAAGCCGTATTGAAAATATAACTCAGATACATGCCTGCGACACCGGTTATTGCCCCTATGAGCAGGGAATAGATCAGCATGCGGCTGAAACTGTCAGTCAAGAGGCGTGCGGTTACCGCGGGCGTGATGAGGGTGGCTGCGATCATGGTCACTCCTACCACGTTCATGGAAGCGATGACCGCGAGCGTGAGCAGGAACGAGAACATCAACTGCACCATTCCGGTTCTGATGCCAAATACCTGCGCTGCCTCGTTATCGAAAGTGGAAAAAAGCAGCGGCCTGTACAGGAAAAACATCGCGGCAATGGTGGTAGCCGTAACCAGCCCGATAACCAGCAAGTCAATCTCGGTAATGCCCAGGATATTACCAAACAGAGCTGCCTCGAAGCTCTGGGTAAAGGTGCGGACATGGCTGATAATTGCCACACCGAGCGCAAACATCGCAGTCGTCACGATCCCGATAGCGGCGTCGAGCTTGATCCTGCCGTTTTTTGTTATCCTGTTGATCAGGATGGCGGCGAGCAGCCCCATTGCCCCCGCACCAGCATAAAAATTGAGATTAAGTGTAAAACCCACCACGGCACCGCCGAATGCGGCATGGGACAAGCCGTGGCCAACATAACTCATGCCGCGCAGCGTTACATGCGCTCCGATCAGACCACAAAACGACCCTACCATCAATGCCGCCAGCAGTCCGTGGCGAAAGAACTCATACTCCAGCGGCTCAAGAAGAAACTCCATCACGAATCCCCAGCCGGAAAACGCAAAGGAGTGCTATTGGCAATCAGGAAGTGATCTTCGTGCCGGACGATGACAATGTCGCCGCCGTAAGTTCTGGTGAGAATAGTGTTGGTAAAAATATCGCGAGGCTGACCCTCCGCCACCAGACCATTGTTAAAACAGATGACCCAGGGCAGATGGGAAGCAACTGCGTTAAGGTCATGCGTGGTAAGTAGAATGGTAATCCCTTCGCTATTGATATCGCCCAGCAGGTGCAATACCTCATGCTGGGTTTTGATATCCACGCCCGAGGTCGGTTCATCCAGCACCAATAATGCGGGATTGCTCGCCAATGCGCGTGCAAGGAATGCGCGTTGACGCTGTCCGCCGGAAGTATTCGATATCTGGTGATGCAGGCAGCAATAAATTCCGAGCCTGTGAGCGAGTTCATGGACGCGCTCCCGCTCTTCTTTGCTGGGCCAAGGCCAGATGCGCTCACGAGTATACAGGCCCATCATGATTACCTCCTGCACGGTAACGGGAAAATTCCAATCCACGCTTCCGAGTTGCGGCACGTAACCGATGGTTCCTGGCGGAATGGTATCCACATCCCGTCCATTCAGACGTACGTCGCCAGAGAAAACGGGCTGTGTGCCCAGAATGGTCTTGAGCAGCGTGGTCTTGCCGCATCCCGTGGGTCCGACAATGCCGGCAAACTGTCCAACGGCTATCTCGAGCGACAGGCGCTCGAACACGACATGATGGTCGTAGCCGGCAGTCACATCCCGCAGGCTGACTGCCGCATGCGCGCGCGCCTCAAAATGCGGGATTGCGTGCGTCGACATGGGCCATGCACCCGGAATCGCCTCCCAACGCACCCGTCATGAGGGTCATGTTATCCGCCATCATTCCTATAAATGAATTTCGTGGCGGAGGCGGTAACTCGTCATCCGAGAGTTGATCGATGAACCGGGCGCCGGTCTCGCGAGCGATTTGCTCCATGACCTTGCTCGGAAAAACTTCTGAACCAAAGATCGCCGGCACGCTTTCTTTCTTTAGCTGCTTGATGATACGAATGACTTCCTGCGGTCGGGGCTCGGAGAAATTCGAGGGCTGAATGGCGGCAATAACGGTCATGCCGTAACGCGGGGCAAAATACGCAAAGGAATCATGATAGGTGACGAGCTTGCGGTTATTCTCGGGAATGGTTTTGACGCAGTCAAAAATGGCTTCATCCAGCTTGTGCAGCTTCTCGAGATAGAGTGCCGTATTGGCAAAGTATCCCTCCCTGTTCGCTGGGTCCAGCGCGGCCAGGCTATCCCGGGTAATCTCGGCATAGCGCATAGCCATTGCGATGTTGGGCCATAGATGCGGGTTGGGATGGCCATGTTCACGCGGAAAACTGAAATCGTAGCGCCAATCTTCCTTGCGTAATGTGCGATTGCCCAGTGCCACGATTAGCGTTCCGTCCTTCTTGACCTTCTCTGCAAGTTTTACCGTAGGCAGTTCGAGATCGAGACCATTGACGATAATAATGTCGGCGGCTGCCAATAACTTCGCATCTGTTGGAACAGGCTCGAACGTATGCGAATCCGTGCCGTCGGGAACAATTCCACTCACATCCTGAGCTTCCCCTGAAAAATAGTCTTCCAAGGGTGACGTACAATTAACGTTACTTTTTGGAGGAAGAAGATGCAAAAGATCCCGAAGCAGGAATATACGACCGAGTTCAAGGAACAGGCGGTCAAAC
>JACDGV010000048.1 GCA_013821425.1 Nitrosospira sp. | reverse complement strand
CTTTGGCTTCATCAGAATTCACCAGAAATCAGGGGGTAAGAACCTTAATTCTGGCAAATTCCACCCCTTTTGAATACCCCAAAACCCAATATTTATGCGGGATCAGAGGGTATTTCAGGGCCGACTAGCCTATCATTGACGTCCTCGCCCGTTGCATGCCCACCGTCCTCCTCATCATGATGGAGAAACGCGTCAATTTCGTATGTGATACGAATACCAGGGAAGTAATGTGCCGGTGGTTGAACCGAAATCGTGAATCCCGTTTGCTGCCGTCGGTGGCGCCAGGATCGAAACCTCAGCGCGCGTTGCTAGTCATCGCTCTGGTCACGCCCGGGCCGCGTTGACACCTCTTCACGCATGGTTTCACGATCCTTCTTTGAAACGGGGCTGGGTTTATCGCGGTATTTATCCTTTTCGCCCTTTCCCGGCTGACTCGCGCCTTGATCAGTATCGGGATTGACGAGCACTTCTTCCCGCATCGTCTCGCGGTCCTTTTTCGAGACGGGGTCCTCCTGGCCAGCCGAAACCCCTAAGCTGGAACCAGCCCCGAAGGCCGTAACGGTGAGGGTGAGAATGATTTTGATCATTTCCGGCTCCTTGCCTGATCAGATGAGGTATTAACCGGATAAAACATTGTACGATGCCGGATAGCGGATTCGCCGGCTCCTCGAAGCTAATAACGGCCAAACGGATCAGGGCCGGATCCCTCGTGGCTCTCCCTTTTATCCCTATCGATAATCGGATTGGCGCCGGCCCCTGCCTCCCGTTTCATGCCATCATTTCTGCCGGAATGGTCCGTATCCGCTGCATCGCTTTTGTGCGGCTCACCCTTTTTAATGACCCCATATCTATGCCCACTCGGGGTTTCACCGCGTTTATATTGATCATCTGAAGACTGACCTGATGTGGAATCCTGCATGGGTGTGCCTTGGGCATAAGCTATATTCGACGCGGAGAGGGCCAGTATCAATCCGGCCGCGCTCAGGGTCAGCCCAACAGCTCGGAATACAGAATACGGCGCCAGCGTATCGGGCATAGAGGGATGGTTCATAATGTCGCTCCTTAATCTTCCAGCAATATCGCTGTGAGAAAAGGATACGCCCCGCCCTTCCATTTTTCGGTGCGCTACCGCACGAGAAACGGATGCCGGCCGGGGAACGTGGACAGGCTCGGGATTTTGCCATCAACAGGCCGGCGGCTCATGCCGGATTTGCTTTGGCTGCCGCTCAGAGCTTCCTTAAGGCGGCGGGAGCTCGCCCGCGCCTTCACACTTGATTTTCCACATGAGTCGCGAGGAAATGACCTCACCAAGCCGGTTCAGATTCGGAATCGATTCTTCTTCAATAAGCTTGTATGGCGATCCGCACAGGTTGGTGGCGTCGATGTCCAGCCATGCCAAAGCCTGTTCTCGTGCTCCCACACTTCCCCCATACAGGGTCGTCAGGGAGTATATTCCCTGGCTATTTTCTGGGTCGATGGACTTGTTATCGCCTGATATCGTATTGCACGCGGCGATAAATGGAATCGCAAACAAGAGGCTTTTCATAGGTTCTTATCGTTGCAAAAATCCATCCCTTTGGCTTCTCAGCGTCTGACGGAGATACTGTACGGCCCAATGCCGGTTGGGCTGTAATGCCTGACGTGGGCAAAATAAGCACCAGATCCAAGGCTGGCTACAATCCTTGAGTTGGTTCCGGGACCGCTATCATCATCCTGAGCGATGAACGTGGCCGGATTGGCGGGACCAAATAATATAAGGAAACAGTCGGTGTTGCCTGCGGTCTCGATCGTATGGCTACCCGGGACAGTAACTGTAAATGTATATATGTCCCTTTCGTTTGCGGCACTAATCGTTCCCTGCACCGCCGGGCCATTTACCTGTATGGTTGGGATAACAGGCTGTCCCGCCGGTCCCTTCACGGAGATGCTGTAATTTCCGGTCGATGAACTGCTATAGTGGCGCAACCGGGCATAATAGGTACCCGGTGCCAGGTTTCTCGCAATGCGTGAATTCCGCCCCGCCCCGCTATCGTCATCTTCGACAATGAACGTCCCCATATCGTTGGGGCCGTACAGCCCCATGACCACATCCGTCGTGCCCTCAGTTTCAATGACGTAACTCCCGGGCGCGGACACCCCGAAACTGAATACATCGACCTCCCCTGCCCGGCCTATCGAGGCAGAAACCGGTGACGCATCAATCGTAAGCGAAACAGTTTGCGGAGATACCGGCTCGTTGTCATACGTGTAATCGAGCGCGTGATGATCGAGGACACTCCTGGGCGTTGGCGGAGCCGCTTCGTTGTTCCATGGAGGCATGGGATCGTCCAGACCATGCCCCGCCACAACACCAGGAGTCCCGTTCGGCGGCAGGTAAAGCCGGCCCGGGTTTTCCCTTTGCCACTCTGCCCACAGCCGGTCGATATTGCAGTGGTGCAGCCAGAAAACGGGGTCATTTGGCGACGACAGCGCCATCATGGAGCCACCCACCCACATATGCCCCGGGTTGTGAATAACCCCTTCCAGCCGGTTTCGAAAGCTTGTGTTCATGCTGCTGTTAGCGTTCCAGGGCGATGAGTCATATGGGACCACGTTTTTGGCCGCGTTAACCGCCTGCTGGGTAGGAAGGGACCCCATGGCGCCAAACGCGCGGGTAAGGAAAGAAGTTGTATCCCCGGGGTCCCGGACGTTGAGTGGCCATTCTCCGGTAGAAAAAGCGAAGGGACCGCTCATCACGCGCCGGTTCGCGCCCGTTCCATTCCCACCCATAAAATCGGCGCCCCAAAGCGAGGCGGCTGGTGTCCTGTCGACTGTCCAGTCCCAATACGGCAGCGAAACACCTGGATCGACCTGTTGCAGCGCACGTTCGAACCGGCGGAGATACTCCCGGTGCCATGGCAGGAAGGCCGGACCGCCGTGCGCAGGATCATTGGCGCCGGCAAGGAAAGCCGTACGGTGCTGAGCAACGAATACGTCGTAGGCGCCGCCAGCTTTTAGCGCCTTGACCGCGGCAACGAACGCTGCTCTCTCTGCCGGCGTCAGGCTGGCCTGGTTCTTTCGGGTGCCCATGTTATTGCCCCGCCTCATCATAATCGATAATCTTCCTTGCCAAGTCAACTGGAGAAGGTTGCGGATCGAATGCAAAACCCGACGCCAGATACGCTCCGGACGAGTTGCGCACGATAAAGATACGCTTTCCGTCTATGGATAGTTCGGGCTCATCCACCGTTCCGCCCTCTCCCTCTCCTTCTGACACGAGTGCACCTCCTCTGCCAGCCAAGGCTTCCGCTCCTGAACGGAGAACGATTTCCCGGCCTTTGTATGTTTCACGATGGTCCGCCATTTTTTCCTCGCAGTAGGGTTTCTCCAAACCAGGTCCATAACTACCTGCACACCTGAGCACGATTTTAATATAGTCTATTTCACCAGCAATATCAGCAAAACCGGCCTGAAACGTGTTTTACCTTCCCGCGATCATTCCGACGCTTCAATCCCTCTGACTCGGGCATTGGCCGGATGACATACAGCTTTATCCTGACTCACCCACTTTGCTCCGTCGTGATACGAACCAATTGTGCTTCCCGCCCGATACGGAAACGAACTGGCAGGAATTGCTCCAATAGCCATATCGCAGTAGCGGCATGGGATGAAAGGTCTCTAGCGAGAAAGCTGGAGGTGCCGCCAGCCAGCGCAAGATAGACCAGTACCTGATCCGCGGCATGGATATCCAGCGTAGCCCCCGACAATAATTCCTCACGCAGAAGCCGCCCGCCGGCGGACCCAAGCTGTTCCGCACCCACCCCTTTTTGGGCAATGGCGGAAGCGCCGAGGCTGGCATACTCCATACTCGCCAGCAGGATCGCTCCACCCGCGCCGATAGCTTTATCGCTGCCAAGCATGGTAAGCGCCATGGGCGGCATCGGAAAATCAGCGAGTTCCGCTAACGCCTCGCTTGCCATGCGATGAACAATATGGGCCGGAAGGTTGGAGATATGGGCGAAGCCACGAATCCCGGAAAGGTGTCCCGGCTCATCCAGAACCAAAGGCCGAAGAGACCGGGAAGGCTCCACTTCCACCACCACTTGACCTCCTCCCGGGGGATAATATCCCCTCCGAACCACCTCTATTTCCACTCTCACGCCTATACCGGATAGCAAGGGCAGCAGCAGGAAGCGGAAATAATCGAGGGGGCGGCGCCGCCTGAAGCACAAGTGTAATGCTTCCCGCAGTCCCCACATCAAATCGAACTGCCCCCCGCGCAACGAGCCAGGGCAAAAAACAAACTGGCGAGACCTGGCTTCCAATCCCTCCACTCCGCACTGCAAAGCGCCGCCACGGTCCTGACTGCGGTAAGATGCTGGGGCGCAAGACCAGGGTGGGAGCGTTTAGCGCGGATATTAAACAAATGGACGGGTTGCCCTGTGATCGCCGCAAGCGCCACCGACGTGCGAAGCAGTTGCCCGCCACCTTCTCCATGCGAACAGTCGATTTCGCGCATGCCAACCTCTTACCGGGTGTTTATCAAAAAGGCCCAATTGCCCGAGAATACCCATACTTTCGTCAGTTGGAGTTCGACTGGTAATCCCAGCCCCACAGTAAAACCAGCTATAAAACCCGCGCGGATGCCGGTTTTCGCATATTACTTCAGGCTGCTGGCACTGCTGCGTTCAGCTTTAGGAGGAAGCCCTCATGATGCCCATTCAAAAACTGCTCAACCGCATTCGCTGGGATGAGGCGTTTGCGAAAGGTGATTTCGTGATCGGATACTATGACCGTGTGGATAAAAAAATCAACCAGGTTCCGTTAGACGAGGTACACGTCACGTCAACCGACCATTTTTTCTTCTAGATTACAAGGTGCGGACGGAACAATTCATGAGGTTCCCTTCCATCGGGTCAAGGAAGTGTATAAGAACGGCAAGCTAATCTGGCATAGGGCGCATTAGAGCTTGGCGAATAAGCACTGCCGTTTACGATAAAAATACGCTGAGTTGATTTAATGCCGCGTGCCGAAACTCGCCCTAAAACTCGCCCTTTAGGGCTTCCTTAGGAACCTGCCGGTATAATATCCCTTGAGGCAAAGGCTAACATTTTTCCAGGATACCCCAGAAATTAGCCAACGTTAAACTTCACCGCGTGTTGCAATTTAACTTCACCGTGTGTTGCAATTTGCGCATACCGAATAGGTCACCGCGAATCCGACGCTAGATCCGAAAGGGGAAACCGACTTGTCAAGCTGATGAGGGGTCTTCCAGATAAGGAGGCGATGGGGCCAGAAAACAAAGCGTATTTATTAGTGAACCAAGCCACTCCTCCCTATGAGCGTTTATAAATGAAATGGCAATTCGCCCCCCGTTTCCGCCGCCATGCTTTCGGCTGGCGATCCAATACGCCGATCCAGCGTATCAAGGAGGCGGTCTCGGAAATCAGGCAGGCCGGCCGGAATGATCCTGTCGTCGCCGCCGAAGGCGCGGTGCTTCTGCTGGAAAAGCTTTCACCGGCGCTGGAGAACGTCGACAGCTCATCCGGCGCCTTGGGTACCGCGGTGAATCGCGTTATCGATACACTGGTAACAGTAATCGCCAAGCCCACGGTGGACCTGCCAGTGCGGCAGCGCTGGCTGGAGCGTCTCTGGATTGCGATCGAGAAGGATGATATGCCCTACATCGAGGTTTTGGGCGATTACTGGGGCGAGCTATGCGTAACGACGGAACTGGCGTCCGGCTGGGCGGACAAGTTCCAGCCGTTGGTTTTAGAGAGCTGGGGCACGCAGGCGTCCAATCACAGTTTCTTCAAGGGGACAAGCGCGTGCCTCGCTTCGCTGTATGCGGCCGGAAGGTATGAGCAACTGCTGTCCTTGCTGGATAGCGCCCGCTTAAAATGGTGGGATGACCGGCGCTGGGGTATCAAGACGCTTGTCGCCATGGGTAAGAAGGCCGAAGCGCTACGCTATGCGGAGAATTCCAGAGACCTCAACGCCCCCGGCTCCGATATCGCTCGCCATTGCGAGGAGATATTGTTGTCCTCGGGACTAATGGACGACGCCTACCGCCGTTACGCGCTGGAAGCCAACCGAGGCACGACAAATCTTGCCACGTTCCGCACGATCGCCAGAAAATATCCGCGCAAGCCGCAGGCAGAAATCCTGCGTGACCTTATCGCCAGCCAACCCGGCGCCGAAGGTAAATGGTTCGCGGCCGCCAAGGAGGCCGGCCTTTTCGATCTGGCCGTAGAACTGGCGAGCCGTAGTCCGGTTGATCCACGCACTCTGGCACGCGCCGCGAGGGATTATTCCGCGGATCGACCCGAATTCGCCGTCGCGTCGGGGTTAGCGGCCTTGCACTGGATTTCGCTTGGGCATGGCTACGAAATTACAGGTTTGGATGCCCATAACGTATACACCGTCGTGATGGAAGCGGCTCATCGAGCAGGCATGGATGAGCATGACATCAAAGAGCAAGTTCTGGCGATGATCTCCGGCTCTCAACCCAGCAGCAAATTTTTGAAGACGATCCTGGCGGACAGGCTTGCCTACTGACTGACTACGCGGCAACCGTGTCGATAGCTGAAGGCGCCGCAGGCATCCGGAACGCTCGTCCTGCCGATGGCACGCCATCCGGGTCCATTTCCCTTCACGGCTATAACCAAATCTTTCTCGCTTACGATTACTGGAAGTGGTAGTATCTACTCGACCTCGATCAATAATCGCTACTTAATGATTATTTGCCGGCTTTCCACGATTCTTGGCGCAAGGCGCATTAAAGTCGCGGACGTGTGCCGCGCGACGGGTATCGCCCGTGCAACCCTCGATCGCTACTACTATGACCGGGTAAAGAGTTTCGACCGCGCAGTGCTGGAAAAACTTTGCCAGTTTCTGCAACTGAACCCGGGTGATTTGCTGATAATCGTCGACCAAGCGGATTTGTTTCAACCATGGGGCGCATCGGGCTCCGCTACGGGGTTACCCGCGGGGGAAGGATCATGATGGAGCGTGAAGTGAAACTCCTGCTTAACGCAAACGCGGTAAAGCGGGTACAGGTACACTACGCGGTAATGTCAGAGGGCTATATGTGGTGATCGACGGTCATCCGCTGGAAACAGCCAGGCGGGAAACGCGTGAATTCAAAACACTCGACGCAGCGGCCAGGTTACTCTTCAAGATAGGCATTGCCGATTTTTCGGTCAAGCTCAGGACAGGTTAATTAGTCGTCCCTGAAAAACCTGTTTTCTCAGTCACTCAAATGAAGACTTGGTATTTTGCTTGCCAGTAACTGATTGAGACTGACCCCGAAACGGGCGCACAAAAACGCCAAACGGCGCAGAATCTTG
>JACDGV010000064.1 GCA_013821425.1 Nitrosospira sp. | reverse complement strand
GAGTGATAAAGCGCTCCCCGCCGCGTTTCATCCGATCGAGTGTATGCACAGAGATATTGGGTTCCTTATGCGAGCTAAGTATTTTCCAATCCAGACATGAGCCTGAACGAAGATGTCGAATGGTGATTTGGCTCAGGCGGTGCGTGGTTGGGTGTTGTTCATGAGTTGAAACAGTTTTATTCGAGCCTCGTTGAGAAGTTTCGCGGCCTCATTATCGCTGGATTGGGCGGCAATTGCATCCAGTTGTTTGAAGATTGTTCCCGGGTGGAGAGTGCTATCCGCATCGGTCAAGGAACGGAGCTTCTCGTAGGGCGTCATCACGTCCTGGTAACGATATCGCTTGCGTATCCGCCCTTTTTTGTCCGTATATTCGGTGGGGAAGTGGCACGGACGGTGGTAGTTCAGGTAGGGCGTCAGCACCTCGGTCGTGAACGTATTCACACGACTGGCGTAGCGTCCTGGGATGTGGCTGTAGCCCAGGTGCTTGCGTACAGTCGAAGCGTTCTTGCTCTCTGCCAGCGCATTATCGTTGCACTGACGCGACCGTGATTTCGTCTGCTCGATGCGCAGTTTCTCCAGCAGCGTTGCCACTTGACGGTTGATGTACTCCGACCCGTTATCCGAGTGGAAGCCGCGAAGGGTAAACGGAAAAGCCCCCATCATCGCTTCCAGTACCGGCAATAAGAACCGCTCGCTGATGCGCTCGACGGCGCAGACCACCTGAAATTGGGTGACCTCATCGACGGCATTGATAAGATAGACTCCCTTGATTCCATCCAGATCGCCCTGATGCACGCTATCCACTCGGAGATAACCCGGACGCCCATCAGCTGCAGGTTTGCGCCGCTCACCGATATTGACCGTGGTCGGGCGAGTCTTGTCGAACGATCCGCGCACGCGCTGATAGGCTCGGTGGTGCCGCAGGTTGTACAGATGCCCGTTGGAAATACCTGCCAGCCGCTCAAAGCTGGCCTCCCCGTGCACCTTGAACGCTCGCTCACAGAGTTTGCGTGTGATGGAACCCGATAGCGTACCATGCCACGCGTCCACCTGCGCCAAGAGGCGGATGTCCTCTGCGGTATAGTGCCGCTTAAACGGCACGGCAGGCGCATGGCGCCGGTCCTGGATGTTCCCGCACGCGACAAACTGGGTAATGCAGCGAGTAACCTGCGCACGGGAGAACCCGGTCACCTTAGTCAGATACTGCCGCAGCGTGCCCCGGTCGGTCCGGTTGCCGCGCACATAGCTGAAATGCCTGAGCGTGTCGGCCATCCAGCCATAGGCCGCATGGCGATCGGTCAAGGTAAACGAAACGGGTTTGTTGCCCTCCACAAAGGCGCGTAGTTGCGCCAGCGTCTGTAGTCCTTGGGTATGTAAAGTCACGATCATGCCTCCATAATCCCAACTTTCGCCCCGCCAGGCTCATCTCACGGTGGAAACACGACCCTTCGTTCAGGCTCATTTGTCATTGGATAAGGCTAGACCTTGCCGCAACACCTAAGAAATGATATCATTTTTGCTAACAAGAAAGGAACGGAGCGATGGGCCAAGTAATTGTCCGAAACCTTGATGATCACATCATCGCCGCATTAAAAACCAAAGCCGAAATGCGTGGGCACTCCCTCGAGCAAGAACTCAGGGGAATTCTCGCCGAAGCGGCCAAGCCCACTCTTGAAGAACGGCGAGCGTTGGTTGATCGCATTCGAGCCATGACTCCTTCCACGCATCAAACCGACTCCACCATTCTTTTGCGAGAGGACCGTGACCGGTGATCTTTGTCATCGATGCGAATGTCGGCCTGAAATGGTTCATCGAGGAACCGCGCTCAACGGCTGCAAGGAAAATTCTTGAAAAGGGCAACGCATTCATTGTGCCGGACATTTTTATTCCAGAGATCTGCAATGTGGTGTGGAAAAAATTCAAGATTCAGGAAATTACCGCAGAGCAAGGTCAAGCCATTGTCACCAATGTGCCCACGATCATTGACCATATTGTGCCTACCGCAGAATTGGTTCAAAGGGCCTTTGACCTTGCGATTCAATTCAATCATCCCGTGTATGATTGTTTGTATCTGGCTTTGGCCGAACGTGAATCCATCACGCTCATCACTGATGACGCCAAATTAGTGACTGTAGGAAAAAAAGCCAAGCTGGGTCGTTTTGTGCAAGCTCTCTAGCGTGGAGCCATCATACTTTCCGTGTGTTGCCTCGCAAAATGTTGACAGCGTTTCGATTTCCAAAATAAGCCCTTCCCATTCCCCCCCCTCATGCCCGACATTTTTAATCGAGCATCCATCTCCCCATCCGTCATGCCCGACATTTTCAATCGGGCATCCATCATCTCTTTGAAGAAGTTGTCATCCTGAGCTCAGGGCGAAGGATCTGTGCCCAGGTAGAGCACGCATGGTATAGCAAACTTCTTCGATCGCCTTCTCCGTCTCCGTCATGCCC
>JACDGV010000028.1 GCA_013821425.1 Nitrosospira sp. | reverse complement strand
TGGATAATGCGGAACTGCTCATCGATTCGCTTACGCGAAAACTGTTCTTCGCTTTGCTGCGGGAAAATTATTCGATCCTGCGTTACGCCGGTCGTGCGCTGGAAAAGATTGGGCCATTTCATCCCGATACGGTCATGCGCATATTGCAAACTCCGTTCTTGCCCGGGCTCATGGGACTATTCTTCCGCCCTTCGTTGCGTGGAACCTATTGCTCCATGAGTCCGGATATGGGAAGCGGCCACACCGAAATAGACGCCTACAACGGCCACCTTATTCGACTTGCAGGACTCTTTCCCTGTCCAATCAATACTGCCGTTATCAATCTGGTTGATCGAATCTCTCTTGAACGGCTTCCCCAGGCACGAACGCACCTTCACGACCTCGTGACATCGCTTGAAGATGGATCTCTGTAATGAATCTGGTGACAGGCGGTGCGGGGTTTATCGGTTCGCATCTCGTGCAGCAATTGCTGGACAGCGGCGACCCGGTCCGGGTGGTTGAGCATCCCTCTGCGGTAGTAAATCATTTACCCCTGGAACGCATTGAACTGGTTCGAGCAGATATTCGCGACTCGGGTGCGATGCGGAATGCGACGCACGGCTGCGAGCGTGTCTATCACCTGGCCGCCGATCCAAATCTCTGGCGGCGCAATCGCCGCGAATTTGACGAGGTTAATCATATCGGTGCGCTCAATGTCATGCGTGCCGCACTCGACAGCGGAGCGAGCCGGGCTTTGTATGTAAGCACCGAAAGCATTCTCACGTCGGATCAATCCGGTGGTGGAGCCGTTGAATCTGCCCGCTTTCGCGAAGAGGATATGATCGGCCCCTACTGCTTGAGCAAATTCCGGGCGGAACAAGCCGTGTTCAAGCTTGCCGAAGCGGGCGCGCCTGTGATCGTGTGCAGCCCTACATTGCCGGTCGGACCTGGCGATCGAAATCAAACACCTCCAACTCGTCTTGCAGTTGCGTTCTGTCAAGGAAAGATTCCGGCATATCTTGACTGTCAATTGAACCTGATCGATGTTCGAGACGCCGCTGACGGATTGGTGCGTGCCATGCACCGCGGCCGGCCTGGCGTCCGGTATCTACTCGGGGGGCACAACTATCGGTTGATCGAGTGGCTTGAAGTTCTTGGGGATATCGTGAATCGCTCAGTGCCAAAATGGACTATTCCCTATTCAGCGGCGCTAGCGATCGGCTGGCTCAGTGAGTTGTGGGCCGATCACATCTCCCATTGCATGCCTATGGCAACTGTCACCGGTGTGCGGCTTACAAAACGCTCCATGCACTTCGATCCTTCAGAAACCTTTGCTGAACTTGGCTTGAAGCCGCGGCCCATCAAGGAATCAACAAGGGATAGCGTGAACTGGTATCGCCAGCAGCATTGGATCTGACTCGGCGCAATCAGGCCCTTTAGCGGGCCGACTATGAGGCTCGATGCTCCCCTGCGAGCGATCAGGGTATATGTGCCGCAGAATGTGCGGACATGAAAGCGAGGATGAAACCCGCCTGCGACAATTGACCGGCCTTGAACCTTCCTGGCTCCGATCTGATGGGGGATCGGGATAGTCGTCGATCCAGTCGCCCTGGTCGCGGCGAAGCTCGGCGAGATCATAGTATCAATGAGGACCCAGACCCACAAGGCATCACCGATGAAGACGCGCAGGATAGCGCCGCGGGCGCGATCCTGAATGCTTTGAGCAGGCATATCGCCATCCTCTATCCATATCGGCCCCTACAGGCCACCGTGTTACAGGGTTCACCTCCCTACTTCGCACCGGTAATGACTATTTTCCCGAAATGTTTCGCCGACTGCAGAAAATGATAGGCGTAGGTCGCGTGCTCAAACTCATAGGTCCGGGCAATAACCGGGCGCAGGCCGGTAGCCGAGATAGCCCGATTCATTGCCCGGAACATGTCGCCAGAACCAGTATTAATGCCTGTCAGGCGTATCGAGCGCTGCATAAGCGGCAGCGGATCTATCTGCCCAAAACCGGAAACCAGCCCGATCAAGGCCACGACTCCCCCAAACCGCACTGCGCGCAACGACCGCTCCAGCGTTTGCGCGCCCCCCACCTCCACGACGATATCAACCCCGCAGCCGCCGGTAAGTTTCAGCACTTCCTGATCCCAATCCGGGATGTGCCGGTAGTTGATGAGATGATCGGCACCCATTGCTCTTGCCTGTTCCAGCTTCTCGTCGCTGCTCGAAGTCTGAATAACAGTCGCGTTATGCAACTTGGCGAACTGCAAAGCAAATATGCAGACCCCGCCCGTGCCCAACAGCAAAACCGTCTGACCAGCGCGGATTCGCCCCAATTCCACCAGCGCATGCCAGGCGGTCACCCCCGCATTCGGGAGAGTAGCGGCTTCCTCGTAACTCAAATACTCCGGATAGGGTATAACGGCTCGTTCGGGTAGCACGACATACTCGGCGAGCATGCCATCGAGCGGACCGCCCAGAGACCGCTCGAAAATCTCCTGGGTCAACGGACCGGAAACCCAGTCAGGAAAAACAGAGCCGGCGACACAGTCGCCTACCTTGGTGGTGCTTACCTTCTTCCCTACCGCGACCACATCGCCCGCCCCGTCCGAAAGCGGAATAACGCCAGGTTTTATCGCAGCCGGATACTGGCCGTGAGCAACCATAAAATCCCGAAAATTGAGCGAGTTGGCGCGCACGTGAATAAGCACCTCATCCGGGCCGGGCTCAGGCTGTTCCACGTCGTTGCGCAACACCAGCGCATCAATGCCACTCGTTTTCCTGAGTTGAAAAGCTTTCATTGCATAGATCCCCTATTCGTTGTTCCAGCCGCTAGCCCCGCTAGCCCCGGAAAATGATATCGAATTCGGCTACCATCAAGCCGGGCTCCTCCGCCGACGGAGTCAGTTTTACGATCAGGGCTTCCGGATCCGGAACGCTCTGCAAAAAGGAGTCCGACTTGTGATAGGGATCGCCTTCAAAATACATTTGGGTAATCAGTTCGTCGCGCCTGCCCCTTACGTCAAAATGAATGTGTGCCGGGCGCGTCCGCGTGGGGCTGATGGGATAGGGCGGGGGCTTTATCGTCAGGAACTCATAGCTGCCGTCAGTGCCGCTTGTCAGCGCCCCATAGCCCTCGAAATTGGGATCAAGCGGCGCGGGATTCATGTCGTCCGGGTGCGCGTAGCGCCCCATGGCATTCGCCTGCCAGATTTCAATATCGGCCCGCGCGACCGGTTTGCCGGCAAGATCCATCACGCGCCCCTTGACAATTAGAAGCTGCCCCATGGCGCGGCCCGAGCCCGGTACACGCGTCAGGTCCCCGCTGCGATTGGGTTTGCTCATGATGGGATAAAAAGGCCCGAGAATCTGATCTTGGGTCCGCCTTAGGGCCATTTGCGCCAGCGCCGATCCCATAGGCGGCAGCAAGCCCGCGACAAGCAGGGCGGCAGACGCCTTCAGTATAGTGCGACGGCCTCGTATTGCGTTATTGATCTTCATATTGACGTCTCCTGTTTCGCTGCGGAAGGATAAGCAGAATCCCTGGGTTCGGAAACCACCGTACGATCGGCTTGATGGTAATACCTTGCTCGCTGCCTTCGACCGGCCGGATTGATCTAACAGGTCAAGGCCATAGTATTTAAACAGCCTGTCGAAAGGAAAACGTCCTCGGGTATAAAGCGCGACCCATTACCGGCAGCGTGGCGTTTGCCACAATCGTTCCGGCCGTTTGCTAATCCGGTTTTAAAGCCAGGCGGCCACTGCCGAGGAGTAATATCGCAAGCCCGGAGAAGAGGAAAAATGCCTGCAACTCCAGAGCCCAGCCGCCCGTGTCTGTGAGAGTGAATATCTCGGCGCGGTGAGCCAGTACAAGGGCAAACAGCATATTGCCGACAATGAGCAAACCGCCAATGCGCGAATATATACCCAGGATGACCATTATGGCTGCGACAACCTCGCCCAGATAGACTCCATAGGCCAGCGCCGCCGGCAAGCTTATGGCCCCGAGCAGGTTGCGGATGAAGTCGAGAGAGCCGGGGTTGAGTATTTTATGTACGCCATGCAACAGTATCAGTACTCCCGCCATCAGTCGCACGATCAGTTTACCCAGATCATCAAAGCGAGACAGGTGCCGCATTGGAAATCCCTCCCAGTTCTAAAAACAGGCATGACAGCTTGGCCCTCATGGCGTGGGCCCGGGAGCCCGCGAGACTCGTAGTTGTTGCAAGGTCCATTTTCATCATAGCTTCCGGTGGGATAAATAAAAGCTGAACAGGCGCCAATTTCCTGCCCCGAACGGGGGAGATGGCCACGGCCCCCTTTCCAAAAACCGGCCTTTGCCTAAATGGGTCAAGAGGGCTATTGCTCTCGCTCATCAAGCGTGTAACCCTGTAAGACTCGAAACCCCTATTGGAAACGGAGATTTCAAACCATGAATAAAAAAGAACTCATCGCCGCAATGGTCACAAAGACGGGATCCAGCAAAGCGGATGCTGACCTCGCCGTCGCCGCTTTAACCGAAATTATCTCCGATACGCTAAAGAAAGGAGATTCTCTATCATTACCCGGATTTGGGTCTTTCGAAGTACGCGAGCGTCCCGCACGTCGTGGCCGCAACCCCAGGACCGGCGAACCGCTGAAGATTGCGGCATCCAGGATTCCGGCATTCAAAGCAGGTGCAACGCTTAAGGCTGCGGTTAACAGCAGCGGCAGCGGCAGTGGCAAGAACCCGGAGACGCGATAAAACGCTACGGGAATTCCGGTGCCGGGAAAACCGGCGGCCTGGTCCGGTAGTCTGATTTATCTCGCCCTCCTTCCCGGCATCGGTCGAGGCGCAGGGCGGCCGATCATGCCTGGCGCTGCAGCACTACTGTGGACCGGGCCGCCACCGCCAGGGCGGCGCCCGCCTTGAGCGGTGACGCATCATCAACCCAGCCTTGGGCCGTGTCGAGCAGCTTCAGCCAGCGCAAGCCCCAGCGGTCCGCAGGCAGGATGAAATCCATTGCCTCGAAGTGCGCGTTGAAGATGAGGTAAAAGCTGTCGTCGCTAACCGGTTCGCCGCGGGCGTTGGGGTTGGGGAAGTTGTCGCCATTGATGAAGATCCCGAGGCTCTTGGCACACCCTGCCCTCCATAACTCCTCGCTTGCCTGGTCGCCTGTATGATTGAACCACGCTATATCGTCGCGGTCCGTACCATGGATGACCTGGCCCTGGAACCAGCGGCGACGGCGGAAGACCGGGTGAGCGTGGCGGAAATCAATGAGACGTTCGGCAAATTCCTGTAAATCCTTATCGACGTGGGCCCAGTCAATCCATGAGATCTCATTGTCCTGGCAGTAGGCGTTGTTGTTTCCCTGCTGGGTCCGACCGAGCTCGTCTCCCGCGAGCAACATGGGAACGCCCTGCGACAGCATCAGCGTGGCCAGAAAATTGCGCTGCTGCCGGGCGCGGAGGGCAAGTATTTCCGGGTCGTCAGTGGGACCCTCGGCCCCGCAGTTCCAGGAACGATTATCGTCGGTGCCGTCGCGGTTGTCCTCGGCATTGGCCAGATTGTGTTTCTCATTATAGGAAACCAGGTCGCGCAGGGTGAAGCCGTCGTGTGCGGTGACGAAATTGATGCTGGCGAAAGGATGGCGCGAATTGCCCGCGTAGAGGTCCGGGCTTCCGGCAAAACGGTGGGCGAATTCACCCAGGGTCTCTTCCTGGCCGCGCCAGAAGTTGCGCAGGCAGTCGCGATACTTGCCGTTCCATTCGGACCAGCCGGCGGGAAAATTGCCAACGTGGTACCCGCTTTCGCCCAGATCCCAGGGTTCGGCAATCAGCTTGATCTGGCTGATGACCGGATCCTGGTGAATGATATCGAAAAATGCGGACAACATCTGCACTTCGTGCAGTTCGCGCGCCAGCGCGGCGGCCAGATCGAAGCGGAAGCCGTCCACGTGCATCTCCAGCACCCAGTAGCGGAGCGAATCCATGATCAGTTGCAGCACGTGGGGCTGGCGCATATTGAGGCAGTTACCGGTGCCGGTATAGTCCCTGTAGTAGCGCCGGTCCTCCATCAACTGATAATAATAGCCATTATCGATACCCTTCAGGCAGAGCACCGGCCCCAGGTGATTGCCCTCGGCGGTGTGATTGTAGACCACGTCGAGGATGATTTCGATGCCCGCCTGGTGCATGGCCTTGACCATCTGCTTGAACTCGGCGCTGGCGGCGCCTGGACGCTTGTCCGCCGCGTAATCGCCATGCGGCGCGAAATAGGAAATGGTGTTATAGCCCCAGTAGTTGCTCAACCCCCGGTCGACAAGGTGTTTGTCATGCAGGAAATAGTGCACTGGCATCAACTCGACAGCGGTGACGCCGAGTTGTTTCAGATACTCGATCGCGGCGGGATGAGCGAGACCCGCATAGGTGCCCCGCAGTTCGGGGGGTATCTCGGGGTGTTGTGTTGTAAAGCCTTTGACGTGCAGCTCGTAGATGAATGTTTCGTGCCAAGGCCGCTGCGGCTGGCGATCTCCCGCCCAATCGAAGAAAGGCTGCTGGACGATGCACCGGGGCATGAAGGGCGCGCTGTCCCCGTCATCGCGTACGTCCGGGTCGCCATTGAAACGGTAGGGAAATACCGCCTCATCCCATCGGATGTCGCCGTCAATCCCCTTGGCATAGGGATCGAGCAGAAGCTTGGCGGGATTGCAGCGGTGACCTTGCCCGGGGGCCCACGGCCCATGTACGCGGAAGCCATAGCGCTGCCCGGGCTCCACGCCGGGAAAGTAGCCATGCCAGCAATGCCCAATGACTTCGGGCAGATCGGCGCGGGTTTCGCGGTCAAGTTCATCGAACAGGCACAACTCGACTCGCTCAGCCACCCCCGAGAAGAGCGAGAAGTTCGTTCCCGATCCGCCGTAAGTGGCACCCAGCGGATAGGCGTTGCCCGGCCACACCTTCATCGGGTGCAGTGGCCAGGCAGCCGCGCCCCGCACAAACGCTGGGTAAGGGTAAGCGCGATATCCTCGAACGCCGCGTCAAGAACAGGGCATCCCTTCATTCAACATCTCCCCCTTAAACCCGGGGAGGGTCCGTTTCCCTCTCGAAATGCCGGTGGGCGGCAATGGCTTCGATGAACTGCGGCAGCGCATCCCCAGAGTTATTATCCGGAAAATAAAGCACTCCCGGATCCGGCTGGCCGGACGGCAGCATCAACTTCAGGCCCGCGCTCTCCACCAGGTTCTTTCCGCTACCCAATACGAGAATGGGCTTGCAGTGCCGGTATTGCTCCCGGATGAACTCGACCGCTTGTCCATTGGTGGCCAGAACCGCCATATCCTCGTGACCGCCCGGGACCACAAGCGCATCGAAAAGTACAGCAGGCATGGCTTCAAGGGTGATATCCACTTCAATCCGGTTCCCATCCGTGCTTTGCATCTTTCCCAGCCGGAAACTCACAAAACGCGGCACCGCGTCCTCCCGGGAGAGCCCTGCATGTATAGCCCTCGCGCTCGCACCGTCCACCCCGTCCGCGACCAGGATCGCAATTTTCCTCGTGCGGATGCTGCGGTCTCCTGGAAGGGCAAACAGCGACAGTGCGGGCGATACCTCTACCTCGGGCGTGACCTGTTTCTGGAGGGCCTTTGGCTGGGCCGGCGGCACGTTGATGCCGAGCCCTTCCGCAACACCTTCCGCGAGCTCGTCGGCCACGTTTACCAGCACGGAGACCACGCGTTCGCGGATCGCGGGTGCCTGCACTCGCGTCAGCTCGAAACGGAAAGCACGGATGATGTGCGCTTTCTCCACGGGCGTCTGGCTGTTCCAGAACAATGTCGCCTGCGTGTAGTGGTCCGCGAACCGCTCCGGGTTACCACGCACCTTGTCCCCGGCGATGGGTTCACGAAACGAAGTGAACCCCGCTGTGCCGGTCTGGAAGGGGCAGCCCCCGGCAAGGGAATTAGGCTCATACGCGACGCGGCCCCGGTTTATGGCCTGACGGTGCATCCCGTCGCGCTGGTTGTTGTGCACCTGGGCTACGGGTGAATTAATGGGAATCTCGTGGAAATTAGGGCCGCCCAGGCGTGACAGCTGAGTATCGACGTAGGAATGAATGCGCCCCGCCAGCAGCGGATCGTTGCTGAAATCCAGTCCCGGCACAATGTGCGCGGCGCAGAAGGCAACCTGCTCCGTTTCCGCAAAGAAGTTGTCCGGATTGCGATTAAGGACCATTTTACCGACGGGCCTGATCGGTATCAGCTCTTCCGGCACGATCTTCGTTGCGTCCAGCACGTCGAAACTGAACTCCTCCGCTTGCGCTTCAGTAAAGATTTGCATGCCAAATTCGTATTCCGGATACGCGCCGCATTCGATGGCTTCCCACAGGTCGCGGCGGTGGAAATCGGGGTCGGCTCCGGAGATTTTGACGGCTTCGTCCCAGTCGAGCGAATGGGTGCCGGCGAGCGGCCGCCAATGAAACTTCACAAACCGCGAATCGCCGTTCGCGGCTATTAGCCGGAAAGTATGCACGCCAAAGCCCTGCATCATGCGGAAACTGCGCGGAATTCCACGGTCCGACATGACCCACAACACCATGTGAATCGATTCCGGCATGAGCGAAATGAAATCCCAGAAGGTGTCATGCGCGGTCGAAGCCTGGGGTATGGCGAAATGCGGTTCGGGTTTGGCGGCGTGCACCAGATCGGGAAACTTCATCGCATCCTGGATGAAGAACACGGGGATATTGTTGGACACCAGGTCCCAGTTGCCCTCGTCCGTATAGAATTTTACCGCAAAGCCCCGGGCGTCGCGCACGGTGTCGGCTGAGCCGCGCTCCCCGAATACCGTCGAGAAGCGCACGAAGACCGGGGTTTTCTTGCCCGCCTCCGCAAAAAGGGATGCGCGGGTATAGGTCTCCAGCGATTCGTAACACTCGAAATATCCATGTGCGGCAGAACCGCGGGCGTGGACGACCCGCTCGGGTATGCGCTCGTGATCGAAATGCGTGATCTTTTCGCGAAGAATAAAATCCTCCAGCAGCGCAGGACCGCGAAGTCCCGCCTTCAGGGAATGCTGGTTGTCCGCGACCGGCACACCCTGGTTGGTCGTCAAGGCCTGGTCGCTAGAATCGGCTCGGACCCGGTCGAGCGACTCGTTGCCAGGGTTGAACCCCAGTTGCGGCTCACCCATTCCGGCCTTGTCGGAGCCGATGGCCTCGGTCAGTGTGCTGCCAGTCGCATCAGGGTCGGAAGGTTTAACCGTCTGGCCCTGCTCCGGCGCCGCAGATACTTCCCCGTACTCCAGCGCCTTGTTGACGTTATACGGCATGGCGGCCGCGAGTTTCTGTGTCGCGGCGAGCTTGGCAGTAAACTCATTTGCCGGCTCCCCTTCCTGGTGCGAAGGACCCCCGACAGTCGAACGATTGTCAGTGTCATTTATTTTTTCCATTACTGATTCCTTTTTTAGAAAATGAATCTGGGATTACTCGCCGGAGATCCCTGGCGAAACATTGGAATAATGATTTTTTTACGAGGTACATTCGGTGCGACACCGAACATAAGGAAAATTTAACCCTGCATGAGTGAGTTTGCGAATTTGCGAGTTTGCCTGTGATCGCAACACCGGGGCTGGACCCGCTGCGCGGCGCCTCTCCCCGTACATTCTATGTGCTGCTTCGTACAGACCCTGGAAAACACGGCTTGTATGCTTCGGCCGGGTTATGTGTATTGCACGCCTCAACTCATCTGAAAGTGCTGTAGATATCGGTTTGCCTCCCTGTTCAGGTAATGATGAAACGTTCCAAATACGATCCACCCACGCCCGTCGATTGCCTGATCATCGGCGCCGGGCCTGCCGGGCTGACAGCGGCCATTTACCTCGCCCGCTATCGGCGCCATATTGCCGTGGTGGATAGCGGATTCAGTCGCGCATCGCTTATTCCCGCCAGCCATAATTGCCCAGGTTTTCCTGAAGGGGTTGCAGGTGAAGAGTTGCTGTGCCGCCTTCGCCAGCAGGCGGCCCATTATGGCGTCAGGGTGGAAACAGGCAGGATTACGGCATTGAGGCGGACGGGGAATCTGTTCGAGGCCGAGGCGGTTGATGGCGCGGATACACCCGGTGGCGAAATTAAGAATGTCCGCATCCATCGAGCCGCCACAATACTGCTGGCAGCGGGAACCGCGGACACGATGCGAAATATTCCCGACTGGGCGACAGGCGTCAAACGCGGTCTTATCCGCTTATGCCCCATTTGCGATGGCTACGAGATAACGGATAAAAAGATTGCAGTAATATCCTCCTCGGCGAAGGAAGGAGTGAACCACGCGTATTTTCTGAAAACCTATAGCGACGCGATCACACTCATTTATATCGCGGAAGCCCCCCTCGACAAATCCGAAAGGGACAAATTAGGCCGCGCAAAAGTCGACATCATTGAGGATGCTGGCGGTGAAGTCCGGGTAACCGGGCAATCGAAGCCCTCCGTTCGCCTTTCAAGCGGAGAGGAGCTGTATTTCGACGTGGTCTATCCGATGCTGGGCGAGAGCCCAAGATCGGAACTGGCAACAGGACTGGGAGCCCGGTGCAATAAAACTGGCAACCTGATTGTGGACCGCCACCAGCGCACGACTGTAACAGGCCTGTATGCCGCCGGCGACGTGGTCAATGAACTGAACCAGATCAGCGTTGCGACCGGACATGCCGCAATTGCCGCCACCGATATTCACAACCGCTTACGCAGGGGATGATTCCGGTATGGGAGCACCTCCGGGGGTCAGTGCGGGACCACGGAAAAGAACGGAACCCCGCTATGAAGATCACTCGCCGTTTTTAGGAACGGGCCAGAGCAATGTCATTCGCTGATTTCTCCCTTCCTGGAGGTTCAAGTTGCGATTCAACTTTATCGATTCGTACATAGCTTCGAGCGAATACTTTCCAGGTGGAAGTTTTACCAGCAGGTAAGGTCCTTCGGCATTAACGTCCAGAACCGTATTCCCGGACCCATCCTTTATCGTCACCTGGACATCAGCAATGTATACACCGCGCTGACTGCCCGCCTGGGCCAGCTCAAGCATCAATGGCCACGAATTGCCTTCGCGTAATATCGCTTCGGACTCATCCAGCCCCACGCCGCCGGTAAGAAATTCGGTTTGACCCTGGGTTTGCACGGGTGGGAGCGATGGATTCGTGGAGGAGGAACCGGTTTCAGCAAAACTCGAGGCGGAGACCACGGCCGTAAAAGCGAAAGCGCAAAGCAGGTGGGAGAACACGCGGGAGAAATGGATTTTTTTCATATGCTCAAACTCCCCTTTTTCATAATGCTCAAACTCCCCTGTTGCAGGATTCGATAAAATAAAGCGTGCCGCACCCCGCAACGCGGCGATACGCCGTGGCTAGTGGCATCTCCCGTCAGCTAGAGCCCGTCGTTCGTTTTGCTACCTTGCCTCCCGCAGGCAAGTCCGACGAAATAATATCCGATGGTACGCCCCGGCGATCCGTATCTTTCAGGCCGTGCTCGGTATCTTCCGCCGCTTGTCCAATTACTGCGCGGGAATGCTCATGTTCGGTAGGCTGACCGGTACCTGCGGGCTTCGTTGTCTGGTCGCGCTCGTGCGGCAATAGTGTTTCTTCCTTCGACACTTCCGGATTCAGGGGTTTTTGCCCCGGATCCGGTCCTGCCAGCTCAACCCGTTCTGTCAGCATGCCTGTTTCCTTGCGGTATAGCGGAGAAGGGGGAGTTTCCTTTCCCGAATCCGGCTTATCTTCGGAATTGCTCATAGCTTTCCTTATTCATTGGGAATTAGAGAACACCATTTTTTGAGTGTACTGCCGGTGCCTTGCCCAGGCTGTTCGCAACCGCACATAAGGAGGACTCTTTCAGGGAGTTTGCGGTATGTTCGATAGCGAACGGTGCGCCTCCAACCCCCTCGTCCATCATGGTGTCAACACTCGAAAATTGTGAGGTGACATGATGGATGAGTTGTTTTCAAAATCCTGGGGCGCGCTGGCCTGACGGGGCGTTGCATCCCTGCTGTTCGGCATTTTGGTGCGCTCTGGCCCGGCATTGCACTCATGTGGCTGCTTGTCATATTCGCCGCCTATGCGCTGATCGCGGGCGGGAGTTCCGCTGCCGCAGCGCTGGGAAACCGGAAAAGCAACCGTAACTGATGGCTGCTCCTGCTGGGATTGATAGGGATTGGCGCTGGAGTGATCGCCATCCTGCTTCCGGCCTTGACTGCGGTAGTGCTGGTGTTGGTGATTGGTGCAACCGTCTTCGCAAGCGGGCTGGTGGACATCATCATGGCGATCCGGTTGCGCAAGGTCATTCGTGGCGAGGTGCTCCTGTTCCTCAATGGCATGATTTCAGTGGCATTCGGGGTATTTGTTTTCTTCTTTCCGGAGCGAGAGCTTTGGCGCTGGTGTGGCTGATCAGCATTTATGCTATTTTCTCTGGGTTGCTGCTCCTGGCGTTGGCCTTACGCGCTCGCAATGGAAACATGGCGGCGGGGAGACATCCCACGGAGATCTTTCCCATGGTCGCGGCTGAGCCTTGCCTTACGTAAGGGGGTTTGCAGGACACCGGTAACAGACCGGGGAAACGTTGATCCGGGCTGATACGGGGCCTGCGGGAGGAACGGCTGGGCCGCGTGCGAATTGATGCCGATGTCGATGCCATGCGGATGCGTGCATCCGCCCCGCCTGTATGGCCGCAAACAGAGGATGATAAGCTGATGCGAGCAATGGCACCCGGCACCACGAGGGGTGTCATTGTTCGAGCCTTAATTTTCCATTCCAAGGTTTAAACCACCGGCTTTAGCCGGTCAGCTTTAGCTGCGACAATATGCTGCACGAGGTGGAGGTGCGGCATGGATTACAGATATGGCAGTCATACTATTTTTCAAATTGAGTACCATTTTGTATGGGTAACGAAGTACCGGTACAAGGTGCTGACTGGAGAGGTGGCGGAGCGAGTTCGAGAACTGGTACGAGAGACATGCGAAGCCTTTGAGATCAGGATGGTGAAAGGTGTCGTGAGCAAGGACCACGTGCATATTTTGGCGAGTTGTCCGCCTGTGATGGCGCCAAGCGAGATCATGAGGCGAATCAAGGGGCGCACGTCGAGCAAGTTGTTTGAAGAGTTTCCGCACTTGAAGAAAAAGCATTGGGGAAGACATTTTTGGGCGAGGGGGTATTTTTGTGCCACAGTGGGACAGATGACGGAAGAGATGATCAAGCAGTATTTGGAGCATCATTTTGAACCGAGGCCGAACGATGATTTCAAAATGGAACCCGATTAGGACGCGTCGTTCAGCTGACGCGTATCCGGACTTTCAGTCCGTAATTCCAACCCACCGGCTTTAGCCGGTGGTTGTTGAGTTCCAGGCGATCTCGGGTAATCGCCGGATTCGGGTTATGCTTGGGCGAACCGCTTCTGCAACACCTCCTTATCGCATTAGGAAACATTGATGGAATACAAGGATTATTACAAGATCATGGGCGTTGCGCGCGATGCCTCCCAGGATGAGATCAAGCGCGCTTATCGGAAGCTGGCACGGAAATATCACCCCGATGTGAGCAAGGAGCCGCAGGCCGAAGCCCGCTTCAAGGAACTGGGCGAGGCCTACGAAGTGCTTAAGGATCCGGAAAAACGGGTCGCGTATGACCAACTCGGTACCAACTGGAAGGCAAACCAGGATTTTCGCCCGCCACCTGACTGGAATGCGGGTTACGAGTTTTCGGACCGTGGTTTTGGGGGAGGCGATGCGTCGCAATACAGCGATTTTTTTGAATCCTTATTCGGCCGCGGTTTTGGTTCGGCTTCCGGCGGCCCCGGCGCTGCAAGTCGGAGGCAGGGAAGCGCGGCCTTTCATGCGCCCGGCGAGGATCACTACGCCAAAGTTATGATCGATCTTCAAGACTCCTACACGGGGGCAACCCGCGCCATTACCTTGCAGGTACCGGGAGTCGACGCACGAGGCCACGTGACTACACGCGAACACAAGCTGAATGTCGTCATCCCGCGCGGTATCCGGCCCAAACAGTATATCCGGCTCGCCGGACAGGGAGCGCGGGGCCACGGCCAGGGCAAACCTGGCGACCTGTATCTGGAGGTTGAATTTCGCCCACACCCATATTATCGTGTAGAGAATCCGGACTTGTATCTCGATCTGCCGGTTGCGCCCTGGGAGGCCGCGTTGGGCGCAACGGTAAAAACTCCTACCCCGGACGGAGTAGTCGAACTCCGGATTCCGCCTGATTCCGTTACCGGGCGCAAGCTGAGATTGAAGGGCCGTGGGATACCCGGTAAAACGCCAGGTGATCTTTATGTCGTGCTGCATATTGTCCAGCCTCCCGCCACCGAGGAAACGGCGAAGGCGTTTTACCGCGGCATGGCCGGGCAGTTCGAATCCTTTAACCCGAGGGTCAAATTGGGAGTAGGCACATGACCAGCAAAGACAGGCTGAACAATAAGCCGGCTGAAACGTCGGCCGGAGCACCATCTGAGCTGAGCGGCACCGTTCTGGACGAACACAATGCCCTGACGCTGGCCGAACTCAGCCATGCCTGCGCAGTACAGACCGGGTATATCATTGAACTGGTCGATGAGGGCCTCCTCGCTCCGGAAATTGCTCAGGAAGAAAACGACCCTCATCGCTGGCGCTTTACCGGCATTCAGGTGCGGCGCGCCCGGACGGCAATGCGTCTACAAACCGATCTCGGCATCAATCTCGCGGGAGTCGCGCTAGCCCTGCAACTGCTGGACGAGATCGATAACCTCCACGCGCAACTCCGGACACGGGCGACGAGTGAAGCAGCAGGATAGAATCGGACTCTACCTGGCCACCCGCTGACAATTGCCAGAGTCCAGGCACGCGAAAACGAGAGCACAGGATGTCTGAATTCCGTCGAGAATGCATGTGCACCCACTGCTAAATCTTCCACAGTCGGGTTGGAGACCCCTCGCAGCCTGTCTGAAAACATCGGATGTGGTGCCTACGGCCGTACCGGCCGGAGGTATCCGATCCTGGCTCTGGGTGGCGCACCCGGATACAAGAAGCGTAAGCGCGAATAACCCTGTAAATATAAATGTCCTTGTTTGTTTCATGACAAGCACTCCTTTCCGATAATCGGTTTGAACAGTTCCTGGATAAGCGTCATCTTTAAAGCAAACCCTTGCAACACTCCAAATAGATCGAAGTTTCGTCAATAATGCGGGCCGTTATGCTACCCTGAACGGGTACCGGGTGCCGTGTGGCAATCCCAGTATAGTTTACAGCGCTCAAAAAACAAGAAATTCGGGGGCTGGATAAAGCAGATACCAGGACTCAATAAAGCGAGGTAATAATGGAAAAAGAACCTCTAGTCAAGTTACCCTGGCACGGCCACGAAACGATTGAATCGATACCCTCGCTGCTGGAAACCGCGCAGGAAATAGAAATTACCTTGCCGTCCAACTATAACCACTCGCTGTTTTCCCTGCTGCACCCCGACGAGCCTGCGGCCCAGCTCGAAAATATAGACGCTTCAGGCGGTCCGGAACTCCTGGCGGAGGTCGCAAGCGTCAAAGGCCTGGAGGAGCTATCGTCACTCATTGAACCACTTACGGCGGCACTAGCTAAAGTGCATGTTCTCAGTCCGCCAAAAATTCTCATCACGCTTCCCGCATCGCATGCCAGGAACGGTCCGGGCTGAACAAAGCCCTTCATAACTGATTTTTCGAGGAAATCCGAATGAAAGGGTTCGTCCATCCCGTCCATCCCATCCGTCTTGTTCCTCTCGCCCATCTGCTCCCTTTCGTCCTGTTGGTCCTCCTGCTGGCGAACGGGTTGGTGACCCCCGCTCTCGCCGCATTACCGGAGGCCCGGGATATGGACGATGCGCAGATAGTAGACGCCATGATCACCGTGAACGGCATTGCCATCCATGCCGGTAAGCTCGCGCAATCCCGATCCACCAGCGAAAAAATCAAGGCACATGCTCAGCAGGTGGTTGCCAGGCATGCGGATGTCAGCCAGTCTGCAGCTGAACTGGCGGCGAAGCTCAATCTGACGCCGCGCGATAATTCCCTCAGCAGGGAACTGCGGGCGGATGGCGCCAAAGACATCGCCCGACTAGAGACGCTGCGCGGCGAAGAGTTTGACAAAGCGTTCATCGATCAGGATGTCGTCCTCCACCAGAATACACTCGATATGATCGACGATAGGCTGATGCCCAAAGTCAGGAATGAAGAGTTGAAGGCGCTGCTGTTCAATTTGTTTGCGCCGTTTTCCGAGCACCTCGAGCATGCGCAGCAGATCCAGGGCACGCTGAAGTAGGCCACCCTTGAACCTGGGATGAACGCCAGGAAATACTAAACAAGTTCCCCGGAGCGCACCGTGGCAAATAAGGGCGCCTGCCGCATCACGCACTTCGGCATCACAAACTGGCGGGCGACCGGCGCATGTCGCGCGTCTTCGGAGCGTTCTCCTTTTCCGGCGCCACGTTCCCTGTCCATTTATTCCGCTCCCGGTTCATCTCGAAAACACTCTCAGGCCGGCAGATGAGCATGCCGGACCCTTCGCAGAGTCAAGCATATCCATACCGGCAATCCGTGGACGAAGTGCTAGCCTCCCTGCATACCGACGCGCGCCACGGCTTGAGCGAACAGGAAGCGCGGGCGCGGCTTGAAAGATATGGCCGGAACGAGCTGGAGGCCGCGAAGCCGATTCCCGGGTGGAGGAGATTCCTTGCCCAGTTCCAAAATGTGCTGGTTGCCCTGCTGCTGATCGCAACGGCGATCTCGGCCGCACTGTGGCTGTATGAGCGCGAATCCGCCTGGCCTTACGAAGCCACCGCCATTTTTGCGGTGGTTCTGCTCAACGCCTTCATGGGATATATCCAGGAGTCGCGCGCGGAGGAAGCAGTCGCGGCGTTGCGGCAGATGTCGGCGGCGCAGGCCGACGTCACTCGGGACGGGGTGCGCCTAAATATCGCCGGGGCCGAACTCGTCCCCGGCGATATCGTGCTGATCGAGGAGGGAAGCACCATTCCCGCCGACGCCCGGGTGATTCAATCGACTGCGCTGCGAACGGCGGAGGCCGCTCTCACCGGCGAGAGCGTGCCGGTATCGAAAGATACGCTTGCGATCACCGGGGAAGCGGAACTGGGCGACCGGCACAACATGGTCTTCAGCGGCACCGCCGCCACCTCCGGGCGAGGACGGGCAGTGGTGGTCGCGACAGGGATGCACACCCAGATGGGACGCATCGCCGGGATGCTGGATGAAACGCCGAAAGAAATCACCCCGCTGCAAAAGGAGCTCGCACGCGTGGGCAAGCTGTTGGGAATAATCGTTGTCATCATCGCGGCGATCATGATCGCAACCATTATGCTCGTGGGGAATGTCAGCACGTTCACTGCGGCTTTCGATGCGCTTATTCTGGGGGTGGCACTGGCTGTCGCCGCAATACCGGAGGGATTGCCGGCCGTAGTGACAGCCGTCCTTTCCCTCGGCGTTCAGCGCATGGCGCGCAGAAACGCAGTCGTGCGAAACCTTCCGGCGGTTGAAACCCTGGGCTCCGCTACCGTCATTGCCTCTGATAAAACAGGCACCCTGACCAGGAACGAGATGACAGTGCGCGCGGTCGTGACCGCGAGCGGCCGCATAACAATAAGCGGCACGGGATATGCCCCGGAAGGCGAAGTGCGCCGGGATGGAGGCGCAGAAGCCCCGGATGGCACGTCTGGAGGCGAAAATGGGTTGATTTCGGGCGCCCTTGGAATAGAGCTGGAACGGGCGCTTGCCGTGGCCGAGCGCGCCAATAATGCTATGTTGCAGGAGCAGGATGGGGGCTGGACGGTTCGGGGCGATCCGACCGAAGCGGCGCTCATCGTTGCCGCGCGCAAGGCGGGGCTGGGAGCGGAAGCGCTGGAGGCGCGCTTCGAACGCGTCGGAGAAGTGCCCTTCACTTCGGAGCGCAAGCTGATGACCACCATCCATACCGACGCCGAAAGGAGGGGGCGCCTGCTTGTATTCACGAAAGGGGCGCCGGACCTGTTGCTTGGGCGCTGCTCGTCCGAGTTGGTGGGGGGAGAGGAAAAACCCCTGACAGCGCAGCGCCGTGCCGGGATTTTAAAGGCGAATGAAGAACTGGCGGCCGAAGCGTTGCGCTCACTGGGCGTTGCCTACCGCTCCCTACCCGCTGACGCGCTCGACACAATTGACGAAAGCGTCGAGCAGGATCTCGTCTTCGCCGGGTTGATCGGCATGATCGATCCACCGCGGGAAGAAGCGAAAGAGGCCGTCTCGCGAGCAATAACGGCGGGGATACGCTCCATAATGATAACGGGCGATCACCCCATCACCGCGGCCGTGATTGCCGCCAAGCTCGGTATAGTCGAAAACGGGCGGGCGGTTACCGGCGCGGAACTGGAGAAGCTTTCGGACGAAGCGCTTGACGAGACAGTAAAGGAAGTGTCCGTTTACGCGCGCGTCAGTCCCGAACACAAGCTGAGGATCGTCAAGGCACTGCAGCGTGGAGGCCAGGTGGTGGCGATGACAGGCGACGGGGTGAACGACGCACCGGCCCTGAAGACGGCAGACATTGGCGTGGCAATGGGAATGACGGGAACGGACGTTTCCAAGGAAGCCGCCGACATGGTGCTTACCGACGACAATTTCGCTTCAATCGTCGCGGCGGCCGAAGAAGGGCGCGCCATTTTCTCCAATATCCGAAAATTCCTGCGCTATCTGCTTTCATCGAACATTGGCGAGGTGCTGGCGGTTTTCTTCGGCGTGCTGATGGCGAGCGCCATCGGGCTGCACGCGGAAGACCAGTTGATCGTGCTGCCGTTGCTGGCGACGCAGCTCCTGTGGATCAACCTGGTGACGGATGGCGCGCCGGCGCTCGCGCTGGGCGTCGACCCGCCCGACCCGGACATCATGCGCCACCCTCCTCGCGCCAAAGGCGAAGGCGTGATCACGCCGCGAATGTGGTCCGGCATCGCCTTCGTCGGCGTGATCATGGGGGCCGGGACACTGCTGGTGCTGGATGCCAGCCTGCCGGGAGGTTTCATAGAAGGCTCCGGCAGCATGCGCTATGCCCAGACGATGGCGTTCACCACGCTGGTGCTGTTCAACCTCTTCAATGTCTTCAACGCGCGATCGGACGAGCAGAGCGCATTCGTCGCGCTGTTCTCCAACAAGTGGCTGTGGGCCACGATTGCGCTATCGCTACTGCTGCAGTTTGCGGTGGTCTACACGCCTTTTCTGCAAAAGGCGTTTTCGACCGTGAGCCTCAGCCTGGACGACTGGCTATTTTGCGCGCTGGTGGCGAGTTCGGTGCTGTGGCTGCGTGAATTGAGCAAGCTCGTAGTGCGGCTGCGCGCCAAAAGCACTAGCTGATGCATCATCCCTCCCGGAAAGTAATCGCCAAGCCTCTACATCCGCCATTTGGGGGATTGATTAAAGCAGCCGAGCTAATAACCGTGCACCCAATTCTTTTAAACGCATCACAATCGAACGCTGCCGCCACTGTTCAAGCGTGATACGCCGGGAAGATTCAATGTCCTTGTCGAGCATGGCCTTCATCTCGGCGCCGAACTCTTGCCCAAGAATGACGGCGTTGATTTCCTGATTATAGGCCAGGCTAAGCCAGTCAAGATTTGTCGAGCCTATTGTAGTCCATACCCCGTCGATAAGCGCGGTTTTGGCATGCAACAAGGCTTCCTGGCGCTCATAAATCTTGACCCCGGAACTTAGTAATTCGTCGTAGTAGGAGTGCGACGCATGAGACACCAGATTCCAATCCGTCTTGTCCGGCAACAGCAGCCGCACATCGACATCACGCCGGGCGGCACCTTTTAACGCAGCCAGTAAACGTTCGTCGGGCACAAAGTATGCGGTGGTAACGTAGGCATAGGTTTCAGCGCTATCAATGGCGGACAGGAGCGTCACATATATGGCGTTGTAGGGCTCGCCGGGCGAACTGCCGATGGCACGAACCAGGGCGCTGCCCCTGCTCTCCTGTTTGGGAAAAAATGACTCTGTGTTTAGCTGTTTACCCTTCTGCTTCTGCCAGGTGGCCAGAAACAATTGCTGGAATTCCGCCACGACGGGCCCTTCAACACGCAAATGGGTGTCGCGCCACGGTTGCGTGCCCCTGGTACGCGGCTGTGACCTGAATGAGCCGCTGGAATATACACTGTTAATGTTTACCCCGCCGAGAAAGGCGATCTTTCCATCAACGACCAGCAACTTGCGGTGGTCACGGCCCGCCTCCCACTTCTTCCGAAGTAGCAGGGGATTAATGGGATTGAACTCAAGGACATTGACGCCACTATCCGCCAAAGACTTGAAGAATGCTCCGGGGGTATTGCCCGATCCCACGCTATCGTATATGAAATTGACCTGCACACCTTTTTTTTGCTTCTCGATCAAGGCCTCGGCGAAGCGTCGTCCAACCTCGTCATCTTCGATATTATAGGTTTCCATGTTGATACTGTCTTTGGCGCCTTGTATCGCGTCATACATCGATTGGTAGGTGACGGGGCCGTCAAGCAGCAGCGTGACTTTGTTGCCTGTCACCAGCGGGCTGCCGGCTATGCCCTCCATATCCTTGAGGTGCCTGGTAAAAATACTGGTCTCGACGCTGCCGGTTTCACGCCGTTCCAGAATGCGCGCGCTTCGGGCGGTAGAAAGCGTTCCCTGCGAGCCCTCCATCTGTACGACAGGATTCGCGAGTTTCGCCCTATCGGGCATTGGCAGCGAACCACAGCCGGCCAGCACCACGGCAAGGACCGCTATTGCGTATTTTCCCGCCATGCGGTTCAACTTCGCGGCCACGCGCGCAGGAATGGCGCAAGGGAGAGCCGGATCGGTATTCAAGGAAAGATGATTCATGGCCTCGAGCGTTCTGCCTGTCATCGTTCCACCTGCCTGGAGGAAGCAAAGAGATCCCACGCTGCAATGAACAATGCGGCGATCACCGGACCAATGACGAACCCCGTGATGCCGAAGAGAACCATCCCCCCAAGCGTTGAGATTAAAATCACGTAATCCGGAATCTGCGTGTCGTTACCCACAAGTATGGGCCGCAGGATGTTATCGACCAGTCCGATCACGAGCACGCCAAAGAGGATCAGTGTCACGCCTTCCTGGAGAGCGCCTGTAAGCAGGAAATAGAACGCCACTGGCGCCCAGATCAATGCTGCCCCGATAGCGGGAACCAGCGAAAGGAACGCCATTACGGTTCCCCATAACACTGCCCCCGGAATACCGAGAAACCAGAATATCAACCCCCCTAACGTGCCCTGCAGGGCGGCGATGACAAGGTTGCCCTTGACAGTGGCACGGACGACCGTGGCGAACTTGTCGAACAGGTGCCGCTTGTGTTCAGGGCTAAGGGGAATTGCTCCCCTTATTCTCTCGAACAAAAGACCGCCGTCTCGCAACAGGAAGAAAAGCAGATACAGCATGATGGCGAAGCTGATCATGAACTCGAACGTATTCTGCCCAATCCTGATCCCTTCGGCCGCGATGAACTGGCTTTCCTTTGCGGCACCGTTTGATAACGTATCCTTTAGTTCCGCAAAATTTGCCAACCCGACGCTGCCGAGGAAATGCACCATCCACTGGGGCAAGATACTAATGGCCTGCTGGAAATAGGCTCCAAAGTGGAGCTCTCCCGACTGGACTTTCTGGTAAAAGGCTTGTCCCTCCTGCAGCAGCGAAAGCGATAAAAGAGTAACCGGAAGTATTACCATGACCACGCAGAGCAACAACGTGGTGAATGCAGCCAGGTTTTGACGCTTGTGCATGGTGACCAGCAAGCGCCGGTAGAAAGGCGTAAAGATAATGGCGAGAACGGCGCCCCAGAACACTGCGCCGTAGAATGGCAGCAGGATCCAGACAAATGCCAGGGACACGGCTATCAACAGGAGCAGGAAAGCTTTTTGCTGTAGCTCCGGGGAATTCATGGCAACCTAAAAGGTAAAAAAATGATGGTGGCGTCGAGACGGGTGGACATCCGCAGCCCACTTCCTAGGATTGCATCTTACGGATTTCAGCCAGTTCCGCCATTGGACGAAGGTGCTAGTACGATTTACCAATATTCCTGATTGCCTGTCTCGAAGCCTTGCCTTCGTACCGTTGAGCGCAAGCATGGTGAGGGACTCAGTACGAGTTGCGTCCCCCGAAGACGACGGGGCACCCTTCCATGCAGGGCTGTGCAATCAACGGCAGGTCCCCGCGCACCCCCCCGAATTTAGTGCAGGAATAGAATTTTCCAATCCTCTGCCTGTCTTAGCAATCTCGGCAATCGCACTGGACATCCCTCACGACTGGAGAGGCAACGTGAAAAGAATCAGATCATCGGGACTTGCCTGCTTTTTTGCTGCCCTGCTGGGACTTGTTGCTACCGGCCCCGGATGGGCGTTCGATGGCGATGACGGAGGAGGGGATGACGGCGGGTTCGACGGCGGCGGCGATGACGGCGGGTTTGATGAAGACGGCGAGGATGGCGGCGAAGGGGAAGAGCACGATGGGGGCGATGACGGGGATAAAGATGGGCACGATCGCGGACACAGGCACGGAAGAGGCCAGCATCATCACCACTATGGCGGATGGGGTTGGGGACCGGGATGGGGACCGGGATGGGGGCCTACTTTCGGTTTCGGCTTCGGCGCCCCTTATTATCCGTCCCCTTATTACGGTTATCCACCGAGAGTCGTCCAGCCCGCTCCGCCGCCGGTATACATTCAACGGGGTGACACCGCGCAACCTGCTCCCGCGCCACAATCCAGCTATTGGCATTATTGCCGGGCATCGGAGGGTTACTACCCCCAAGTGCAGGAATGTCCGGATGGATGGGAGCAGGTTCCTCCGGTGGAGCCGCAGGATGATCCCGAGTGATATGCCACGGATAAGCCCGGCAGGTAACATGACACAGCAAGGATAGCGGGGCTACGAAAGCGGGCTGTTCTTTACCTGCAGCTTTTCCAGCCGCCGGCGGAGTCGCCCCTGGCGCTTGTTATGGAGTTGGTTCTCCGGTTCCAGCCGTGACAATTCGTCCGCGAGTTCGAGCGCAGCCTCCAGCTCGCGCGTCACATGCTCATGGTATTTGGCCAGGGCTTCAATCCCGGCAATACAGCTGTTCTCCCTGAGCTGGTGCCAGATGGCGAGTGCCTTTTCCTCCTGCCGTTGAAGCCGGTGCAATCTCGCCAGGAATAAAAGCCCCGCCTCATCCAAGACACTCCGACGGCTGGCACTGCTTAGATGCTCGATGGCATGCTGCGGGTGGCCCCGACGGGCGTGAACCTGCGCGATCCGGAAGGCATCCGCTGCTTCATGGCCGGGTTCCGCATAGATTCTGGCAAGCATTGCCAGCAGCGCCGCCAGCGACAGCACATCGAGCCGGTTGTGTTCGGCAATGGCGCATAACGATTCCGTGCCGCCGCCCCTCACAAAGTCGCCCCAGGCCTGGGGGATGAGATAGCTGGGGAAATCGTTCTCCCGGATGAATCCCAGCAGCCGTTGCTCTGCCGTCTGCAAGCGGCAATCTTCCCAACCTTGCCCGCAGGCGCGGCGGGTAAGATGCAGCAGATCGATATGACCCTTATCGGTAAACGGATCCGTCCGTCGCGCCAGCCGGTAGCGCGTGGCAAGAAGCGGCACATCGAAGCTCTTGCCATTGTAGGAAACCAGCCGGGATGCGGGCTCGATCCAGCCAGAGACTATCTCCAGCAATGCACCCTCCCCCGCGAACCCGGTCAGAATCCATTGCGCCAGCTGCAAGCGATCCCCCTGAATTCGCGCCAGACACACCATGAATGGCAAAGTGCCGGTGCCACCGGCAAGGCCGGTGGTTTCGGTATCCAGAAACAGCAACCCATCCAGCGGTGGTTCCGCTGCCTGGTGAGGCAAGCCGAGGACCCCGAGCGAAACACCGGCCAGGGCGGAAAACGCAACCTTGCCATGCCGGCTAGCAAGGGGAATCGTCTGGCTCACCTGGATCACGCCCGGCGCGGCGACTTCCCCGCGCAGGCGGGCCGCAACTTCGGCATCCATGCGCTTCGCCCGCGTGGCCGGATTGCGGGAATTGCCGCTGCCCCCAAGGCTGCCGAGGCGCTGCAGGCGAACGTTCAAAGGCATCGAGGGAATCGGGGAAATCGGAGAAACCGGCCCGGCGGGCTCATGCGGCGCCCTTGCCGCGTTCAGCCCATTTAGCCCAGTAGGCGCATTGACCGCTCCGCCTGCCCCGCCGTTGGACGGGCTGCCGACCTGAGGTTGAGGCACGCTCTTTTGCCCCTCTCCGCCTCTGGCAGCCTTGTCGCCCTTGAGCAGGGCCAGACGCTGGGCCAAGGTCATGGCATCTCCGCATCCAGTGTGCGGGCTTGACCGGGGCTCCCGCCCCGTTGCGAGATCAGGTCCAGGACGGCCAGGGCGGCTTGCTTCGGTGCATAGCCCAAACTCTCATCCGAGGCAAGGACCGGGCCGACGCATGAGGGGCAGCCGGACTGGCAGCCGCAGTCCCCCACCAGCTCAATTGTCCTTGAAACAATTTCTTGGCGCAGGTCGAATAGCGGCGTGGAAAGCCCGATGCCCCCCGCGTAGTTGTCATACAGGAAAACGGTGGGAACGAATTGCCTGTCATTGATCTCAACCGTTTCGCCGGATATGTCTTTGGGATTCCCCCGGCCGTTCTGGTCCATGCCGGCAAACCAGGTTCCCCCGCCATCGCCTACTGCTCTTCCGAGATCATGCCGTTCCGACAGCGTCAACAAGGCCGCAACGTGATGCAGGGCGTACGCCGCGCCGAGGAAGCCGTCCAGCGCCTGCCAGCGCGAGTGAAACGCGGCTTCCAGCGCATCCGGACTCACTTGCCACCATACCGCCGTGGTATGCATCTCGTGGTCCGGCAGGTTGACCTTGCCGTACCCCACGTTTTCGTGAGTGTAGTAGCGTATCTTCTTGTATCCTGCCACACGGCGCACCACGTGCACTTCGCCACGGCTGCACAGCCCGCCGGGTCCATTCGGTTGCCTGGCCTGCTCGCCTTCGCCCTTGTCCGATTTGTCTTCCTGGTTGTCTTCTTCAAAGCAGTCCAGGATCTTGAGCCGGGTATAGTCTATGGCGTCGGTATAATAATCGGCCCGCGTCCGGGTCACAAAGGCCTTGCGCCCTTCCCAGTCCAGCTTCTCCACTTGCCACGGGTTCGCCTGGATGAGGTAGATCGCCCCCTCGTACAGGGTGAATGCGGCGCTGGAATAATCGACTTCAGCAATGATGTCCTGCTTGCCGCCGGTCACATCCACCACCACAAAATTACCGTCCGCAACCGAGCGCAGGCTGACACTGCTGGCGGGATAGCTGTCCGCCATCCAGTGCCACCGCTTCGCCTCGTGGTGCAGCAAGCCCTGCGCTTCCAGGTAACCGAGCATCTCGGCCAGCGGCTCCTTGCCAAAGCGCTCGTCGTCCTGAAACGGCAGTTCAAACGCAGCACAGCGGATATGATCCATCAGGATCAGCAACTGGTCGGGATCGATGCATCCGCGTTCGGGCGATGCTCCAGTGAAGAATTCGGGGTTGCGAATAATGTATTGGTCCAGCGGGTCGCTGGTGGCGATCAGCACCCCCAGTGCAGGCCGGTTGCGCCGCCCTGCCCGGCCCAGCCGTTGCCATGTGCCCGCAATGGTGCCGGGAAAGCCATTGAGCAGGCACACGTCCAGCGCGCCGATATCGACTCCCAGCTCCAGCGCATTGGTTGCCACCACGCAATCGAGCCGCCCGCCGCGCAGCCGGGTGGCGGTGTCGCGCCGTTCCGTGGGCAGGTAGCCGCCGCGATAAGCGGCAACGCGCGGAGCCTGTCGCGGATCGCTGTCGAACACATCCTTCAGGTACTTGGTCAGCACTTCCACCATAAGCCGGGTATTGGCGAACACAATGGTTTTCAGTCCCGCCTTGATGGCGCTGCGGGCAATGCGCATGGTCTGCGAGCGGGCAGAGGCGCGCAGCCCGAGGTCGGCGTTGATCAGCGGGGGATTCCAGAACAGCAGGTGCTTCTCGCCCGCCGGAGCCCCGGACTGGTCTATCACCGCGACCGGAGCCCCGAGAAGCCCGCTGGCGAGCTGGCCCGGATTGGCGATTGTCGCCGAGCAGAAAATATAGGTGGGTCTAACTCCATAGAAGGCGCAGACACGGTTCAGGCGGCGGATGACGTTGGCGACATGAGAACCGAACACGCCCCGGTAGGTATGCATCTCGTCTATGACCACGAATTTCAGGTTCTCGAAGAACTGCGCCCATTTGGTGTGATGCGGCAGGATAGCCTGATGCAGCATGTCCGGGTTGGAGATGACGATGTCCCCGTGCGTCCGCACCGCTTTACGCGCATCGCCCGGTGTGTCGCCATCGAAGGTGTAAGCCCGGACGCCAAGATTTCCCGCCTGGTTGAGCTCCAGCAGCTCCGTTACCTGATCCTGGGCCAGCGCCTTGGTGGGAAAAAGATAGAGCGCTTTCGAGCGGTCCTGTATGGCCGACTGGATCACCGGCAGGTTGTAGCAAAGCGTCTTGCCGGATGCCGTAGGCGTGACGATGACAACATGCTCGCCCTGCGTGATGTAATCCCACGCTTCGCGCTGATGGCTGTAGAGCTGCGTAATGCCTCGCTGTACCAGACCTTCCGCAATGCGGGAATCAAGTTCGGCCGGGAACGCGGCATGGCGAGCCGCGCGCGCCGGGATAACAAGCTCACCCGTGATACGCCGGGCGTGACGGCGTTTGAGCGCGGGCACCAGATCCCTCACACTGCCAGGCTCCGCCACAACAACGCCCCGCTCCCGGGCGAGTTCCACCAGATCGTTCAAGTTCGCTCCTGATACGGAATTCCGCCAGGCCACGCACCCTCTGCGCGAACTGGTCCACTGGTCGTTTTACACAACCCAGAACATTCGTTCTGTGATGTGCAATGTAACCAAAATGTCCCGTAACGTCAACTTAGGTATTGGTGTTATCGCTGTTTGAGCTTCCCGGCGTGAGATGTTTATGTGCGCGCCTCACGATACCGGCTGGTTGGCAGTGATGAATCGATGAAGGGTTTGTCCGCGTCAGGGGTGGGCGCGTGACACTGGAGGCAGGAGCGCTGCCCCCAATTACGTCATCAACGCCTGCGTCATTTATCGGTCCTCCCGGGCATGCCACACTCGAAGGATATAAATCAGGGTCACAGGGGTTAGTTCGTAACGCAGCTCATAATCACCGACAATCACCCGTCTCACATCGCGGGGAGCAAACTCATCAAGCGGCACGCCAAGCTGCGGATAGACTGAAAGCTGTTCTGCGCGAATAGCCTGCAGATCATACTGTGGTCGGCTCCTGAGAACGCCTTTGTCGGATTGCCAGCTTTTATTTCCCCCCTTTCTCTCCTTTTTCAATACCCATAACGTCAATCTACGGATTCATTGGTTTCATAGATGCGGGTTCCCGCGATAAAACCGCGAGCTATTCTTTTACGGCGCTATGTGTGCTGCCGAGCAGAAAAAAAAGGCCGGCAGGGGGAGGATGCAAGCTGAGAATCAGCGGGGTGGAATTTCAAATCGACAACAGGATATTCAAGGAGAGTTACCATGAACAGCATTATCTGGTGGGTTGGTGCAATTGTGATTGTTATCGCTATTTTAAGTTTCCTGGGGTTGCGCTGAGAGTCTGAGAGTCTGAGACTCGTCATACCGGGTACGGCCCATGCAATATCCACATGGTAGTGGGGGCCTGTGCTATAAAGCCGCTCCCGTACCTTGGCTAGGCGAGCGGCCATGGCCCTCAAGCTTTCGCTCGCTGGTGGATTTCTGACTACGCCACAGCAAACACGCCAGGCGTCTTACAAGAGTTAATGAGTTAACGAGTTAACGCGGAATCCGGGCTTATCCCAGGCACCCCCGAATCATCTCAACGGTCGCCGCGATCCGCACACATCTTGAGCGGGACAGCCTTGTCTGGCGCTTCCATCCGCGCAGCCTGGGATATCCAGACATGCCGCTTGAAGGTACCGAGGGTGCATTCCTGCCGTGTACCTTCTGGCTGGCTTCCGTGCTCGCCCGTATCGGCGAGGTTAACGAAGCAGAACAGATGCTGGACAAGGTAGATGTCGCATTTGGTCAGCTTGGAGTTTATCCGGAAGAAGCTGACCCGCGCACGGGGGCAGCGCTTGGGAATATCCCGCTTGTGTTTTCGCATTCCAAGCACATGAAAGCAGTGATGGATGACGCAAAGGCCAAATGCGGCACCCGCTCCAAGCTGTTTGTTTGAAAAGCTGCCCGGAAAGTTTTGCAGCCTGTCGGAAAGCATTTATCGCAAACCCCTCCGTTTTTGTCGAAAAAAGCGAAGGCTGGTCTGATGCTCACTTGCGGTCAATAGCCGTTTTCTTGGAATGGAGGACGCCATGGTTCACACCCCTGAAGTGGTCGTTATCACGGGTGCAAACGCCGGTATTGGACGTGCCGCCGCCCGCGCGTTTGCCCAGCGTGGCGCACATGTGGCCTTGCTTGCTCGTGACGAGCAGCGCCTCGAAGAAACAAGACGCGAAGTCGAACAGCGGGGCGGGAAGGCAATCGCCATTCCCACCGACGTGGCGGATGCCGCGCAGGTGGAAGCGGCTGCGGACCGAACCGAGCAGGAGCTCGGGCCAATCGATATCTGGGTCAACAACGCGATGACAACCATCCTCGCACCGCTCGACCAGATATCGCCCGCGGACTATAAACGCGTGACCGACGTGACTTATCATGGTTTCGTGTGGGGCACCATGGCGGCCCTGAAACGCATGCGCCCCCGCAACCGGGGAACGGTAGTGCAGGTTTCCTCCGCGCTGGCATATCGCTCGATCCCGCTGCAGTCGCCCTATTGCGGCGCCAAGCACGCAATCAAGGGATTTACGGATTCAGTGCGCACCGAACTGCTGCATGACAAAAGCAAGGTGCACATCACGAGCCTGGAAATGCCGGGAATAAACACGCCACAATTCGAATGGTGCAAGACCACCTTGTCTTGCCATCCGAAGCCAATGGGCAGGTATTTCCAGCCGGAAGTCGCGGCGCGAGCGATTGTCTGGGCGGCCCATGCGCGCCGGCGTGAAGTCCATGTCGGCAGCCCGTCCATGCTTACCATTATTGCCGCCAAGCTGGCGCCGGGACTGTTTGACCGATATCTCGCTCTCACCGGCATCAAAGGCCAGCAAACAAATGAACCGATTCCGGACGGGCGGCCGGCAAACCTGTGGCAGCCTGTGCCGGGTTCGTACGAAGCGCACGGCTCCTTCGACGAAGAAGCCCATAAGCATAGTATCGGCCTGTGGTTCAGCATGTATCGCAACTGCTACTTGCCGGCGGCATCGGGCTTGGCCACCTGGCCCGCGGGCGGGAAAGGCAGCGAGGCAGGCGACTGAGACAGAAAAAAAACGGTTGACGCCATACGGCTACTATTACTGTCCGCGCATTTCCCGGAACTGTCAGCCAGGAGATGTATTTTTCTCCAGCAGAAGGCAATCAATATGAATACAAGGAATCCCCTGCTCTCCATCGCTTTGGTGGCGTTTCTCTTGCCCGGATGTAATGGGCCGGTAAAGGAGGAGACAACGCCGCTCAAGATCGATATGGATTTTAGTGGCACCTCGACGGACTGGGCCGGCGGATACGCGGATTATGCGCCAGACACCCAACCGGACGACGTCATTGTGGAGACACGCCGCCTGCCTGAACCTTTTGCAGGCAACGGGCTGTACACCTCCGGCACGAACCGCAGCGATGACCTTTTCATCTACATAAAGAAGAAATTCCCCGGATTCCTGCCAAACCATGACTATTTGCTGAATTTCAGCGTGACATTCCTTACCGATGCTCCTGCCGGGTGCGTCGGCGTCGGAGGCCCACCGGGAGAGTCAGTTACCCTGAAGGCGGGAGCGACTCCAATCGAGCCTTTGACAATACTGGTTGATGGCGAGTATCGGATGAACATCGATAAGGGCGAACAGGTCAACTCCGGGAAGGACGCTATCGCCCTTGGCGACATCGCTGGTACAAATACCGATTGCGATCGTCCGGTTTTTGAGTCGAAAACCCTCGCCAGTTCCACTTTGCTCAAGGCTACCAGTGACGCCGGCGGCTCCATGTGGCTTATGTTCGGGATCGATTCGGGATTCGAGGCGGCTAGCGAAATATATTATCAGTCAGCAACCGTTGCCGCCTCGCCAGCTAATCTGGTAATCAATCACGACGACTAGCCCGGCGTCTCGCACCGTGTGCTGCTCCGTGCGGCAGCGTACGGAAAATGCCATATAAAAATCCAGTAATCCTGTCTTGCCGACAGGGGGCTCAGTCGCCGGCCGCCTGATAATCAGCTCGGGTTCAAATACCAGGGGTAGCCCGGTCCTTCCATTGATTAGAGGAGTATCGGAATGAAAAATATCAGAATAGTGTTAACAGCAATCGGCTCCGCCGCTATATTCAGTATGGCACCGGCAGCTATCGCTGAAGAGAGTCCGGGACTGGTTAACGTTGATATCAGCAACGTTGCGAATCTTATTGCGGAGCGCATAAATGTTGAGGCCGCTCAAATTCCAAAAACAGTTCAGATCCCGGTGAATGTGGCAGCCGAGGTTTGCAGCGTGGCAGCGAATGTTTTAGGGGAAAGAGCTAGAACCGGAAGTGGAAGCTGCACGGCTGAACTCGCCACTAATGACCTCAATCAGATTGTGCGGCGACAATTAGAGGGAATTTCACGATAGTGGTTTCTTTCCAGCCGCCGATCATGTGAGGCTCGCAACTCGGGGTCGTCTTGCACGCCTGACGCAGTCTTCGACAAGATAGTTTCATTCCATTGCGCCCCCCGCTTTTCTTGCTTGCCGCCCGAAGCCATGGTCGTGCTAGAGGTTTTCCGCTTCAGATAGAATAATTGGGGGGCGAAAAATGCGGATGCGAATAGATCCCTTTCGCGGCCCGGGCTACAAACAGGACTGCTGCCATTCCTGCCAGTTCCTGCTTGGCAGGACATACTTCAATGGTGCCTGCCGGGGATGGGGTTGTCCTGGTCAAGCTCCTCAACGTGATACGCGATATGCGGCCCGGTACGCGGCGATTTCCCAGTCGCCACTTGCCTCGTCATGCCGAAGCACGTATAGGTTTCCATCATCCGCATCGACTTTGAACCAGCGCTGCTCTGGCGCGGACCACCGATCGGCCAGCGAGCGCACCTCCAGCCGGCGCTCGCCGAGCCAGAACGCACGCGGCTCCTGTTCGCCGCGATAGCCGCTGTAGCACTCCACTCGAATAGCCATGTAATTGGTGTTGATCTGTTACAAGAGAAATGGAAGCAAGTCGGCCCTATTCGAGTTTCAGCGTACATTGCGTGGAATTATCAGGCTGACACCTTGCCAGACTATCGCATGGTGCTCGATGACAAGAAAGATCAAGTACTGTTCTCCTCTCGAGATGCACGAAAGCTCGCCTTAATGGCCGTAAAAAAGTCCCATAACTGATGAAGCGGCGCACGTAAAATATGTACGAGCTATCGGTAAACATTGCCCCGAATACCAATCTCAATTACGAGAACGCAGAGTCGAGTATCTTGGATGTCACAGATGATTCGATAGTCACCAATACGGTATCGCCAAAAATCACCAAGTCGGGGGCCCATTAGGGCCTTACCTTTGCTGCGGGAGTCCTTAAGTTTTGCCAGATCACGTAGAAATTCTCTAATACGTTTCGCCTGGCTTTTATCGAGCTTGCCGAGTTGCTTTGCGGCTGTTTCTGTTAATTCAATCTTCCAAACCAAGAGCCCGCTCCACTTCTTCTAACGTGTAAGTGCGCTCTTCACCCCTGCAAATGCGTTCCATCGTTGCGTCAGCCAGGTAGTAATCTTCCATATCTTCCAAGCCTTTATTGACCAGCTCACGCAAGTAGTAAGCTTTAGTGCGGTTAGTTTGCTTGGCAAGCCGGTCTAATCTTTGCTCCACATTAGGATCAAGGCGGATTGAAGTTGCCATAAATTATTCTCCTTTGAATGCATGTATTCAATGTATCACAAAGAGGAGATTAAGGCTATTGTTGTGTGAACTCAACGAATTCAACGAAGCGAAAGCGCGCCAGGAAAATATCTATTCAAGGTCGGGGGGATGGGGTACGTTGTTTGACGGCTTCCGGTATAGCCCAGCGCCACAATCTCGCGCAATAACACTGTCGCCGGAATCCACGCCGAATGAGCTGCCGCCTGACGTTCCCGCAAGTAATCCTCAAATGTTGATAGCCTGGTCACGCGCGATTTGTTGCCTGCATTTGGGCCACGTATCGGCTTCCAGGTGGCTGCGTACGGTGTTCACTGCGCACCCCACCTCTTCGGCAATCTTGCGCAAACTCATGCCATGCTTCCTCAATAATTCAACTTCCACATACACCTCGTCTGTAATCACGGCCGCTTCCAAAATACGGCCATCTTCTCAAATCGGTGTATCAGTTTTCAATCGGCAATCTGGGGATGCGGCGGAAAACTTGGACTACTTGGAGGTAGTCCATGTATTCACACGAAGATCGCATCCGAGCGGTTAAGCTCTACATAAAACTCGGAGAACGCATCGCAGCTACCATTCGTCA